>NZ_CAXIQF010000008.1:0-701480 GCF_964030855.1 Spiroplasma endosymbiont of Cantharis lateralis
TAAATACAAGTTATGAACAAAAAGTTGTTAATCAAGGAGCAAATTATCCAGATTCAATGACAGCTTATGGTGAAAAATTAAATAATAAAGTTGATTTCAGAGAATTTAAAACAGAAGAAGTTCAAAATAAATTCAATGAAAAATGAAGTAAAAATATCTTAGATTGAATGATTGAAGAAGTAACTGAAATTTATAAAACTAAGGTTTTTGGAAATACTGGAATAAACGATAAAATTGCATACAATGAATCTAAAAAGAAAGTAAAAACTTATTTTAATAATAATAACGGTGTACCAATGTTTATTATTATTAGAAATGGTAAATTAGTTTCTTGAGAAGTTGGTTTTGGTTCATCAGAGCAAGGATGAACAGAAAAAATAATTGATGAATTATTTGAACCATTAATTACTGCAATGAATAACAGCGATCAAGAAACAGTATTTATTGATAAAGTTGATAAAGGACAATCAACTGGTGGAGGAGAAACACCTGATCCAGAAGGACCAGGTCCAACTGATCCAGGAACTGACCCAACAAATCCAGGAGAAGAAGTAGCAAATACATATAAATTTAACTACTTATTTGAACAAGATGATTTAATAAATAGTTATTCAGTTAATAGTTTAAAAAATAAATAAAAATCTTCTTAATTAAGAAGATTTTTATTATGGCAAAATTTATTATTAATTTTAAAGCTCTATATCTATATCTCAAATTAATTTAAATAAATATGTATTTCATCAGTCCACTTGTCCAGCTAATTCTCCATATTCCTTAAAAGAATCCTCTTCTGCGTTTTTAAAACGTATTACAAGATAACTTGAATTGCTAGATTGTATTCCAAAAATATATCATCACTTAATAGTAGTCTTATCGACTTTATCAACAAGTTTTCCATTGTAATCATATATTTTTACTATGTTTGGATTTTTTTCTTCACATGATATTGCCATAGTACTTGTAGAAGCAATTAGACCTGTAATTGCAAATAAACCTAAAAATTTTTTCATTACTTTGTTCCCTTTTGTTTTTATATATTTATATTATAAAGGTTTAAATTAAAGTTAAATTAAAGAAATAAAAAAAGCACTTATAAAGTGCTTTTTTAATCAAGTCCGTAATAATGGTCCCCGGGGCCGGACTTGAACCGGCACGACCGCTTAAAGTCGCTGGATTTTAAGTCCAGTGCGTCTACCAATTCCGCCACCCGGGGATTAATAATAAAAATAAATGGTGTCCCGTATAAGACTTGAACTTATGACCCACTGGTTAAAAGCCAGTTGCTCTACCGACTGAGCTAACGAGACGTTAATAATAAAAATAAATGGCTGGGCTAGCAGGATTCGAACCGGCGCATGAGGGAGTCAAAGTCCCTTGCCTTACCGCTTGGCTATAGCCCAATTACTGGTGGGGAGTGACGGATTCGAACCGCCGAACCGTAAGGAGATGGTTTACAGCCACCCGCGTTTAGCCACTTCGCTAACTCCCCATAGATATAAAATATAAAATTGTGGTGCTGACTAAAGGAGTTGAACCTTCGACCTATTGATTACTAGTCAATTGCTCTACCAACTGAGCTAAGTCAGCAATTATTCTTTTTTGTAAAAGTAAGAACCTTTTCAATTATACAAAAAAATAGAATATAAAGTCAATATTTTTTTAAAAAGAAATAAAAAAAAAGCACTCTGGGCGGAGCACTTATTTAAAACTTCTAGAATAGCTAATATTATAAATCTAAATAATTATGTTCATTTGATAGGGCTAAATAAACATTATGGGCTAGTGATTTTTAAAACTATTCCAGACTTATTTATTATATTTTAAATTTTCCTAAATTTCAATGGTTATTAAATGGAAATTTTAAAATATTAGATATTTTCGTTAGTTAATAATTTTAAAATCAACTTTTCATTTTGAGCCTTATCTTTTATTAAAATTAAATCTTCTGCTTTTTGTTTAAAAGCTTTTATATCATCTCTATTTGTATAAAGTGTCATTACAACTTCTCCCGATTTAACAACCTCATTTGTAGTTTTATTTAAATAAATTCCTGCAGCAAAATCAATATCTTCTTCTTTAGTAGCTCTACCTGCTCCTAAATGCATTGAAAGATAACCAAGTTCATCTGCTGAAGAAAAAGCAATATAACCCTCTTTTTTTGCCTTAATTTCAATTACGTGTTTTGTTGAGAAATTTTTTTCATAGTCTAATATAACACTAAAATCGCCATTTTGAGCCTCTATAAAGTCTCTAAGCAAGTAAGCAGCACTCTTATCGTTTAGAACCTTAGTTAACTCAGTTTTAGCTGTTTTTAGGTCTTTAAAAACCTTATTTTGAACTAAAGTTAAACCAGCTGCAGTTACACATAATTCAACTAAATCTTGAGGTCCTTTGCCATTTAATGTATCTCAAGCTTCTTTCACTTCAATTGCATTACCAATAGCTCTTCCTAAAGGTTGATCCATATTTGTAATCATAACACTAACATTTCTCTTGTGTTCTTTTCCAATTGTTATCATTGTTTTAGATAAGGCAATAGCACTAGCTAAATCTTTCATAAAAGCTCCACTACCCATTTTTACATCCAAAATAATGCTATCAGCAGGGATTACAAGTTTTTTTGACATAATACTTGAAGCTATTAAAGGAATTGAATCTACTGTACCAGTAACATCTCTTAAAGCATATAATTTCTTATCTGCTGGAACAATATCACTTGATTGACTCATAATTGACATTCCCACTGTATTTAAAATTTCTTTAAACTTTTCTTCACTAATTTCTCCAGTTCACCCTGGACAGCTTTCAAGTTTATCAATTGTTCCTCCAGTTTGTCCCAAACCTCGCCCTGATAATTTTGCAACCTTGACTCCAAACTTAGCCACTAGTGGAGAAAAAATAAGACTTGTTTTATCACCAACTCCTCCAGTTGAATGCTTATCGGCTTTTAAGCCCACTACATTATCTAAATTATAAGTTATTCCTGAATTAATCATTGCTTGTGTAAAATTGGCAATTTCAGATGAGCTCATTCCATTGAACCAAATTGCCATATTAAATGCTGCCATTTGATAATCTTTTAATGAGTTATTAACAAAAGAATTAACCACTCAAAAAATTTCTTGAGAAGTTAATTCTATTTTATTTTTCTTTTTATTGATGATTTCTGCAAAATTCATTCTTATCTCTCCTACTTATATAAATTAATAAAAATTAGTTCTATTTTTTTTATCTATTTTTTTTGGTTGAAGACCTAATTTTTTAGGATCTCAATCTTTATATAAATTGATATTTTTTTCTACTTCTTTTTGAACATTTTTTGTTAACATTTCAGTTTTAAGTGAAATAAATTTTTCTGGCATCATTGGTTTTCCAAAAACCACTTTAATAACAAATCTACCATGTTTTCTTTTTTGAAATAATTTATAAGAGTCAATTATTGAGACTGGCACAATTGGTACATATGCCATTTGCGCTAACTTCATACTTGCTGGCATAAACTCTTCTAGTTCTTGTTTTGCACTACGAGTCCCTTCTGGGAAAATTACAACTGATCTTTTATAATCAGAAATTAATTCTTTTGCCTCTTTCATAGCACTCAATGCACTTCTTGGGTTATTGCGATCTAAAGGAACATTATCTGTTAAGTTCATAAAATGCTTAAATATTTTAGTTTTTCATAATTCTTGTTTTGCTATAAAAGCAACAGGTTGTTGTAATGAAAAATTATTAATTGCTAACATTAAAATTGAGTCCAAATTTGATTGATGATTTGGAGCCAAAACTATTCCTCGATCTAATCAGTTTTCAATCCCAATTACATCAATTTGTACATTAGCAATTTTTAAAACTTTTCTAATTTTCTTTTTAACTCAGTTATATCTTCACTCTTCAGAATATAAGTTAGGATCTTGTTTTATTTTTCTTGTTATTTTTTTAGCTTTTGCTGTTACTCTTCAAATACTTCATGCATTTGTAAATAGTCTCCACTTACTTACATAAGCCATTTCCTTTTTATCTTTATCTTCTTGAGTTGCAATTTCATTTTTTGCTTCAATGTCAGTATTTAGTTCAACTTCATTTTTTGATTCAATTTCAGTATTTGATTCAACTTCTTTTTTTGATTTAACCTCTTTTTTTGATTTAACTTCTTTTTTTTCATCTAATTCTTGCATAAATGTTACCTTTCATAATAATAAGTTGTAAATTCACTAAATTCTTTCTTATCGATTAGTTTAAAAAAACTTTCATCTCATTGAGGTGCAAAAACATTGCCCTGATACTCTTCTTTTATAATGCTAACTACTAATTTATCTGCGTATTCTAATGCACTTTTGTAAATTTGAGAACCTCCAATAATGACAAGTTCTTCCTCACATGTTTTATATTTTTTTAAAATTTCTTCTAAATTATTAGATACTTCTAAATTATTATAACCCTTTTCTAATTCTCTTGAAGTAATTAAAATATTTTTTCTATTTGGTAATGGTTTTTTTGAAAGCGACTCCCAAGTATTTCTACCCATTAAGATTGTTTTGCCCTTTGTGTAATTAATAAAATGTTGCATTTCTTCTTTAATATTTCAAGGTAGTTTATCATCTTTTCCAATAACCTTATTTTTGCTTTGAGCTCATATTAAAGAAATCATTAAACTGCCACAACTCCTTTTATTGCTGGATGACTTTCATAATCTTCTAAACTAATATCATCAAATTTAATATCAAAAATTGATTTATTGCTTGAGTTAACTTTTAGTACTGGCAATTTTTTTGGTTCTCTTGTTAATTGCAAATGTAATTGTTCAATATGATTAGAATAGATATGTGCATCACCAATTGTGTGAATAAAATAACGAGCTTGTAAATTACACTCTTTTGCAACAAGTTCTAATAATAAAGAATAACTAGCAATGTTAAAAGGAATTCCCAAAAATATATCACCACTTCTTTGATAAAGTTGTAAATCTAAAAAACCATCTTTTGATACATAGAATTGAAATAATGAGTGACATGGAGGCAAAGCCATTTGATTAACTTCTGCTGGATTTCAAGCAGAGATTATATGTCTTCTTGAAAAAGGATTTTGTTTAATATCAGTAATTAAATTTTTAAATTGATCTACTCCATTAAAGTCTCTTCATTGTTTTCCATAAACAGGGCCCAATTCTCCATATTTATCTGCAAATCTTTTACTTTCCTTAATTTTTTCAACAAACTCTTCTAAAGTTTCATTCTTAAAATCTTTAGATTTTTTATAAATTTCATAGGGTCATTCATTTCAAATATTTACTTTATTATCAACTAAATATTTAATGTTAGTGTCTCCACTAATAAATCAAAGAATTTCATGTACTATTGCTTTAAAAAATACCTTCTTAGTTGTAACTAGTGGAAAACCCTCTCGCAAATCATATCTTGATTGGATTCCAAATTTTGAAATAGTTCCAGTATTTGTTCGATCTAATCTCTTTTCACCAGTTTTTAAAACTTCATTTACTAAATCTAAATATTGTTTCATGTTATCACCACTTAAAATTATATATGAAACTAATAAAATGTGCTTCTAATATTTAATTGAATTTAGCTTTATTTTTATTAAATAAACTTAGCTAAAATAAAAATGCTAGTAATAATACTTAATGATTTATTCAAAAATATCAATTGCTATAAGGATAAAAATATTGCTTTTGACATAAAAAAGACAACCTTTATATTGAGACTTTTGCTCTTTTTAGGGTTGTCTATTCTTATTTATTGAAATATTTTTAATAGAATAAAAAATGTCTTTCAATTTAATTTTATTTCTTAATTTCTTCAGTTTTATTTTCCTTGTCTTCGATTGCCTTATGCACTGATTCCATATTTATTGGTAATTTAACAAGATTAAGTATTAATATCGATTTACTTATAAAATAAACAAATATTCAATTGATTTCTTTTAACTGATTAGTTGCAAAAATAATAGAGTTTTCAGATTCATTAAATTTAAATGATTTAATTTCTTTAGTTTTTAAAAATTCTCTAAAATCAGAATTATCAAACCTATCTTGTAGAAATAATTTGTATTTATTGTAAACGTTAAGTTCTTCTTTTGATCCTGAGAAAATTAATTTTCCACTATCAATAACTAAATAATTATCAATTATCTCATTAATTTCGTCAATATTATGAGCAGTAATTATAATTGTTTTACCTTCTTGTTTGAATTTTATTAAAAGATTTTTAATCTTATTTCTTCAATATGAATCCAAGTTGGCTCCTGGTTCATCAAGAATTATTATTTCAGGATCTTTTAAAAATGTTAATATTAAATTTACTCTATTTTTCATACCTCATGAGAAATCTTTTACCTTTTTTTCAATTGAATCTTCTAGTCCAAAAAAATTAACTCAGTATTCTATTTGAGACTTAATATACTCTTTTTTTAAACCCATAATTAAACAGATATTTTTTAAATAATTATTTAATGAAATATTTTGTAAAGAAAAATCAATTTGGGTATAAAAACCTATTCTTTTATTTTCTTGATAACCTTTTTTAATACTAATATTAGAACCATTTATTTTTATAACTCCACTATATTTTTTATTACAGCCAATTATAGAGTTAATTAAAACACTTTTTCCTGAACCACTAGTACCAAGTAAAGCTGTAACTTCTCCCTTATTAATGCCAAAAGATATTTCCCCTATAGAGTTCTTTTTAAATTTTTTAATATAATTGTTTATTTCAATAAAGTTTTGATTAGTATCCATCTTTTCTCCTTATATTATCTAATATCTATTTTTTTAAACTTAACTACTACAAATATAATATTAAAAATTGAAAATAGACTTAACACACCTATAAAATATAAAGGATTAGAGTAATTATTATAAGAATCTTTTTCAATAATATTTTTATCATTAAGTTTAAATGTATATTCAACATATCCTAAAAATGAGCTCTTTTGATTATCAAAAGTTATTTTTGAATCAGAGTAAGGTAGAAATCAAAAGTCATCATATGAGAATCCCGAATGTAAAGTATAATTTGATCACATTCCATTAAAAATATTAATATATGAAAAAAGGTTTAATTTTTTTCTTGTTGAATAATATTTATTTCAATCTCCTGCATTTGTATTTACAGAATAAGTTGTTGCTTCTATGTACCTATCTGTATACTTGATAAAGTATTGTTCAAGTATTCTAGTACAAAGCATTAAATCAAAGTTTAAATCATTTCTAATTAATGAATAAGTGTTCTCATCATTTTTTAAAGTAAATGCTTCTTTATAAGTACCTACTAATTGATATTTATACATTGATAATAAATAATCCTTGTTAAAAATAATTGAACTATTTTTTGTTGTATTAGTTAAACTATTTTCTTCAATTGATTCTTCCATGAATATAAATGTTTCAAATAAGTCAACTTTTTCTTTTTGTAGATCTTTTATTACATTGTTTATATATAATGAAAAATTATATAAATCTTCTAATATTAATTTCCTTTTTTCATTTTGTTCTGAATCCACTAATACTTTTAATTCTTCAATAGAAATAAAAATATTAGTTAAAGTTAACTTAACACTTAGTTCATCATCAATTGTTCAATCAGCTGGAATATTAGAGTCATTGCTTGGTAGATTATTTATAAATAAATTATCTCTTTCAATTACTAAAGGTTCTGGTTTTATTATTCCTAAATCAGCTCATAATTCTTCAACTCTTTGTTTAATTATGTTTTCATTTGTATTAAACTCATTAAAATCATATTTATTCTCAATAAAAAAATCATTTACATATTTTGATAAATAATTATACTTAATTTTATTTTGATTTACATAATTTTGAAAATCAAAAGCTTCATATAAATCAGGAATAGTTACTAGTTGATTATTATTTAGTTTTACTGTCATAGTCTTCTCATTTGTTTTTTGAAAACTTGTTGGCAAATTTGCAATAAATGTTATTGATAGTATTAAAGTACAAATAATAGTTGTAGTTTGCAGTGAGAATAAGAATATTAGAAATATAATAAAATTTAATATTAAAAATCCTGATATTAATTTGTAAATTAAAAATACTAATGTAATTCTTAATAAAACTGGATTGACAATAAAGCCATTAAATAAAATATTTATGACATTAATTAAAATGAATGTCATAAACGTATTTAATAAAATTGTCAAATAAATTATTGTTCATTGACTAATGAAAAAGTTAGTTCTAGATACTTGATTTGACAACGATATAAAGGTCGTCTTATCTTCTATTTTATTGTAGTAAAAAAACTGTACCATCCTTAAAATTAAGATAAATAAGAAACAAGATATATAAAATAATATATAGAAATTAAATGCTATAACTATCTTTTCATTTTCTTTCATAAACAAAGTTATAAGACCAAATATAATAGAACTTGTTAATAACATGAAATTTAATATTAAAAAAACTAGTTCATTAAAAATATTCTTAATATTAAATAATAATAAAATTCTGAAAGGAACTTTATTATATAAAATTTGTTTTTCTTGCATATTATTAAATCTCTCTAATTACTATCAACTCTTTTAATGAACACTTTACCTTTATTTTGTTTTCATATTCCACTAATTGGAAACTCCACATTAATAAAATTTTGCTTAAATACTCATTCCAATTGATTTTCTGGAAAAGAACCATAATAACTAACATTAATAATTCCTGTTCCATCAACTCTATGTTGAACACCTATAATCTCTCTATTTATTCTTCAACTAAAAATATTTTGATTTGAATTCTCTAATAAAATATCTCTGTGTTTTATTAAATTTTTATTAATTAAACTTAAACTTTCATTAAGATCTTTTGCATATTGATTACCACTAACTTTTATTCCATTTCAAATGTTATCCGAATCTCCTGAAACTGATGTTCCACTTCCAGAAAAACTTGCTATAGGAAAATCTTCATTTCCTCTTGGTTTAATATCAAAAATATTTTGATATTCTTTTATTCCTGCAATCATATTATAATACATCGCTCCAAACATTAGAGAAACTGGTGCTACTTCCCTTTGTTCTTTAGTTTCATCATTTGAAACTGCAATTGATGAAAAAATAGATAGGTCATTAATTGGGTGAATATAACTTTCACTAATTTTAATTGACAATCCCATAAGTTTTACCTCTCCAAAACTTATAGAGTTATCTTTAACTTTAGAATCAATTTCTAATTTTGTTGAAGGTGAATCCTTTTGAAGTTCACTAATAAAATTATCAAACTTTTCTAAGTATTTTTTTTGAAATTCAATATAATTAGAGCTTAAATAATTATACAAATATGTATTAACATCGGCAATAGTAGAACCATATATTAAAGTTTGATCATTTGTCTTAAATTCACTAAATATACTATTATATATTTGCTCCCCATTATTTTTTTCTTTTCAATCATAAGTTGTAGTTGAATTTGCATATGTAAAATCTTTTTTAATAAATTTATCAAAAATTATACTTCCTTCAAATGATAAAGGCACAGAAGGAATATTTTTAAAGTAATTTTTTTTAATAAAATCAACTATATTATCTTGGAATGAATCTGACTCATATATATTTTTAAAATCCTTAGTTTTTGGTAAAAATATTTTTTCATATTGATCTTGTGAATAACCAAAACTTTTTGCATCTAATCAACTATATTGTTGATTTTCTAAAAAATAATCACTTTTAATATTATTTTCTAATTCTTGAATTGAAGTAATTAAAGTTTCATTTGAAGTTAATGTAAATACAAAGTTTTTTGAGCTTTTATAACTAGTTAGTTGATTTTCTGAATCTAAATATTGAAAGTTGAATAACAAATTAACTTTCACATATGATAAAAATTCTCCTTCTCTCTGTGAACTTTCTAATGAATTATTAGTGTAATTTATTTCTAAAGTATTTCAATCAATTTCAAAACCATTATAAATGTCTACTCCCTCTAAAATAATAGAGTATTTTTTTGAATCAATATTTTTTAACAAAAATGCTTTAAAATTAGAGTCTTGAACAATCTTTTCAATGTCAGCTGTCAATAATCTTTTGTCTATATCGCTTAATTTATCCCCAATTAATGCTCCTTGTTGATTATTGTCAACCAACTCTTTTATTTTACTCTCTTTTATAAAACTATATGTTGTACTAGTATTTGATGAAACATCAAAAAATTTATTATTTATAGATATTCAATATTCATCTATAATTTTTTCTAAATCATTTTTAAATTCCTCAATCAAAGCTAATATTTCATTTGGTACAACTGGTGGTGGAGTTGTATCTCCGCAAGAAACAACTGTTGTTATTGATGTTGAAAGCAAACCAATACTTCCTAATAGACTTAATAATTTTTTCATATTTTATATCTCCTTTAAAATAACTATATATGAAAAATGTTAAAAAGAAATTATATAATGAAAAATAAATTTTATTGTGTAAATAACATATGATAATGTCTCAATGTATAACAAATAGAAATGTCCCAATATTTATATAAATATTGATATCCTCCAATTACAATTAAGTATTAGAGGTAACAAATTATGAAATTAAAAAGGAAATTAAGTTATATGGAGAATTTAAAATATAAAACAATTAAAAAAGTTATTTCTGGGGAAATAACAAAAATGAGAGCAGAGCAAATTCTTAACTGTACACGAAGAACAATTAATAGAAATATTAAATGATTATCAAATGAAGGTATATCTGCATTTATACATAAAAACTGAGGTAAATTATCAAATAGATCTACACCCTATGAAATTGAACAAAAAATATTAAATTTGAGAAATGAAAAATATCATGACTATAATCTAGTTCATTTCAAAGAATCCTTAGAAGAATATGAAGATTTAAAAGTTAGTTACACTTACTTAAGAGATTTATTATTTAAAAATGAGATTTACTCCCCTTATATGCACAGATCAACTAGAAAAGAATTAATTAGACAATTAAGACAAAAGTCTTTTGAAAATAAATTATCAAATAAGGAACAAGAGTTTTTTAAAGATAAGATTATTAGTTTAGAAGAATCTAGACCCATGCAAAATAGAAGGGAATATTTTGGAGAAAGAATTCAAACAGACGCATGTAGCCATAATTGAGTAATCAATGAAAAATGATCGCTGCATGCTTTCATTGATGACTCAACAGGAAAAGTATTAGCAGGTTATTTTGATTATCAAGAAACATTATTTGGATATTATACAGCTACAAAACAAATGTTTCTAAATTATGGAACTCCTGAGGAAATACTTACAGATAAAAGAACAGTATTTTATTATAAGACAAAAGAAAAAGAGTCTACTGAAACAGACTCTAATATCCAGTATGCCTTTACGTGTCAACAACTTGGAATTAAACTAACAAGTACTAGTTGCGCGCAAACCAAAGGCAAGATTGAACGTCTTTGAGGTTCTTTTCAAAAACACTTCCCCAAGAACTAAGACAATTCAATATCAAAACTATGGTGAGCCCAGTTATTACTTAATTAATGTTTTCATACCTAATTTTAATCACAAGTTCTCTACTCAAATTGATAATAACAAAAATAAAATGAAAATTTGAAATAAAAATACGGATATTAATTTTGTTTTAGCTAGAAGAGAAGAAAGACAAGTTCATAAAGGTGGAATAATTAAATATAAAACAAAAACATATTTAACATATGATGGATACGATATAACAACTTTTGCAAGTAAAACAAAATTACTAATAACTGAAACATATGATAATGAGCTCTATGCAAATTATACAGATAAGTTCTATAGATTAGTGGAAGTCAAAACTAAAAATACACCAGTTGGTCAGGTTAATGAAGTTCAAAAAACTGAGTCTAAAATTAAAAAACCTAATGTTCCATCTAATCACTTTAGATATACAAATTATATTTACTTTTCTAAAACATGAAAGGAACAATATAAAAATCGTAGATTTACAGTTTAATAAATCTACGATTTTGAGACATTTTCATTTGTTATTGACAGTTATATAATGAAAAATAAATTTTATGCGTAAATAACACATGATAATGTCTTAATATTTGTATAAATATTGATATCCTCCAATTACAATTAAGAAAGTTATCTCTGAAAAAAAACAAAATGAGAGAAGAGCAAATTCATAACTGCTCAAGAAGATCAATTAATAGAAATATTAAAAGATTATTAAAGGAAGGTATATCTGCATTTATAGATAAAAACTGAGGTAGATTATTAAATATATCTACACCCTATAAAATTGAACAAAAAATATTAAAGTTAAGAAATGAAAAATATCATGACTATAATCTAGTTCACTTCACAGAATTGTTAAAATAATATAAATATCTAAAAGCAAGGAACACTTACTTAAGAAATTTATTATTTAAAAAGGAGGTTTATTCCGTTATATGCACAAATCAACTAGAAAAGAATAAACTGGACAATTAAGGCAAAAATCTTTAGAGAATAAATTGTCAAATAAGAAAAAATAAATTTTTAAAGATATGATTATTATCTTAGAAGAATATAGACAAATACAAAATAGAAAGGAATATTTTGAAAAAAGAGTTCAAACAGACGCATGTAACCATAATTGAGTAACCAATGAAAAATGATTGTCACATGATTTCAACTCAACAGGAAAAGTATTCTCACGTTGTTTTGATTATCAAGAAACATTATTTGAATATTATATAGCTACAAAACAAATGTTTTTAAATTATGGCACTTCTGAATAAATGCTTACAAATAAAAGAACTGTATTTTATTATAAGGCAAAAGAAAAAGAAACTACAGAAACAGACTCTAATATACAGTATCCTTTTCATGTCAACAACTTGGAATTAAACTAACAAATACCAGCTACGTGCAAACCAAAGGCAAAATTGAACGGGTTTGAGGTTCTATTCAAAAATAACTTCCCCAAGAACTAAGACAATTCAATATCAAAACTATGGTGAGCCCAGTTATTACTTAATTAATGTCTTTATACCAAATTTTAATCAAAAATTGCCTAATTAAATTGATAGATAACAAAAATAAAATGAAAATCTAAAATAAAAATAGAGATATTAATTTTGTTCTAGCTAGAAAAGAAGAAAGACAAATTCATAAAGGCGAGTAATTAAATATAAAGCAAAATATATTTAACATATGTTGGCTAAGATATAACAACTTTTGCTAGTAAAACAAAATTACTAATAACGGAAAATTTTGATAATGAACTATATGCAAATTATATTGATAAGTTCTATAGATTAGTGGAAGTCAAACTAAAAATGAAACAAGTTGGTCAGGTTAATTAATTTCAAAAAACTCAATATAAAACTAAAAAACCTAGTGTTCCATCTAATCACCTTAGGTATACAAATTATATTTACTTTTCTAAATTATGAAAGAAACAATATAAAAATTGTAGATTTAAAGTTTAATAAATCTAGGCTTTTGAGACATTTTCATTTGTAATTGAAACAAAATAATATCTAAAAAAATAAGAGTTCTGATGTTTAAAAATGTTAAAGCTGACTGATATATAAAAATACTAATCCTATTTTTAAGAAATAAATCAAATTATTTACACAACTAAAATAATCTCTTATATATAAAAAGTTTGCAAGAATTGCAAACTTATAAAATTAGATTAAATTATTTAATCTAAATTATCTATACAGTGTTATTTTTATTTTCTAAAGCTTTATATATTGATTCCATGTTAATTGGTAACTTAACCAAATTCTTTAAAGGAAGATTATTTTTTATTAAGTATAGAAATAAATAATTTATCTGCTTAAAATTTTCAATTGCTACAACTAATGAATTTTCATCAGGGTCATACTTAAATGTTTTTATATTTAGATTTGTTAAGAAAGCTCTAAAGTCTTCTTCTTTAAAATACTCATTAATAAAAATTTTATACTTTGAATAAACATTTAGTTCTTCAGTAGATCCATTAAAAATATTTTCTCCATTATCAATAATTATAAAATCATCAATAATATCAGCAATTTCATCAATATTATGAACAGTAATTACTACTGTTTTTCCCTCCTTTTTAGCATCTATCAAAAGTTTTTTAATTTTATTTCTTCAATATGAATCCAAGTTAGCGCCTGGTTCATCTAGAATAATAATTTCTGGATCTTTAATAAAACACAATATTAGATTCATTCTATTTTTCATACCTCATGAAAAACTTCTAATTGATTTTTCTCTTGATTCTCAAATATCAAAATATTTCATTCAATGTTCGATTTTTTCTTTTGATTCTTTTTTGGCTAAACCCATCATAATACAGATATCTAATAAAAATTTATATGCGCTTACTGTATAAAGCGAAAAATCCATTTGAGTATAATAGCCAATTTTCAAATTAACTAAGTAATACTTTCAAGCTTTTCTAGATATATTGTCAATTTCAATATTGCCTTTAAAATCTTTTATTATTCCTAATAAAGAATTTAAAATAACAGTCTTGCCACTTCCACTACTACCAAGTAAAGCTGTAATTCTTTGTTTTCTAATAGTACAGTTCAAAGGCCCTATAACTTTCTTTTTAAATTTCTTTGTATAATTTTCAAATTTTATAATATCTTCCATATTTTTTAACCTGTTAAATCTAACTTTCTAAATTTATTTTTTGCAATATAATAATTCATTACACTTATAAATCCTTGAAGAATTATATAAAAGTATGGTGCTATAAAATTATTATAAGTTTCTGAGTTTAGTTTATTCTCTGAGTCTGTTTTAAATGTATATGAAGGCTGAGAAACAAATAAATTATCTTGTTTATTGAAAAATATTTTGCTTGAACTTTCAGTTTCAAATCAGATATCATCATAACTTCTCCCACCATAATATGTATAACTTTGTAACATATTTGCAACAAAGTTAATTTGAAGGAATCCATTGTATACGTTTCTAGATTTAATATATTTATCTCAATTTTCATTTTTAATTACAGTACTATTATCAAAAATAACCATATTATTTGTATAACGTATAAAGTAATTTTCTAATATTCTCATACTTATCATTGTAGGAAAATATAATTGTTCTTCTACTAAAGTACTAACTTTATCTCTTTCTAATCTTAATTTATTATCCGAATAAGAATAAAAACTTTGATATATTTCAACTATATTTTTCTCATTTAATAGTAAATTTTCTTTTTCAGGAGATGTTAAATTCTTGATATAATTTTTTTCAATGTTTGTTTCATCATTTAAAAATATAAATGAGTCAAACAAACTTGAATAGTTTTCTTGAAAATTTTTGTTAAATTCCACTATATAATTTGTAAATTCAATAAACTCTTTAATAATTTTTTGATTACTTTCACTAAAAGAATTTGAATTTAATTTTTGTTCTAATTCCTCAACTGATAAAAATTTGTATTTTAATTCAAAATTTAAGTTAATTTCATCACCTTTTCAGTTTGCTAATTCTGAGCTATTATTTGCAGACATTATTTTTGTTGGTTCAACTATCTCATAAGTTTGAGGGCTCTCTTCAACAATTCCCAAATCTATTCAAAAATCTAATCTTTTTTGAATAGATTGTGTATTATTAAAATTATTTTCAATTGAGTTAGGATCAGTTTCAAACTGATTTTCTATAAAATGATTATAGATTTCATAACTTAAATTAGAGTACTTAATTTTTTTATTCAAGACATGATTTTTAAGATTGTATGAATCATATATCTCATTAACTTGCATAATTGTATTTGAGTTTTTATAAGAAAACGTTATACTTTTACTTTCTTCACCTTGAGTTAAAAATGTATAAGGTAAATTGCTTATGAAAGAACTTGATAATATTAAAGTTGCTATAATTGTTGAGACTTGAATATTGGCAAATAATGATATTAACAAAAAGAAATTAATTAGAAATAAGCAACTTAGAAATGAATATATTAAGTATGTTGTTGTAACTCTTACTAAAAACATATTAACTTTCAATAAGAAAATCATATTAATAAAATTTATTAATAAATAAGTTATTAATAAATTAACTAAGATTAGCAAAATAAATGCAATAAATTGATAAGTAAATAATTTACTTCTTGATAACTGTTGGGTGACTATTATATTTAATGTTTTATCATCTCTTTTAACCATATAAAAATATTGCGTTAATCTTAAACATAAGATAAAGAGAATTATAAATATAGTTAACAAAACATAATAATCAAAAACTAATAAGAAATTACTATTATTTGTTTGAATTACTGAGTAAAAGGCTATAAATAATGAAAAAAGTAAATACAGTCCATTAAATATTATAAAAGATCTTTCTTTTATAATTGATTTAAAACTGTATTTTATTATTCATAACCCTGGTATAATTTTTTTCATATTTTTAGTAAATTCCTATTTTACAAACTTAATAAAGTATTTTTCACCCAATGTTTTTGTACCCATAGTAATTTGAGCTAAATCAATATATAAATTAATATAACCTAAGTCAAAAAGCATAATACTATTGTTTATATTATTAGTTTGGCTATTTCATTTAAGATTAACTCCATTACTATCTGTAATTCAATTAAAATCTGTATAATTTCACATTCAATGTCCAGCATTTTTGTCTTTATAAGTGAAACCAATTGAATAATTTAATTTTTCAGGAAGATTTGCTTGATTCAACATAGTCATTCTTTCATCTAATAAACCAAATTTATAACCATTATCAGTTAAACCAAAGTTCATAAAGAAATTAAATGAGTTAGATCTTCCAAAACTGCTACTTTTTTCATCATTTTCTATAAATTTATTAGTTAATTTTGAACTTTGCATAGCCATTAAGATGTCTTTATCTGAATTTGCTGTAGGATAGTCATAACCATGTTTTATTCCCATTGTATCATGTCATGCTTTTAAACTATTTACAGAGAATTGTGCCATATCATTTAAAATTGCAGTTTCACTTTGACCATCTTTAATTAAGTAATTAACAGCAATTCTGAAATCTGGCAATTTATGAGTGTAATTATCTCCTGACTTTATTGATAGTCCTGTTAATTTTACATATCCTAGAGCTGCTGAGCTTAAAAACTCTTTTGATTCACTAATAAAAGTATTTTCATTAAGTGATAATTCTTTTAAAAATTCTTGTTTTGAATTATTATAAGTACTTTGTCATATTTTGTAATTATCGCTTTTGAAATAGTAATTTAATAAAGCTTGTCTTGTATCATCATTATTTGGATCATTTCTAAAAATAGTTTCAACTAATATTTTTCCTTGAGCTTTTGAATAATCTGCTTTAATTGAATTTGAATCATTATAACTTCTTACAGTGTTTATTGAATTAAATAATGAATATTTGCTCATATCAGATGATTTATAAATAAGTTCTCCTTCAAATAATCCATAACCCTCTGACAGTTCTTTATTACCTTTTATTCCTTCTCATCTTAAATTAGTATGTTCTCTATCACTTTCTGTAGTTGTTGAAAAGTAATATCTTGCAATATTTGCATAGAATTTGTCACTTCCATCTTTTAAAGCTTGATTATTTGTTGAAGTATATTTAAAAGTATCACTTATATGAAATGTTTCAATATCTTTTGTTCCTTTATATTGAATTTGAATATTATAGTCAAGAATGACTTTTCCTAAATATAACTCATTTTCTTTATCTTCATATAATTGAATAAGTAAAGAATTTCAATCAAAATTTACACCTTTAACTAAACTATTTACATCATTTAAAATAATTTTATATTTATTAACATTTTTTAAAGCATTTAAAGATTTAGTTAGTTCAGTCATTTCTAAAACCTTATTAATATCTTTAATTTTTGCTCCTTCATATTGCTTAATTTTAGTTTGGTTTAAAAAATTATTACCTTTTTCAGTTTCTTCTAAACCAATTAAATTTTTATAAACATTAGTTTCTAAGTGTTTTTTAAAAATTTCATTTGTTTCAACTTTTAAATCATTGATAACCCCACTAATATCTTCTGCAATTACTGGTGGTTTTGTATCTCCACAAGCAACAACTGTTATTGTTGATGTTGCTACTAAACCAACACTTCCTAATAAACTTAGTAATTTTTTCATATTTTATTTCTCCTTTAAAATTAATTTTATGATGTAAAAATATTTTACATATATAAATAAAAAAAGCAAACTTTTTATTTTAGCTATTTAAAAGTTTTCTGAGGGCATTAATATTGAAAATAGCTATAGAAGTTATAACTATTTATCTTAATTTTCAAAAAAACAAAAAAATTTATTATAATCTTGTCAATAACAAATGAAAATGTCTCAAAATCGTAGATTTATTAAACTGTAAATCTACGATTTTTATATTGTTCCTTTCATGTTTTAGAAAAGTAAATATAATTTGTATATCTAAAGTGATTAGATGGAACATTAGGTTTTTTAATTTTAGACTCAGTTTTTTGAACTTCATTAACCTGACCAACTGATGTATTTTTAGTTTTGACTTCCACTAATCTATAGAACTTATCTGTATAATTTGCATAGAACTCATTATCATATGTTTCAGCTATTAGTAATTTTGTTTTACTTGCAAAAGTTGTTATATCGTATCCATCATATGTCAAATATGTTTTTGTTTTATATTTAATTATTCCACCTTTATGAACTTGTCTTTCTTCTCTTCTAGCTAAAACAAAATTAATATCCGTATTTTTATTTCAAATTTTCATTTTATTTTTGTTATTATCAATTTGAGTAGAAAACTTGTGATTAAAATTAGGTATGAAAACATTAATTAAATAATTATTGGCCTGCTCAATAGTTTTGATATTGAATTGTCTTAGTTCTTGGGGAAGTCGTTTTTGAAAAGAACCTCAAAGACGTTCAATCTTGCCTTTGGTTTGCGCGCAACTAGTACTTGTTAGTTTAATTCCAAGTTGTTGACACGTAAAGGCATACTGGATATTAGAGTCTGTTTCAGTAGACTCTTTTTCTTTTGCCTTATAATAAAATACTGTTCTTTTATCTGTAAGTATTTCCTCAGGAGTTCCATAATTTAGAATCATTTATTTTGTAGTTGTATAATATCCAAATAATGTTTCTTGATAATCAAAATAACCTGCTAATACTTTTCCTGTTGAGTCATCAATGAAAGCATGGATCATTTTTTCATTGGTTACTCAATTATGGCTACATGCGTCTGTTTGAATTCTATCTCCAAAATATTCCTTTCTATTTTTCATGGGTCTACATTCTTCTAAACTAATAATCTTATCTTTAAAAAACTCTTGTTCCTTATTTGATAATTTATTTTCTAAAGACTTTTGTCTTAGTTGTCTAATTAATTCTTTTCTAGTTGATCTGTGCATATAAAAATCTCATTTTTAAATAATAAATCTCTTAAGTAAGTGTAACTAACTTTTAAATCTTCATATTCTTCTAAGGATTCTTTGAAATGAACTAGATTATAGTCATGATATTTTTCAGTTCTCAAATTTAATATTTTTTGTTCAATTTCATAGGGTGTAGATCTATTTGATAATTTACCTCAGTTTTTATGTATAAATGCAGATATACCTTCATTTGATAATCTTTTAATATTTCTATTAATTGTTCTTCGTGTGCAGTTAAGAATTTGCTCTGCTCTCATTTTTGTTATTTCCCCAGAAATAACTTTTTTAATTGTTTTATATTTTAAATTCTCCATATAACTTAATTTCCTTTTTAATTTCATAATTTGTTACTTCTAATACTTAATTGTAATTGAAGGATATCAATATTTATATAAATATTGGGACATTTCTATTTGTTATACACTGAGACATTATCATATATTATTTACAAAAAAAACAAAAAAATTTTTTATAATCTGCTAATAATTTTTTTATATATAATTATACTTCTCGATTTTTTAAGCTTTTTCTTATAAATTTAAAGCTACTGCAACTGAATATTTCTTCTCATGACTAATAGATAATTCAATATTTTTAAACTCTTGGTTTTCTATAATGGGTTTATTTTTATTATAAATAATATTTATTTCACTAATTTTTAGTGGTTTTTCTAAACATTTAATTAAAGCTTCTTTAGCCGCTCATCTCCCTGATGCAAATTGTAATTTGGCTTCGTTACTTTCTAAATTATTAAGTAATCTAATTTCTTCTTTGTGTAAAAATTTATTTAAAAAGCTTTCATTTAGACTTATTCTTTCATTTTCAACAATATCAATACCTATTTTTGCCATAACTAATTTCAGTATCCTTTTGCAAAATCAAAGTAATGTTCTATTCAATAGCTTCCACTATATCCCTTATTATCTTTATTTCTTCAAAATTCTTGATCATGTTCTATTTTTTCAATATCATTATTTGAAGCTTTAACCCCATCCTTAGGACTTTTTGAATCATAAAATTCTCCTAATTTTATTTCTCCAGAAGGAGTAATTTCAAATCCTTCAATTAAATAAGTTGCTGTGTATATAGTTGATAAAAATGGTACTGAGTCTAAATTATTTCTAGTAGTAGCATTTACATAATTAATATTTTTAAAGAAATTATAAGTCATTTTTGCATCTCTTAATACTTTTGATAAATATCTTTGTTTTGCAGTTGACTCTGAGCTAGTTATTTTATCTAAATTATCTGCAAGTTTTATAAGTGGATTTGCTTCAATACCTTCGCTATTTGTTTTTTCTTGAGCTCATTTATAAAATTTTTCTAATTCATTAGAATCTAATCAACCATCATGTATTTTGCTTTCCTCTTTACCAGATGATAAATAATAATTATCAAAGGCATTAATTAATTCAACACTTGTAACTGTTGCTTTTGGACTTTCTAAACCATTGACAAATATTGTTGAACCCATCAACATCATTTCTGAAGTTAATCTAAATAATGCACGTGTATCTTGAGGCATTGTTTCAATACATGCAGAGATTGGAAACTTAAGTGGATTACTTGTTGCATATCCCTCTGCCACAACATCTTCATATACTAAAAAGAAGTTTTTTAATTTAGGCATTGATTGATTTGTAATTAATTGCATTCCCATAACAGATAATGGACTTATTACATATTTACTTACACAAGCATTTGTATAAGTAAAAGTAAATAAGGGAATTGATGGTAATGGTGAAGCAATTTTACGTGATAGAGAGTATTTTTTATAGGCATTACCATCTAAAAAAACATCTTTTATTTGTTCTTCTGTCATATTTGAAAAATCTGTTAAACCAAGTTTTTGATTTTCAGTTTGAAATAAGGGAAAACTTATAACAAGGCTTACTCCCAGTGATAAGGTCATACCAATAGCAAGACCATTAAATGCTCCAAGTAATGTATCAACTTTTCTAATAATTTTGATTTTACTAATTTTTCTTTTAAATGCTTTGTATAAAATAAGACCAATTAAATTTATTATTACAAAGATTCAAATACACATTATAAGATATAATATTAATCCTGATAGTGTTTTTAAAACTTCATAACCAGTTCCTGATCCACTAATTGGTAGTGTTGAACCACTTTCTCCAAATGGTAATAATGAACTAATTAATTTACTTATCGTGTCACCAAAATAGGAGAAAACATCTACAAGCTTTAATTTAACCCACAATTGCATTAACAAAGGGTTTAAAGCATTTGTTAGCAATGCTGGAACAAAAAGTAAGATAATAACAACTATTAATTGTAAAATTAGTACATAAAAGGTAATAAAAAAACCTTTTGTCATACCAAAAACTGTACAACTAATAATAATGGAAAAAGCCAATATATCAAATAGTCATCAAGGTCCTATATTAATCATTAAACTTTACCTCCATTCTTACTTAAATTTAATTATACCAATTTTATTATTTTATAATAACCCATATTTTACATTATAATTTATCTAGAAAGAGTGAAAAAAATATGAAAAGTTTAAGTTTTAAAAATGTAGATGAGAAAATAATTAATAAAATTATTACAGAAAATAAGAGTTTTTTAAGTCCCTCAAATAACTTAAATATAAAGTTTTTATTAAAAATTAATGGTCTTGTTATAAGTATTTATCATACAAATACCCTATTAATTCAAGGAAATAATGCCTTAGAATTTAGCTTAAAGTATAACTTAAAACAATCACAACCTTCTAAAAATTTAAGTAAATCAATTGAATTGCCAAATATTGGTTGTGATGAAGTGGGAGTGGGAGATTTTTTTGGTCCATTAGTAACTTGTTCTGCCTATGTAGAAAAGGATTTTAAGAAAAAATATCCTGATTTATTAGCTGAAATAACAGATTCAAAAAAAATAACAGATTCAAATATATATTCTCTTTTTAAGAAAATAACAGATAAAGTTATTTGAGAAGTATATATTTTAGAGAATCAAAAATATAATCAGGCTTATGATATTTATAAAAACACTCATGTTTTAAAGGCTATTTGTCATAACCAAGCATTAAAAAGATTATTTAGAAATAATGATAATTTAAAAACAATACCAATAATTATGGATCAATTTGCCAGTGAAAAAAATTATTATAATTATTTGTCTGATCAAAAAATTATAATAAAAGATATTTATTTTGAAACAAAAGCTGAATCTAAATACATCTCTGTGGCTTGTGCCAGTATTATTGCTCGATATCATTTCTTAGAAAGCGTAAGAAATTTAGAAGAAAAATATAAAGTAAAACTACCTTTAGGAGCTAGCAATACAGTAAAAGAATTTGTTAATAAATATAAAGTTGATATGAAAGACGAAGTCGAAAAGTTTACTAAACTGCATTTTAACAGTAAAAAGTAAAAAAACCCTATTATGATGGGTTTTTTTGATACTCACTGATGGACGCAATGAGCATTTACTGTTATCGTATTAATAAATAATACACGAAATACAGAGTGCTAGTAAACTAACACTTTATTATTATAAGGTAATAAAAAAAAAAAAAAAATAATTATCAAATCATTTTTTAACTTAAAAATATTTTTATTTCCTTTTTATAAGTACACTCAACTTTGGCTTCTTTTAACATTTTTTTAGCAATTTTATTTTCTATTTTATCTTGATATTTATCACAAGAATAAGTAATTTTTTTAATACCTGATTGAATAATGCTTTTTGTACATTCATTACAAGGAAATAAACTAGTATATATTTCACATCCTCTAACAGATTCTTTTGAAGATAAAATTGCATTTAATTCAGCATGAACTATATAAGGATATTTAGTTTCCTCTAATTTCCCATCCCTTGCTCATGGATAATTATCATCATTAAGACCTCTTGGCAATCCATTATAGCCAGTTGAAACAACTTGCTTTAAATCGTTAACTATAATACATCCCACTTGTGTAGTTGGGTCCTTACTTCTCATTGCATTTAATTGCACCATTGCTAAAAAATAAGTATCTCAATCAATATAGTCTTTTCTTTTTTTCATATTTTTAACCTCATTTTGAAATATTTCCACTAGAGTCAAGATATCAATCTCAACCATTTCTTAGAATAATTGAATTTCCTTTAGTATATGGCATTCAGCCTTTAATAACATATAGTTGTAAAGTCATTACACTATATGGATCATGAGCTGGTGAATAATAACTAATTAAAGAAAATGTAAGTGGTAGTAAAAATGAAATAGTTAGAATAGTAATTGGCAATATAATTAATTTATCTAAAGTATCTTTTTTATAAGTTAATAATAAATAAATACTTGAAGAAATTGCAGCTGATGCAATAATCATTATATATAAGTGAGATTGAGCTAAAAATAATGGATAAATAACTAAGCATAGAATTGGAAATACCATTCTATTTTTTGAAAATAATTGAATCGGTTCTCTTTTTTTATCTCATGTAGTAACTGCTAAAACACCTAATACACTTGCCATAAATCCTAAACCACCTGAAAACACAGCTTGTTGAGTTGGAACAGTTGCACTAACAAAAAAACCTACAAGTGGATAAGTAATAAATATTGCAATTGCAAACTTTATTGAACCTACCAATCCCTCTGTATATCTTGCTAATTTAATAGTTGTTCCAGCTAAAAATATTTGAATGATTGCCATTAAAAGTCCATTTGAATTTGAGGTAAATCCATATGTGAAAATTCTTCATCATTGTTGACCTACAATAGTTAAGTTTCTATTTGTCGCTCCAAAAAATAAGTCAATTGTAAGACCATTTATTTGAGGAAATCATAACATACTAAATACAGCTGTAATTGAAGGCATAATCATAAATACAACAATTAGAAGTATTGAAATAGGACTATTCCTATTCATTCTTTGAATTGCTTTTTTAAACTTAATATTAGAAGATTTTGTTGGATCTTTTAAGATTTCTACCATTTCTTCATCTGAAATGTAATCCTCTTTTGCTTCCTTCTCTTCCTCTTTAATTGAATCTATTTTAGAAAAATAAGGTTTTAATTTTATTTTAGTATTTTCTAAATTAGAAACACTAAAAGTTGTTCCTTCTAATTCAATATCTATGTCAGAATCACTTAAAGCAATATTTAAAACTTCTAACTTTTCTCTTTTTTGTGATTTTAAAGTCGCTTTTATTTCATTTAAGTTTTTATCAATTGTAACTGGAGAACCTAAGGTTACTCTAATTACTTTAAATTTAGCCTTAGGGTTAATTAAATAAGATACATAATCATTACTGTACTTTTCCAAAGCTCTATATTTTTCAACTTTAACAAAATAGTGAACTAAATTCAATTTCAATTCATTAAAATTTATCATATAATACTCACCTATTCTTTAAACATATTGATTTTATCATTAAATTCTTTTGGTAAATCACTTATTAAATCTATTTTTTCATTAGTTATTGGGTGATTAAATGCCAATCTATAGGCATGTAAATATTGACCAAATTCTTCTTTCATATCTTCTTTGAAAGCATATAAAGGATCTCCAACTACGGGATGCTTAATATATGCTAAATGAACCCTAATTTGATGTGTTCTTCCAGTTTCAATTACACAACTTATTTTTGAAGCATTTTTATAACGTTCTAAAACAGTAAAATTAGTAACTGCATGTTTTGAGTTAATATCTGTTGTAGTCATTTTTTTGCGATCACCCTTATGACGACCAATTGGAGCATTTATTTTACCTGCATTAGGTTCAACTACACCATGAACTAAAGCAATATATTCTTTGTGAATTTCATTATTTGCTAACATTTTTGTAAGACTTCTATGTGTTTTATCATTCTTGGCAATAATTAGCAAACCAGTTGTCATTTTATCTAATCGATGTACAATTCCAGGTCTTAATACTCCACCAATTGAAGACAAATCCTTTATTTTATATAATAAGGCATTTACTAGTGTCCCAGTTGGATTACCTGCAGCTGGATGAACAACAAGACCATTAGGCTTATTTACTATTAATAAATCCTTATCTTGATAAACTATTTCAAAATCAATATCTTCTGGTTTTGCTTCCATTTCTGTTGGTTCTTTAATATTCATTTTAATAATATCAGCTGCTAATAGATTATGTTTAACACTTACCTCTTGGTCATTTACAAGAACATCTTTTGATTCAATTAATTTTTGAACGTAACTTCTTGAAAAATCGTATTCTTCTTTTAAATATTCAGTTAAGAACTTATCTAATCTTCCTGCATCGTGTTCTATTTTAATTTCCAATTGATTCATAATCTACTCCTTATTTTTATATTCTTTTCATTCTTTTTGTAATTGTTTATTTTTTGATAAGTAATCTTTATATGAGAATTTTTCTTGATTTTTAGTAATTATTTTAGATCAATAACTTTCAAATAAAAGCATTTTTCTATGTTTAATATCACAATAAAATTCATACTTTTCAGGAATTTTTTTCTTCATATTAAATTCACTAATTTCTATAGCTATATACACAATAAAAATTATAAAGATTATAGCTACTGCAATTGATACTCAAGCATCAGCCAAATTAAATATAAAATTTGAGTCTCAAAATTCAAATTCTAAAAAGTCAACAACTCCACCACTTATTCCATCTGTTGAAAGTGGAGCTCAAGCTCTACCTAATAAATTAGCCACACTTCCAGCTACCATTAAATTAATTGGTATTAGTCAATATTTGTTTTTTAAAAAAATAAAGACAGTAATTAAAAGTAATGTGACAAGTGTTGCAATTGTAATAGCCAATCCCTTATTATCAGCATTCATTCCGTATGCTGCACCAGGATTTATTATATAATTAAACCTAATAAAACCTGGAATAAAGTCTGCTTTACTATATTCATATTTCATTGTATCCACAACAATAGCTTTACTAATTCAATCAAAACCTATTAAAATTACCATTAAAGGCATACATCAAATTAATTTGAATTTAAAAATATAATTATGATTTTTTAGCCCTGACTTAATATTAAATAGAAAATCCTTCATTTCATCTCACCTTAATTTATTACGTTAAAACATCTTTGACAAATATCTTCTTTTAATTCATCAAAAATTGCTCAGCATCTTTGACATTTTAACCCTTGTTTTAATTCTACACTAACATTTGCTAGCTTAGAGTTAATTTTGTCTTTTAACTGTAAAAAATTTATTGAATTAACTATTAAAATTTGGTTTAAATCCTTTATTTCTTTAAAGAAACTAAATTCCTTAGTAATTTCTAAATTAATAACTGCTTCAAAACCTTTTTTTATTATTTTTTCACTTCTTGCTTTTTCTAATGCTTCATTAACAACATCACGTAATTCTAAAACTTTATTTCATTTAGAAACAAAATCTTTTTCTTGTAAGAATTTTTGTTCTTTTAAATCTAATAAATGAATTGATTCTTCCTTTTTAATTTTTTCAATACTTTGATATGCCTCTTCACCTGTATGAATTAAGACTGGTTTCAACATATCAAGTAATGCTCAAAGTTGCTCATAAATTACAGTTTGAACTTGCCTTCTTCTTTTTGAGTTAACAGCTTCTACATAAATAATATCTTTAATAAAATCCAAGTAAAAAGAAGATAAATCATTAGTAACATAGTTATTAATTAATTTGAAACCACTATTAAAAGCGTAATTTTCCATTGCATTAAAGAACTTGTTTTTTGTAACAGTTAAATTATTTAAAGCAAATTTATCAACTTCTTCCAATTCTTTTTGATAATCCTTTTTAGGGTCAAAATCAACTAAATTGGATAAAATAAATCTAATTGTGTTTCTAATTTTTCTATATGATTCAGATACTTGTTTTAAAATGTCTTTTCCAATTCTTTGGTCATCTGTAAAATCTGTTGAGAATACTCAAAGCCTTAAGATATCTGCTCCTAAATCATTGGCTATTTCTAAGGGGTCAATTGTATTACCAATTGATTTTGACATTTTTTTACCTTTTTCATCATTTGTCATCCCATGAGTAATTAATTGTTTATAAGCAGGTTTACCATCATAAATAACAGAGTTAATCATAGAAGAGTTAAATCAACCTCGATATTGATCATTTCCCTCTAAATAAATATCAAAAGGTCTTTTTAAACCAAAATTTTGTTCCATTGCTAAATTAGAACTTCCTGAATCAAATCAAACGTCTAAAATATCAGTTTCTTTTTCTCAACCTAAACCTTTAAATTTTTCAGGTAAAAAAGTATCTGCTGGTAAATCAAATCAAGCATTAGTACCCTTTTGGGCAATAACATTTATTGCATAATCAACAATTTCTTTATTTAATTGAGGTTGTTTATTTTTATCAAAAAATGCAATTATTGGTACTCCTCAAAGTCTTTGACGAGAAATTGTTCAGTCATTTCTATCTTTAATAATGTTTCTTAATCTTTCTTTTGACCACTCTGGATTTGTTTGTACATCTTTAACAATAACTTTATCAATATCTTTTTTTACACTTTCTAAACTTACAAATCATTGATGTGTTGCACGATAAATTACTGGTTTTTTAGTTCTTCAATCATGAGGATATGAGTGTTTTACAAACTTAAGTTTTAATAATAGATTTTTTTCTTGTAAAGTTGTACCAATTATTTTATTTGCATCCTCATAAAAAATTCCTTCCAATCTTGAATCATTTATTGTTACATCAAATTTACCTTGATTATCAATTGGAGCAAAAGCTTTAATATTATTTTTGCTAACAATTTCAAAGTCATCTTCTCCAAAACCTCCAGCAATATGAACCAATCCTGTTCCAGCTTCGCTTGTAACATGATGACCTAAAACTATGAATCCTGTTTTATTTTCATATCATGGATGTTGATAATTAATTTTAATTAATTGTGAACCCATAAAAGTATCTAAAACTTTTACATTCTCTCATCCAATTTGTTCTGATACTGAATTAATTAAATCTTTCGCTATAATAAATTTTCTTTGATCATTTTCTGGTTTAACTAATACATACTCCAACTCTTCTCCAACTGCAATTAATTGATTTGAAGGAATTGTTCAAGGAGTAGTTGTTCATATAATAAAATTTGTATCTTTAAATTTTTCATTATCTATTATTTTGCAAGCTACAAATATTGTTGGTGATTTTACTTCAGCATATTCAATTTCAGCCTCTGCTAATGCAGACTCACTCGAAGGAGATCAATAGATTGGTTTTAAATCTCTATATATTAATTTCTTTTCAACCATTTTTGCAAATAATCTTAGTTCACTTAACTCAAAATCATCAGTTAATGTAATATATTTTTTTTCATAGTCTGTAAAAATTCCTAATCTACTAAACTGTTCAGATTGGTTTTTTACTTGAGTTAAAGCGTATTGCTTACAAAGATTTCTAAATTCTACAGGTTTTAAACTTTTTCTATCAACTCCAGTTTTTGTAACTGCAGTTTCAATTGGAAGACCATGTGTATCTCAACCCATAATATAAGGTGAACAATAGCCAGATTGATTTTTTCATCTTACTATAATATCTTTTAATATTTTATTTAAAGCATGTCCAACGTGAATATTTCCATTAGCATATGGAGGACCATCATGTAAAACAAAACTAGGCTTTTGTTTATTAGCTTCAATTTTTTTCTTATAAATTTTTTGACTATCCCATTTTTCTTGAATATTTGGTTCTTTAACTTTTAAATCTGCTTTCATATCAAAACTTGTTTGATTAATAAGTAATGTATCTTTATAATTTTTTTCCATATTTTTTTCCTTTCAAAATAAAAACGCTCCTATAATAGGAGCGTTTTAACGCGGTACCATCCTAATTTAAATAAATACTAAAAATAGATATTTATTTATCTCAATTGAAATGTTAACGCTTTTCTTGCGAGAAGTTCTACTAAGTAAAATACTTTTCCTCTTCTAATCTTCATAAGTGATAATTTTAATAATTCTATATTAACTCTCAGCAAATGTTAACTCTCTGTCAAAAGAACTTATTAAAATCTTGTCTTACTATTTTTATATTTTTCACTATATTCTATAAATTTTTTTAAGTTTAATCCATTATTTCAGTTTTTTGGATTTGTAGGTCCTTTACTGGTACTTTCACCTTGATTTTCAAATAATTCTTCTTTTATAGGTAGCTTTGGAATTGGATTAGACAAAATTTGATCAATATTTACCCCAAAGAATCCAAGCCCTAATAAATTATTTGTTATTGAATTCCCTCATTCATTTTTATCTTCATGTAATTTAGTTAATGCAGCAGCTAAATTACTTTCTCCATTTTCTGGTTCATCATCATTTTTCATACTAAACCCACTTGCAGATGAAGAATATGTACTTGCAACTCCAATTTTTACAGGTTTATCACCTAAATAATAAACTTCTGCTTGCTCATTTCATTTCTTATCAATTAAATTTTTAAGTGTTCCATAGAAATAAGCAGGATCTTCTTCTTTTCCATTTCCATATGTGGATTTTATTTTTTCCCCTTTTTTAATTACTGTTGTATTATCTTTGTAACTAATTGAAATATCTTCTTTTGCAGTTACAAAATTAACATCTCTATATACATTATACATTAGTAAATCAATACATTCATATCAACCAGCTAAATCTTCAATGAAGGGAATTGAAGTTGGTTTGTTTGTAGAAACTCCATCTTTAAATAATCATTGAATTTTAGTTGACAATGATAAATAAAAATCTTTATCATTTAATCAATAAATAATCATTATTTCTTTTATTACTTGAGAAATAGTTGCTTGACTTTCTCTATTGTAAAGAGTCTTTCCTGCAATAGCCAAACTGATTCCATCTAAACCATAACTATCTAGTAAAAAATACATTCTATCTCTAAGCTTATCTTTTTGTTTCCACTTTCAAATCATCCTATCTGCAGTAGCTCCACCTCAATTTGTAATAATTTTAGTGTCATCTTCTCAACTACCATCAATCTGTTTTTGTTTTCTATCTATTAAATACTTAGAATTATCAACATCATAAACTCCAGAATCAGCACCTTCAGGCTCGGTAATAAAATCATTAATATTTAAACTATTAATATCGCCTTCTTTTTCTTTTGTATATAATGAAGAGATATTTATAATATCATAAGGATTATTTTCAGACTCAATTACTGATGCTAATTTTGGTTGCCTTCAAGATAAACTACCTACTCCTTCAATATCATTTCCTCAATTTCATCAATAACCCATTAATGAAGATTCTGATTGTTCTATAGGATTTTGAGCTTTTTTGACAGTTTTATCTGTTGCTTGAAAATGAATTGTTGCTGTTCCTTTTGCAATTCAAGAGTATTCTGATACTCTAATAGTTGCAACATAGTTTTTCAGTTCTTCTTCGTTTTCATTTTCAGATTTTAAGTTAAAATTAGAGTTTATAATTGTATATGATTCTTCTCTAATTGAATTAACATCAAATTGAAAATTTGCAATTCTTTCAATATCTTTTTTGCTATTAACAGTTATATTATTAATTTTAGCAATTCTTTTAATAACTTCCCTTTGATTTACTTCTGACATTTCACCCAGATTAAAATTATATTGGAAAGATTCTATATCTTTCAAACTAAAAGAACAAGCTACAACAGTTGTTGATGTAGTTGAAACAAGAAATGAACCAGAAGCCAATAAAGCTAATAACTTTTTCATAAAGAACTCTCCTTTTTATGATTATACAATAAAAATTAGTAAACTCTTTTTTCTATTACTTACTATTTTTTATTTAGTTTATTAATAATTTCTTCTAAATACTGATCAATTTTTTGATCTTTATTATTAATAAAATATTCATGTTTAGCTAAAAAGTCTTGTAAATATTGACTAAATTCCAATGGATTTTTATTAATCTTTTGCAATGTTAACTCTATTTCTTTTTTAAACTCATATGCTAAATTAATTGATTTAGATATTATTATCTCTGAATTTTTTCTTGCAATTTCATAAACATTTTTGGTTCTTTGCAATCCAATTTTTGTATATTCTTCCTTGTTTTTATAGCTTTCTAGTTCTTTTTCTAGTAACTTGATTTTTAACAATAATTCTGAATTTTCCATTATAATTTTCCCTCAAAATTTCAATTTAATGATATCTCTGCTGTTTTTTTGAATTTCTCACGATATTCTTCATTTTTGCTAACAATTATATTAATAATTAAGTCAAAAATAATCATCTCTCCTGGAACAGATGAAATTGAAGGATATTTTATTTTATCATTGCTAATTGTTTGTGTTTCTATTATGTGGATTTTATTAACATCTATATCTTTTTCCAATTGTTTAAATGTTATTTCTTTATCAGAAGTTAAAACTAAAATTGGAATATTTTTATTACATGTTCACTTGATTGATTCAATAATTTCTTTTGTTCATCCTGTTCTTGTAATAAAAATTACAAAATCATTTTCATCAAAAAAGATTGCTCTTTGAACATAATTGTGAATATTTGAAACAGCTTGTGCCATTATATTAATTCTTGATAAATTTAATACAAAAGAACTTGCACTTATTTGTTGTTGTTCTATTCCAAAAATCATTACTCTTTTTGAAGAGTAAATTTTTTTAGAGACCAAATCAATTTCTTCATTATCAATACTGTTTAAAGTTTCATTAATTGTATAAATTGCTGCACCTCTTACATTATGAATAATTTCTTCAATTGTATTGTCTTCTCCTAATTTATAATAACCTCCTTGCATTCTTGACTTTTCATAAACAAACATCTGTATTGCTTTAAATGATTTAAATCCTAGTTTCTGACATACTCTTGTCATAGTTGATGGACTTACGTTACTCTTTCTTGAAACCTCTTGTATTGAGTTACTACAAAAAAATTCTGGATCATTATTAACCAAATTTAATATTGAGCTTTCTGTTGAGTTTAGCTTTTTGTCTTTTGAATCAATTATTTTCATCCCTTAATTACCTCTTTTTTTTATTTTTGTTAGAGAGAATTTTTTAACATGAATAGAATTATTTTTTAATTCTTTAATATGTTGATCTCTTAACTGGTTTAATTGTATTATACTAGAGCATTTTTTAATTTCTTTAATATAATCAGTTGATAATTTTAAAACAACACTTGTTCCATAAACATCAACTTTTTTTTGCTTCACTTTTAATATTATAAATGTTATTAAACAAAAAGATAAGATTAAAATTAAACTATAAGTAATAATAAAAGGAATAGCTAAATTTCCTCCCAACCTAAAATCTACTTTATATAGTTGTTCTTCTCCTAAACCTTCATATACTAAATCCTTTGCATTTACTCACCCTGCTTGCATAACATTAAGCATATATCTTTGAGGTAAAAAATATAAAATAAAATTTAGCCAAGTTATTTTTGCAACAACTTCATAAGGAAAAGCACATCCTAACAAATTATAAGAGAATATATAAATTAAAGAAACATAAATTGAGCCAACTACTGTTGATTTTACAAACATAAATATTGCGTAACTAATTAAAACACAAAGCAATCATAAACTAATGGTTCCTGTAATAAACATAGCTCAATTAACTGAAGAGAATAACGTTCTTTGATCTTTAAAAAATATTAATGTTAAACCCATTAATAAAACTATAATACAGAAGTTAATTGTAAAATTTGCTAATATATTTGCTCCTGGTTTTATAAAACCATTTAATCCTGTATTATTAATTCTTTGGTCAAACCCTGTATTCTTGTTATTTGAAAGTGCTCTATGAAAAGTATGTATGCCATTTCTTACAATTAATGCTCCAATAGCTGAGGAGAACAAGAATGGGTTATTACCTTTAAAAAGTAATCATATAAATAAAGTAAAAATAACAAGAAAAACTCCAAGAAACATATTTAATGGAGAATAAACAAAAGTCTTTAAAGATAAAATATAAAGGTCTTTAAAACTCTTAAAATTATTATTTACTTTTTTATATTTTTTTTGAGTCATCATTCCTATTTTTTTCCTTTACTTTATTTTCTCTTTTTTTCGCTTCTATTATTAAATTTTTAACTTCAATAATTTGATTTAATTCTTCAATTGAATTAGCTTTTTTAATACTATAAATAATTGAGATATGTTTTAAATTAGTTGGATACTTTTTAAGTAATTTCTTTTTATATCCGAATGTCTTTTTCAATAATAAGACCAATCAAATTGTCAATAATATTAATATAATCAATGAGACTAGATAAGGAATTCAAAAGTTACCATTGTAACCAAACTGATTTGTTTTCATACCAATATCATCTGCTCAACCAGAGGCCATAATATTTAAAAAATATCTTTGAGGAAGAAAGAAACCTATTATTATAATCGGTTTATTTTGCTCTAATAAAGTTCAAGGTATTCCTAATCCTAGTAAAAACATTGGTAAAAAGTAGAAAAGATTAGCTATTACAGATGCTCATTCATAACTTTTTGCATGAAAAACTATTATTAAAGCAATTAGATTTGACGAAATTGCTAGAAGAAAGAAACCTAAAAATAGAACTGGTCAATTAACATTAACTATTTCTCGTCTTTGGTCTGGAAATAACATGCTAATTGCAAACATAAATATTGCCACTAAGATATTAACTATTTGACTAAATAAAATAATAATGGAGAATACAAATGTCTTTGAAACTTTAGTAGAAAAGAGACGTTCAAGAAACATAGAGGATTTAAAATCATAAATAGTTTTTACAAGATTAAATAAACAGTTTCTAATAACACTAATACCAATAGCACTTGCAACAATGAAATTATCAACTACTAAATCCTTATTGCCTGTTCCTGTTCCTGCATTTTTAAAAGCCAATCATACAACAAGAGTAATTGTTGTAATTATTCAACCTGAAAAAACTACAAATAAGTCCTTTTTATAATTTGATAATTGCATTGCAAAAATTATTTTAAAAGCACTTCAATTACTCTTATTCATATTTTACCCCCTCTTTATTTTTTGTTTCTTTTCTAGTCTTTGTTGTTTTTTTACTCATTTACTCTCTAATTTCATTGATTTAATTTCTTCTTGAATATATTTTTTCTTTAATGAAGAAAGTTGTTCCAATTCTTTTTTTGATAATTGAGCTGTAAGTTCAGTTGCGTAAACAATATACTTATTTGATTTAAAACTATTATAAAGATCTTCTTCTAGAAAATTAAAGAATTTTTCTGTTTTCTTAAAAAAAGCTAATGCAGATTTTTTATACTTTACTTTGATATCTAACTTAGTAACTTTTTTTCTAGTTCTTTTAAATATCTTAATAGCCATTTTTGTATGTAATAAAACTTCTTCAATATTTCTTCTATTAATAGCTGTTGATAATAAACTAACTAAAACACTTTCCAACTCGTTTAAATGATAGTTAATATTTCTGATATAAACTATATTTGATTCATGCTCATTGCCTATATTTTTCTCTAAAAAATAATCATATTGTTCTTTAAATAATTTTCTATTTTCTTCAAATTTTTTTAAAATAGGTTTAAATAACGGATCTGGTTTAACCTTAATTTCTTGTTGACTAATAGCATCCATTATATTTAGTGAGTACTTTTCGAAAGTTAAATTTTTCTTTCAATCTGTAATATGATCATCAGAAATTATGAAACCATTATCTAAAACGATTACCCTTTCACAAAGCAATTCAAAAGTTGAATCATCTGGTGAAATAACAACAAATGAGGCTTCATATTTTTCCTTATATTCTTTTAAGAATTTTAAAATCTTAATTTTAAAATCTAGACCAATTGAAGATGAAACTTCATCTAGAACAACTAATCTTGGTCTATTAATAATAGCTAAAGCAATCGAAAATAATTGTAATCAAGAGGTATTACATGATGTCAATGTTTTTTCTCATCTCAAATCAATACCAAATACTTCTACAAGATTATCTATTCATTCTTTATCTTGTATATCATTAATATGCTTATATAAATTAAAAACTTCTTTTACAAGAAAACCTTCAGGTCAAGTTGTTTGTCTAAACTGAAATCCAATATTTGCCATAACATTTTCATTATTAAAATTATATTGAATAATTCCCCCAGATTGTTTTATTTGACTAGCTATTAATCTACCCAAAACACTTTTTCCAGATTGATTGGGTCCAATGATTGCTAATCCTTCACCTTTATTGATTTTCAAATTAATTTTTTTAATAACTCAATTTTTTTTATTAAATATTTTTGAAACATTTTCCAAAGAAACAGTTACTTCACTATTTTTCATCTTTTTATCCCTTCTATTTTTTATTTACAAAATTTTCAACAAGCTTCCAATACATTTCAGTATGTAAAACTTGAGTTCTTATATGTTCTCCTGTTAAAAAAATATGTAAAGCATCTTTTATTTTTAAAACTTTTCTTAGATTATAAAATTTTTCACTGTCTTGATAATCTGTTACCTTATCTTTTTTAGAATGTAAATAGAGTATTGGAAAAGAAGTTTTACACAATGGAATTTTATATGATATGGTGTCTGCTTCAATATTTATTTTATATTTATCATTATATACTTTATAAACCCCTTGTAAAATTTTATCTAAAAAATTACCAATAAGTGCTCCACCAATTGTATTTATCACTCTTTCCAAAACTTTTGCTGCTTCAAAATATGGAGAGTCAGCAACAGCAAATTTAATATTATATTTTTTAATATTGTTTGAAATTGCAATTCTATTAACTGTATGAGCTCCCATTGAAAAACCAATTAAAGATATTTCTTTTGTTGAAAAATTTTTTTTAACAAAATTTAAAGCACTTAATAAATCTTTTTCCTCATTAATACCCATTGTAATAAGTGCATCATCAGATTCACCATGATTTCTAAAATCAAATGCAAAAATATTATAGCCAAACTTATTAAAATAGTAACTTGCAATTGCAGATGATTCTTTTGAAGACGAAAAACCATGACAAGCAATAATTCATTTTTTAGTTTTTTTCTTATTTAAATGATATATCCCAACAATATTTTTTGAGTCAAAAGATTTGAACTCGACTTTTTTAAATTCCTTAATATCAAGATTTAAAATTTCCTGATCATGTGTTTGTTCAAAAATGGCCTGTTGATATAAACTCAATAAGTTTAAATAACCGTTATTTTTATATAAATCATGATTTTGACGATTACGATTATTTATTAAACTTATAACTTTTTCAATTAGTATATTATTCATAATTTTTCCTCACTTACTAAATAGTATAAAAAAAATCTACAAATTTGTAGATTTTTTAAAACTTTTATTAATTATTTACTTTGCTCTTTTCAATGAGCACCTTGTCTTTTTAAAGTTCAATTGTCTGCAATAGCTATTTTATCATTTAAATATTGTTGATAAGCAGCTTGTCAATCTTCTTTTGATAAAAGTTTTGAGTTAATTTTAGCATTATAATACTTAAATTGACCTGTACCAAATGCTTCATATGATTTTGTATAGGGTGCTAGATGATTAACTGTTCAAACAGTTGGCATTCCCTTTGTATATAAAGTTAATGTTAAAAAATCTTTATATAATAATTGTGTTTCTGTTTCAGCAAATTCTTTAAATCTTTGTTCAGTTTCAGCAACATTTAAATCTGTAGATTCAAAACTATTTGAATATGTTTCATATGATTTTAATAATGCCTTTGTAGCACTATTTTCTTCATTTGGCTTTTCTAAAGATCTTGCATAAAGTTTTTCAGTTGTTATATTATATTCTGAATCATCATTTGCATTATCTTCACTTGCTGCTGCTTTTGATTTAAATAATCTTGAAGTTCCAGTATAAGCACCATAAGGTCCTCATAGTGTCATTGTTTCTAAAAAGCTTGATGGGTCTTTATAGTCAGGTGATCAACCACTTATAAATAAATCAGTTGCCCCTCTTGAACCATTTGTTCTATATTCATCTGTTGATGAAAGAACTTTAGTTTGTACAAAGATTGGATTATTTTTAATTTCATTAAATTTTTTAAACATCATATTTAAATATGGATTTAATGAGTTGTTATTTGATGGACTTAATATAAGTTTTAAAATAACTTTGTCCTCTGATTTTCCTTTTACTTTTCTTTTTTTAATATTGTTCAAAGTAATATATTCATTTATATTTTTAATTAATTCTTCATTAGTTTTTCCTGCTAACTCTTCTGATTTATTGAAGTAAGAATCTTTACCATCTTTTAAACTTCAATCAGCATCAGTAGAAGTTACAGTTGCACCATTTTCACTAATTAGTTCATCATAACTATCAGATACATATTGTGTATAATCTTTTGCACCATTACTTGCAACACCATAACCTGTATATGTATTTCTTAACATTTGTGATGGTTCTCCAACTTCATCAATTGTTTTTGAAAAAAACCTAACAAAGTCAGTTCTGTCTAAAGCTGTTGATATAAATGTTCTTGCATCAATTGATTGAAGCAATTTTGAAGCATCTAGTGCTTTTTCTCTTTCCTCAGGTTTTAATGAATTATCATCAATTTCTGAATTATAGTAGTTGTATACTAATAGAAATGAACCAGAAGCATCTGGAGAAGAGACTGGATATGCACCTTCAAATTTAGGATTTTCATATGACTCTTTACCTTGACCAATATAATTATTTCAACCTTTTAAATCATCTGATTTTAATTCAAATCCTGTTGTTGAACCTGATTCAAATAAAATTCTTTCTTTAGTAGCAGATGCATCATCAACATAGTTATATTCTAAAGTTTTAATATTAGTACTTTCTTTTAATACATAGTGTTCATTTTTTTGTAAAATAATTTTTCCATTTGGATTAGCTTGAGTTGGATAGTAAGAAGCATTATACATTGCTTCTTTAAAATCTTTAACATCTCCCTTTTCTGCTGTAAAAATTGGTGAGAACACTGAATATGTTAATAAACTTTCAAAATATGGTGCCTTTTTAGTTAAGTCAAAAGTAAGCAATTCTTCATTGTCAATGCTTACAGTAATTCCAAATTTTTCAGGATCATTACTTCATATTTTATCTCTTTCAACTTTTATGGCTGCATTTAATTTTGCAGTATCTTCAGGAGTTTTTTTACTATTATCATATTCTCTTTGAGCATTTGTAATCCCCTTTTGAATTTCAGCAGCGCCTTTAATAAATGATGTTCACAATGAAGCAACATCTGAACCATTTTTTGGATTTAAAGCAAATCAAGCTGCTTGTCTAACTCCTTCAATAACTGAAGCTTTTCCCTCTCCAGTTTTAGTTTGATCAGAAGATACTTTACCATTTTCATCAACTATTTTTCCTTGATAATTAACTCAAGTCATAGGTCTTGTTTTATAAGTCCATTGTTGACCTTCCTTTTTCATATCACCTACATAAGAATAATGTGTATCTGATTGATTTTGCTCTTCTCCATATTCACTTTCAACAAGTGAACCATAGATTCTACCATATTGATCTGTTGATAAAAATGTATCAAATGAGTTAGCTCAAATTCTTGAATCTTCTGCTTGCATTGAATATGCAGTATTTCAACTTGTTACATTTGATGTATAAATTGATTTGAATACATCTGTGCTTACAGCTCTGTCCATTAAATAATTTAAAGAAGTTGCACAAGAAACAACAGAAGATGAAACCAATGTTGTTGTTAAGCCTAAACCTAAAAGCCCTAATGTTTTTTTAAATAATATTGACATTTTATTCTTCCTTTCGTTGTTCTATTTTTTTACTAATTTTTTAATTTCTTTAATTTCTCTTTTATTTGCTCATACAAAATGGTCTTTTGTAATCTCTTTAAAATATGGTAAGTCAAATATGTAGTCACTGTGTTCTTTTTCTGGATCATAAACAACCAGTTTAGTACTTTTTGCAAGTTCAGGTTCTGGTATTGGAATTGCAGAAAGTAAAGCCCTTGTATAAGGATGAAGAGGATTTTTAAATAATTCCTCTGCTGGTGCAATTTCAATTATTTGCCCATGATAAATAACAGCAATTCTATCAGCAATATGGCGAACAACAGATAAGTCATGAGCCACAAATACATATGTTATTCCCAATTCTTCTTGGAATTTTTTAAATAAATTTAATACTTGAGCTCTTATTGAAACGTCAAGAGCTGAAATTGGCTCATCTGCAACAATAATTTTTGGTTGCATTGCTAAACTTCTTGCAATTCCAACACGTTGTCTTTGCCCTCCTGAAAATTCATGAGGATATCTTGATAAATGTTCAGGTAATAATCCTACTGAATTAACAAGTTTTAAGATAATATGTTTTTTAACTAAAGCTGGAGTTGCTTGATCTAAAGTAATTTTTTCATTTGGATTTTCTTGATTATATTCTGTTACATATAATTCCTTTGCCTCTTCACCTTTGTAAAGTTCGGGAAAGTTTTCCATTCCTTCAGCAATAATTTCTTCAATAGCCATTCTATCATTTAATGAAGAACTTGGATCTTGAAAAATCATTTGAATGTTTTTTCTATTAATTCTTCTTTGTTTTTTTGATTGACTTTCAAAGAAATAAGAATCTTTAATAATTTCATCAATTGAAGGTAAATCTAGAAAATCTGTTAATTCAACAAATGATTCAATTTCTTCTGGTGTGTAAGTATTTTCAATTCCTTTTCAAGCATAAAAGTTTTCGATAAGTTCTCTATCCTTAATTATATTTTTTTCAATTATTTTTGTAATATAACTAAATTCTTTTTTCAGTTCTTTTAATTTAACATCAGTTATTTTTGATTCATCTGTAGCTAAATTTTTTAATTCATTTTCAAAATCAGTATTTTTTAATTTTGAAACTAATGAATTTATTTTAGGTGTTATTACTTTCTGTTCTGAAAGTGAATTTAAAATCTCTTTACATGCAGCTACATTTAAGTTTTTACGAGATCAAAAATCTGTAATAAAGTATTCTAATTTCTTATATTCCTTATCATTTGAAGGTACACCATTTGCCTTCATAATTTCAAATTGTTTTTTACACTCTTCAAAGAATTCATTTCTATTCACATAAATCAATTTATTATAATAATTAATAAACTCTTCTCTTTTTCTCATTGGAGATGAGAGTGCATGTAATTGAAATTGTAATGATTTAGCTCATGAAAGTTTTGATAAAAATTCTTTATGATTATCAGTAATAACCTTTCATAAACTTATTAATTTTTTAAATACTAATTCCAATTTTTCTGGTGGAACGTTATCAATTTCATCTCTATAATCAGAAATTTCTTGAACCTTTAAATAAATTTCATCAGCATTTTCTTTAATTGATATAATAGCTTCTTTAGTTTCTTTTAACTTTGATAAAACAGATCTTTCAAGTTCCTTTGAAATTTCTGGAATATAAGAGTGTAAATTATCAACAAACTTAATCATTCTATCTTCATTTTTAATAATTGAATTTATATATTTTAAATTCTCTAAAATAATTGCTTTTAAATAAGCTAACTTAGAGGTTTTAGTTTGTAATTCAAGATCTTCTTGAGTTAGCACTCTTGGATTATTAGTATAGTTTTCATACAATCCTTTCAATCCATCAATTCTAGCTTGAATTTCTCTTGTTGTAATATCCATTTTATATGACATATTTTCAAGTTTTTTAAAAATTTCTTTATTTAATTTATATAACCTTGTTGGGCTACCAGCAACAATATTATCTTCCATATAGATTGCACCATCTTTTAATGGTTGCACTCCAACAATAGCTCTACCAATTGTGGTTTTACCACTTCCTGATTCTCCTACTAAACCAAATATTTCACCTTTATAGATATCAAAACTAGTTTCTTTAACAGCTCTAAATTTTTTACCTTTAACACGGAATTCAATTACTAAATCCCTAATATTTAAAAGTACTTCTTTATTTGTTGACATAGTTTTAGCCTACCTTTTCTGATTCTTTTATTGTTTTGCGTAAGTTGTTTAAGACATTTGGTTTTTTAACTTTTGGAGAACGTGGATCTAATAATCAAGTTTTTGCAAAGTGAGTTTCACTAACTTTAAACATTGGAGGTTGCTTAATATAATCAAGTTCTAATGCAAATTTATTCCTTGGAGCAAATGCATCTCCAACTATTTCATTGAATAATGATGGTGGAGTTCCTTCAATTGAGAATAAATCATCTCCCTTTTTACCTAATTGAGGTAATGAAGATAATAATGCTCAAGTATATGGATGTTTTGAATCTTCAAAAATTTCTTTTGTTGTTCCAACTTCCACAATTTGTCCAGCATACATAACAGCAACTCTATCGGCAATTTTAGCAACTACTCCTAAGTCATGAGTAATGAATACAACTGAGAATTTATATTCTTGTTGTAATTCTTTAATTAAATCTAATATCTGAGCTTGAATTGTTACATCAAGTGCAGTTGTTGGTTCATCACAAATTAATATTTTTGGTCTTGATGCAAGAGCAATTGCTATAACAACTCTTTGACGCATTCCACCAGAATATCTACCTGGAATATCTTTAAAACGTTTTTCTGGATTTGGAATTCCTACTTTTCGTAAAAGTTCTATAGCCTCAGCTTTTGCATCCCTTCTACTTAAACCAACTTGTTTTCTTAAAACCTCAGTAATTTGAAAACCTACTGGTAATAATGGGTTTAATGAAGTCATTGGATCTTGAAAAATTGTAGAAATTGTTTTTCCTCTTAATTGTCTAATCTCTTTCAATGCTTTTACTTTATTAACTAAATCAGAATTTTTAATTCTTTTTCAGTCAACTAAAATATTATGAAAATGATCTTTATCCAAAGTTTTTGTTTCAATAATTGATAAACAAATATCTCTTAATTCATTTTCAAATCTTTTTAAATGATCTTTTGAGTGGAAGTAGTTTAAAATAAATTGTTTTTCTACTTCATCTCATTCAGTATTATTTTCAATAAAACTTTCTATCATTGAAGCTATTTTTGAGACTTGATGTCTACTTTTCATATTAAGTGGTTTTACCTTATTAATATCAATTTCTAATTTTAAAATAGATTCAAGTTTTGAATTTATTAACTCATCTCTTACTAAATTATCATTAATAATTTTTAATGTTTCTTCTGCAGCTTTAATTTTTAATTCTAATTTTATTATTTTATTAGCTGTTCTATTATTTCCACTAAAACCAATATTTTCTTGAACTACATTTAACTGAGTTTTTAAAGTTTTTAACAGTTCATTTTGTTTAGTGATATTATTTTGCTTGATTAGTAAAATTTCATTATCTTCTAACAAGCGAGAATTTAAATCCTCTGTTAATTCTTGTAATTCTTGTTTAGTTCTTAATAAGACTAATTCATTTTGTTCTGATTCAATTTTATTTTCTAATCTTAGTTTTTTTAATTCTTGTTTTTCTAAATTTTCTCTATATTTAGGATTTAATTTGTATAAATGTTTAATTTCTTTAAACAATTCTTTTATTTTTTCATTATTTATTTTTGTAACATTTTTAATTACATCTTTTGATATTAAAGGACTTTGTAAGTTAACAATATCAATTGGCTCTTTAAAATATGCTCCTTGATCATCAATTGATCCTTGAGTTGGTCGATAAACAATTGAACCATTACTTACTCATCCATTAGCTTCTAACATTCCTGTAAAAGTTTTTGTAATAACTGATTTACCACTTCCAGATTCACCAACAATTGCCAAAATTTCTTGGTCATAAACATCTAAATCAACAGTTCTGATAGCAGTTAAAAAATTACCTCTAACTTGAAATTTAACTTCCATGTCACGAACAGATATAATTCTATTTTCTTTATTCATAATTTTTTTCCTATCTATGTGTTTTAGGATCTAATGAATCGGCAAATACTTTTCCAGCTAAGAAGAATAATAATGATATTCCCCCAACAAAAGCTACTGGAATAATTAATAAGTGAGGAAACACTTCCCAATCTGAACCAGATAATAATTCATTTAGAATTGACCCTAAAGATGCTTGATCTAATGTATTTGTTACAAATCCAAAGTTATAATATGCCAACAATGAATCAATGGCAATTGCTGATGGAATTGCAAATGTTGATGTTTGAATAACTATTGGTAAAATTTTTGGCATTACATTTTTTCTAATAATTTTTGAACTAGGTGTTCCTAAAACTCTTGAAGCTATATTATATTCAGCATTTCTTACAAGCATAATTTGTACTCTAATAACTGAAGCCAAAGCAATTCAACTAGTTATTGAAATACCAAATATTAAAACTGGAATTGTTGTAGTTCCTCCAAATAAGAAGATAACAATTAGTCATAAAATTAATGATGGTATTAGTGTTAAAAATCTAGTGACTTCAATAAATACTAAATCTAATTTTGAAAAGAATCCTCAAATTGATCCTAATAAAATTCCTAATAAGATTTGAATTGATGCAACAAAGAATGTAAATATTAATGTTGTACGTGTACCAATTCACATTTTAGTTCATAAATCTTCACCAAATTTTCCTAATCCAAATACATGCTGTCAGCTTGGCGCTTCAATATCAATTCCTGGTCTTTCAGTTGGAACTGGGTCTTTTCCTATTCCAATTGAAAAAGCCAGTAAAATAATTGCTACTAATAAAAATAATGATATGATAAAAGTTTTTGATTTAAAAACTCTTGCAAATACTGATTTTCAGTAACTGTAAGGTTTATTTGTGATTCTTTCTGATTCTTCGTGCTTAGCACCGATTACTTTGAAGAGAGAATTATCTATAGATTTCATTTCTTCAATAGTATATTGTTTTTGTTCCATAAAAAATTCCTCTCTATTTTGTTAATTTAATTCTTGGATCTAATGTCGCAAGTAATAAATCTCCAATTAAACTCGAAAATACTCCAGCTGATGCTGATACGAAAATATATCCTAAAACAACGAATGTATCTTTATTAGCTACACCATTTAAAATAAATTTACTCATACCATCAATTGACCAGTGTCTTTCAACCAAAATACTTGAACCAAACAATGTTAATACAAATACTTCTGGTAATGTTTTGATTAATCTAATTCCTGCATTTCTAAAGATGTGAACATAAAATACATATTTTTCACTTAATCCTTTTGAAAGTGCAAATTTTGCATAATCTGCTGTCATTTCATCTAAAACGAATCGCCTTGTGTTTACAATAATCATTGGCATAATCAGTAACATTATTCCAATTATTGGCCATATTTTTGTTCCAAACGATGAGCCTTCATAAGTTCCATTTGCTCCAAAGACATAAATCGACATTTTATATAAAAGCGAAATTACTACTAATGCTGGAATAGCACTAATTAATAAACTCGAACCATTAATTGCATTATCTGCTGCTTTTTCTTTATTTTTAGCAGCAAGAATACCCAAAGGTACTCCAATTAAGTAAGATAATGTAACTGCTATACTTCCTATTTTAAAAGAAGTTGGAATTGATCTTTTAAATGCATCTTGAACTAGTGATAAAACTTGTCCCCCACTAGCTTTATTCATAAATACACCTAAATAAAATCACATTACTGTTGGAGTTCCTGCAATATCTCCATTATCTTGAACAATTGGATTAATTATGATTGTTTTTGGAATAAACGGAGTTATGTTTCTCAAATAAATAAACATTTGATTTAACATTGGTCCAGCAACTCCAAATAGTTTCATTCTATTATTTAATAATTTTTCATAACCTGGTGTTCCATATTGAAAATCTGGTCCCAGTTTATCAAGGTTTACATCTGATAAATAAACACCATCAGTTGTAACAAGTCTTAACATTACAAATACAACAGCTACTGCTACATACAATGTAATGAAGGCATATAAAATTCTTTTAAGAGAATATGTGAATAATGGATTTCTTTGCATGAATTCACTAAATGTAGAATTTGAACGTCTAAATCCATTTATAATTTTCTCTTTATGGCTTGTTTTTGTTAACTTTACTTCCTCAGTTAAACTAATTTCATCAAGTAGTTCAAGAATTGAGGAGTTAACTTTTTCAGAGCCATTTGCTTTTTTTTCCATAAATTTATATTATCCTTTCTAAATTTTTACTATTTAAAACCTATATAATGTTTATAAAGGTGTTAAATATGAGAGATAAAAATAAAACAAGTAATTTTAAAAAACTAAAAGATTTACGTGAGCAAGAAAAAATCGCTCACAAACAACAAGTACAAGATAAAATTAGTCAAATTTCTATAGAACCAATTGGTACTCAAACCAGATACATTGATTCTAAGAAACTTAAATGATATGACTACCTTATAGTATTAATTATAAGTTCTGCTTTAATCGGATTAAGTTTCATTCTTGGTATTTTTGCACTAAAAAGTACAGAGAAATCAGAATGAGTAATAACCGCTTTTGCTTTAATTAGTCTTTTAGCTTTTTTAATTACTAATTGAATAAAAAATAGAAAAGTTGCAAGATACTATAATGATATTACAAGAAGATATCAAACTACTTTATCAGAAGATGAAGGATTTTTAAGAAGACTTTCTAAAATATTCCTTTTAATCTGCTTGGTATTGTCTATAACTTCAATAATATTGGCTATTACACTTTGAGTGTAATTTTTTTTATATTCCATAAAAAAAAGAGTGTTTTATTAAATAAATAGTTTAGATTTAATCTTCATCCTAACTGTTTATAAAATAAAATCACTCTTTTAAATATTAAATGCTCTTAATAAAATTGAATTTTTATCTAACAATATCATTTAAAATCTGTTTAATTCTATAAACCTTTACGATCACTCTGCCATGTTTTGTTTTGTAATATTATACATAGCCATTTTAATAATTAGATTCGCATTGTCTTTAAAAAACATATTTTTAAATGACAATGTAGAAAACGCAAAAAAGGCAGTTGGTTTATTGAATTTTTTATAAGTCAATAATTGATGCATTTTTTGATCTCCTTCATCGCCTATTTACATAGTAGCAAAGTGTCTTTAAAAATGCAACTGTATGGGCTATTAAATTAAAAAAAATAGATATTTAAATATCTATTAGTAATTAATTATTTAGATTTTAATTATATTTAAATTTTTTAAAAAAATAATTTAAAAGTGAGTTTATTAAAATTAATTAATTTTAAATTTATTTATTAGAAAATTTTAATTAAATTATCATTTTTTTCTTAAAAATGTTGGGAAATCTCCATCTTCTTCATCCCCAGTTTCTTCAATTTTTTGAGCAACTCTTTCATCACGATTTTCGTAATTATTATTTTGACTTCATTGCCCAGCTCTTTCTTGTGCTATTCTTCTTTCTTCTTCAGTTTGTTTTACAAAATCAGGTCTTTTATCATGATTTGTCATAAATGAAGTTCTTTGATCATAAGCAGTTTCTACAGGCTGAGGTTCTGGTTCATAATTTGAATATAATTCTTGTTGCATAGAAGAATATTGTTCATTTGATAATGAAGGTTTCTTATGAGATATATTTGGAGCTTTATAATCGTCATCAAATCCAGTAGCAATAACTGTAACTATTAGATCATCATCTAAATGTTCATTAATTGCTATACCAAAAATAATATTTACATCTTCTCCACTTGCTTGTTGAACAATATCAACAGCATCATATGCGTCATTTAAAGAAACAGTTTTTCCACCAGTAACGTTAATAATTGCATCCTTTGCACCACGAATTGAAGTTTCTAATAATGAAGAAGTTATAGCTTTATTTGCAGCTTCAATTGCTTTATCTTCTCCAGAACCAATTCCAATTCCAAATAAAGCATTACCTTTACCTTTCATTACAGTTCTAACATCAGCAAAATCTAGGTTAATTACTGCTGGAACTGCAATTAAATCAGTAATTGTTTGTACTCCTTGTTTTAGAATGTTGTCAGCTTCTCTAAATGAATCTTTTACTGGAATTCCACCAATAATTTCTAACAATCTATCATTTGAAATTATAATAATTGAATCAACAAATTTTCTTAATTCATTTAATCCTTGAACAGCATAAGAATTTCTTAATCTTCCTTCAAATCTGAATGGTTTAGTAACAATTGCAATTACCAATGCTCCAGTTTCCATAGCAATTCTAGCTATTTCTGGAGCAGCTCCTGTTCCTGTTCCTCCACCCATTCCAGCAGCAACAAAAATTAAATCTGATCCTTTTAATGATTTTCTAATTTCTTCTTCTGATTCTATGGCTGCTTGTTTACCTATTTCTGGATTTGCTCCAGCTCCCAGCCCTTTTGATACTTCTTGCCCTAAAACAATTTTTGTTGTAGCAGAACTTGCAGCTAAAACTTGTGCATCAGTATTTGCAACAATAAATTCAACTCCTTGAACATTATCGTCAACCATCCTGTTTACAGCGTTACAGCCACCTCCACCAACTCCAATTACCTTAATTTTGGCATTTTGATTTAAATCTAATTTTGTAGACATATTATTTCCCTCACTTTTAATATTTATTTCTTTGCGTATTTATAATACCATTTTTTAAATAGTTTTCATTATTTTGATAATTTTGTTGTCCCACAAAATTTTGTGGAATTTGATTATTTTGTTGAACTAATTGCGTATTCATCAAAGGTGGAATGAAATCTCCATGTTGTGAACGCAATTGCTCTGTTCGTAACTGTTGAGCACGTAACTGTTGAGTAAGTGCCAACTGAGCTTGTTGTGCTTGTTGTGCTTGCATTTGAGCTTGTTGAGCACGTAAATGCTGGTCGAATGCTTTTTGACCCAAAACTTGTTGTGCATGTTGCATTTGAGCTAAAGCCAACATATTTGGATTTTCATAAGTTTCTGTACTTGTTTTTACTTCTCTTAAATTTTTATTTGTTAGATGAGACTGTCTCATCATTCCGCATAATGAATTAGTTCAAATTTCACTTGCTCCAGTAATTAATGAATAATATATTTCTGAAATATTTTTATAAGTACTTCTTAGCAATAGTTTTTCAAAACCTGCAATCTCAGTACTTTTTCCGGTGTGATAAATTTTAAAGTTTTTTATACTTCCCATTTCTCTTGAAATTAAAAGATCTGCCTTATCAATTACACCATTTATTTCTTCCAGTAACATATATTTAATATCAATTGCTTTTAGCTGATAAGATCTTTTTTCAGATGCAATATATTTTCTATACATCACAGTGTTATCTAATGTATTAGATGAAAAATCTAATAGTTTAAATATATATTTATTAGCTATATCAAATTTAGCACTCATTTTTTTAGCTAAATTTTCAATAATATCTTTTAAACCAAATTTAATTACATCTTTTTTTACAAGTGTCTCACGTGAAAAGTAACCGATATCAATACTTTCTCAATCTCAGTTAATTAGAGCAAATGTTTCTCTAAAATTCAATCCTTCACTGCATTGTTTTGCCAATGAGAATAATTGACTTGTTGCTGATAATCTCTCAATTTTTAGTATTTTTAATACACCTTCAAAAGAATCGACAACATGTTTTTCAGCAGTATATACCTTAGCACTCATTGCTACCATATTTGCCTTAGAGTTTATTGGTGGTTTTGCAAAACTTTGAATACCGTTTAATTTAAAAGCATACGGTTTTATATTTGTAACAATTAAGTTATCTTCATAAACAACTCTTTTTGCATCTTTATATAAATTTTTTATATGTTCTTCTCTAACAATTTTGTCAGAACTGTCAATAAAAATACTTGGATTAGCATCTTTTATTTGAAGTGTTGCTGTTGGATAGACAATTGATGCTCTTCTAATTTTTTCTTTAAAAATTGATTCGTATCGATTAATCATTTTTATTAATCGATGAGCAACAATATTTGTATCAACAATATCATTCTTATCAGTTAATCAGTTACTTTTAGATTTTTCTCTTTCTTTAAAGACAACTTTTAAACCAATACTTTTCTTATATTTTCCAACAGCAAATTTTATATACTTTTTAGTTATTTCAATAACTGCATATGTTTCATTTTGCATTTAACCACCAACCTTTCTAATAGCTCATAGTTTTGCACTATGAGCTCTTCTATTTTTTTCAAGTTCTTCTTCACCTGCTACTACAGGTCTTTTAACTACCAATTCATAATCTTTTTTATTTTCAACTAAAATAGGTAATTTACTTAAAAATTTATCTTCTTTTGATGTAGTTTTAGATTTAAAAATATCTTTAATTATCCTTTCTTCTAATGAATGAAAAGATATAACTACAATAACTCCCCCAATATTTAATAGGTCAAGTGAGTTACTTAAAGACCTTTTTAAAACTTCAAGTTCATTGTTTACATATATTCTTAAAGCCTGAAATACTTTCTTTGCTGGGTGTTTTTTTTGCTTTAAAATTTTTTGTGGTAAACATTCTTTGATAATATCTACTAACTCAAAAGTCGTAGAAATACTTTTTATTTGTCTTTTTGCAATTATTTTTTTAGCAATTTCTCATGAAAATTTTTCATCTCCATATTGATAAAAAATATCTGCCAATTGTTTTTCATTAAATGTATTTATAACTTCTTTTGCAGTGATTTTATTATTTTTTTGATCCATTCTCATATCTAATTCAGAATCAAAACGATAACTAAATCCCCTATCTGCTTTATCAAATTGTGGACTTGAAACTCCTAAATCATATAAGATGCCATCCACTTTTTTAATATTATTTAATGAAAGTAGAACTTTTATATTTGCAAAATTACCTTCTAAAATAGTAAAATTACTTGAAATATCTTCAAGTTTTTTTCTACTTATAGCAATTGCTTCTTGATCTTGGTCAATTGCATATAAATGTCCGTTATCAATTTTTTTTAAAATTTCAACACTATGACCTGCTCGCCCAAGAGTACAGTCAACATATATTCCGTTGCCTTTTATATTTAATAAATCTATTGATTCATTAAGCAAAACAGATGTATGTTCATGTGCCATTTTAATTTACTCCGCCCAATTTTTCTGCAGCTTCTACAAGCTTATTTTTTGCATCTTTATCATATACTTGATGTTTATTTTTATCTCAAATTTCAACTCATTCACCAGCCCCGGTGATTTGCACAGTTTTAGAAATTCCTACTTCTTCTAATAAATTTGAAGGTAGTTTAATTCTTCCTGATCCATCAATTGAAATTTCATCTGTATTTGAAAAAATGGTTCTAACAACAGTACGTGTAGATGAGGAAAGTGCACTTTGTGACTTTAACTCGTTATATCATTCTTTAAAGTTCTCTGGAGTTCTTATTTCTAAACATAAACCATCAATACTTCTTGTTACATAAACTAATTCGCCCAATTTGTTACGTAATTTTGAAGGGATTGTTAATCTAAATTTATCATCCAAATTATGTTCAAATGTCCCAAATAACACAAAGTCACCCACTTTCTCCCACACATAAACAATTATATACCACTTTCCTACATAATCAACTATTTTTTAAGTTTTTTTATCCACTTTTTTATAACAAAAAAATGCCTATAAAAGCACCTTTAATGAGTTATTTTTCTTTCCAAAGACTTAATAATTCGATCAAGTTTTTGTTTTAAGTTTATTTCGTTTGTTAAAACTTCATTTAAAGACGGACTATTGCTTAGTTTTAAAGGTCTTATAAAGTATTTATTTAAGTATATTCTATAATACATATAAAAGCTTCTTAATAAATTCACTGAAGTTAAAGGGTCTGATTTTTCTACAATTTCATAAAAAGTCTTTTCATCGACTTCATTGATAAAAAAGTGATAACCATTTTCATTTAAGGAATTTAAAGCCGATAAAGGTATTATATTCTTTGAAATTTCATTAATATTATTTAACATAAAAGTTCCTCCATACATACATTAATCGATACTTTTTTTATTTTTTTTACAAAAATACAAAAAAAATACAAAAAAAAAGTGCTTATAAAGCACCTATTTATTAATCAACTCTTTTAACTTCTTTATTTTTGTAAAAACCACATTCACGACAAACTCTATGTGGTTTAATCATACTTCCACAGTTTGTACATGAAATAATTGCTGAGCTAACTAAAGCCAAGTGACTTCTTCTTTTGTTTTTAGCAGCTTTACTGGTCTTTCTAAATGGTACAGCCATGTTGACACCTCCGTTGTTTTATTTTTCAAAGTTAAATTCTTTTAGTTTATCTCATCTTGAATCTACTTGATTTTCTTGTTCTTGTTGGTATTCATCTTCAGACATAAGTATGTAATCTTTACCGACAAATGAAATTTTATCATAATTATTACTTAAATTCATAGGAATATTTAAAACAATTTGCTCTATTGCATATTCCAATATATTAAATTTATCACCAAAAACAATGTTATGTTGGTCATCATTTATGTCTTCAAAGTAATATTCTTCACTTCAATCATAAATTTGATCTTCCAGCTTAATTATTGTTCCATCCCTTGCATCGATTGCTGTCAATGATGCTGTGATTTTGGCATAAACTATTACAGATTTCATTGCATCTTGATAGTTTAAAATACCCTTAATATGAACTTTATCAATTGATTTTATTAAGTCATGACTTAACTTTAATTCATTGTTAATTTCAAATTCCTTATCTAAATTTACAATTCCCTTTAGTTCAATGTCTTTTTTAAGCATTATCTTACCTCTATTTTAAGTTTTGAGAGATTATTTAGCACTTTATTCCATTCATTTTGAACTTCTTGATCTGTTAATTGATTTGAGGCACTATTAAATTCAAACGAAATTGAAACTGATTTAGAGTTATTTTCTTTCATTTTATTGTCTTGATAAATATCAATCAGTTCAATTTTTACTAAATAATTGACTTTTTTAATAATTTTATTAATAACTTCTGAGTATTTATCTGATGCCTTTAATATAATTGAAACATCTCTTGTAGTTTTTTGAAACTTTGATATTTCTTGAGCTCTAATTATAGAGTTTTTAGTATTTTGTATTTCACTAAGATTCAATTCTAAAATGAAAGTTGCATCTAGTTTTTGAGATTGTTCAAATCTAGGGTTTAGTTTATAAATAAAACCTAATGTTTTGCCTTTTAAACTAATTTTGGCATTAATGTAAGGATGAATCTCATTAATAATATCTTCATTTAAGTCAAATGATACATCATTTAAATCAATGTTATATGCTTCTATAATTGAGTCACAAATACCTTTAATATATGCATAACTTGCTTTTATTGAAATGTCATAACATTTTTGATTTAAAATATCTCCACTAATAAGAACAGATAAGTGTCTTTGTCTTAAATTATTCATATTGTAAATATCACTAAATTCATATAATTTGACATTTTTATTACCTTTTGAATAGTTAAATGCTGCAGTTTCTATAATTGATCTTGATAAACTTAATCTAAATGTCTCTCTTAGCTTACTTAAAGGACTCATTAGGTTTATTGGATTTTCGATATTAAATAAATTTCATTTTTTTACTTCTTCATTAGATAATAATGAATAAGTCTTAATATTTGTAAATCCTAAACCTAATAAATAGTTTTCACTTTGCTTTTGTAAACGTAGATCCAATTTTTTAGATTTATTATCTGAAAGAATTTTAGGAGCAATTGAAGTTACATTATTGTAACCATAAATTCTTGTAATTTCTTCAACTATATCTGCTTTGTGGACAATATCTGTTCTAAACTGATCAATTATAAATAATATTTCATCTTTATTATCAATTACTTCAAAATCTAAAACCTTAAATAAGGCTTTGATTTCTTTTATAGATAATTTAATACCCATTAACTTATGAATATATTCCAATTTAACACTAACTTGAGTTTGTTTTTCATTTGATTCTTTTATAATTTCAAATTGACTATTTGATTCATAAATATTATATTGGTCTAATCAATACATTACTCTATTTTGAGCCAAAGTATATAACTTAGAACTTACAGGTTTCATATATCTTTGTAAATCAACAGTTGAAGTATTAAATTCCTTTTGTTGTTTTCTCATAAAAATTGGGTCTAAAGATAAATACACTACTAAGATTTCTTTTGAATCAACAGTTGGTAAAAAATCTAAATTAGTTTCTACTCCAAGAGTTGAAATAACTTTTTTATCACATAATAACTGTAAATTAACTTCATGTTCGCTATTCTTATTATTTTTAATTTCTAATTGTGAATTCAATTTTTTTGGATCCAAGAACATCACTGGTTGACCTGTTTCAATAGCGATGGCATTTGCTAAATCTAATCAAAAATTATGAGTTGTTTTTGAATCATTAAATTTAAGTCATAAGTCTTGATTAGAATAAATTTTATATTCTTTATCACCAATACTAATAACATCTTTTACTTTTACTGTTTGTACTACAGCACTTCTCACAAATTTATCTACTTCTTTATGAATTTTTATTGATACAGGTGCTTTTAAACTATTTATTTTTAATTTATATTCTTTTGATATATCTTCTAATTTCTTATCAAAATAATTAGCTATTTCCTTAGCTAATTGCATTGCACCAAGTGCATCACTTCGATTAAGAGTTAAATCAACTTCTCATACAGCATCTAAAAAACCTATTTCATGTAATGCATTTTCACTACCTATCATTGAATAAGTGTCTTCTTTTGTAACAATTGGATAAATTCAATCTTTTTCCTTATCTGAAAGAGCTTTAGGGTTTAAACCTATCTCTGGCAATGCACACAGCATTCCTTCAGACATTTTGCCTTTAATTTCTTTATTTGTTAATGTTATTCCATTTGCCAGTTTTTTACCAGCTTCAGCTAAAATAACATATTGACCTTCTTTAACGTTACTTGCACCACAAACAATTGGAGAGACTAAATCCTCACCCTTGTCTACAAAACAAAAATTTAAATGGGTTCCTTCAATAGGTGCTACATTTCCTAAATGTGCTATTTTTAGTTTGTCATTCAAATTTGAATAATCTTTAAATGAATCCACTTCAAATCCAAGTGAGTTTAATGCAACTGTTATTTGTTCATTTTTAACACCTTTTAAATCAATTAACTTTTCTAATCATTTTCTTGTTAAATACATATTAATCTCACTTTCTAATCTCCAAAAAATTTAAATTGATCTAAAAATCTAATATCATTTTCATATAAATCTCTAATGTTTTTTAAACCATATTTTAACATTGCCAATCTTTCAATTCCTACTCCAAAAGCTAAGCCAGTAACTTTTTCTGGATCTAATCCATTTGATTCTAATACTTCTGGTGCTAACATACCTGAGCCCAAAATTTCAATAAAGCCAGTATATTTACAAATTGCACAACCTTTACCACTACAATTAATACATCTAACATCTACTTCAGCAGAAGGTTCGGTAAAAGGAAAAAAACTTGGTCGCATTCTAATTATGGTATCTTCAGAAAATAAACGTTTACACATATATTCTAGAACTCATTTTAAATTAGCAAAACTAATTTTTTCTCCAATTGCAAATACGTCCATTTGCATAAATTGATGTGAATGTGTAGCATCATCATCATCACGACGATAAACATTACCATAACTTACAGCTGCCATATTAATATTTCCTGTTTTAGACGCTTGTGTAAGCATTCTAGCTGTCATATTAGTTGCATGAGTTCTTAAAACAGTATGCTTATCAATATAAAATGTATCTTGCATATCTCTTGCTGGATGACCAATAGGCATATTTAGTTTTTGAAAACAATATTCATCTGTTTCAAACTCTGTTCCATCAATCATTTCATAACCTAACTCAGTAAAAATTGAAGATACCTCATCTATAACTAAATTAAGTGGGTGTTTTGTTCCAATTTTTAAATTAACTCCAGATAAAGATAAATCTATTTTTTCATTCTGTAATGTTTTTTTTAATTTTTCATTTTCAAATTTTTCGCTTAGATTATTTAATTTGTCAAAAATTAAAATCTTAATTTCGTTAGCTTTCATTCCTGCTTCTTTTTTTTCTTCAGGTGAAGCTGATTTCAAGTTCTTAAGAATATCTGTTAATGGAGATTCTTTACCTGCAAATTCTTTCTTCAAAATTTCCAATTCTTCTTTTGTTTTAATTTTATTAAATTGCTTATTAAAACTATTTAATATTTCATCTATTTTTTTTAACATAAATACACCTTTTCTAAATTTAAAGCAATTTAATTATACTAAATAAATTAATTAAATTATTATTTGATAAAATTTTTGTTTAAGATATTCCTATTTTTAATAATTATTTGCAAAAATAATATAACTAAAAAGAAAAATTATCCCTATTTACTCTATTTTTGAATGATATAGTAAAAATTTCAAAATGATTATCAGTGTTTTCCATAAACTCCAAAAATTTTAGTTTAAAGTAGTCATCTGTATCATAGACTTTTTGATTATATTCAATAGAGCAATGAATTTTTTCATAAAAGAGATATTTAATTAAGCCTTCATTAATAATATTTTTAATTTCCATATAAATCATATGAATAAGATTGTCCAATATTGTTATTTGATTTAAGTTTATTTTATAATCTTTAATTTCTTCAACCATTTTTGTAAGAAATTCTCTAATACTCATTATTTTTTGCTTGATATCTTCTTCTTGTTGAAAGTTATACTCAACTTTCAGCTGATGTTGCATCATTGTTAGAAAGTTATTAATATTTAGAATTTGAAAAAAGTCCTCAAATTCTCACTTAAAATTAATTTCTTCTAAAGTTGTTTGCATAATTTTCTTTTTAAATCTTTTAGAAATTTGTTCAACTATCATAATTACCTCTTATAACTATATTTTACAAAAAAAACCCACTCTTTTGAGTGGGTTTTAAACTTTAAACTGGCAGCTTCCTATTTTTGCATTATACTATCGTCGGCGTTGCTGATCTTAACTTCTGTGTTCGACATGGGAACAGGTGTGACCTCAGCGCTATGACCACCAGATCTTAAGTTTTATTGTGTCTGAGAGACAAAGTTTTTTTTCAAAAACTAAATCGTACTCTCAAAACTGAATACTAGATGATTTTATATATCTATACAAGCAATTTTGTTAGGTTTTTCTTTGAAAGTCCTCGATCTATTAGTATTGGTAAGCTAAACACGTCACCGTGCTTACACACCCAACCTATCAACCATGTGGTCTACATGGGATCTTACTTCCGAAGAATGGGAAAACTCATCTTGAAGGAGGCTTCTCGCTTAGATGCCTTCAGCGATTATCCTTTCCGCACATAGCTACCCTGCTGTGCCACTGGCGTGACAACAGGAGCACCAGGGGTGCGTCCATTCCGGTCCTCTCGTACTAGGAACAGCTCTTCTCAATTTTCCTACGCCCACAACAGATAGGGACCAAACTGTCTCACGACGTTCTGAACCCAGCTCGCGTACCGCTTTAATGGGCGAACAGCCCAACCCTTGGAACCGACTACAGCTCCAGGATGCGATGAGCCGACATCGAGGTGCCAAACCTCCCCGTCGATGTGAACTCTTGGGGGAGATCAGCCTGTTATCCCCGGGGTAACTTTTATCCGTTGAGCGACGGCCCTTCCACACGGGACCGCCGGATCACTAAGTCCTGCTTTCGCATCTGTTCGACTTGTAAGTCTCGCAGTTAAGCACCCTTATACCTTTGCGCTCTTCGTACGATTTCCAACCGTACTGAGGGTACCTTTGAGCGCCTCCGTTACATTTTAGGAGGCGACCGCCCCAGTCAAACTACCCACCAAACACTGTCCCTGGCCCGGATAACGGGTCTAGGTTAGAACCTCAATGTAACAAGGGTGGTATTCCAAGGATGACTCCACGATCACTAGCGTGACCGCTTCAAAGTCTCCCACCTATCCTCTACATGTTACACCAAAATTCAATATTAAGTTATAGTAAAGCTCCACGGGGTCTTTCCGTCTAGTTGCGGGTAACCAGCATCTTCACTGGTACTAAAATTTCACCGAGTCTATAGCCGAGACAGCGAAGGGATCATTACGCCTTTCGTGCGGGTCAGAACTTACCTGACAAGGAATTTCGCTACCTTAGGACCGTTATAGTTACGGCCGCCGTTCACCGGGGCTTCAATTCGATGCTTCACCGAAGCTAACATCTCCTCTTAACCTTCCGGCACTGGGCAGGCGTCACCCCCTATACTTCGTCTTACGACTTTGCAGAGAGCTGTGTTTTTGCTAAACAGTTGCCCCTTCCTCTTCACTGCGGCTCACGTAAAGTGAGCACCCCTTCTCGCTAACTTACGGGGTGATTTTGCAGAGTTCCTTAGCTATAGTTATCTCGCTTGCCTTAGGATTCTCTCCTTGACCACGTGTGTTCGTTCTAGGTACAGGCACCTAATAAATTAACGCTAGAAGCTTTTCTTGGAAGCGTGGAGTCATGGACTTCGCTACTTGCCGAAGCGTTCACTCCCCATAACACTTCAAGGTTATAGTACGCGGATTTGCCAACGTACACCTCTTTGTGCTTAGACCGGCATAACCAACAGCCGGCATCCACTATCCTTCTCCGTCACTCCATCACTTTATTAGGTGGTACAGGAATATCAACCTGTTGTCCATCGACTACGCCTTTCGGCCTCGCCTTAGGTCCTGACTAACCCTGGGTGGACGAACCTTGCCCAGGAAACCTTGGTCAAACGGCATGGGAGATTCTCACTCCCAAACGTTACTCATGCCGGCATAATCACTTCTAATCGCTCCACCCGTCCTCACGGTCGAACTTCATCGCAATTAGAACGCTCCCCTACCACTTGCATTGCTGCAAATCCAAAACTTCGGTACTACGCTTAAGCCCCGGTACATTTTCGGCGCAGAAGCACTCGACTAGTGAGCTGTTACGCACTCTTTAAATGATGGCTGCTTCTAAGCCAACATCCTAGCTGTCTGTGCACTTCCACATCCTTACACACTTAGCGTAAATTTAGGGACCTTAGTTGTTGATCTGGGCTGTTTCCCTCACGAGCATGGACCTTATCACCCATGTTCTGACTGCCGAGTATGAAATTATGGCATTCGAAGTTTAATTGTGATCAGTACCCCTAGGTGGGGCCATCACACATTCAGAGCTCTACCTCCATAATCCTTTACCTCGACGCTAGCCTTAAAGCTATATCGGGGAGAACTAGCTATCTCCAGGTTCGATTGGAATTTCACCCCTAGCCACAAGTCATCCACGGTCTTTTCAACGAACGTTGGTTCGGTCCTCCATTAGGTTTTACCCTAACTTCAACCTGCTCATGGCTAGATCACCTGGTTTCGTGTCTACGACATCGTACTAAACGCCCTATTAAGGCTCGCTTTCACTACGGCTCCGTGTATTCCACTTAACCTTGCACGATATCGTAACTCGCCGGCTCTTTCTACAAAAAGCACGCCATCACCCATTAACGGGCTCTGACTTCTTGTAAGCATATGGTTTCAGGTACTATTTCACTCCCCTCACGGGGTACTTTTCACCTTTCCCTCACGGTACTGGTTCACTATCGGTAAAATGGTAGTATTTAGGCTTACCCAGTGGTCTGGGTAGATTCCGACAGGGTTTCTCGTGCCCCGCCGTACTCAGGATACTCTCTCGAGGTTAGTGCATTTCGCATACGGGACTATCACCCTCTGCGGTGCTGCTTCCCAACAGCTTCTGCTATACACTAACTTTGTAACTCTAACAAGAGTCCTACAACCCCGGCCCGTAGACCGGTTTGGCCTGTTCCGCTTTCGCTCGCCGCTACTGACAGAATCACATTCGTTTTCTTTTCCTCTTGGTACTAAGATGTTTCAGTTCCCAAGGTTCCCTTCACATAACCTATGTATTCAGTTATGGATAACACGAGATTAATCGTGCTGGGTTTCCCCATTCGGACATCGTCGGATCAAAGCTTACTTCCAGCTCCCCGGCGCTTTTCGCAGGTAGTCACGTCCTTCATCGGCTCCATTTTCCAAGGCATTCACCATACGCCCTTACTATACTTTCTAAAGAAAAACCTATTGCATATATAGATAATCTATAAAATTAATGAAATTTTAGTTTTCTTAGTATTAATCTAAATTAAGTTACTAAATACGTTTTATATTGTATATAAACGTAAGAAAAATAAAATGTCTATTTTCATCTAATATTCAGTTTTCAAAGAACGATTTTCTTTTCAGAAATTGCTTTCGGGCCTAAATGGCCCTAAAAAACAATCTCTGAAAACTAGATAGAACGAGATATAATCAAAAGCTGTTTTATCGTTTCACTCAGCTTATTTTTTCTTAATCTACGAATACTCCATAGAAAGGAGGTGATCCATCCGCACGTTCCCGTACGGATACCTTGTTACGACTTCACCCTAATCGCTAATCCTACCTTGGTACGCTCCCTCCTTACGGTTAGGATACGTGCTTCTGGTATTACCAACTCTCATGGTGTGACGGGCGGTGTGTACAAGACCCGAGAACGTATTCACCGCGACATTGCTGATTCGCGATTACTAGTGATTCCGGCTTCATGAAGTCGAGTTGCAGACTTCAATCCGAACTGAGACTGACTTTTTGAGATTAGCTCCCCCTCGCAGGATTGCGACTCTTTGTATCAGCCATTGTAGCACGTGTGTAGCCCAGGACATAAGGGGCATGATGATTTGACGTCATCCCCACCTTCCTCTAGCTTACACTAGCAGTCTCATTAGAGTCCTCAACTTAATGTTAGTAACTAATAATAGGGGTTGCGCTCGTTGCGGGACTTAACCCAACACCTCACGGCACGAGCTGACGACAACCATGCACCACCTGTCTCAATGTTAGCCTCCACTACATCTCTGTAGCTTTGCACTGGATGTCAAGCCCTGGTAAGGTTCTTCGCGTTGCTTCGAATTAAACCACATGCTCCACCACTTGTGCGGGTCCCCGTCAATTCCTTTGAGTTTCACTCTTGCGAGCATACTACTCAGGCGGAGTACTTAATGCGTTAGCTGCAGCACCGACTTAAAGCCGACACTTAGTACTCAACGTTTACGGCGTGGACTACTAGGGTATCTAATCCTATTTGCTCCCCACGCTTTCGTGCCTCAGAGTCAATCACAGGCCAGTAGACCGCCTTCGCCACTGGTGTTCCTTCATATATCTACGCATTCCACCGCTACACATGAAATTCCATCTACCTCTCCTGCATTCTAGTTAGCCAGTTTTCAAGGCGAACCGGAGTTGAGCTCCGGGCTTTAACCTCAAACTTAACTAACCTCCTACGCACCCTATACGCCCAATAAATCCGGATAACGCTTGCCACCTATGTATTACCGCGGCTGCTGGCACATAGTTAGCCGTGGCTTTCTGGTAAGGTACCGTCAAACTAAAAGCATTTCCTCTTCTAGCTGTTCTTCCCTTACAACAGAGCTTTACAATCCGAAGACCGTCATCACTCACGCGGCATTGCTTCATCAGACTTTCGTCCATTGTGAAAAATTCCCTACTGCTGCCTCCCGTAGGAGTCTGGGCCGTATCTCAGTCCCAATGTGGCCGATCAACCTCTCAGTTCGGCTACGTATCATCGCCTAGGTGGGCCTTTACCCCACCTACTAGCTAATACGCCGCATCCTCATCTTCTAGCGACCCAGACGGGCCTTTTAACATCTTCTCATGCGATAATGATGTCGTATGCGGTATTAGCAGTCGTTTCCAACTGTTATCCCCCACTAAAAGGTAGATTAGATACGTGTTACTCACCCGTTCGCCACTGGGTGCAAGCACCCCGTTCGACTTGCATGTATTAGGCATGCCGCCAGCGTTCATCCTGAGCCAGGATCAAACTCTCATTAAATTTAATTAATGTGAAAATTTTGATTCATGACTATATCTTTATTCTCAAATAATTGAACTTGTATAAATTGTACAAATTAATTGGTTGTTGTTGTTCTATCTAGTTTTCAAAGATCGTTTCACGTCAGTTTTTTGCAAACCAACGACATATAAGAATATATATGATTTGAAACCAATAAGCAATACTTTTTAAAAATTATTTCAAAATTAATTATTTTTATTTCAATAAAATATTTTTATGAATAAAATCTTAAAATTTCTCAAAAAACCCTTTAAAATAGGCATTCTCATTGACAAGAAAGATAATAACATATTAAATTTTAAAAAGCATAAAAAAAATAAAAAAGTTTTAACTTTTTTATTTTACTCATCTCAATCAATTGTGGGTCTTAAATCAACACTATTTTGTTCATTGACTGGGTCTAAGATCTTATCAAGATCTACTTCCATGCTCTTTGATTTACTCTTTTTTGGAGCACTTGTTGTATTTCATTTAGTGCTTAAAGGAGCTGTTTTAGATACCTTTTGAGGTAATCTACGCTCTTGATTTTTCATAGCTTCTCAGATTTTATCTGAATCTCCTAAGAATACTTTACCTTGGTAATTTTCATCCAATTTTGGTGTTCTTCTAACATTTCTATCAACATATAATGGTTTTGCCACATTTCCAATAGGATTGTTAAATTCTTTTTCTCTTTTTGCAGATCTTCTAGGAACAATTGTTTGTTTATAAGGGTCCTTAGGTTCTCCAATTGGTGGTAAATCCTCAACCTTAGGTAGATTATTAGCTGGTGCTATTTTTTGATTTGGTCGCCTTAATAACTTATTAAATGAGTCATTTGGCTCTTGAATTTGTTCTACAAATTGTTCATTTTCAACTAATTTAGGTTGACTATTTTCAAATGGGATTTCTTCTCTTTCCATTGGATAAATATTTTCAACTGTATCTTCCTTTTGAACATTTCTTTGTTCTTCTCTTTTAATAGGCTCATTATTTGTTTCTTCTAAAGGAGTTTCATTTAAAGTATGTCTAAAATTATTATTGCTAATATCTTCTTTCAAACGTGCCAATTTATCTGACATATTATAAGTTTTTTCATTTGGTGTAGATGTAAATTCAGAATTAAATTCTTTAACTGCTGATGGGCTTTCTTTTGAAATTAAAGGTTCTGCTCTATTTGCAGGTGAAGAAACTTGTGAATAACTTGAATTTACAGTTTGGTTTGTTTTTGGCTTTGGTTTATTAACTGTTTGTAATTTAAATATAAACATAGTTATTATAGAACTCAATGCACAAAATGCAGCTATTGTAAGCAAGATTGCATTTGAAACAACACTTGTAATTTGTATGTCACTATTTATTATAGTGATCGGTGTAGCTATCTTTGACATTAAAACTGATAAATAAGCAACATTAACTACACTTAAAATAACTGCTGAAATTGCATATATAATTGGTGTTATTTTATTTGGTTTTGTAATAAAGTTAACTATTCCAACTGCAAGGAATGCTCCTATTGATAATAATCCCAAAATTTGTATTGTATTAAAAATTGCAAATTCTGCTTCAAATGTAAACGTTACAAAATTAGTTCATTGCATTAAAAAAATGCCCAAAAAACTTGTTAGTAAAGCTGTTAATCAAATAAACAAGCTTAAAAATATACTTTTCATAATAGATACCCCTATCTTATATAGCCCTAAAATATACATTTATTTTAGCACCATTAAATTGTAAAGACAAGTATTAAAAAAAATAAAAATATTAAAAATTGTAAATAACATATGATAATGTCTCAATGTATAACAAATAGAAATGTCCCAATATTTATATAAATATTGATATCCTCCAATTACAATTAAGTATTAGAGGTAACAAATTATGAAATTAAAAAGGAAATTAAGTTATATGGAGAATTTAAAATATAAAACAATTAAAAAAGTTATTTCTGGGGAAATAACAAAAATGAGAGCAGAGCAAATTCTTAACTGCACACGAAGAACAATTAATAGAAATATTAAAAGATTATCAAATGAAGGTATATCTGCATTTATACATAAAAACTGAGGTAAATTATCAAATAGATCTACACCCTATGAAATTGAACAAAAAATATTAAATTTGAGAAATGAAAAATATCATGACTATAATCTAGTTCATTTCAAAGAATCCTTAGAAGAATATGAAGATTTAAAAGTTAGTTACATTTACTTAAGAGATTTATTATTTAAAAATGAGGTTTACTCCCCTTATATGCACAGATCAACTAGAAAAGAATTAATTAGACAATTAAGACAAAAGTCCTTAGAAAATAAATTAACAAATAAGGAACAAGAGTTTTTTAAAGATAAGATTATTAGTTTAGAAGAATGTAGACCCATGCAAAATAGAAAGGAATATTTTGGAGAAAGAATTCAAACAGACGCATGTAGCCATAATTGAGTAACCAATGAAAAATGATCGCTACATGCTTTCATTGATGACTCAACAGGAAAAGTATTAGCAGGTTATTTTGATTATCAAGAAACATTATTTGGATATTATACAGCTACAAAACAAATGTTTCTAAATTATGGAACTCCTGAGGAAATACTTACAGATAAAAGAACAGTATTTTATTATAAGACAAAAGAAAAAGAGTCTACTGAAACAGACTCTAATATACAGTATGCCTTTACGTGTCAACAACTTGGAATTAAGCTAACAAGTACTAGTTGCGCGCAAACCAAAGGCAAGATTGAACGTCTTTGAGGTTCTTTTCAAAAACGACTTCCCCAAGAACTAAGACAATTCAATATCAAAACTATTGAGCAGGCCAATGATTACTTAATTAATGTTTTCATACCTAATTTTAATCACAAGTTCTCTACTCAAATTGATAATAACAAAAATAAAATGAAAATTTGAAATAAAAATACGGATATTAATTTTGTTTTAGCTAGAAGAGAAGAAAGACAAGTTCATAAAGGTGGAATAATTAAATATAAAACAAAAACATATTTAACATATGATGGATACGATATAACAACTTTTGCAAGTAAAACAAAATTACTAATAACTGAAACATATGATAATGAGCTCTATGCAAATTATACAGATAAGTTCTATAGATTAGTGGAAGTCAAAACTAAAAATACACCAGTTGGTCAGGTTAATGAAGTTAAAAAAACTGAGTCTAAAATTAAAAAACCTAGTGTTCCATCTAATCACTTTAGATATACAAATTATATTTACTTTTCTAAAACATGAAAGGAACAATATAAAAATCGTAGATTTACAGTTTAATAAATCTACGATTTTGAGACATTTTCATTTGTTATTGACAGTATTAAAAAAAATAAAAATATTAAAAATTTTTTGTACATATTTCTTAAACCCTAAATATCCCTTATTAAAATATCTCACAATAATTCCAACATAATTTTTGCGCTTTTATTTTATTTCTAGTCGTGGCATTAGAAATAAAAAAAGAACAGTAGATGTTCTTTTCATTAATTAAATATTAATAGTTAATAACTAATCCCATGTATCTTGTCATACTCAACAATGATTCTCTAATCCCTTGAACTCCTTCACCAGAATCTTTAATTCCTAAAAAAGGAAAACTATCTGGTCCTCTTTGAGGTCTTGAATTAATATTAACTGTTCCTGTTTTTATTTTTTTTGAAGTACTAATAGCTTTTGAAATATCTTGACAGAAGATACTTGCTTGTAAACCAAATTGTGAGTTATTTGAAACCTCAATCATTTCTTCAATTGAATCAATTCTTATGATTGGTAGAACTGGTCCAAAAGGTTCTTCTCAAGCAACTTTCATATCTAATGAAACTTTATCTATTAATGTGGGTCACATAAGATTTTTAGTTCTTTTATCTCCTGTAATTATTTTTGCCCCTTTTTGTTTTGCATCATCAATTAGTGTTTGAATAAAATCTGCTGATTTTTCATCAATTACAGGTGTAATAAAGGCATTGTCTTTTGGCATACCAACACTTAGTGATTCTAATTTATTTTTTAATAGTGGAACTAACTTATCTGCAATTTTATTGCTTACTAAAACTCTTTTTACTGCAGTACATCTTTGACCAGAGTAACCAAAAGCTCCATTAATTATTTCCTCACAATATTTATCAAGTTGTAAATCATCTAAAACTAAAGCTGGATCTTTTCCACCCAATTCTAAAACTAAATCAGTTGTGCTACCATTTTTTCTAATTTGATTTCCTACACCAACACTTCCAGTAAAAGAAATCATATCAATTTCAGGATTTGAAGTTATGATATCTCCAATTTCTCTTCCTCGTCCTGTAACAATATTAAAAATACCTTTTGGTAAATTAGCTTCAATAACTAATTTAGATAAAAATGTTCCTACTAAACTTCCTGCTGTTGCTGGTTTAAAAACAACAGTATTTCCCATTACTAAAGCTGGAATTATTTTGGCAAGTGCTAAATTAAAAGGATAGTTAAAAGGTGAAATAGCTAAAACTACTCCTTTTGCAACCCTTGAAAATATTCCTAGTTTATTTTGTGCACCCATACCTTCACCTGTAAAAGCTGAAGGTTCTATTCTTTTTGCTTCTTCAAAAGTATAATCAATAATTTCAATTGTTCTAACAACTTCTGCTAATGATTCTTTTAAGTTTTTTGCAATTTCTTCAGATATTATCTTAGAAATTTCTTGCTTGTTTTGGTCAATTAAATCTCTAAATTTCTTTAAAACACTTATTCTTTCTAATAATTTTGTCTCTTCTCAATTTTTTTGTGATTTTCTTGCCACTGAAAATGCTTCGTTTATGTCTTTAGCATTCAAAGCACTTACTTTACCTGCAACCTTTAAAGTTGCAGGATTCATTATTTCTAATCATTGTCCATTATCAATTAATTTATTATTAATCAATGCATTGTATTGTCTCATTTAATTATCTTTCCTTTTCTAAAGTGAATAAATAATATTCATTAATATTGAACCTGCAACACCTACATTTAAACTTTCAAGTTCTTTATTAGTCTTAATTATTATATTCTTATCAATCTTTTGAGAAATTTCTTTTGAAATTCCCTGGCCCTCATTACCAAGAATTAAAGCTACTCTTTTATTCTTCAAATTTTCTAGTAAGTCACTTTTTTGCTTTAATAAAGTTCCTAAAACTATTATATTCTTTTGCTTTAAATTATCTATAAAATTATTTAAATCTTCATTTAAAAGATTTAAATCAAAGTGATTTGATTGAGTTGCTCTTAAGACTTTAGGGTGATAAAAACTTACACAATCATTTGAACAAATAATATTTTTAAAGTCAAAAGCAAAAGCACTTCTGATTAAAGTTCCTAAATTTCCTGGATCTTGTATACCATCAATAATAAGATAATTACCATCTAACTCTTGTTTTTTTTCAATACGACAAATTGCATAAATTCCTTGACTAGTTTTTAAATCACTTAATTTTTTTGAAACATTATCTGAAATTTCAACAACATTTTCAAAATTTTTATAATTATCAAACAGTTTACTTTCAACCAACAGTAGTTCAACTACCTCTTTTTGAATAGCTAAATCGACCATTTTGATGCCTTCAATGATGTATTTTTTTTGTTCTTTTTGAACTTTAGTTTCTTTATAAGATAAGACTTCCTCAATTAAAGAATTATTTACAGATGTTATCTTCATTTTTTATTCACTAAAAGCAAAACCAATTTGATATAATTTATTTTCTGGTTTTACATAGTCCTTTCCTTTATAACTTGGATTATCAACTGGATAACCATAAACTAATGAGGCTCGTCGTGGTGGTTGTAATAATTTGGCTTGAATTGTTGCAATTGGAGCAATCGCTTCGCCCTTTCTTCTTTTATCTTTATTTTCTTCCATTAAATCTTCAATATCTTTAACTTTTTCTTGTTTTACTAAAATTCAAACTTTATTCTCTTTATATCACTTAACAATTTTTTTATATTCATCATAAGTAAATTGCTTTGGTTCACTACCAGAATAAAAACGATTAGTGTCTTTATTTCAATCAATTACATGATCTCTTCACATTATTCAACCAGTTTTTCCCTTTGTCATCATAGTTTCAGTTTGTTCCAAAGTTTCATTAAAGTCATGAAAACCATAACCAGTAAAAGCATTTCCAGTTCAAACATTCATATAATTATTTGATTTTGGATCTCATAATTCTTCAAAATTTGTTGCAGCTACTCAATAACGTTTATCAGAAGAATTTCGATAGATTTCAAAACCATATTTACTGTTTTTTAAAACAACTTCCTTTGAAGTAACTTTAATAACTTTTGCTTTAAATTTATTTAATATTAACTGTATTTCATTTTCAGTTAATTTCAATCTAACTTCACCACGAGACATTTTTATTCTTGCTTTTGTTTCATTTAATTGGTTATAAGATGTCATTCTTTTATGTGCAAAAGAGTTAAGAATATTCAAATCTGATTTGGGGTCGTGAAAGACAAAATCATGAGTAAGTAATTCTTCATCTAATTCACTTGTTTTAGTGATTTCATTTTCTCTTTTTAATTTTGAAATAATGCTTGAAGCACTCTTCTTATTATCTTCTAACCCTTCAATGATAGTTTCGCTTTCCACTTTTACTTTTTTTGGTCTTTCTGATTCAAAAGTAAGTTCTTGTGTTGGATCTTTACTAACTATTTTTTTCTCTTCAATATTAATAGTTTCATAATTATCATCAATTGATTCAGTTTTTGTTAAAGAAGGCATTTTTGGGTCATGTGGATCTAAAGGCTGATAATTATATATATTTTTAAAATCTTTATTTGACATTATTAATCCCCCTTCTTTTTTTCATTAAAACTAATAACCAGTATCTTGTCTATTAAAATTTATCTCATTTTTTTTGTTATAAATATTAATAATTTCATCAGTTGTAATTTGTAAAATGTACATAACTGATAAGAACTCATCTAATAGGTCACTATAAGATTCACTATTAAATTTTTCTTCAAATATTAAAGCTTTTCTATAAACATTAATACTTCATGAATCAACATCATCAGCATTTATAATTTTATTATTAAATTTTAAAAAGTCAAAATTTATATCAATTCCTAAACTTATAATAAAATGTACACAATCAATTAATTCTTCTAATATTATTGACCTTTCACTTGCTGGCTTATTTGATCAGTATTTAAAGGCTCTATATTCATTAATAAATTCTGATACCTCAACAAGAAAAGCAATTATTTTCTTTTTAATTATTTTTTTATCTACTACAATTTTTTTTGTATCAATTATATATTTATCCAAGATTATTTGTTTCTCTTTTAAATAAATTAAATTTTCTTTTGTTAGCATTTTTTTCACTCCTATATAATGTAATTTTAGTTTAAAAAAATGATAGTAGCCTATCATTTTTTTATTTTTTTAAAATCCTGGTTTTTTTAGCAATTTAAACATATTTGCTTTATAGACTTCAACTCCTGGTTGATTAAAAGGATTAATACCTAATAAATATCCGCTCATTGCACATGCTTTCATAAATCAATAAGCTGCATAGCCAAACATTTCAGCATCCATCTTATCAAATTCTAATACAATATTTGGAACTTCTCCAGTATTTGCATGGGCATCAATAACACCTTCAAGTGCTATCTTATTAATTTCATGAAATGATTTAGTTGTTAAATAGTTTAAACCATCTAAATCGTCACTATTCTTTGGAACTTTTAAATCAAAATTAGGTTTCTTAACATCTATTATTGTTTCAAATAATATGTTTTTTGTACCCTCTTGAATAAATTGTCCTAATGAATGTAAATCAGTTGAAAAAATACAACTTGTAGGAAATAAACCTTTGCCTTCTTTACCTTCTGATTCTCCAAATAATTGTTTTCATCATTCTGTAAATGTTTGCATTTGAAGTTCATAACCTACTAAAGTTTCGGCTTTATAACCTTTTTCAATATGCAAAATGTATCTTGCTATTGCATACTTATAAGCATCATTATTAATGTTTTTTGTATCTTCCATAGCTTTTTTAGCTCCCTTAAAGATTTCATCAACATTAACTCCTGCTACTAATAAAGGAAAAATTCCTACTGGTGTAAATACTGAAAATCTTCCACCGATATCATCTGGAATTGTAAATGTTTCATAGTCTTCAGCTGTTGCAAGTTCTTTTAAAGCTCCCTTGGCTTTATCAGTTACTGCTACAATTCTTTCTTTTGCAATTTGTTTTCCTTTTAGATCAACTAAAAGTTTTTCAAATACTCTAAACGCTATTCCAGGTTCTGTTGTAGTTCCTGATTTTGATATATTTACAATACCAAATTCTTTACCTTTAATATATTCAACTACTTGTTGAGTATATGTAGAAGATATAGTATTTCCTATATAGATTAATTCTACTTTATCTTTTGTGTATAAACCTCTGATCATTTCATCGGCTGCACGTGCTCCTAAATAACTTCCTCCAATTCCTACAACTAGAAGAATGTCAATTTTATTTCTAAGCTCTTGTGCTACTTTTTTCATTTTTTTTAATTCATCTTTATCAAAGTCAACTGGTCAGTTATTTCACCCTAAAAAATCATTACCTAAACCAGTTTTATTTTCAATCATATCATGTACTTCTTTAATTTTTGCTTCCCTAAATTTATTAATTTCGCTTTTAATTTTTGAGTCTTTAAAACTTACTTTTATCATATTGCTAATACTCTCCTTATGACTACTTTGATTCTACGCTATTTTTTAAATTATCAAAACCACTTTTTGTCTCTGGTATTTTGGTTTCTGATGACTTTAATAAATGCGGTCTATTTGCTTTGTAACTCAATTTAACTTGTTTTTTGTCTTCTAAATACTCAATAACTTCAACTTCATATGATTCATTTATCATTAAGAATTCGTCAATATTTTTAACAAAAAAATCCGATATTTCAGAAATATGAATTAGTCCTTTAACTAATTCATCGTCATCGTGAATTTCACAAAAAGCACCGTAGTTAACAATTGCTGTAATCTTTGCTTCTACTTTTTGTCCTTTATTCAACATACTCTTGCTCTCCTTACAAAATAATTATAAACTTAAATTGTGATAGAAATAATTATTTTGAAAAAAATTTTTAAAAGTAGGTGATTTTTTGGAAAAAAATAATTTAGAAGAGAAAGTAAAGGCTACACTTGAGCAATTAAGAATGTATATTACACAAGATGGTGGAGATATGGAATTTGTTGCAATAAAAGATAGGCTTGTTTATATCCGCCTTAAGGGTAATTGTGTTGGGTGTGGACTTACTGAATTAACTTTTAAAGAAGGTGTTGAGGGAGTTTTAATTGAAGAATTCCCCTATGATATTGATGGTGTAGAACTTGTAATGTAAATTGGAACTAGGAGACTAATTTAATGATTTTTTTAACATATGAAACAGAGATAATAAATACTATTTTAACTGCAATTTCAACAATAACTGTATTTACAGCCTCTCTACTGATACCTTTTTTAGTAAAGAAATATAATGATAAGAAACAAAAATTTGATGCAGCTGAGAGAGCATTATTAGATGCCTTTAATAAATACTTCTCAGATGAATATTCAAAAAATGATTTTGAATGATATCTAGCAGAAATAAGAGCTGTTTTAAAGCGTTATGAAGTAAATTCAGTTTTATGTACAAATTGTAAGAAAAAATGTAACTCAAAAAAATATATGGCATGATTTGAAACAGTAGATAAAACAATTCCTGAAATTAATAATTTTTCTTTTAAAACTGGAAAAATGAGTTTTAAAATTGAATTGACTGCCCTATTTTGCTATAAATGTACTAATAAAAAAGTAACAAAAAAAGCACTAAATACATAAGGTATTTAAATAATTGATATATTTAAAGATAAAAAAACGTTGGTTCAACCAACGTTTTTTTTAACTAATCTTTTTCTTTGCTTCATTTTCCATCAAATTCTTTTGAATTGCAGAATAATTAAGATTTGACATCTTATTGAAGAATACTGAGATAAAAACAGTTCCAAAGATACCACATAATGTACCTGTTATAAATAAAGGATATCCCACAATTGTTGGATCAATTTGTGGATATGGAATTAACGGTAATGTTTCATTTGTTTCAATCTCTAATTTTAATAGCATAATCATTCTTAAAATAATATAAAAAGAGTAAATAGTTATAAAGATTAAATTAAATCAACAATATTTTTTGATAAATACTTTATCTTCTACTTTTTCATTTTGATAAATAAAATAGAAAGTTAAAACCATAATTGGAGTTATAAAGTGCTCAATTATTGATTTACTTTTTCCATATCAAGTATCAAAACCAATTATGTCTCCTTTTTGAACTATAAATGTAACATTAAATAGTATAAAAATTAAGACATTTAAGGTTGTGATTGAAGTATGAATATTTTTGCCAACCATTCATTTAGCCATATTTTTACTATGTAAATGAATTCAATTTATTAAACCAAATATTGAAGTTAAAGCTGCAACTCAAACTGAAAAATAAATTGATTGTTCTATAATAGCAACATTAAAATCTCTTTTGTTTGGATCATATAGAATTCCACAAATGAGATCTAATAAAAGTGCAAAAGCTAAAGCTAAAGTACACCATACATAAAAAAAATAGTTAAACCATTTTTTAATCTTATCTTTTTTAAACATAGACCTACTATCTCCTTACTAAGCTTTTTTAACCTACAGAACCTTCCATGTCCATTTTTATAAGTTGATTTAGTTCAACTGCATATTCTAGAGGTAATTCTTTTGTAAATGGTTCTAAGAACCCCATAACAATTATTTCCAAAGCTTCTTGCTCATCAAGTCCTCTACTCATTAAATAGAATAACTGTTCTTCACTAACTTTTGAAACAGTTGCCTCATGTTCAATTTGAGATTGATTGTTATGAACTTTATTTTGAGGAATTGTATCTGAATGTGATTGATTATCTAAAATTAATGTATCACATTCAACTCTTGCTTTTGAATTTATAGCTTCTGGACCAATATATGCAAGCCCTCTATAATTTGCAGTTCCCCCTTGGAAAGTAATTGATTTTGAGATTATTTTTGATTTAGTTTCTTTACCTAAATGAATCATTTTACTTCCTGCGTCTTGATAAACACCCTTTTTAGCAACAGCAATTGAGATAGTATCTCCTTGTGCTCTGTCACCTTTTAAAATACATGATGGATATTTCATATTAACTTTTGAGCCAATATTTCCATCAATTCATTCCATTCTTCCATCTTCTTCAACAATACTTCTTTTTGTAACTAAGTTTAAAACATTATCACTTCAGTTTTGAACTGTTGTATATCTTACACTTGATCTTTTTCCAACAAATATTTCAACAATAGCAGCATGTAAATTATTTTCTGAATAAACTGGTGCAGTACATCCTTCAATATAATGTAATTGTGCGTCATCTTCTACAATAATTAAAGTTCTTTCAAATTGCCCTGAAGATTGATAATTTATTCTGAAATAAGCTTGTAAAGGTTTTTCTAATTTAACTCCTTTTGGGATATAAATAAAAGTTCCCCCTGATCAAACAGCTGCATTTAAAGAAGCATATTTATTATCATCATTTTTAACTAATTGACCAAAATACTTTTTAAAGATTTCAGGATATTTTCTTAAAGCTGTATCACAGTCAGTAAAAAGAACTCCTTGTTTTACTAATTCTTCATTCATTCTTTCATAAACTGGACGTGCATCTCATTGTGCATTAATTCCTGCTAAAAAGTTTTTCTCTGCTTCTGGAATTCCAAGACGATCAAAAGTTCTTTTGATATTATCTGGAATATCATCTCAAGACCTTACAGTTTTACCTGCTCCTTCAGTATAATAATAATAATCATTAAAATCGATTCAATTTAAATCTGGACCAAAACTTGGTTGAGTTTTTTTCTCAAAAACCTTTAAACTTTCTAGTCTGTAATCAAGCATTCATTGTGGTTCATTTTTATGTTTTGATATTTCTCTTACAACAGTTTCATTTAAACCTTTTTGAACTTTATATGTTGAAACTTCACCTTCATTAAACCCATACTTATAATCAGATATTTGTTTAATTTCTTCTTCTTGTTTTAATTTTTTCATATCCTACACCTCCTTATTTACAATTCACTTCAAACCATCAGCTCCTAAAAGAGCACAATTAATTCTATTTCCTTGCTTATTAATTTCTCAAAAAGCAATTAATTCATCTAATATTTCTTCATCATAATCATTGCCAGCTATCATATTAAAGTAATTAAAAAGCTGTTTTTGAGCTTCTTGACGAGTCAAATTTATTAATTTTAAGCATAATATGTCAGTTGAAGCAGTTGATATTGCACAAGCATTACCATCAAATCTTGCATCTACAATTTTTTCACCTTCTATTAGTAATTGAACATTAATTTCATCTGCACAAGTTGGTGAATCTTGAAATTTAATAATTGATTTTTCATTTTCAATAAGGCCTTTAAAATCTGGTTGCGTATAGTGCTCCATAATTATTTGCCTTAATTGAATCTTATCATTTTTATCAAACATTACATAATCACTCCTTTATAAAATCTCATTAATTCAATTATCACAATCTTTTAAAGCTTCAATAAATTTATCAATATCTTCTTTAGTATTATAAATTGAAAAACTAGCTCTAATAGTTGAACTTACTTTAAAAAGTTCATTTGCCAATCTTGAGCAATGCTTTCCAACTCTTACAGAGATATTATATTTTTTATTTAAAAAGGATCCAAAGTCTTGTGAGTTTACATTTTTCATATTAAATAGCACAATTGGTTGATCATTTTCTAGATTGTAGAATTCAAATTTCTTATGATCGATATCTTTAACTTTAGCTCTAAAATATTTTTTTAATTCTTCTTCATAAGCAATCATTTTTTCAAGTTTTAACTCTTCTAATATATCTAAACAAACATTAAAAGCATAAATAGCTGACAAGTTAAGAGTTCCTGCTTCAAATTTATCAGGAATTGGTGCTAATTTATAAGTATTTGTACTAATACTTACATTATTACCCCCACCATAAAAAATAGGTTTTAAAAACTCTAAAATTTCTTTTCTCGCTCATAAGATACCTAACCCAAAAGGACCATAAATCTTATGTGTTGAAAAAGCAATGCAATCAACATCTAATTGTTTAATATTAATTTTATTTTGTTTGATTGATTGTGCTAAATCTAAAATGATTATAATTTTCTTATTAAGTTTTCTAATTTCTTTAACTATGGCAACAACATCATTTAAACCCGCAGTTGTATTTGAGTTCATTGCAAAAGAAATAATTTTAGTTTTAGTAGTTATTTTATTTTTAAGTTTTGAGATGTCAATTAAAAACTTTTCATCCAAATCTAAATAATCTATTTTTAAACTTTCTTCTTGTGCTAATACCATTCAAGGCAATAAATTTGATGAATGCTCCAACTTAGTTAATAAAATCTCATCATTTTTTTTAAGATAATTTCTCATACCAAAAGCTAATTGATTTAATGAATGCGTAGTTCCACTTGTAAAAATAATTTCATTTTTATCATCAATACCAATAAACTTTGCTATTTTAGACCTAGTTTCACTAACCATTTGATTTGCTTTATAAGCATTATCAAATAGATTATTGTGCGTATTTGCTCCAATATTTAAATCATAGTCGCTTTGAGCTTTTATAACTTTATCAAATTTAATTGCTGTTGCAGCTGAATCGAAATAAATTTCCTTACTATTATTTTTAAAATATGAAAAATTATCTTTAAAATTCATTAAATCATTCCCTTTAGTTGTTCTTTTAAGTATTTTAGTAACTTTTCGTCTTCAATTTCTTGAAATATTGGTTCAAAATACCCATTTATGATTAATTCTTGTGCTTGAGTTTCATTTAAACCTCTTGAAAGCAAGTAAAATACTTGATCAGGGTCAAGCATACCAATTGCATTAGCATGACTTGCCACAATATCATTTTCATCAATTAGTAAAACTGGGTCAGAATCTGCTTTTGCCTTTTTATCTAGAACCAATAATCTTAATTCCTGATGTGCTTCTGCTTGATTTGAACCCTTTTTAATATCACTAATACATCTAATAAAGCCTTTTGATGTATCTTTTAGCACTTCATAGGTTCTAATATTTGAATATGAGTTTCTAGCTTTATGTACTGAGTTTATAATTGAGTTTTTCTTAAAATTTTTATTTATTATTGTGGCATTATAAAATTCCACTGCTGTATTTTCTTCATTTAAGTTAATAGTAAAATTATCATTACAATCATAATTTGCAATATTTGATATTTTTAAATTTAATGAAGAGTTTTTACTTAAATTAAAATTTATATTAAAGTCCTTTTGACTTACCTCATTTGAAGGTAAAAATAAGACAATAATATTTATTTCAACATTTTCTTTGATATTTAAATCAATTGTTCCAAATTTATTCTCTAATAATATAATTTTACTTTCATTATCTTCAAAGTTAAAACTTTTAGGTAGTTTGTTTCTAAAATCTATATATGATTCATTTAATTTTAAATTAGTCATTATTTAGATAATTCCTTTACTCATGTATAACCTTCTGTATTAATTCTTTCAACAATTTCTTTACCCCCACTTGTTATTATTTTTCCTTCAATAATAACGTGAGCATGAGTTGGTTTTACCTTTTTAAAGAATCTATCATAGTGAGAAACGATTACCATGGCGTTTCTTGATAAATCAACTTGATTTAAGTTTTTTGAAACAACTTCTAAAGCATCGACATCTAATCCTGAATCAATTTCATCAATTAGGCTAAAAATTGGATTTAGCATTTTTAATTGTAAAATTTCATTTTTCTTTTTCTCTCCACCACTAAAACCATCATTAACAAATCTTTTTAACATATTTAAATCAAAGTCTAATTCCTTTGCTCCTTGTTTAATATCTTTAAAGATTTCTTGTAATTTTTTCTTTTCATCACTGTGAGCGTTTACTATATATTTTAAAAACTCTAAGTTTGAAACTCCTGGAATTGTTTGTGGGTTTTGCATTGCCAAAAATAAACCAGTTTTGCTTCTTTCATTAACATCCATCTCTAAAATTGATTCACCATCAACTAAAATATCTCCTGATATGATTTCATACTTTGGATGACCCATAATTGCCATTAATAAAGTTGATTTACCATTACCATTTGGTCCCATTAAAGCATGAATTTCTCCTGATTTAACTGTTAAATTAATTCCCTTTAATATTTCTTTGTCCTCTATATTTACATATAGATCTTTAATTTCTAATTTATGCATTTCTAAGCTCCTTGCTCTATTATTATAGTTATTATTATAGTAAAAGTTAAGCGAACTTTAAAAGAGCAAAAGGACAAATATTTTATTTTTAATTGTAATTTAATGTTATTTTATGTTATTTTTCATTATAATTATTTTGATACAAACCAAGGAGTGAATGGTGTGAAAAAATTATTAACACTGTTAGGAAGTGTTAGCTTAACAGCAACAACAGCAACAATGGCTGTTGCTTGTGGTACTGACTATGACATTAAAGAAGACGGAAACTCAGTTCTTATTCAATTTTTACAATCAATAGATGGAAAAGCAAAAATTACATCTACTGATATTCTATGAAAATTAATTAACTCATCAAATGGTCCAAAAAATAGAGAAAAACTTACTTTAGACCTATTGAAAATGATTAATTTATCTATTCTAGCTAATATAGATTCAGAAGAAAATGAATTTACAATAGATGAAGATAACTTATATACAAACTATGATTTAAAAAACACTTTAAAAGAAAGATGAACAAATCTTATTTCAATTGTTGATAGACAAATAGTTAATGAAAAAGATGTATATAAAAAAGAACACGGTAAAAAATGAGAAAAAGAATGAAATAAAATGCTTGTAGATAAGTACAGCGTTTATCAAGATGATGTCAAATCAATGGATAAAAACTTCCTAGAAAACAAATATAAAGCAGATCTACTGTTAACAGATACAAATAATAACGCTTCAAAAACGCTATTAGATGTTTTAATTAACACTGATCAAACAGGAGTTACTTGAATAAGTTCAAATGATATTATTAAAAAATATAATGCACTTACAAAAGTAATTAATGACAATAAAGATAGTGATGCAGCAATTGCAAGTTATTTAAGAGCTGATTTAGATCAAATAGCTCAAATTAAAAATTCAACAACTAGTGATACAAGCGAATGAAAAGAAACTAAATTAACTTCAGAATCAAGTGATGCTGATATAGCAGCTGAGGCTAAAGAAGTAATTAAAATTGAAAAAGAAGAAATTTTATATGATACTCCAGTTAATTTAAATAACTTCACAATAAGTGATACAAATAACTCAAGAGCAGGTTTCTTAAGTAATTCACAGAAATTTTTCTTAGATCGTTTCTATAATACTCAAGCCCCTCTTGCTATAAGTGAAGTTGTGGTTCCTTTCTCAGAAAATGGAACATTCGATGATGGAGTTACAGTATCAGATTTCCAATCATTAGATGGAAATGATCAAAAAAATACTAACGAATTACTAGAACAAATAGCAAAAGATGACTCAACTGATACTTGAAGAAGATGAATGGTTGAAGCAAAAACAGATAAGCATCCAAAAGCAACTGTAAAAAACTACGATAAACTTATGACTTTAAGTAACTCAACAGATTTTACTCAAGATATGAGAGCAGTTGTTTATGACTTTACTCTAAGTGGGGATGTTAAAGCAAATGGAAAAGAATTTGTTCCAACAGAAGGCGAAAAAAGATTAGAAAATTTAATTAACGAAATTTCAAGAGAAAAAAAAGACGGTAAAAAATTCTATGTATATAATGAAGATCAAGGAAGAGTTTATTATGTAGATTCAACTGGATTACATATAGTTCAAATTGATGGATATAGTTATTTAAAAGAATCAAAGACAACTGAAAAAATAGGTAAACGTCAAGAGGGAATTATAGACAATAAGATTAATGAAGAGACACTAGCAGAATTAAATGAGTTCAAAAAATATAATGCTTTACAAGATACTGAAAAAGTAGCTGCTTTACAAACAAATAGAAATAGAAGTGAAACTTATACTAATTTAAATAAAACAGTAGTTAACCCCTACTTACATTATTTAACAAACTCTTCAATGTTAAAAGGAATTGCAGGTTCTGCATATAGTTTTGATATCATGTCAGAAGTTAAAACTTGAGCACAAGTATCTTCTTCAACAGATGGTTCTGCATCATATTGAATGACATCAGTATTTGATTATTTTAAAACTATTTCAAAAGTAAAAGAAAAAGAAAATGACTCATCATTTAGTCAAGAAGAATTTATAAATAATTATATTACTTTCAATATAAGTGAAGAAAAAAGTCAAGAAGAAGAAGTTATTCAAAAAACTCAATCTTGATTCTATGCAGCAGTTAATTCAAAACAAAGTTTAACAGCAATTGATCCAGCTATCTTATTTATTGAAGCTAGTGAAAAATGAACTGATGAAATAAAAACAAAAACTGATGCAAGTGGTTATCCAAAATTAATTTTAGATAACATTACATATAAAGAAGAAATTGTTTCAAAAACTATTGAAATATTCTGAAAACCAACAATAAAGGAAGAAAATACAGGTGATATGATTTTAGATAATAATTTAAAATCAGTAGTCTTTGATTATAATTCAATTATTAAAAATGTTGAAACATCATATCTTTCTTTCAAAAAAGGAGGGAGTAAATAATGAAAAAATTATTAGGAATACTTAGTGCAGTTTCATTAACTGTATCTACCCCTTCTCTTGTTGTAGCTTGTACAAGTGCAAGAATAACTAAACCAAAATTAAATAAAGAATTAGCTAAAAAATTATTAGTACAAATATCTGGTAATAAAGACCTTGCAAACATTGATTTTGGTTCATTATTTACAGATGCTGAAATTGAAGCTGTAATTGTTAACATGATAAATGAATTATTATCATTACAATATAGTTTTGATTCAACAAACAGTATGTTTAAAAGTTTAGATTTTAAAGATCTTTACACTTCTGATAAAGATAAAGGAATTGAAGAGTCATTTAAAACTAAATACAGTCTTGAATCTAGAACAATTGCTGAAAATAAACTTTTTGAAGATTACACAAAATCAGTTGGGACAACAAGACTTGATTATTGAGCAATAAGAAATAACTATAATTTAAACATTCAAAATGATAAAACAAAAGTAAATTCTATGAGTGGTGAACAAGTAGAAGTTAATAGTACTAATCCATATATTTATATTTCTGATGCTTCACCTACTGGTGAAGCACAAGATAGCATTTGAAAATTTTCAAACGAACAAGGAAATAATGGTACAATTGCAGGTAAAAGTAAACTGCCTACAATTGAAGAATTAACAAAAGAATATCAAGAAAATGGTTCATCAATGTTTTGAGTTAAAAATATAGAGGGTGAATTTGAAAATATTAGTGCAAAATCTGCATTATATTTAAGATTTCAAGATTATTTTGAATCTAAATTGTTAGAAGATATGAATGATAATCTTCTAACAAATGCCTACTTAAAATCAACAATGTTTAATATTAAAACAATTGAAGAAGAAAAAGCACCATTCATTAACCCTTCTTCAGCAATGTTTTCAAAAACACAAACATTAAATGAAACTTCAATTAATGAATATTGAAAATCAAATGTTAAAATGGTTTGAACTTTAAAATTTGATGTTACTCAAGCACAAACAATTGATAACATAAATAAAGAAATTAATAAACAAGCTGAACTTTTAAATACTAGCAGTGGTGCATTAAAAGAAGGAAAAAAAATTAGTGAAATTGTAAAGATATTTGAATCAGGTGCAATTAAGCCTATTAATGATAATAAAACTGCTTATGACTCATACTTTGGATTACAAGGTTATCAAGGTTTAACTATTTATGATGGAGATAATGCAATTGGAGAAAGTCCAATTGCAGGTAAAGCTTACGAAGCTAAAGTAAAATCATGAAATAATGGTCCTGGTATTATAAAATCAAGTTCAGAAAACTTCTTAACTATGGACGCTGAAAATAATAACTATGCAGATTTAGTAATTGTTCTTCCAATCTATATGATTGAATTATTAGGAGCATCTAATAGTGAAGAGTCAACTTACAATATTGTTGGTAAAGATAATGAAGAAACAAGCGCTATAAAATTTAGTAATACTATTGGAAATGACACTATTTATAAAGATAGATGAAATAATAAAAATAACTCAACATTACATTCAGCAGATGTTGCTGAATTAGCAAAAAATGAAAAAAAACAAGAAGCTTTATTAAATCAAATTATGTTTGGAATCTCAAAAGATCCTAATTCAAGTGATTTAGCTAAAACAATCATATATTCAAAATACTTGGATAAAGATGATGTTTACTATGCTGGTCTGTGAGATAAAATTGGAACATATATTAAAAGTGAAGACGATAAAGACGAATAAAATTAAAAATAAACCTCCATTAGGTTTATTTTTTTTATAAAATATTTAAGAAACGAGGAGTTAAAATATGGATTGTATTTTTTGTAAAATTGTTAATAAGGAAATGGCCTCTAAGGTTTTTTATGAAAATGAATATACCCTAGCCTTTCTTGATATTTTTCCAAATAGAGATGGTCATTCTTTAGTTATTCCAAAAAAACATTTTGAAAACTATGAAGAAACAGATGATTTTTATTTGCAAGAAGTTGCTAAAACCAAAAAAATTGTAGCTAAAATGTTAAGAGAAAAGTTAAAATCAAAAGGTATTAATTATGTCTCTAATCAAGGCTCAGAGGCCTTTCAAATGGTATTTCACTATCACGAGCATATTATACCTAAATATGTAAAAGAGCAAGGATATGGCTTTAAAATCAATAATAAACCCGAAGATCTGACTAGTATTGATGAAATTTTCAATAAAATAGTCAATTAAAATATATTAATTAAAAAAAGAGAATTACATTAATTTGTAATTCTCTTTTCTTTTATTTTAATTCCTTAGTTTCCATAAATTTTTTAAACCAATGATATGATTTTTTTAAATACCTATCACCAGTTCCATTATGTTTGTCATCATAGTCCACATAAACTATTCCATAACGCTTATTAAACTCACTTGTAGCTCCACTAACTAAGTCAATTGATGTTCACATCGTATAACCAAAAACATTAACACCATCTTTAATTGCTTCATTAATTTGAATGAAATGTTCTCTAAAGTAATCAATTCTATAGTCATCATCTACTGTTTTGTTTTTATTTAAAGTCTCAGTTACCCCAATTCCATTTTCTGAAATAAATAAAGGTAATTGATATCGATCTCATAATTGATTTAATTCATATCTTAAACCAATGGGGTCTATTTGTCATCCTCACTGAGTTTGTTTTAAATAAGGATTAACTCCCCCTACAGTTAAATTACCTCCAGTTTGACTAACCTTATCAGTTACTGATACAGTGTTTGTTTGATAATAACTAAATGAAATAAAATCAATTGGATTACTTTTTAACAATTCCATATCACCATCAAAAATTTCAAACTCTATTTTATTTTCTTTAAAGAAACGCTTTGCATATCCTGGGTACTCACCACGAGTCATTACATCAAAGAAAAATCATTTTCTAATTTGTTCTTGTTGTAAATTATGAAATACATTGATAGGATTGCAATCATATGAGTATGTTGTCATATCAGATACCATGCAACCAACTTTAATATCAGGGAATTTTTTAGCAAACTTAATCATCTCTGCTTGGGCAATAAATAAATTATGCAGTCCTTGAAAAGATTTTCTTAAGATATTCATATAGTTGCTATCTCTTTCTGTAAAGAAACCTAAACCAGTGTGAGTATAAATTAACGAAATATTTAACTCATTAAATGGTAATCAATACTTAACATATTTTGAAAAACGCTCAATTAAAGTTTTAGCATATTTAACAAATAACTTAATAACCTCACGATTTAAAAATCCATTATACTTTTCTAAAATTGGATATGGAAAGTCAAAGTGACTAAGAGTTACCATAATCTCCATTCCTTGAGCACGACATTCTTTAAAGACACGCTCATAAAATGCTAATCCTGCTTCATTTGGAACTGACTCATCTCCATTTGGATAAATACGTGCTCATGAGATTGATAAACGATATATCTTCATACCAGCATCTTTCATTAACTTAATATCTTCTTTATAGCGATTATAAAAATCATTTCCTAAACGCTTTGGATATGTATCTGTACTATTTGGATCTAATCCTCTTAAAAAGTCTTGTTTTGTTAACGAGTGAACTTTCGATAAGTCCTTTTTATCTTTTAACTCAATATATGGTGTTAAATCAGCAATAGTTAACGACTTACCATCTACTTGATAAGCCCCTTCAATTTGTGCAGCTGAACTTGCACTTCCTCATAAAAAATCTTCTTTTTCGAATTTCATTATATTGAACCTCCATTTGTTTTAATTAATTCTTTGTATCAGTAAAAACTATCTTTTTTATAACGTTTCATATCTTTTAGATCAAATTCATCACGATTTACATAAATAAAGCCATAACGTTTTGATACTCCCTCATGAGTTGAAATTAAATCAATAGCACTTCAAGGCATATAACCAATTATATCTACGCCCTCATCAATTGCTTCCAACATTTTTGAGATATGTTTTTGGTAATATTCTATACGATAAGTGTCATGAACCTCACCTTGCTTAGTTAAAATGTCTTTGGCACCTAAACCATTTTCAGTAATCATAATAGGAAGATTGTACCTATCATATACTTCACGTAAAGTATTTTTAAAACCTTGAGGGTCAATTTCTCAACCAAACTGAGTTTTTTCAAGGTTTTTATTTTTGACAGAAGAAGTGAAACCAGGTATTGTAAAGCCCTTTTGTTGATCTTTGGCTTCTTGACTTATGTCATTAGATTTTGGCATCTCAACAGTCATAGTTGCATAATAATTAAAAGCAATAAAATCAGGTTTAGCTTGTTTAATTACTTCCATATCTTTTGGATCAATTACAAAATCTTCTTTAATTTTTTTAATAAACTCTAAAAACACTGGACTATAATATCCTTTGCAAACAATATCTAAATACACTCAATTACGAACAATATCCATATTTAATTTTGCTGTATAATCAATTGGTTTTGAGCTGTTTGAATAAACTGATGAGATATTTGGTGCAGGACCTATTTTTGCCTTAGGTAACATCTTGTGACATAAATTTATAGCACGAGCTTGGGCTAAATTTAAAATATGAATAACCTCTCATCGATTAAGTTTTTTACCATTTGGCATTAAACCAATTGCCGATGCAGCCATTGCAAACATATTTAATTCATTAATTGTTAGTCAATACTTAATCTTGCTACCATAAGCTTTAAATAAAACCTTACAATAATCTTCAAATAAATCTGCAAATCTTTTGCTAGTTAACCCTCCTGCTTCATCAATAAAGTTAGGAAAATCAAAGTGAAATATTGTTACAATTGGCTCAATTTTATATTTAATTAATTCATTAATTAAATCGTCATAAAACTTAATACCCTCCTCATTTATTTCACCTTTAATATTTTTCATAATTCTAGGTCATGAGATTGAAAATCGATAAGACTTCATTCCCATTTCTGCAAAGAGTTTTACATCTTCTTTTCAATTTTTATAATGACCAGTTGCATCATGAAAGTTAGTAATCTCTTTTGAATATCCTGGTGACTTATGAATGTCATCCATTACAGAACCTACTTTACCACCTTCAAAAATTGAACCTTCTACTTGATAAGCACTTGTGGATGCCCCTCATAAAAAATCTTTTTTAATTTTATTCATAAATTTTATCTCCGTATTCTAATATATATAATCCACCATAGCAAGCTGCTTCGTTTTTTAATTTTGCAACTTCTACTTTATTTTTTACCATTAAATCAGGGTATAGTATTCTTCCCTCATAATTAAAACTTTCCGCTTCTAATAATTTAGCAAATATTAAATCAATGAACTTTTTGTTATTACTAATTCCTCCCCCTAAAGTAATTAGGTCGTAATCAAGAATGTAATCAAGATTAATTATTAGTTTAGCTAGAGCTGTAATTAAATTATCAAACAAAGTTGTCATGATTGGGTCTTTTTTTTCATACATAGCAAAAGCGGTTTCACCATCAATAAACTCTTTTGACTTAATTGCCATCTTATATCTAAATAATACTGATCCAAGACCACCATATGCTGCGATTGGAAGGTCTTGGCCCACTTCTAAACTGGCAAAACCTTTACCAAATTCTCCAGCTCTAAGAAGATTCCCCTTATGAACTCTATTATTTATAATTAAAGCTCCTCCAAGTCCAGTTCCAATTGTGAGATGAACTTGAGTCTTTATTTTTGAGTTGCTTCGATAATAATGCTCTCCAATTAAAGCTGCTCGTGCATCATTTTCAAGAACAAATTTTTTACAGTTTTTATATTTAGAAAAAATCTTAACCAAATTTAAATCAACATCACAAATAGCTGAATTACTTAAAACTTGCTTTTTGACTGAATCTACAACTCCAGGGATTAGAATTGCTAATTCAAACTCATCTTTTTCCAAATCTAATATTTTTGTGATTTCTTGGATTACTGTAATTAATTTTGTTTGAAATATAATCTCATTATCTGGTTGTTTTTCTTCTTTATATTTAATGATTTGAGAACTTATTTTATTTTTGTTTTCAAATAAAATAAACTTTGTTCCCATTCCTCCAATATCAAATGTATATCTTTTCATAATCTATCCTCTTAAATTTCTAAACTCTTTTTTAAAATCTAAAATGTTATCTCTTTCAATATCTAACTCATAGTTAATACGCAGTGCATTTAAAGCATTGTAGTAATTATTTTTGATGTGACTTATTTTGTCTGCACCAATTTCTTTTTCAAATTTTTTAAGTATTGCTAATAGAGTTGATAAATTATTTGAAATTAATTTATCCAAAGCCTCAAAATTAATTTCTTTTTGAGCTACTTCTAATTTTTCTTTTCATTCTGATACATCATATTTCTTATTAGAGATTTTATATTTTGCAATTAATTTATTAGCTTGTTCCACTTTATTATCTGCCATTAATTTTTTACCTAATAATAAAGTTTTCTCTTTTACTTTTTCTTGCTGACTTATTAATTTAGCAATTTTTGTTCTAATAAAAATTAAGTTTTGAATCTTTATCTCATATGTTTTTATATTTTTATTATTAAATTTATTTAATAATTTATTTATTTTTTTAAGTTCTACTTTAATTTCCTTACTTGCTTTACCTTCTTGTAAAGCAATTAATTTAACTAAATCTTTAGTAGTCTCTTTTATTAAGACTTTTTCTGTTTTTCTTTCTCTAAATCAGAAGTAGCAAATTATAGCTGCTAAGAAAAAGGAACCTAAACAACATCCGGTATACATTAAACCATTTGCTAAAGGTGAAATTTCAGAATATCCACCGAGCATTGGTTCAGAGAAATAACCAATTAATTCAAAGATTCCTAATCCAGAACCACCCCTACGAGCTACTCCTAGCATGCCCGATATTGTTCCAAAGACAAAGGCAGCTATTAACCCAGAATATAAGGGTCGTCGTTTTGGTAAATTAATTTGATATAAAATTGGCTCAGTAATTCCAATAATACCAGCAGATATTAATCCTAAACCTTGATTTCTTAGTTTAATATTTTTTGTTACTAATATAACAGCTATTAATGCACCAAACTGTGCAAATAATGATATTCCCCCAGCTACTCCAATTTCTGACTGTCCACCATTAACTAAATGATCAATGAACTGTACAATGGATAATACATTATGTAGTCCAAAAATTATGGCGACCTGCCAGGATGCAACATATAAACCAATTCCTAAACCAAAAGGCAATGCTTTAATATAGAAAACTGATATTGCTAAAATGGATTCAAATATATTTCAAAGAGGACTAAAAATTAGAAAGGTTACAGGTAATGTTATTAAAAATATTAAAAATGGTCGCCCCATCAATTCTAATGAAGGAGGCATTCATTCCAAAATACTGTCATCCAATTTTTTAGCTAGAATAATCGCTGGCAAGATTACAAAAGGTTTAGTATTCATACCATTTAAGCGAACCTCTGATAGTTGATTTAAAAATAAAGTAATAGGTCTGGTTTTATCAATTGGTTGATCTCAAAATCTAAACATTACAATATATTCACCCATCCCATTTGGACCACCAGTCACAAATAAATATGGTGAACATAAAATAACAGCAATTCCCAACCCAATGACTGGCCTGAGTTTAAAATAATCCGATGCGGCTCAAGCAAATAATATTGCTAACATGACAATTGATGTTCGAGCAATAACAAATAACATAGCTCAAATCACTGGTGCATTTAATAAGTAAATAGTTTCTTCATTTGCACTTGAAGGATCAAATGTAATACTTGGCATTCACCCAGTTTGCTGCAAGATTGAGACCATAGCTTGTAATAATCCTACTCCAATTAAAAATGGTAGAACTCTAATAGTAATTGCAATAATGGCACTTAGCATTTGCAAAAATCAAGGTTTTTTAGATTTTAATTTTTTCTTCAATTCAAAATTAACATCAACTGACTGATTAATTTCAGTAAAGGCATTTTTTAATTTATATACATCTTGACCAATAATAACTTGAAGTTCATCATTATTTCAAATAACGCCTTTAACATTATTATTTTGTTTTAGTTTCTCTATATTAACTTTACTTTTGTCTTTAATTTTAAAGCGTAAACGAGTCATACAATTATAAACACTTGTATAATTCTCCATAGTTCCCACAAACTCATTAATTGTACGAGCTGCTGAAATATATTTACTATCTGTTGCAAAAAATACATAAGGATCTAGATTCTCTTCTTCTTTAGTTTCCATACTTTCTGTATTTATTTCACAAATAAGTTCTCCCTTTTTATAAATTTTCTCTTCAAATACTGGAATAATAATATTTGGATCTTCAAAAACTATTGGCGTCTCTTTTGAGATATTTAATTCTCTTAATTTATTTATTTCTACAGAGAATATTTTTGTGTCTAGATTAACTTCTTGATTAACTTCTAAATTAGTTTCAAAGTACTTACCATTTAGCTTTATACTATCTAAACCACAATGAATTAAAACGTTATATCCTTCAACCTCAAATCCATAAGCATGTTTGGTATCAAATATCATTTTTACAGTGGCTTGATAAAATGGTGAGAAAAATAAATTATCTTTTGGAATTATTAGTATTCCATCTCCCAATAGTTTGTTTGCAAAAGCAATATCAGAACATTTTTTAATTTGTCTAACTTCACAATCAACGGGAGCATAAATTTTTATACTCATATTTACCTCTTAAATAAATGATAGTCCAGAAATAAATATAAAATAAAAACTTTCCAAAATGGAAAGTTAATTATATTAAATTTGTTTTGCTATTTCTAAGATTAGAATATTCAAAGCTAAATTACGATACACATTTGAAGCATTATTTTTTAAATAATCTAATTTTAATTTATTATCAGATTCTAAAAAGACTTTATCATACTGTTTTTCTGAAGTAATTACAAAATTATTAGCTTTTATTGTTTTCGCATTAATTAACTTTAAATACGAATTAAGAGTAAAATTATCACGCCCATAAAAAAGAATAATGTTAATATCCTCATTATTAACTAAAGGCTCATTAAAAATGTCAAAATTCTTAGAAAGAATAAGTGGTCTTTTATTATAACCAATCAAAAAATCTCCTAATCCTTGAGCTATTCAAGAGGTTTGCGCTGATGCATAAATATTAATATTAATATTATTTTTAATTGCTGCTGCCAAATTTTTAATAAAAACAGAGTTTTTATTACACCACATTTTTATTAAAACAAGTATATCACTTTTAAAACTAATTTTATTAATTGAATCATATAAAAAATGTTCTTTTTTTAAAGAATACGCAAAAGTCTTAAAGCTTGGTTCACCCAAACTTTGTATAAATTTTGTAATTTTTGATTCAGAAACAAAACAAATATCTGCAAGTTGCTTTTGAGTTAAGATTTTTTTTTGACGCATCGTATTTATAATATTTAATGCAATAATCTTATCGGTTGTATTTTTATATTCTCTTGTTAAGTTTTCTAATTTTTCATATATAGATGTCATAAATTTCCTTTTTACCTCTTAATTGTAAAATACTAAAAAAAACATTAACTATCTACTAAAACTTACTTATTTTTTCTTATTATGATTTAAATAACTTCTTCCATCCTCAGAAAGAATTCTTGATGATCAAGCATCTTTTTCCACTTTTGATAATTCATCATTAATTTTATAAATTCTTGCATCTAATGAGTCTAATGAAGAAATAATAACTGCTTCAATTAGTAATGGTTCTACAGGAGATCCATATTCATTTTTACCATGACTTGCTAAGATTACGTGTTGTAATTTTAAAACATCCTCATTATCTTTTAGACCTAATTCTATAGCCTTATTTGAAACAAAAGTATTACCTATTGATATATGACCCAATAATTTACCAACATCAGTATATTCTGATGCATTTTTCCCTGCCATTTCAAGTACTTTTCCTATATCATGAAGGATTGTTCCACAATATACTAATTCTCAATCAATATCTGCATATTTATATACTTCTCTTATTGCTTTTGCTCCCATTAATAATGAGTAACTGTGTCAAAATAAACCACCCACCACATTATGATGAATACTTACAGCAGCTGGAAAAGTTTTAAATTGAACTTCATACTGTTTTAAAATTGCTAAAGTTATTTTTTTGTAAGTTTCATTATCAATAGTTGTTATAAAAATCTATTAATTTTGCATAATGTGATTCAACATTTATTGGAGCACTAATACTAAACATTTCCTCATTTATATTATGTTTTTTAAAATCTTTTTCATCAATAATTTCATAAGAATTAACTAAGTGTTTAATTGTAATTGTTGTCTATAAACATTGGTTACAGCTTCTATTTTTACAATTAAACCACTTTTTAATTCCTCTACATCTTTTTCAATAGAATTTCAAAGTCTTGCTTCAATTCTTCCAGACATATCAATTAAATTTAAAATTAGATAATTTGATCCATTATTTCCTGTTGATAAAATTGCTTTTTCTATTCTAGCTATTAAAGTTACTATTTTGCTTTCTGCATTAATTTCATTAATCATTTTTATACTCCTCAAAGATAAATTAATTTTAACAAAAAAACACTATTTAAACTGGGAAAAATAAATTCTACATCTTTATTAATTGTGTATAATATATTTTCTATTTCAATTTTTTAGTGCTTATTTATTATTAAATTAAAAAACCCGGATTCTTTAGAATACTTATAAATTCTTTTCCAAACATAATTGCATCCTCAGGTTCTAAACTATTTTGATTGAATGCAAAATTTATTTTTACATAATTTGTTAAATTTCCATCATCTTTAAATGAACTTGATATTGATGAAATGTAAATTGATAAGATTGAATTTTTAGTTAATCCAAAATTTGCATTATCTAATCCAAAATTTGAAATATCATAAATCGCTACTTTAACTTCTTTATCTTTTACTAATTGATTTTATGTATTTCTTTTGAAATATCCAAAATACTTAAATCATCACTTACTTTTACAACTGTATCATTTACTGAATATCCATCAGTTTTTACTAATCTAATAAATGAATGACTTGAATCTAATTCTTCAAATTTAGTTAAAGCTCTTTTTAATGCTTTTACATAAAATGCATTAAGTTCAAGATCAACATTTTCCTCTTTTGAAGGTTCAATCATTAAAGTTTGTAGACTTATTAAAGCAGTTATGTCTAACTTAAATGAGAAACTACCTATATTTGTTTTATCCACAATAACTTTCTTTTCAATTGAATTTGATACAAGCTTACTATTTTCTGTTGCTTTCAATTCAACTTCTTCTAACTTAGAATTAATACTTTTTGATTTTTCATCTATTTTTTTGACTATTGAATTAATACTTTTTTCATTATCATTATTAGTTTCTTTAGTTTCTTCCATAAATGATGAAAGTTTTTTTTCAATTTCTTTAAACTTATTATTTAATTTTTCACTATTTTTTAAAACTTTCTCTAATCTTTCATAATCTAATTCCTTTAAAAATACAGAGTTAGATTCTTGAGCAGTAGTTTCTTGCTTCTTAATATTTTTTGGTTTTTGTTTTATTTCAACTACTTCCAAGTTATCTTCAGTATTATTTTTTGAAAGTTCTTCTAAAATTTCAGATTGAGAAATAGTTGAAATTTCATCTGAAAATAAATTACTATCTTTAAAATTATCAGAATTTTCATAAACTACTTTTTTAGTAATAGTTTCTGTTAGAATTGTTGGATTTTCTTTTATCTCAAAAGTTGAAGTTTCAGTTTTAATTGTTTGAACAGTAGTAGGCTCCATTTTTGCTTCTGCAATTGGATCCTCAGTGAACTCTTCTTCTATTTGAAATTCACTTTCAATAATTTCATCTTTTAAGTACTTTTCAGTTTCAAAATTATCAAGAATATCTAAATCCTTTTCAGCTAAAAATTCTGCCTTTTTTTCTCTTTTTGGTTTTACTTCTTCAAATTCTTCTTCATCAGACTCATCTGATTCATTTATTAATTTTTCTAAGTATCCAAATTCGCTTAAACCATCTTTTAATGTGTCATTCATATTTGATGGTTTTTTCAATAAATTTTTCATTTCTTTATAAGAGAATATATCAAATATAGTATCTCCATGTGAAACAATTAATGATTCAATTACATAAATGTTTCTAATTACTCCATCTGTTGTAGAACGTATATCAAATTTTTCAAGTTGTGTTGATATTATTGCTAATATTTGATCTTTTTTGACTGGTTGGCCTTCTTTAACTAATACTTGTTCTACAATACCCTTATATTTTTTGACATTCTTAAATTTTATTTTTTCCATAAAGAACCCCTTTAGTTAAAGTGCTAATAAACACTATATTAATATTTTACACTACTTTGACCAACTATTGTAGTTTTTATATAGACTCAAAGAATATTTTTATGAGTAATAAGCGATTATGTCCCTACATATTAACAAGCGACTTTGTCCTCCTTTATAATCAATAAATGGAGGTTTTATGAAAGGACTACTATTAAATACCATGAAACAAGAACAACTAAGATTAATTAAACAATTATCTTTAAGAAAAGACTCTATTAAAAATACGGCCTTTAAATTAGGTTATAGTGTTAGACACACAAGAAGAAAACTTAAAGAATATCAAGAAATTGGAGCAAAAGCTTTTATTCATAAAAATACAAATAAAATACCTATAAATAAAATTTCACAGTTATTTAAAGATGAAATAATTGAACTATTTCAAACAAAGTATTATGACTTTAGTATTAAACATTATTGAGAACTAACTTGAAAAAAGAAAATAAGTTACTCTGCAATTAGGCACATATTAATAGAAGAAAATATTTTAATTGAGACTCTTAACAGAAAAACAAAAAAAGATATTCGTAAAAATTTAAAGGCCGGAAACCAAGAAAATTTAACAAGCGAGTATCTTTCAAAATCAATTATAACAAGCAAACCCCATCCTACGCAAAAGAAAATTGTAAAATTTGGAGAGATATTTGAAACTGATGCTTCAAATCATCAGTGAATTAAAAATTTAAAATGTCATTTGCATATTGTAATTGATAAAGCTAGTAAAAGAATTTTGGCAGGCTATTTCAGCGAACAAGAAACTACTGAAAGTTATTATAATATCTATAAAAAAGCCTTTAAACATTATGGTTTACCAAAATTAAATGTTAGTGATAATCGAAATGTTTTTAGTAGTAAAAATAATCGTGATCACTTTGGTGATAGTGTTTCAAATACACAATTACAATTTATTTTTCACTCTTTAGGAGTAAATACAAAAACAACTTCAATTCCCCAAGAAAAAGCATTAGTTGAAAGAACTTTTGGAACATTACAAAGAAGATGACCTCAAATAATTAGACTCTTAGATTTAAAAAATATTGATCAGTTAAATGATTATTTACCCTATCTTATTCAAGAATACAATCAAGATTTTTCAATACCTTTAGACCAATTAGAATCAATAACTAGAAAGTTTGATCAAGATGAAGATATTGTTTTCTCTTATCGAAGTGAAAGAATTATTGATAATGGTCATAGTATTAGTTTTAAAAAAGATAAGTGATTTATATGTAAGGGTTATACTCCAATTTACTTTAAACCAAAATTAAAAGTAATGATTATGGAAACAATAAATAAAAAACATTATGCATTAATTGGAAATGACATTTACAATCTTATTCAAGTTGAAGATGAACGCTTACATGGAAATATTAAAACACTATCTAATGAAGAATTTAAAACTACTAAAGTACCCAAAATTGACTCTCCTTGGAAAGCAACTAACTGATATTTTTTTGATAGAAAAAGAAAAAATACAAGATCTATTTATTAGATAAATCTTGTATTTTGGGACATAATCGCTTATTATCTACAAGTTTTTATATAGACTCAAAGAATATTTTATTATTCTCAGATAAATCAATAATTCTTGAAAGACATACGCTAAAAAGAGGAGCTGTTATATAACTTTTAATTGGTAAATTTTGACATTGAACTACCAATCTCAATACTAAATCAAAAATGTTGCTTACTTCACCTCTATATGTTGCTAATAAAGGTCCAAAGTCTTTATATAAAAGCATTGCATTTATTATTAAATACATAAAAATTGAAGCCTTTATACTTAATGTACTTTGAACTGCAAAATAAATATATGTAATTAAAATATCTTCTAAAATAGCTTCTAAACCATTTTCTTCAATTAGACCATTTTCAAAAAAAATGATCATTTCGTCACTTGTTTTTTTAATAAATTCTTCACTTTCAAAAATATCTTTAAAGTTATCATTTTCATCAAGTAATACATAAATTTCTTTATAATCTTCTCAAGTAAAAGCTCATTTATGCTTTGCAATATTTATAAAATTCTCTCTTGTTTCAATGATTTTAGCTCTAATAATCTCTCAAATTTTTAATAGGTTAATTAAGTTTCTTCCATAGATTTCTTCTGAATCGTCAAATAGATATTCTCCATTTGCAATTAACTCAAATATTTCTTCTTCTGATATTTTAAAATCATTGTAATATGAAAGACTTGATACTAATTTTGAGCCTATTTCAGCTCATACTCTTTTATCTCTATACAAAGAAAACCTCCATTTTATTTATTTTATAATTTAAACTAAATAAAAGACTTTATTTTATTTAAAGCATTTTTATAGATATAAGAATTTTTTTCTTCCTTAGAATTAAAACTCATTATAGGATCAATCTTTACTAAACCCATATTTGACTTCATTGGTTTTAATTTTTTATGCTTTGGATTTGTAATATAACTTATTAAACTACCTAAAATTGTATCTTCTGGAAATGCTATAAATTCACTTTGATTAATATAACTAAGAATTCCTCTACTTGCAACTAACCCTGATGCAAATGACTCTATATATCCCTCTACACCTGTAATTTGACCAGCAAAGAATATATTCTTTTTTCTCATCATTTGTAGTTTGTTATTAAGAATTTTAGGAGAATTTATAAAGCTGTTTTTATGCATAACTCCAAATCTTCTAAAGACTGCATTTTCAAGTCCTGGAAGAGACGAGAAAATTTGCTTTTGCTCTTTTCAAATAATATTTGTTTGAAAACCAACCATATTATACAAATTATACATCGCGTCATCTCTTCTTAATTGTACAGCTGAATAAGGCATAATTCCATCAAAATTTTCTAATCCATTTGGTGACATAGCCGATTTCAATAGTATCTTTTTAGAGTTTTTAGCTAATTGCTCTATTGGTTGACAACCTCTGAAAAAAATTTCTTGTTCAAAATCTTTTAAATTAACAGTATTTGCATTTACTAGTTTATTATGAAAAATACTAAATTCCTTTTCATTTAACGGTATACAAATATAACTATTATCATTTTTATATCTTGATTTATAATATACTTTTGAAAAGTCTATTGACTGTTTTTCAATTATAGGAGCAGATGCATCTAGATAAAATAACTTTTGTTTTCCAAGTAATTTTTCTAACTGCATTTTAAACTCTTGTGAACATAAAGGACCACTTGCAATTAAAACTATTTCTTGTGTATTTAAATCTAAAAATTCTTCTTCAAATACCTTTATATTTTTATGACTTCTTATTCTTTGATCGACTAAATCTGAAAATGCTTTTCTATCTACTGCAAGAGCATCATCAGAAGGAATCTGAGTTTTAAAGGCACAATCCAATATAAAGGAATTTAAAAGTTTAAGTTCCTTTTTTAAAATTCCAACAGCATTTTGAGTTGATAAACTTCTAAAAGTATTTGAACAAACTAATTCTCCAAATGTTTTTAATGTTTGAATTTCATTTTTCTGAATTTTTTTCTTTTCATATAAATAGACTTCAATACCCTTTTCTGCTAATTGTCACGCTGCTTCACAACCTGCTAAACCAGCACCAATTATATTTACTTTCATTACTTTATCTCCAATAACTCATTAATTCTTTTATCATTAACGCTTTCATCTCAACTTTTATCATTTCTTACACAAGAACCAACATGAATATTTTTAGATATTTTTTTAAAACTAGAAAAGTTTTTTTGATCAATTCCTCCACCAACTAATACTTTTGTATTTAAGTTAAGAGAAACAAGTTTTTTTATAATTTTTCTACCCTTTTTTATATCCTTACCACCACTTGTTAAAACATTATCTATTCCAAGTTCATTTAACACTCGATAAGATTCAATAAAATCCTTCACCTCATCAAATGCTTTATGAAATGTTATTTCCAAATTTCCCTTTTGTTTAATGACTTGTTTCATAAATTGAACATCTATTGTTAAGTCCTTATTAAGACCACCAATAACTATTCCATTTGCCTTTGTTGTTCTAATAAATTTAATTTGCTCTATCATATCTTTTTTTTCTTTTTCAGTATAAAAAAAATCTCTTGCTGTATTTCTAACAATAATATTTATTGGTAATTTTGATAAATCACAAGCATATTTAATATCTTCTAAAGCAGGTGTTAAACCCCCAACTTTTAAATCATTACAAAATTCAATTCTATTTGCATTAGAATTATTTATTAATCTAATATCTTTAAAATCTTTTCCAATAACTTCTAATAGCATCTTACAAATATTCCTCCAAAACTCTTACTTTATCTAACTTTTCTCAACTAAATTCTTTTTTTCCAAAATGACCATATTTACTTGTTCTAAAATATACTGGTGCTTTTAAATCTAATGTATTGATAATTGAGCTGACTTTAAAATTAAAATTATCATTTAGAGCTTTATAAATAACATCCATAGATACTTTATTTGTTCCAAAAGTTTCTATAAAAATAGAAACTGGGTCTGACTTACCAATTGCATAACTTACCTGAATTTCAACTTTATCAGCTAATTTTGCAGCAGCAATATTCTTTGCGGCATAACGGCACATATAAGCAGCACTTCTATCAACTTTACTTGGATCTTTTCCAGAGAAAGCTCCTCCTCCATGACGAGAATATCCACCATAAGTATCTACAATAATTTTTCTTCCAGTAAGTCCTGTATCACCCTTTGGTCCACCTATAACAAATCTTCCTGTTGGATTAATTAAAACCTTAAAATCAGTATTTAATCCATATCGTTTTGCAATGATATCCATAATATTATTTTTTATAAACTTTTCAAAAGTTTCTTGATTATAATCATTGTCATGTTGAATTGACATTAAAATTGTATCAATTCTTGGATTTTTTTCATTAGTATAATCAATTGTTACTTGTGATTTCATATCTGGTTGAGCCCATTTAAAAGCTCCATTTTTTCTTAATTTTGAAGCCATATGAACTAAATCATGAGCTATTTGTATTGAATATGGCATATAGGTTTGTGTTTCACTATTTGCATAACCAAACATAATTCCTTGATCTCCTGCTCCCATATCTTTTTTATCAACACCCATTGCAATATCAGGAGATTGTGTATTAATTTTAACTACTATCTCACATTTTTCTGGGTCAATACCTGTAGAAGCATCATTATAGCCAACTCTTTTTAAAACTCACTTGGCAATCCCAACATAATCGACAATTGCTTTTGTAGTTATTTCTCCACCAATTAATAAATAGTTTTCTGTAACAAAAGTTTCACAAGCAACTTTTGAATTAGAATCCTGTTTTAAGCATTCATCCAATATTGCATCACTTATTTGATCACAAATTTTATCTGGATGTCCCTCTGAAACCGATTCACTAGTAAATAATTTTTTCATATTTTATTTCTTTTCTCCTTCAAAAAAATGAAAACTTCTCCAACAAAAGAGAAGTTAAATAGATCTCATCGTTGGTTTCCCCTTAATTTCAGCACCTAATTTAATAGGTTGCTACTACCTCATTGAGTTGTTTTCTCTCAGTAGTTCCAAATAAGAATAATTTTAAGTTTTACAAAGTAATAATAACAAATTTTTATATATTTTTAACAATTAATTCAAATACATCTTCTGATTTTTTAGTATTTAATAAATAATGCTTTTTTTCTTTAATCGTTTCTAAAAAATATTTATCATTATCTAACTTTGATAGATACTTTGCTATTTTTTTTGAATCACAATAAAAATCATTATTTGAAAGAAATATACTAATGCTTATTTCTGAACTATTAATATTTTTAATTGACTTCTTATTAATTTTTTTTCATAGATAATATTCAGTTACAGTTAATAAATTTTTTGTTATATTTTCATCTTCTAATTTTTTTGCATACTCTTTTTCATCAGTAAAATCTAATCCATTAATTGGTTCTACAAGTTTAGTATTTGCTCTAAAAAGTGTTCCCCATCATAGTTTTAAATAAAAGTTAAATCCTTTTTTATAAGGATTATTTAATCTTAATGAAGAAGAAATAATTTTATATACTCTCTTATTTTTTGAAAAAAATGAACAAATACTACCTCCAAATCCCTCCCCTAAAAGTACTATTTTAGCATTAGGATTTGCCTCACTAATAACTTCAATAATTTCTGCTAAGTCAGAAATTGATGCACCAAAACTAAAATGATTATTCACTTCATTTTCTCCACAGTTTCTTTGATCATAAGATACTAAGGAATACTTATTTTTTTGATTTTTTCTTAATCAAGATTCCAATTTATCAAAATCTTTTCTATTTCTATAAATATCATGAACACCAATAATAATAAATTCACTCTTTGGATCAATTTCTCCAAATCATCTAAGTTCATAACCTGAAGTAGTTTTAAACATTTTTTTCTTCACAAGTTCACTTTTTATAATTGGAGATGATTTAAATTTAATTTTATTAAATTTAACTATTCTTGCAATTAAAGTCAAAATAAAAATAAAAATAAAAGTTCCAAGCATAACATAAGCAATTATGCTAAGAAGTTCTCAAACAGCTAATCATATTTCCATAAAATCACCTTTTTTAATTATAAATAAAAAGTACTTAAAAAAAGTACTTTTTATAAGTTTTCTTAATCTTCATGCGCCAATTCTAATGCATAGACATCAAATTGTCCCATAAATCAAAATGCATAAATAACATTCTGCTTTCTAGTTATAAACTCATTATTCCCTATAACATTAATTGCCTCATAAACAACATTACCTGCATCTTGTTCTAAATTAACTCTCATTTTCTCAAAATCATAAATTGATGATCGCCCATACATTTCATTTTTTCTTTCATATTCAATTTCTTTCAAAACACTATCATAAGTATTTCTGTATTTTAAAAGTGATTTTAAGTTTTGTTCAATACCCATACAAACATTCATAACCTCTTTATCTAAAGCCAATAAACATTCATGTAAATTTCTAAGTCTATCTTGTCTTTTCATAATTATTTTCTCTCCTAGGAATAGGTATTTATATTTTTATTATACACAATTTAAAATGGAAAATATTTTCTTATAAAAAGCCCTTATATGAAATAAAAGTTTATTGTAATTGTATTCTCTCAATTGATTTTGCCTTATTTTTTGAGTCTAATTTTATAATAACAGCACAAAGAAGTCCAGGATTTTCAGATGGTGTAAATTTACTTGGTAGTCCAGTTTTTTCTTTAAAAATAACTTCTTCTGGATTAGCTCCAATAATTGAGTTAATAGGTCCTGTCATTCCAACATCTGTAATAAAAGCCGTACCTTTTGGTAATAACCTCTCATCTGCTGTTTGAACATGTGTATGGGTTCCTATAACAGCTGTTAAAATTCCATCATAGTTTCAAGCAAAAGCTAATTTTTCAGCACTTGCCTCAGCATGAAAATCAACAATATGTATATCAGCTGTATTTTTTTCAATTATTTTGTCCATTACCTCATATGGATTATTTACATGTTCCATAAAACTCTTGCCCATCATATTAGTAACTCTAATTTTTAAATTTCCAAAATTATATTGATTTGTTCCAACTCCCAAATTAAAAGAGTTCATATTTGCAGGTCTTAAAAGGTCATCAACATTATCAATGAAATCAAAAGTTTCTTTAACTTTAAAAATGTGATTTCCACTAGTTATTACATTTACTTTTAATTTTTTAAGAAAATCATAGTGATTTTTATTTATACCTTTACCATGACTAATATTTTCACCATTAACAATAATAAAATCAATTTTGTTTTTTTGAACAATTGAACTAAGATGTTTTTCTAAAACATCTCTTCCAGATTTTGAATATACATCTCCTACCACTAAAAAATTCATTATAAATTTTTCTCCAATTCTATAATTAATTCTTCTATTGAAATTTTCTTTACTTTTGCATTATCCAAAGTTTCTTTAATTTTATTATTTTTCAATTTTAATTTTAATTTATTTTCTAAATCAGTTAATAATAAAGAAGTTTTATTAATGCTATCATAAATAGCATTTCTTGATACTTTAAATTCTTCAGCAATTTCTTGCAAAGTTAAATCCTCAAAAAAATACAATTCAAAATATTGACACTGTTTTTCAGTTAATAAGCTTTTATAATAATCATATAGTTGTGCTAAATCAGCAGTTTTTTGTATATCTTGATTAATCATTTATATTATCTTCCATAAAATCTGATGTTAACTCTCAAATGTAATTGTCTATATCAAATTCTTCTATATCATTTACAGTTTCACCTGTACCAACTAATTTAACTGGAATATTTAAAATATCTTTAATAGCTAAAGCAATTCCACCTTTACTTGTACCATCCATTTTTGTAAGAACTATTCCTGAAACATTTGTTGTTTCTGAAAAGGCTTTTGCTTGACTTATTCCATTTTGTCCAGTTTGAGCATCAATAACTAATAATCTTTCATGAGGTCCATCAGAAATGCTCTTTTGAATAATTTTAGTCATTTTTTCTAATTCTTTCATTAAGTGCTCTTTATTTTGAAGTCTTCCAGCTGTATCAATTAATAATAAATCATATTTTTCATCAATTGCTTTTCTAATTCCATCAAAAACAACACTTGCAGGGTCTTTAGAGTTATTTTCAGATTTTATTAAATCTACATTTTTAAGCCTTTTATCACATCATTCTTGAAGTTGTTCAACAGCTCCTGCTCTAAATGTATCTGCTGCTGCTATTAAAACTTTTTTATCCATACTTGAATAATAATTTGCTATTTTTGCAATACTTGTTGTTTTTCCAACTCCATTAACACCTACCATTATAAAAATGTTTAATCTACCATCTTTATAGTTTAATTTATCATTATATTTACGACCACTATTATAAGTTTCATATATCTCTTCAACAAGGATTTCTTTTATTTGATCAAAAGAATGCTTTGCCTTTGCTTTTTTTCTCACTCTATTTGATATTTCTAAAACCATTTTCATTCCCATATCAGTTCTAATTAAAATATTTTCTAAGTCCTCAAAAAATTCATTATTTGGTTCCTTATAACGTTTACTTAATTTTTTTATATCAGTTGAAAATGTTAAAGTCTTTTTGTGCTCTTTTTTATGTTTTTTTTGTTGTTTTTTGATTTCTCGTCTCTCTTTTAAATTACTTCAAAATCCCATAAAAATTCCTCATTTCTCAATATTAATTGTATAATAATTTTAATATATTATATATATTAATGTGTGAGGGGATATTATGAAAAAAATGTTATCAGTTTGACTTTCTTTAGGTTTAACTGTTTCTACTGGTGTCAGTATGCCACTAGCAGATAAAAATGTAAATAAGTATTCAAAATTTTTAACTGGCTTAGATGATTTTCTTTATTTGAAAGTTGAAAAGCAAGAAAATGTGGATAAGTTAACAAATAAGGAAATACAAACATTATTAAAGGATGCTTTTTCTAATAGTGAATTTGGATTGGCTCTATACAAAAAAATTGATTTTGAAGTAATTAATCAAGAAAATGGAGAAATTGATATCTTATTTAAAGATAAGAAAAACTCAAATATTCTTAATGAAAAAATCTTAATTAAGTTTAATGTTGTTTTATTTAACTACGACAAAATTGATGATGTAGTTAATACTTTAAATAGATACTTATTTATTAATCCATTAGTTTTAAATAAAGGCGACTATCTTCAAATTGAACTAGAAGATATTTTAAAAAGTAAATTTAAAAATATATTTGACAAATATGTTTCATCAAATATATTTTTAAATAATGTAGACGAATTTTGAGAGTTCTTAGACTTCCAAGAATTGAATAAACAACAAAGTGATATTTTAAAAGCTAATTTTTTAAATAATACAAATTTAGATTTTAGAATAATAAGAGATTCATCAAACATTGGAGTTAAAAAAAGTGATAAATTTATTACCTACTATGAAGATCAAGAAATGATGAATAAGGAAATATTTGATTGAATTAAAAAATATTCATTTTTTAATAAAAATAGAACTAACTATAATAATTTATTTAAAATTGAAGCAAAAAATGAAAAACAAATTACTTTCTCACTTTCAAGTAAATACTTTAGTTGTGCAAAGTTAATTACATTAGAAATAATAAAAGGAACTTTTTAAAAGTTCCTTTTATTATTTCTTAGTGTTTAAATTATTAATCATTGATTCTTGAAGTTCTTCAAATTTACCTGTTCTAATAAATTGTAATGTCTCTTCAATATTTATAAGACATTCTCCAGCTCTTTCGAGGTTTTTTAGTTGTCTTACAATTGTGATTATTTTTTTAGACTCAGTTGCATTTTTAGAATCTGATATTCTAGCTGCTAAAATATTTGATAAATTTGAAAATTCCATACTTAGTTGTTCTTCAGCTTTTAAAACTTTTTGATGTTGGTCATTGTCATAATTATCAATTAAAAGTGAGATTATATTAAGCATTTTATTAACTAAATCAAACATTTTTGATATATATTCAATTTCAATTGGTTGGGGATTGTACTTAATAGTAAAAGCACAAATGTGTTTAGCCACATCCGCAATTCTTTCAATTTCACGACTAATTAAAACTCCACCAACTGCTAATCTTAAATCTCCAGCTACCATTTGTTGTTTTGCAATTTTTCATAGAGCCATTTTTGTGAAACTATTTTGTAAATCATTTATTTTGATATCACCATTAACTACTTCTTGTGCTAGTTCAAGATTTTGTGATTTTAAAGATTCAAAAGTATTTGCATATTGAGATTTTGTAGCTTCTACTAATCTTATTAATTCACGTTTAATAGTTTTGATATCACTATCTAATATTTTGTTATATGACATCCAATTCCCCTCCTATCCAAATCTTCCTGAAATATAATCTTCTGTTTTTTGATCTTTTGGATTTGTAAATATTTTTTTTGTTCTATCGTACTCAATTAATTCACCATGTAAGAAGAACGCTGTATAATCACTCACTCTTGTAGCTTGTGCCATTGAATGGGTTACTATTACTATTGTATATTCATTTTTCAATTTTAGTATAAGTTCTTCAACTTTTAATGTTGCTATTGGATCTAATGCACTAGTTGGTTCATCCATTAATAAAATTTTTGGTCTCATTGCTATTGCTCTTGCAATACATAATCTTTGTTGTTGACCACCACTTAATCCCAATGCTGAGTCTTTTAAGTAATCTTTTACATCATCTCAAAGTGCTGCTTTTTTTAATGAATCTTCAACAATTTGATTTAAAATGTTCTTATCTGAAATTCCCTGATTTCTTGGACCAAAAGCTACATTATCATAAATTGACATAGGGAAAGGATTTGCTTTTTGAAATACCATACCAACTTCAGTTCTCAATTTAACAACATCCGTACCTTTTTCATAAACATCTTTTGAATGAACAATAATTTTTCCATCAATTGCAATATTATCTACAAGATCATTCATTCTATTTATTGATCTTAATAGTGTTGATTTTCCACACCCAGATGGTCCAATAAAAGCTGTAACTGTATTTTCCTTTACTGCCATATTTATATCAAATAATGCTTGTTTTGAACCAGAATTGTAATAGAAATTAAATCCTTCAATTTCTATTACATTTTGTCTTTGCTTCAAAGGTACTTTTTTAGGTTTTTGAAATATTTTCTCTTCTGATAATATTTCTAAATCCTCAGTTTCAACAATTTCATTTTCTACATTTTTATCTGAAGCCATCTTTTAATTCTCACTCTCTTTTATTTTTTTAATCTTTTTAGGTTTAGACTTTAATTTTGATTCACTCTTAATTGTTCTTATAACATTATTTCGAGTTTTAGCATTTTTAGCATATATTTTTATTCTTTTAAAATTAAAGACATTTACTCATTTCTTATACAAGGATATTGTATCTTTTTTTGTTTTTAATGAAACCTTTTTAATACTTGTTCATGTAAACATTCCAATGAATAATTTGAATCGCATTTTCATTGATACTTTTTTATGAATTGGATTTAATTTGAAACCAATATACTTACTTAAAATATTTAAACCTAAGACTAAAAATATTGTAACTAGGGCAATTTGATATGCTACTCCTAAAGTATGAGGATCATTTCCCTCTGAAGCCATCATATAAATTTGAGTAGTCAATGTAGCTCCTGATGAGAAGAATCCTTCTGATGGCATTCTTACAGCTGTTCCCAAAGTTAAGTAAACAGGTGCTGATTCTCCAATAATTCTAGCAACAGCTAGAATAGTTGCAGTAACAAGTCCCTTAGTTGAATTTGGAATAATAACTTTAAACAGCACTCCTGTTTTTGTCATACCCATTCCATAAGCAGCCTCTTTATAAAGTAAAGGCACTCCTGTAATTGAATCTTCAAAGTTCGTTATCATTGATGGCAATATTACAATTGTCATTGTTAAACTTGCTGCAAATATGGACATTGGAATTCCCATACCTACTACAAATAAACTTAGTCCAAAAACCCCAAATACAATACTTGGTGTGGATGCAAGTACGTTTATTGAAAATCTTATAATTTTTGCAAACTTACTATCTTTGTGAGCATACTCTGCCAAATAAATAGCCACTATTAAAGCTAATGGTATGGCAAATATTATTGTTGCTAAAACTAACAATATTGTTGTAAATAATAGAGCAAAGATTCCACTTCTTTGTCCTTCAATTTCAACAAAAGCTGTTGCATCAAACCCACCAATTCCCTTAATTGTAACTGTCAGTAAAATTCAACTCGTAAACCCAACGATTATTGCAGTTGAAGAAATCATAAAGAAATTAAGAATAAAACTATTTACCTTTTTGGCAAATCTTTTTTCAGTATAAGTGTGAACAAGAATATTTAAATTATGACTGTCATATCGATAATCATTTTTAATTGCTTTCACTTTTTTATGCTTCATATTTTTAATAGACTTTGTTTTTTTATTGTTAATATTTCCTACAGCAATAATTAATAAGTTTATAAAAATAACTATTACAAATAAAACCATCCCAATAGCATAAAGTGCAGACTCATGAGTTATCCCATGATTTTCTAACATTTCTAAACCTATTGTTCCTGCTAGAGTTCTAATTGAAGAAAATATAAATCCAAAAAAGCCATCATCTGTATTTAACCCTTTTGTTGAATTTCCTGCTATTAATATAACAGCCATTGTTTCACCAATAATTCTAGCAACTCCTGTAATAATTGCTGTAATAATTTTTGGCATTGCAGCTACTAAAACTACACCAAAAGTAGTTTTTTCTTTTGTCATTCCTAATCCAAGAGAAGCAAATCTATGTCCCTCTGGAACTGATTCAATAGCATTAACAGATAAACTAATCATTGTTGGTAAAGCCATAAAAGCCAATGTAAAACTTGCTGTCATCATATTTCCACTAGTTGGTGCACCCATGGCAACAAAAATTGGTCCAATTTGATCTAGTGCAAATAATCCAAAAACAACAGATGGAATCCCAGCTAATAGTTGAATCATAGTTACTACAAATTTTTTAGTTCTATTTTTTAAGTACTCAGTAATAAAAAGCGAACTAAATATTGTTAAAGGTATTGCAAATAATAAAGTTAAAAATAACATCATTAGAGTAGATAATATTATCTTACCTAATCCATACGAGCCTTCTTCACCATCTCTTGCTGGTGCTCACATTCCAGAAAATAAGAACTTAAAAAAAGAAAATTCTTGAAATACTGGAACAGATTTATATAATATATATCCAACTAAAACAGCTAATATAATAAGCACAATTGTTGTTACAAAAAATACAGATATTTTAGTTGATAAATCCATCTTAGAAGTTTTTGCCTTTGGCAAACTTTTTGGAGAGTTTTTAACCATTAGAAGTACCTCCTAAAGATTTATATTTCATATTCTTAACAAGTCCTTCACTTTTAAATACTTCATTTGAACCATCACTATTCATAAAATTAAAAAGCTCCATTAATTGATTTAATTTTTTATTATATATACTAAATATAGCAATGAATGGTCTTTTAAATTCATAATCAGATTTAATGAATTTATCTGTAATTGATTCATTAATATTAGATTCTACAGATTCTGGTGTTGGTTTTCAATCTTGTCATTTTTTTTCTTCGTTTGATCATTCTAAAGGAACATTGTCTTTTCCTATTGGTAATTTAAAATTATTAAATCCAGCTAATTTTACAACACCATCTTCAGACAATTGACCTAAAAATCCATTAGAGACGTAACCTAAGCTTGGACTTTTAGTCATATTTTCAATCATTGAACCATTTGAATTAACAACATTTGAAGAAGACATATCTTTTATTTTAGTTAAATCTGAAAAAGCTGATCTTGTTCCAGACCCATCTTCTCTAGTAAAAGTAATTAGTTTAGTTTTTGGTTGAGCATTTATTAAGTTCAACATTTCTTCATAAAAATCTTGATTATTATTTCACTCTTCTTTTGAACCTAATAACTCTATTGCCAACTCTTCTCAAGTGTAATTTCCACTATAAGCTTTTTTCAATAATTCATCTTCATCTTCTTTTTTAAAATTCATAAGATCATTTAAACTAATTTCATTATTATTTATTAATTTAATTTTTTGATTTCAATATGCAGGAGGATTATATATTACTCCAATTGCATCGATTGCAAACTCTAATGCAATATATGAATTATTTTTTTCAACATTTTGAATTTCTTCAATTGCTTTTGGATCAAATTCACATTCATTTAATTTTTGACATATTTCTAAAAAATTATTTCCTTTAGTTAAAGTCTTATTATTTATATCCTTAGAAATAAAACCAGCTGTATACATATCTTTTTCAACTCCACCGACACCTGCTTGGCTTCCTGTTGAATTATAAATAAAATCTACTTTCTCTGGTTTATTATAATATTCTTTTGTAAGTTTTTGCATAAACGGGTTAACACTAGTGCTTCCACCTAAAATAATTGCCTTTTTAGGTGCAGCAGCACTTCATATTCATAGACATAATATTACTGATAAGAATGTCAGTAATATTATGCTTATTTTTCTTGTCATATTTCGTCTCCTAGCATTTCTATGCTAATTTGTATTTGATAATTTTTTTGCTTCAATTAACTTAATTTGAACAAGTTTTGTAATACCCTTTTGTTCCATTGTTGCTCCAAATAAAGTGTCACAATTTTCCATTGTACCCATTCTATGAGTAACAATCATGAATTGTGTACTCTTAGTAAATGTCTTAATATATTTTGCAAATCGTTCTACGTTTGCAATATCTAGAGGAGCTTCTACCTCATCTAGAATAACCAATGGAATTGGTTTAACTTTTAAAATTGAGAATAAAACAGATAATGCTACCATTGATTTTTCTCCACCACTTAATAGATTTAGATTTGCAATTTTTTTACCTGGTGGAGCTATTTTTAAATCAATACCTGTATTTAAAATATCATCTGGATTTGTATAAATAATTGATGCAGTTCCCCCCCCAAATAATGTTGCAAATGTATCTGGTAATACTCCATTAACATCTTTAATTATTTTTTTGAACTGAATTATCATTTGTTGATCCATATCGCCAATTGCATCTTTTAGATTTTTAATAGATTCAAGCACATCTTGAGTTTGTTCAACATATGTTTGATATCTTTCATTTTCTTCTTGATATTCATCAATTGAATCTAAGTTAACATTTCCCAATGAATGAATTTCTTTTCTTAGATAATTGATTCTATCTCTAACTTCACTTTCTGTTTCAATAAGATTAGTATTTAGTTCCAATGCTGCTTCAAAAGTTAAGCTATAATTTTGAGCTAGTCTTGTTGTTGCATTAACTTGTTTTTCTTGCATTAAAGTTCCATCAGAGTTTAAATTTGAATACTTATCTTTTAATGAAGATAATAGACCTCTATCTTGGTTAATAATTGAGTTTAAACTATTTTGTCTTTCATTTGATTTATCTTTTAAAGTTCTAATAACATTAATTTGTTGTTGAATTTCATCCTTTAATGTTTCTTGTGCTGATATCTCAGAAATAATTTTAATAATTTGTTCATCAATTGATTGGAATTCTTGTTGACCTCCATCAAGTTCCTTACCAGTAATTATTCTAAATTCTTCTTTTACTTCAGTTGCCTCTTTTTCAATTAATTGAGAAGAGTTTCTAGAAGCTCCTATTGCAGTTTGAATTTCAGCTATTTCTTCACGTAAAACTTCTATCATACCACTTAGAACTTCTACTTCTTTAGAAGTTTCAAGTTCTTTTTGATCAAGTTCTTTTTTCTGATTTTCGTATTCTTGAATTTGAACAGAGTCATTTAAAACTACATTTTTACTTCTTCTACTTCCACCAATAATTGCTCCATGTGGTAATATTCTTTGTCCATCTAAAGTAACTATGTGAAACTTTTGATTTGTAATTTTTGAAAGCTCTATTGCATTTTCATAATCATCAACAACTAAATAATTTGATAAAAGATAATCTAATACTACTTGATATTTTTTATCTATATTTACAAGTTCATTTCCAAACCCAATAAATCCCTTAGATTTTTGAATAATAAATCTTGTTTCATTATTAATAAAACTAGGTTTTAAATTATCAAGTGGTAAGAATGTTGCATAACCTGCTTTATTGTTTTTTAAGAAATCAATTGAAATTTTTACATCTGCAGTTGATTTAACAACTATATTTTGTAATCCATTTTGAATTACAGTTAAAAGTGCAACTTCATAATTTTTATTTACACTAATTAATTCTTGAACAGTTCCCATAATTCCTGATAGTGTTGATCTATTTTCAAGAATATTTTTTACTCCTTCAAATAAGTTATCAAAAGAATGTTTTCTTGCTAATAAAGTTTCTAAACTAGATTCAGTTTTAGCAAGTTGCTTTCTGATTGCATCTAATTCTTGATTTAATCTAAAACGTTTTTGACTAGCATCATCTAAACTTTCTCTTTTTTCAACTTTATCTTTTAATAATTTTGAAAGTTTTTGCTCTTCAGCTTCTAATCTAATTTCTAATTCCTTTGCCTTATTTTTTAAATCAGAAATTTTAAATTCTTTATCATCAATATCAACTTTATTTTTTTTAGACTCAAGAGTAATTCTTGAAACTTTTAATTCACTAATTTTCTCTACTATTTTAGTAAATCCTTTATTAAGATTTGATAATTCTTTTTCCTTATTATAATTTGAATCGGCAATAGTATTAAACTCTTCACTTCTTTTACTAATTTGTTTGTCTAATGAATTAATTTCTAATTTTAGTTCACTTTTTTGCTCATTAATTTCAACTATTTTTTGTTTATAAAGTTTTATGTCATTTACAAGAACCGCAACTTCAATATTTTTTAGTTCATCAAAAAATTCTTTATAAGATTCAGCTTTTTTTGATTGTCTTTTTAAAGTTGGTAATTTTCTTTCAATTTCATTTATTATGTCATTTAGTCTATCTAGATTTTCTTGTGATCTTACAAGTTTTCTAATAGCTTCGTCTTTTCTTTTCTTATAACGAGCAACCCCTGCTGCTTCATCAAAAAGCCTTCTTCTATCTTCAGGTTTTGATTCAACAAAGTTACTAATTGATCCTTGAGATATAATTGCTAAACTTGATTTAGTTAAACCTGTTTCTAAAGCAACATCTTGAATATCTTTTAAACGAACTCTACTTCCATTTATATAATATTCAGATTCTTTTGTTAATTTGAAAAACTTTCTTGTAATTGAAACTTCATTATATTCTAATGAACTAAAGGCCTTATTGCTATTGTCGAATACAAGGGTAATTTCTGCCATGTTTAATGGTTTCTTTTCACTACTTCCTGAGAATACAATATCATCAATTGAATCTCCACGAAGTGATTTATATGATTGTTCTCCAAGAGCTCACATAATAGCATCATTTATATTAGATTTACCGCTACCATTGGGACCTACTATCCCTGTCATTGAAAAGTCAAAATTTAAAGTAGTAGGTTCAGCAAAAGACTTGAACCCAAACGCTTCAATTTTTTTTAAGAATATCATTTTTTTTACCTCTTGTAATCGTATATAGCCGTCCTATATAACAAACTCATTATATATATTTTAAAGCATTTGTACAATTTTTTTTAAATTTTAAAATTTAAAAAAACCCTTTATTTAAGGGCTTTTTTGAGCCTTTATTTATTTTTTTTAATTTTTGATAAAGCATTCTTAGCAGCTTCTTGTTCAGCTTGCTTTTTATTGCTTCCTTTTCCAGTTCCAAACACCATTCCTTCAAGAACAGCATTAACTATAAACAAAGTTGTGTTATTTTCAAGTTTTTCTTGACTAACAACAACATAAGATAATTCACTTCTTATTTCTAATTGAATAAGTTCTTGTAATTCAGATTTAAAGTCATGTGATTTATCTAAAAATTGATTTATTACATAATCACTAAAAATAGTTTTTTTTAGTCATTTATCAAGTATTTTTTCGCCTTGATCTAAATATATAGCAGCTGTCATTGATTCATAAACATCAGAAAGAATTGAATCCTTTTCATAACCTTTTGAATCTAATTCACCAATACCTAATCTAATTAATTGTCCAATTTTTATTTTTCTTGATATTTCAGCTAAAGTATCCTTTTTTACAATTGAACTTCTATATTTTGTTAATAGACCCTCATTTGATTTTGGAAATAGTTTATAAAGATATTCACTTACTTTCATTTGTAAGATTGCATCTCCAAGAAATTCAAGTCTTTGATAGTTTTTAGCAAGTCTATTCTCGTTTGAAAATGAGTTATGTGTTAAGGCCTCACTATAGTAAGATTCATCTTTAATTACAATTGCAAATTCATTTAAAAGAAATTTTTTAATTGTCATTATTTATATAACGCCTTTTCCACTTTTTTAACAACATCATTTTTTATTGCATTGTAAGTCATTTTCAAAGTTGCATAGAAAGCTATTTTATCACTTGAACCATGAGATTTAAAAGCAATATTTTTTGCTCCTAAAATTATTGCTCCAGCATGATTTTTGTAATCAAACTTTGCTGAAACTTCTTTAAATGCTTTATGCAATCTTAATGCAGCTAATTTTCTAAATATATTTTTTGTAAGTGCAGATTTAATTTCTGTTAAAAGAGATTTTCCCATTCCTTCTGCTGCTTTTAAAGCAATATTTCCTGTGTAACCATCAGTAACAATAATATCTACTTTACCACTTGCTAAATATCTTGATTCAATATTTCCAACAAAATTTAAAGACTTATTTTCTTGTAATAATTTATAAGCCTTTTGATGTAATTCTAAACCTTTTGATTTTTCTTCACCTATGTTTAATAATGCTACTTCAGGATTTTCCACACCATTAACAGCTTTTGAATATGCTGTTGCCATAATAGCAAAATTTACTAAATCCTCAGGATCACATTCTAAATTTGCCCCTACATCTAATAAAAGAGTAATTTTTCCTTTAACTAATGTTGGTATAACTGGCATAAACCCAGGTCTTTCAATACCATCAAGCTTTTTCAAAATAAAATGACAACCTGCTACAAAAGGAGCTGTTGCACCCCCAGTTGTAATTGCATGTGCTTTTCCATCTTTTACTAATTCAAGTGCTTTAACCATACTTGAATCTTTTTTTCTTCTAATATCCATTATTCCATCTGTCATTTCAATTACTTCTGAAGTATTTAAAATTTCAACTTGATCATGGTTATATTTTTTTGAAGACAACTCTTTTTTTAAATTCTCTTCATTTCCAACAAAAATAATTTTTAAATCTTTTTGCTCACCTAATAGTTTAATAGCAGCATCAACTGCTGGAATTAAACCATTATCCGAACCCATAACGTCAAAAGCTATTACTTTATAATCCATATTTTAACTCCTGTACATTAGTGATTATATATACAATTAGACTTTAAAGCAAAAAAAAATAAAACATTTTATGTTTTATTTATTATATTTAGCATTATTTTGTTGTTGTTTTATAGTACCTTTAACGCAACAAGGACATTCTTTTGATAAACAAACTTGACATCCTATACATTTTAAACAACTTTGACATCCATGAAATGAACCGCTACAAACTCTACAAGTGAAACAATTGTGTGCTCCGCCAGGACAACAAACATCACTTGAATTTTCAACTTTTTGTTTTGGTAATGGCATTTTATTTACTCCCTTATTTTTAATATAAAAATTATACCTAATTATTAACTAACTAGCAATGTAAGTGGGCGTTTTTTAATTTGTAGCATAGCTGCAGTTCAACCAATGTAAAGAATTGCTCCTAAAATTATTGCAGAAACAAATGGTATTCAAGGTAATGAAGGTAATGCTATTAATACTTTAAATCTACCTCAAACGAATGCTTGAATTCCAGATCACACTACAAGTGAACCTAAGAATGCAAATAAGTAACTAATTGCTGAACCTGAAATATATTTCCCCATAACCATTCAATTAATTTCACCATTTTTATATCCTAGAGATCTCATTATTGTAATAACATTTATTGAGTCAGTAATAATAATATTCATAATTACTATCAATAAAATAATAAGAAGAACTATATCAATTAAAATATACATCAACATTGCTTTTGTCATTTTACCAAGCACCTGATTTATTACAGACTTTAATATAGGTAATGTAATAACAGATGAATCCATAAAGAAATTTACAGATGTTGGTTTATCCAATGAATTTCCATCAATTGATGGTGCTAAAATACTACCTAGTCACGGTTTATTTTGTGAAGATGCAATTGTATAAGTATCTCTTGAGTATCTAAAATTTCTTTGAGAACCAGCAACATCTTTTAAATCGATTTTACCTTCACTTGCAACTTTTGTACTTATTATTGAGTTGAATAATAATTCATTTGTATCTATTGATTCAACTTCATTTACATTTTTTATAAATGTTGAATAATCAACGTAAATATCTTGAAGTAATGTATCATTTTCATTTATTGAAGCAATTCTTATATTAACAGTTTTATCCTTGCCTAAAGTGATCTCAAATACATCTCCAACATTTTTATTTAAAATTTTTGAAAGCCTAAACGATATTACAGCATTAATATAATCTTCATTAGTCTCTTGTAATTCATTCATTGCTTTTTCACTTACTGAGTCAAGATTTACAACAGCTCTTGTATTTCCACCAATTTTATTTGTTGTGTCAATTAATCTTAAAACAGAGTTTTCAATATCTACATCATTATTATTTTTAATATGATATGGCAATATTGTTTGGAGGGCTTCATCATTTCCATTAAATATTACTTTGTTAACACTTAATAGAGAATTAATTCCCTCTTTCATTTTTGCAAAGGTTGTTACTAAATTAACTAAAGTATTACTTAACTTAATTTCAGCTCTTGTTTGATTTTTAGGAAGAATATTATTTAAGTCATCTATAAAATATTTTTTAACAGATTCAATATCTTCACAACTTCCATTATAGTTCATACCTAAAGGAGATACACAAGCTAATTTTCCAATATCATCCAAAAAGATACCTCCCATTTGTTCTGGAGTTACTTTTAGAATTGAATACTCTGGAATTTCTTCAGGAACTTCTATTCTATTTAAAAGATTTTGAGTTGTCGATATTTTTTGGTTTAGTGGTGTAATTAATGCAGTCAATGTAGCCACACCAGAAATTACTTCTTTATTACTTTCTCAATATTCTGTATTCATAATTTCGTCTCTTGCCTTAGAAATACTAGACATTAATAGAGAAAAATTATTTGTAGTTTTGTATTTATCTTCTTGTGAGTTTCTAATAAACTCTTCAACTTTTTGAGTTTCAATATTTTCATATTTAAGACCATAATTTTCTTTTGTAATATCTTGATGTATTCCATTTGGAGATACTTTAATTGGTACAACATTTTTAAAAGAATAATAATGGTTAACATCTTTAGTATAAATATTATAAGCTCCTTCAATCATATTTTTAATTACAGGCATCGCTCTTAATTGCAAAGTAAATAAGAATGAACTAAATAAGAATAATCCCATAATAAGAGTAAACTTACCTTTTCCTGCAGAAACAAAAGCATGTTGCATTCTAAATGTAAATCCTTTATTTCTTTTTCTCAATATTTTTAAAGTAATTCAATTAAATAAAGAATAAATTAAAGCCGGGAAAAATATAATTTTTAATATTAAAACAATTACATCTGATTTACTTTTTTTAGGTCCTGATGTTAATAAAGATAAAGCCCCTTCATTAAGGAATTTAAATATTATCAAATAACTTAGTCCCGCAAATAAAATTGGCACAATGATCATTAAGACCATTAAAAATATTGGAGAAGCATATATTGTTTGAAAGTCAAAGATAACAAACGTACTAAATTGTTTGGTTGCACTATCAATTTGGAATGGGAAAGAAAGTAAATACCCTATCCCTATTCCTATAATCATAGTTAAGAAAGTTTTTAGTGAGAATACTCATGTAAGTTCACTAGTTCTATATCCAAGAGATTTAAAAACTCCTAATTGCTTTCTTGTATTATTAATTTCTTTTTTAAGAACAAATAATATAAACATAAATCCTAATAAAAATAGAATTGCTCCAATCATGACATAAATTCATGTAATTATATATAAATTTGTCAATGTAGCTATAACACTATGCTCACTTGGCTCTTTAAATATAGTTGTACCAGGAGATAAAATTGATAGATTTGTCAATGGAGATTCTTTTTTATTGCTGGTTACTATATTGCTTGAGAAAAGTTCATTAAGATTATAGTTATTACTATTCTTAGTTATAAAAGTTTCTTCACGATAAAATAAGTAAAATCCAAGATCAGAATTAGATGTCATATAATCTGTTGTAAATAGTTCACTAAAAGTATAACCTTTTTCATCATGTACCTCTGTAAAAAAACTATTTTTCAAAAATACCTGACCATAGTTTTTAATAGAATCTGAAAATGATGAGAAATTAATTGGCGTTAATGAACTATATTTTAGGCCAATACCTACAATTTTAAATGGTAAAGGTTTGGGAAAAGAATTAATTGGACCTTGATAAGGCTGATCAACACCTAATAATATTTCATCTCCAATTTTTTTATTTTGATTTTTAGCATAAGCATCACTAATAACTATTTCATTATTTTTTTCTGGTAATCTTCCACTTTGCAAAACAATATTATTTATATCATACAAATCATTTCCACCTAGTGCACTAACATTTGACATATTATAAATAAAATGATCTTCTGCACCTTTTTGCATTTTAATATTTGCATTAATGAAATTTTCATATAAAAATGAATCATTTGATTGATTTTTTAGTTGTTCTAAAATTGAAAGAATTACATAATTATTAAGATTTCTATTTTGATAATTACCAAAACTAGCAATTTCTTCTTGAGCTTCTTGAGTAAAGATATTACCCACTTTTAGAGGTCTTGCATTCTTTTTTGTAGTAAATTCATTAATTTCATTATCGTTTCCATAGTATGTATAATACCAAATGATTGCTCTTAGACCTGAGAGAATTTGTTGTTTTACAAGTTCTTCTTTTTCTTCATCAGAGATTTTAGTTCTTGAACCAGTAATTTCAATTACAACATCCTCTGCATATTCTTTAATCATTTTTTTTGTTTTTTCTTGTAATCACCCTTCTTCTGATGGCTGATTTAGTTCAAAAGTCATATCCTTATATTCAATTATGAATTCTTCATTTTCTCAAATATATGGATAAATAAAGTCATCATCCATTTTAGTTATCCCTTGTCATTGCTCTTGTCAAAGGTTTGTATTTTTTTTAACTGATGATGCTTTTAATGATAATTGTAAAGGTGTAGCTAACATCCCAAAAATAAGCATTGTAAAAATCATTAGAAACATAATTGTTCCTAGTGTCTCTACTCAAGCCTTTAAAAAAGCTTTCATATAAGATTTAAATATATTTTTCATTTTTTTCTCCTAACTAATTAAAATACTTTAAATAATAGAATTAGGTGGACATTCTCCCTTTAATTTTTCTGCTAAAAAAAATCTCTTTTTTATAGCTATAATATTTCTTTGACCAATATCATAAAAATTTAATTCTTTAATAAGATTTGTATAAAAATTTAACAATTTATTTTTTAATTGATAAAACTTAATTGATAAAAAACTTGCTAAATTTAAAAATTTTAAATATAAGTTATTACTTATTTTTTTAATATATGTTCATTTGAACTTCTTATTTCTAATTGAGTTCAATATAACAAATATAAATATAATACTTAAAAACTCAAAAGTTGAGAAACTTAGTAATAAAAAAGTAATTTTATTAATATAAACAGATTTACTTATCTCAAAATATTTAACTAGATTATCTTCTGATATCATACTTACAAAAAGGATTCAAATAGAAATTGCTAAAACCAAGTAAACTACAGGGTTAAGTTTAATTTTTACTTTTTTGATTAAATTATTAAAAAGATTCTTATTTATTTGTTCCAATTTAATTTTTTTTAAGAAGTTAATTATTCTAATATAATTAACTAACTTGTAAATATATATAGCAGATAAAAGAAATGTAATTCCAAATAAACCAAAGTATAATAAATAATTTGAGATATAAAGATTATTAGTTATTAGAAATTTAATTAAAGTTATTGAGCAAAATAAAGAAAGTAATATAATTATTATGCTTATTATTGTGCAACTAATATTTTTATTTTTCTTATTTTTAATAGAAAGCATAATTTTTTCTCCCTTTATAAAACATATTTATTATAACTTATTAAATAAAAAAATGATTCCTATGAATCACTTTTATTCTATACCAATAATAAATGAGTATACTTCTTGTTGTCCATCAACAACTTCATATTCTACATCATAATTTTCATCAAGATATTTACGAAGATCATTAATATCTTTAAATGATGCATCTTGGCCTGTAAATATTGTTAAAATTTCTGTTTTTGCAGTAATAAATTTTGACAATGATTTATAGAAAACATCTTTTAAAGTTTTAGCTGATATTGTAATTTTTTTATCTGCCATCATCATATATTCACCAGTTTTAATATTTACACCATCAATTGTTGCATCTCTTGCTGCTTTATTAATTGAAACTGAAACAATATTTTTAATAGCCTTATTAATATTTGATTCATTCTTTTTAGGAGTATCTTCAATATCAAGATTTAGATATGCAGTAATTCCTTGTGGAATTGTTTTAGTTTCAATAACAACTATTTTTGACATTTTTTCTAATTCTTTTGCTTGTTTTGCTGCTAACAATACATTTGAGTCATTAGGGAATATGTATACAGTTTTTGCATCAACAGCTTGAATTGCTTTCATAAAATCATTTGTTGAAGGATTCATCTTTGGACCACCATCAATAACATAATCTAAACTTAAATCATTTTTGAAGTAATCTTGAATTCCTTTTGATCTTACAACTGCTATTGTAGCAACATCATTTTTTAATTTACGTTGTTGTTGAGCAGTAACTCTTGCTGAAGTCTCTATAGTATTTGCTACGTGTTTATCTGCTTGTAAAGTCATATTTTCAACTTTAATATTTTTAAATTCTCCAAATTGTTGTAAATAAGATAATACTTGCCCTGGCATTAATGCATGTGTATGCACCTTTAAAATATCTCCATCCATAACTGCAACAATTGATGAATTTCCATATTGCTCAAAAGTATCTCTTACTGTATCAATTTTTAACTTATCAATAAATTCGTCATTTAGCATAACAATTGCTTCAGTACAATAGCCAAATTCCTCTTCAATTGACATTTCAATATTTGAACCTGTATTTTCTTCTAATTTTTTTAATTTTGATATTGGTTTTAGTTTTTTAACAAAATATTGCATTCCTTCAAAAAACTTAACTAAACCATATCCACCACTATCTACAACGCCAACTTCTTTTAAAGCAGGTAATAACTCTGGAGTATTACCTAAAGATTTATTAGCAGCTTTAACAAGTCCCTCTCAAAAGTCATTTGGTGCTTGTTCTTCAACAAGAGAATTTACATATTCACTAGTTTCACGAATTACAGTTAAAATAGTACCTTCAACTGGTTTCATAACTGCTGCATATGCAACATCTTTTGCTTTTGCAAAAGATTCTTTTCAAGTATCTAAATCAAGTTTTTCCTTATCTTTCATTCCATTAGAGAAACCCTTAATGATTTGAGAGAAGATAACACCAGAATTTCCTCTAGCACCCATTATTAGGCCTCTAGAAAATTTGCTCATTAATGAGCCCACATTAGTAAACTCTTCTTTTTCAATTTCAACAAATCCATTGGTACAAGTTAAATTCATATTTGTTCCTGTATCACCATCAGGTACAGGAAAAACATTTAGTTTATCTATATGAGGATAATTGTTATATAAATTATTAACCCCACTAGTTATCATACCTTTTAAAATTTGTGTATCTTTCATAGTATTGTCACCTTCTAAACTATATTGTTTTTTTATTATTTAAAATTAAAAATATTAAAAAATTGCAAATTTATATTTGCCAGTTTATATATTAATATCTGCACTTGATAAAAGAAATAAAATATTGTCTAAACGACAATAAGATCATCTACTGCAATATCAACTATATAATTTCGCACGAACTGAGAAAGTTTTTCTAATTCATACTTTACACGTATTTGAACTTCACTAACAACGTCTCGTATGTTAACTCCATTGATTAAAATAATATGTACTTTTACTCTGTCCATTGTATCAGTTGATACCATCTCTACGGCCTTTGCAATATCTTCAGTTTTTAATTCAAATTCTGATTTAGCTGCATAATTTGCAAATGAAGCTACTCCAGGTACTGTAACAACAGCATTTGATATAGAATCTAAAATAGCTTTATTTATCATTTTGGCCTCCGTAAAAATTGTACAATTTTATTCTCTAATTCAGGATAACAAAAAAATCATGTTGTTACGTTTCAAATTAGTACAAAATAATTTTACACTATTAAAGCAAAATAATAAAATAATAAGTCTAAAAAGTAAAAATTTACTTTCGAATAATTTAAATATTTTCTGTCAATAACAAATGAAAATGTCTCAAAATCGTAGATTTATTAAACTGTAAATCTACGATTTTTATATTGTTCCTTTCATGTTTTAGAAAAGTAAATATAATTTGTATATCTAAAGTGATTAGATGGAACACTAGGTTTTTTAATTTTAGACTCAGCTTTTTTAACTTCATTAACCTGACCAACTGGTGTATTTTTAGTTTTGACTTCCACTAATCTATAGAACTTATCTGTATAATTTGCATAGAGCTCATTATCATATGTTTCAGTTATTAGTAATTTTGTTTTACTTGCAAAAGTTGTTATATCGTATCCATCATATGTTAAATATGTTTTTGTTTTATATTTAATTATTCCACCTTTATGAACTTGTCTTTCTTCTCTTCTAGCTAAAACAAAATTAATATCCGTATTTTTATTTCAAATTTTCATTTTATTTTTGTTATTATCAATTTGAGTAGAGAACTTGTGATTAAAATTAGGTATGAAAACATTAATTAAGTAATCATTGGCCTGCTCAATAGTTTTGATATTGAATTGTCTTAGTTCTTGGGGAAGTCGTTTTTGAAAAGAACCTCAAAGACGTTCAATCTTGCCTTTGGTTTGCGCGCAACTAGTACTTGTTAGCTTAATTCCAAGTTGTTGACACGTAAAGGCATACTGTATATTAGAGTCTGTTTCAGTAGACTCTTTTTCTTTTGTCTTATAATAAAATACTGTTCTTTTATCTGTAAGTATTTCCTCAGGAGTTCCATAATTTAGAAACATTTGTTTTGTAGCTGTATAATATCCAAATAATGTTTCTTGATAATCAAAATAACCTGCTAATACTTTTCCTGTTGAGTCATCAATGAAAGCATGTAGCGATCATTTTTCATTGGTTACTCAATTATGGCTACATGCGTCTGTTTGAATTCTTTCTCCAAAATATTCCTTTCTATTTTGCATGGGTCTACATTCTTCTAAACTAATAATCTTATCTTTAAAAAACTCTTGTTCCTTATTTGTTAATTTATTTTCTAAGGACTTTTGTCTTAATTGTCTAATTAATTCTTTTCTAGTTGATCTGTGCATATAAGGGGAGTAAACCTCATTTTTAAATAATAAATCTCTTAAGTAAGTGTAACTAACTTTTAAATCTTCATATTCTTCTAAGGATTCTTTGAAATGAACTAGATTATAGTCATGATATTTTTCATTTCTCAAATTTAATATTTTTTGTTCAATTTCATAGGGTGTAGATCTATTTGATAATTTACCTCAGTTTTTATGTATAAATGCAGATATACCTTCATTTGATAATCTTTTAATATTTCTATTAATTGTTCTTCGTGTGCAGTTAAGAATTTGCTCTGCTCTCATTTTTGTTATTTCCCCAGAAATAACTTTTTTAATTGTTTTATATTTTAAATTCTCCATATAACTTAATTTCCTTTTTAATTTCATAATTTGTTACCTCTAATACTTAATTGTAATTGGAGGATATCAATATTTATATAAATATTGGGACATTTCTATTTGTTACACATTGAGACATTATCATATGTTATTTACAAATTTACTTTCGAATAATTTAAATATTTTCTGTCAATAACAAATGAAAATGTCTCAAAATCGTAGATTTATTAAACTGTAAATCTACGATTTTTATATTGTTCCTTTCATGTTTTAGAAAAGTAAATATAATTTGTATATCTAAAGTGATTAGATGGAACACTAGGTTTTTTAATTTTAGACTCAGTTTTTTTAACTTCATTAACCTGACCAACTGGTGTATTTTTAGTTTTGACTTCCACTAATCTATAGAACTTATCTGTATAATTTGCATAGAGCTCATTATCATATGTTTCAGTTATTAGTAATTTTGTTTTACTTGCAAAAGTTGTTATATCGTATCCATCATATGTTAAATATGTTTTTGTTTTATATTTAATTATTCCACCTTTATGAACTTGTCTTTCTTCTCTTCTAGCTAAAACAAAATTAATATCCGTATTTTTATTTCAAATTTTCATTTTATTTTTGTTATTATCAATTTGAGTAGAGAACTTGTGATTAAAATTAGGTATGAAAACATTAATTAAGTAATCATTGGCCTGCTCAATAGTTTTGATATTGAATTGTCTTAGTTCTTGGGGAAGTCGTTTTTGAAAAGAACCTCAAAGACGTTCAATCTTGCCTTTGGTTTGCGCGCAACTAGTACTTGTTAGCTTAATTCCAAGTTGTTGACACGTAAAGGCATACTGTATATTAGAGTCTGTTTCAGTAGACTCTTTTTCTTTTGTCTTATAATAAAATACTGTTCTTTTATCTGTAAGTATTTCCTCAGGAGTTCCATAATTTAGAAACATTTGTTTTGTAGCTGTATAATATCCAAATAATGTTTCTTGATAATCAAAATAACCTGCTAATACTTTTCCTGTTGAGTCATCAATGAAAGCATGTAGCGATCATTTTTCATTGGTTACTCAATTATGGCTACATGCGTCTGTTTGAATTCTTTCTCCAAAATATTCCTTTCTATTTTGCATGGGTCTACATTCTTCTAAACTAATAATCTTATCTTTAAAAAACTCTTGTTCCTTATTTGTTAATTTATTTTCTAAGGACTTTTGTCTTAATTGTCTAATTAATTCTTTTCTAGTTGATCTGTGCATATAAGGGGAGTAAACCTCATTTTTAAATAATAAATCTCTTAAGTAAGTGTAACTAACTTTTAAATCTTCATATTCTTCTAAGGATTCTTTGAAATGAACTAGATTATAGTCATGATATTTTTCATTTCTCAAATTTAATATTTTTTGTTCAATTTCATAGGGTGTAGATCTATTTGATAATTTACCTCAGTTTTTATGTATAAATGCAGATATACCTTCATTTGATAATCTTTTAATATTTCTATTAATTGTTCTTCGTGTGCAGTTAAGAATTTGCTCTGCTCTCATTTTTGTTATTTCCCCAGAAATAACTTTTTTAATTGTTTTATATTTTAAATTCTCCATATAACTTAATTTCCTTTTTAATTTCATAATTTGTTACCTCTAATACTTAATTGTAATTGGAGGATATCAATATTTATATAAATATTGGGACATTTCTATTTGTTACACATTGAGACATTATCATATGTTATTTACAATTTACTTTCGAATAATTTAAATATTTTCTTGTATTTTTAACCTAATTATTATATTATTTATAAGTCCGAGGTGAAAATATGGCAAGAAAAGACGGTTTAACAGGTAAAGGTCCTTTGTCAGGTAATTCAAGATCACACGCTATGAATGCCAGCAAAAGAAAATGAAACCTTAATTTACAGAAAGTTCAAGTAATGGATGAAAATGGTAAAGTTATGACTTTAAAAGTTTCAGCAAGAACACTTAGAACTTTAAAAAGAAATAATCAATTAGCAAAATAAAAGTACAATAAATTAAGAAACTCATAGAAGTTTCTTTTTTTTCATTATATAATAATTATTGGTATTGCCCTCTTGGCGGAATTGGTAGACGCAGCAGACTCAAAATCTGCCGAGAAATCGTATCGGTTCGACTCCGATAGAGGGCACCAGCTAAAAAAATAAAAAGCGGATTACAATCTGCTTTTTTATTTTGTCATAATAAGCATAACTTCATCTTTAATTGAAATTTTAGGATCTACATATGGTAAAAATTTATTTGAGTAAGCCAAAGAATTAAAAGCCTTTAACTCAATATTTTTTACTTCATATTTCATACCTTTAATAGTAATTTCATTATCTTTTAAACTAAATAAGGAAATATATGTAAAATCTTGATATTTATTAAAATCTATTACATTTTCACCAGAATTTAATTTAAATATAACTGATTTTTCATTAAATATTTTTACATTATAGTTAAATACATAGTCAATAATAGTTAAGTTCATATCATATCTTTTTGATGGATTAACTATCATTGTAATATCTTTTATATTTTTATCATGTAAATAATGAATGGCTGCTATTCCATCTAAATAATCTTTTTCAGGGTTAAAAGCTATAAATTTCTTTGCTTTTGACTTTATAATTTCCAATTCTTCTTGAGTTACTTGATCAAAATCAGACATTGCAATATCTATATTAATGTCTTTTTTTATTAAATCAAGACATCCTCTTTCAATTCCAATAATTAAATGAGTTTTTTCAAAAATTTTTAAGTTAATGTTAGTTTCTGAAATAACAATTAATGCTTTATCCTTCAAGTTTAGCTACCCTTTCTTTTAAATTTTTTACAGAAGAACCAACTAAATAACTTCCTGCCACAATTACATCAACTCCAGCTTTTTGAACAAGCTTATAAGTTTCTTCATTTATTCCTCCATCAACTTGAATTAAATATGAGTAATTATTTTCCTCTTTTAACGCCTTTAATTTTTGGATTTTATCTAAAGAATTAGAAATAAATGATTGCCCACCAAATCCAGGATTAACACTCATTACTAAAACATTTTTTATTTTGGGTAAGTATTTTTTAATTTTGATAACATCAGTATCTGGATTTATTGAAATAGAAGCACTTATATTGTTACTATTACAGAAATCTAAAAACTCCAAGATTTGCTTTTTAGTTAGTGCTTCAAAATGTACTGTGATTTGCTTTACATTTTTTACAAGAAATGGTTTAAGATATTCCTTAACAGAAATATTTTCAATTTTAACCATTAAATGTAAGTCCATATTGAAATTATAACTATTAACTATATCTGTTAGTATTTTTGGTCCGAAAGATAAATTAGGAACAAAATTATAATCCATAACATCATAATGAATTCATTTAATTTTTGCTTCCTTTAACTTATCTAAATCTGATTTTAAATCTAAAAAGTTAGCAGTTAGAATGCTTGGAGCTACAATAAATTTTGCCATTAATATTTTCTCCTTTGATTTTCAATTTCCAGCTGTATTTTTACATAATCATTATATATAAATTCTGGGAATTTTTGACTTTTAACTGCTTCAAGAACTTTACAACCTGGTGTGTTGTTCATATGCAAGCAATTATTAAATTTACAGTTTTGATCTTTAAAAAAATTAATACTCAAAGCAATATCTTCTTTACTAACTTCCTTATACTCAAAAGAAGAGAATCCTGGTGTATCACCAATTAATGAGTTTTTATAAATGAATAGCTCATTTTTTGTTGTTGTATGTTTACCTCTATTTAAAGCTTTTGAAATTTCTTGTGTTTTTTCAAAAACATTTGGGATGATATGATTTAAAGTTGTTGATTTACCAGCTCCAGTTTGCCCCGTAAAAACAGAAGTTTTATTCTCCAAACACTTTAAAAAATTATTTCAATTTTTATCAGTGTCAATCATATTATTTATTAAATAGACTTCATAACCAATAGTTTCATACAACTTAGCCTTTTGAATTTCCTCATCATCATTATTTGTTAAATCCGCTTTTGTAAAAGCTAAGACTGGTTTTAAATTAAGAGTTTCAAGAAAAAACAAATATTTATTAAGAGTATAAGTATTTAAAATTGGCTCTCTTAAAGAAGTTATAATAACTACCTGATCTATATTTGCTATTCTAGGTCTGTAAAGTTCATTTTTCCTCTTTAAAATTTCAGTTAATGATCCTTTAAAATTTTGCTTATCAGTAAATTCAAAATTTACATAATCTCCTGTTGTTGGTTTTTGATTGCTATGTCTTATTTTTCCTGTTGCTTTACATTCGTATAATTCGTTTTCAAATAATACATATGCATACTCACTTAATATTTTTAAAATAATTCCTTTATTCATTTTATAGTACCATTAGCAAAACAAATAAAACAATAAGTGAAATTATGACTATTAAAAATATTGCTGTAAATTTTGTCTTAGCAATAGTTGGCAGTTTATCCAAAGTATTTCCTACTTGAAGTTTTCTTTTACCATCGTTCATAACTAAAGTTACTTTTTTATGATAAATATATGGTTTAGGATTATCTGCTTTTTTTATTTTTAATAATTCATTTTTTACTTCATCAATATTATTAAATCTATTTTCGGGTTCTTTTTCTATCATTTTTAAAATTAGATTTTCAAGACTTTGTGGAATTGAAGGATTAATTAATTTTGGACTTGTTGGAGTTTCTTTTAAGTGCTTTGCTGCAATTTTGGGAGCTTCTTTTGCAGTAAAGGGTGCTACTCCTGTGGCTACCTCATATAACATAATACCCAGTGAATAAATATCACTTTTTGGAGATGGTCCTTGTGCTGCAATTATTTCTGGAGGCATATACTTTGGAGTTCCAATAGCTTTATTAATTTCTGATGATTTACCTTCCATAACAGAAATTCCAAAGTCACCTAATTTTACATCTCCTGCTTGAGTTAATAAAACATTGTCTGGTTTAATATCTCTATGTATTATTCCTAATTTATGAGCTTCTGATAGAGCATCACAAATTCTTGAGAAATAATATTTTATCTCTTTAAGCGTCATTGAACCAAAATCTTGAAACTTATCTTTTAGAGTTCCACCTTCGACACATTCCAAAATAATAAATCACTCATCACCATTTTGTATAATATCAAAAAGTTTAACAACATATGCATTAGATCCCAACTTTGCAAAAGCTTCCTTTTCAATATCAAATCTTTCCTGTCCTACAGGTTTAACAACAATTTCTGGAGCTACAACTTTAACTGCGACTATATTTCTTGTAATAATGTCATATGCTTTAAATACAGAAGCCATTCCACCTTTTCCTAGTTGACTAATAACTTCATATCTTTCATTTATTAACGATCCTGGTTCATATTTACTCATAAAAGTTGCTCCCTTTTCAATATAATAATAACAAAAAAAAGCAGAGTTAGATTACTCTGCTTCAATAATAAGGATTGATAAATTATCTGTTGAGACGTTGTCTTTTGCATCTTCTATTATTAAACTTGCCTTATCTTTTAATTTTACTTTTTTATTTGCTAAAGTAGAAGCAGTTATTTCTTCATCAATATAATCATGAACACCATCTGTTGTTAACATGTATATACCTTCTTGATTTTCTACAAAATATGTATCAATTCTTAAGGTTTTTTGTGGACCTAATGCACTTGTTAAAACTTTTCAGAAAGTAACATCATTAGCCTTTTCATAAATTCCTGACATTTGAATATCTTTTCTTTCTGCTTCTGGAGTTGAGTTCCATAAATTTTGGTCCTCAGTTATTTGAAATAAATTATCATTAACTAATTTATAAGTTCTTGAGTCTCCAACATTAATAACAAATCCACCATCTTTTGTAAATAAAATAGCTGTTAATGTTGTACCCATATCTTTTGTTTCAAATCTTTCATTTGAATATTCTACCATTTCAGTCAAAATATTATTTACACAACTTCTTAATCATCTATTTATTTCTTTTTGATTAAGTTGTGAAAAATCATTTTGATTAAAATACTCAATAAATTTTTGAACAGCTAGTTTTGATGCGACCTCACCATAAGCGTGTCCACCCATTCCATCACAAACAACTCCTAGAGCTTCTCCAGTTTTTTTTGTTGCAAAATCAAGATAATCTTGATTAGTTTTTCTATAATTACCTATATCAGTAAGCATTGCACTTTTAAATTTCATTTTTTATGACACCTTCCCTTTTGGCTCTTAACTGGCCACAAGCCGCGTCAATATCTGCCCCAAATTCTTTTCTTACAATTGCAGTAATATTTTGTTTTTTTAATATTTTGAAAAATTCCTCTACTCTTGTTGATTTTCTATAAGGATTTTCTTCAACTTCATTATAAGGAATTAAATTAACATATGCATTAATACCTCTAATGATTTTAGCCAATTCTAATGCATGTTCAGGTTTATCGTTTAAACCATCAATTAGAATATATTCAAAGGTGACCCTTCTATTTGTTTGATCAACATAATATCTCACAGAATCTAATAAAACTTTAATTGGAAATGCTTTATTAATAGGCATTAATTGATTTCTAACTTCATCATTAGAAGCATGTAATGAAATTGCAAGATTTATCTGTGTTTTTAAATCCGCAAATAGTTTAATTTTTGGAACAATTCCACAAGTAGAAATTGTAATATGTCTAGCTCCAATTTCAAATCCATTTTTATCATTAATTATTTTTATAAATTTCAATACATTTTCATAGTTATCAAATGGTTCACCTATTCCCATAACTACAATATGACTAACTCTGGACCTTTTATTTTCAGGGTCATTTTTATATTTCTCTTTTAAATATAAATTCATTGTATATATTTGTCTTACTATTTCATCAACAGATAGATTTCTTTCAGTTTTTATTAATCCAGAAGCACAGAATTTGCAAGACATTTTACATCCAACTTGTGTTGTAACACAAACAGATTGTCCGTACTTTTGAGGCATAAGAACAGTTTCAATTGATTTTTTATCATCTAACATAAATAAAATTTTGATTGTTCCATCTTTAGACTCTTCAGTAACTAAGTCTTTAAGTAAATTAGTTACAAATCTAGCATTAAGAAATTCTCTTAATTCCTTACTTAAATTTGTCATATTATCAAATTTTGTTTCCATTTTAAGGTAAATTCAATCATAAACCTGTTTAGCAGAAAATTTTTTAAATCCATTTTCCACAAGAATTTCTTCTAGTTCTTGAATTGTGTACCTAAATATACTTGTTTGTTCCATAAAAATTTAACTCCAATATATATTTTATCATAGTAATAAATGTTTAATTTAAAGACTTGCTTTTTTAAGTTTTTTTCTTAAAAGTAAAAAAATGAATAAAGATATTCCAAATGTAATAGGAATTAAACAGTATGCCATAATAATAGTTCAATTATTTTTTGATTTACTATTATTTGTATTCTCAATATTTTTATTAGGCTCAATGTCTTTTTTGGAAGTCATCTTAATATTAAAATACTCTCCATTTTTATTTACAATTTCTATATTTCCAATATTATAACTATCCTTTAAAGAGAAATTATAATCACCATTTAAATCTATTAAATTAATATTACTATCATAACTTTTTAACTCATAATCATTTTTATTAAATGTTAATTTTTTATTATCAGTATTAATTTCTTTATTTATGAATTTATTGAAGGAATATATTTTAAAAGTAAAATTTTGCTTTTTATATTTAAATTCTATTTCGAAGATCCCTTTGCTTTTTGGTATAAAAGAGATTTTATTTTTTTCCCTTGTGATTAATAAGTCATTTGATGAATTTTTAATAATCAAATCATTTTCATTTATTTCATCAAAGTTTATTATATTTAGATTATTTAAAGTGTTTACTTCTGATACTACAATATTTTTATCTAGTTCAATTACACTATTATTTTCTATTATCTCAATGCTTATTTTTTCACTCACTTTTGTTATATTTGAAATTATCTCAATTTCAAATAAGCCAAGTTCTTTTGATTTAATTCAAAGTTTATTGTCTTCAAATATGGTAGTTAAAGATACATTTTTGTTTATTATAAATAATTGTTCAAAAGAGTCAGAATATAAATCAATATAATCAAATTCCCCTTTTTTAATTGTTATCTCGTTTGTCTCCAATTCAAAGTAACCGTCCTCATTAATTATTTCTATTTCAATTACTTTTTTATTTTTGGCATCAATAGAATCAATTTCTAAGAGAGTTGTTCCAACTTCTATAGTAGAAATTTTTAGAATATTTTCATTTTCATTTTTAACTTTGATATTTTCATTATATTTATAATTGATTTTTCTAAACTTCTCTCCATTTATAATAAATAATTCTTTAGTCTCATTTTTCTTAAGAGTTATTTTTTCAAAGGAAGTCATAATATCTTTAAACTCAAAATCATCTTCAGCAATATTGCTTTCATTTATAACAGAATAATTATCTAATTCATAATTCTTGTTTGTAGTTTCAAATTTAGTTTGATCTCAACTTTGCATAAGAATATTATTTTCTGATTTAATACTTGTATGACTTATTGATATATTAAAAGTTAAAATTTTGCCTCCTGGTTTTTTATATTCATACTTAAAAATTGTTGACTTATTAATTTTAAAATCATTAATGGCCTTTGAATTATTTATATCATTTAAATTAAATACTATTTCTTTTTCATTAATACTATACTTCTTAGATAGTAAGTATTTTATTTTTTTATGATTCTCATCTAAATTTTTTAATGAGCTTTTAAAATTTAAATTAAGCTCATGAAAGTCCGTATTTATTTCAGTTCCTTTAAATACTACTTTAATATTTTTCTGAATTGTTTGAGAGTTATTTTTCAATTCTACAACAGTGTTAATTAAGTTTGATTGGAATAAGTTAGCAAAGTAAATAGTTTTTATTTCAGCTCTATATGTATCAGACTCTTTAATATTTAAAAATTTAAAAAAATTGTCATCTGAATTTAATAATTCCTCTAATTTCTTACGAGAGTAATTATACTCACTATTCTTTTCTGTTTTTAAGGTATAAAAATTTTCTTCAATATCTTGAAAATAATTTTTTCTAGATATAAAATTTGTTTTTATATTTGTTAATAATAATCCTCCTCTTTCAATTCTTCCAAGTCTTTCTCCTCATACTTTATTTTTTAAGGCTACTTTATCTTTAAGAACTTCTTCACTAATAGTTCCTTGAACTAGTAATCCCGAATTAACTCCATATATTTTTTTAAACTCCAAATTTAATTTTGTATATATGAAAGTATCAGTTCATTTATCATGATAGTTATATTCTTTTTCAATTACTTTTGATTCTTGTCTTTTATCTAATTTTAGATTTAATTGAAAACTTTCAAAATTTAGATTTTCAAAATTTACATCCTCAATATCACTTTTACCAGTAGAGTTTCTTTCAACAACATTTTTAAAATTTAACTCTAAATCTGAGTCATATCAAAAGTCCTTCATATGGTCTAATTTTAGTTCTTCAAGGGAAATAAATTTATCTACTTTACTTCTATAAATTGTGCTACTATTTTTTCTTATGATTTCACTAAGTTTTTCCTTTTGATCATCTAAAAGATAATAAGGCTCCTTTTCTAAGTGATGTTCTTCTATATCAATATTTTTTATGAACAAATTTATATTTTTGATTTCTGCAACTGATGTTGATATATTACCTAAAGGTAATATTGTAAATAATAATTTTAATATTTTTATCATATAGCATTCTCCTCCTTTCTCTTTAATCGACTAATGAAAAATAAAAAATGAAAAGAATTAAATTCTTTTCATTTTACAAATATAAAATCCGTCATTATCATATTCATTTCCAAAAAATACTTTTTCATATATTTTTTTAATATCCTTATGTCTTAATAAGAAATTACTTATTTGCTCTTCATTTTCTTTCTTATTAATGGTGCAAGTTGAATACACTATTTCAGTATCTACTTTTGCACAATTATATGCTTTTTCTAGTAACTGAGATTGTAATAAAATAAGTTCTGAGTTTTCTTGATCACTATATTTTTTTAATTTAATTTCAGGCTTTTGTCTAATAACTCCATAACCTGAGCAAGGTGCATCCAATAAAATAAAATCATATTTCTCTTCTGAAATTTCCAGAGCATTTTTACATTCTAAAATTACATTTTTGACTCCTAATCTACAGAGATTTTGTTCTATTAAATGTATTTTATTTTCTTGCAATTCATACGCCTTAATTTCGCCCTTATTTTCCATTATTTGAGCAAGATGAGTTAATTTACCACCAGGTGCACTACACATATCCAAAACCTTTGAGTATGGTTTTGGATTTAATATATAAGAAGCATATCCACTTGTTTGGTCTTGAACTGTAACATAACCTTTTAAAAATATTTCTTGATTAATAATATTTTTATTAGTTAAGTAAAAATATTCAATTAGTTTTGATTTTTCTAAATTATATTTTTCCATATATTTTTCTTCAAAATCCTTTATTGATATTTTTAAGGTATTTAATCTCAAACTAATTTTACTTTCAATATTTGAATTTAAAATAAATTCCTCTGCTTTAGTTTTTGAATAATCTCCTGAAATTTTTTTATATAGTCAAAATGGAAATCCATTTTCTAGTGAAAAAATATTTTGTTTATTTTTAATATTTACTTCTCAAAGTTCCTGGTCTTCAAGTTTTTTTGAAACTTTATTTACTAATCCTGCATAATTTTTATTAATTAATTTTGCAATATTTACAGATTCATTAATAACATAGTAGGCTTTAGATTTTAAAAATTTTAACTGGTATAAATTCATTCAAAGAAGTATTTGAATTTTAAAATCTGTTTTATTTGGATCAATTATTTTATTAACTACATACTCTAAATAAATTTTGTATTGAATAGTTCCATATACCAATTTGAAAACAAAGGCTATGTCTTCTTTTGACATAGCCTTTGTTTCAATTAGATTACTAAGTAATTTATTTGAGAATTTATTATTCTTAAATACCTCAAACAAAATACTTAATGCCTCTTTTCTTGAGTTCATTATTTTTAAAATTCCTTTTGTTCAATACTAAAGAAATTAACATCAATCATAAATTGTTCCACAGTTGCTTCAACAAAACTTGAGTTTTCCAATACATTTAAATCTTGACTTGCTAGTACATGCGCATATGTTTTATTAGTTAATAACTCAACTAAATAATTTTTAAAATCAAAGTTTTCACTAATTTCTTCGCCACCTACTTTTTCAACATTTTCTTTTCAATTATTTACAAAATATTGATATTGTCCAGTAACAATCTCACTTACCTTATTTTTTAATTTAAAATATTTACTTTCACTTGGATCAATACTTAATGTATTTTCTTTTGTTAAAACTTCTTTAACTTTAGCAACAGCATTTTCAACACTATCAATTTCAATAACATATTGATATTTATGTTTTAATGGAATTTCTAATAAAGCCTTATCTAATCTTTGTTTAATAATTTCTTCCTTTTCAGTTCCACGCTTTCTTAATCTTTGCTCTAAAGCTTTTAAACTTGGAGGCATTAAAAAAATTGATACCAAATTTTCTGGTTTCTCTTTTTTTAGAACTTGTGTGGCACCAATAACTTCAATTTCTAAAACTACATTTTCTCCTTTTGCAATTTTGTCATAAACAACTTTTCTTGGAGTACCATAATAATTATTAATAAATTCTGCATACTCAATTAACTCATTGTGTTGAATTGCATCTTTAAATGCATCTTTATCAACAAAATAATAATTAACTCCATCAACTTCTTCTGGTCTAGGAGCACGAGTTGTCATAGAAATTGATTGTACTAAATTCAATGATTTGTCTTGTGCTAACTCTTTATTGATTGTTCCTTTTCCTACTCCTGATGGTCCTGATAAAATTATTATTTTCCCTTGTTTTTTTTCCATTATAAACTCTCCTTTTCTAGCCTTAAAATATAGAGATGCTTATTTTTAAAATCCTTATATTTTAAAAGATTTAGAGTCGACATTTCCCTAACATCTAACTTTAATTCCGATTCCATAATTAATATACCATAATTATTTAGCAATTGATTCTCAGAAATATATTTGAAAAATTCAGTGTAGTATTCTACTTTAGCAAATGGTGGGTCAAAAAAAATTAAATCTACACTCTTATTTATAGATGTTAAATAACTAAGCATTTTTTTATAATCAAAGTTAAATAGCTCATATTCTTCACTATTTAATCCTGTAAAATTTTTTTTAATGATTTCTAAAGCTGGTTTGTAGTGGTCATTTACAAAGGCAAACTTTATTCCTCGTGACAAAGCTTCAAGTGACAAAGCTCCACTTCCACCAAATAAATCTAAACAAATTTTGTTATCAAAAATAAAATAATTATTTAGAACATTAAACATATCTTCTTTAACTCTTGTAATTGTTGGTCTTGTATTCATTCCATCCAATGTAACTAATTTTCTACCTCTAAAACGCCCGCTTATAACTTTCATTTTAATTTTTCCTTTGCTTTTTATATTATACAAAAATAATTATTATATAATGATACTTGAGGTGTTGATTTATGAAATTAGATATAAAAAAGGACTTATTGCAATCACAATTGCCAACAAATAAATGATTGTGAAAAGATAATCAACCAGAAATTATTAGAAATAGCTCTTTAGATGTTGAATTACCCTTAAGTAAAGAAAATGACTTAGTAATGAGAAAATTAATTGATTTTGTAAGATATAGTCAAGATCCTGATTTAAATAAAAAGGAAAATGAAGATTACTTGCGTCCAGCAGTTGGGCTAGCAGCTCCTCAAATTGGAAGTAATACTAATATGTTTTTTGCAAGATTTGAATGAGATGTTGAAAATGATGATGTTGAAGAATATGCAATCATAAATGGAAAAATAACTGCAAATAGTGACCAGATTACTTATTTAAGTGATGGTGAGGGTTGCTTGAGTGTAGATAAAGACCATAAAGGTTTAGTGCCAAGAAGTTATAAAATTCAAGTTGAAGGTTATGACTGATTCAAGCAAGAATATATTGAATTAACTTTAAGAGGATACCACGCTATTGTTTTTCAACACGAATTGGAACACAATCAAGGAAAGCTTTATTATGATCGAATTAATAAAGAAGATCCCCATTATAATGAAGAAAGTTGAATAGTAATTTAGAGGTTTTATAAAACTTCTTTTTTTATTTATTTTTACTTAGTTTTTTGTATATTTAATTTACTTTTTTGCTAAAATACTATTAACTATGACTTTTAAATTATTTGGAAACGATAATACATATAATACTTTTACGTATCATTTTACAAATTTTTACATTTTAATATAAGGAGTTGAAAATATGGAAGACAAAAAACAAGAGTCTCTACAACAGGTAAAAAGCGTAGTTGCAAATTTAGAGAAAAAGATTGAAATAAAAAAATTGGCTGATAATATAAATCCGCCAAAGAAAAAAATACAGCAAGCACCCTTTCCTACTAAAGTATTTGCTTTAGGTGGTTTAGAAGAAGTTGGTAAAAATACTTACTGTATCGAATATGATAATGAAATTATTATGATTGATGCTGGGGTTAAATTTCCCGATGCTACACAATTAGGTGTTAGTGCTGTAATTCCTGATTTTAGTTATTTAGTAGAAAATAACTCAAAACTAAAAGGATTATTTATTACTCATGGTCACGAAGATCATATTGGGGGAATCCCTTATTTACTTCAACAAGTTGAAGTACCAGTAATTTATGCACCAGCTTTGGCAGCTGCATTAATTAGAGATAGATTAAAAGAATACAAGTTACAAAATAAAACAGTTGTTAGAGAATATACTGAAAATGATGTTTATTCAACAGTAAATTTCACTATTCAATTCGCAGCAGTAAACCACTCAATACCCGATGCTTTTGGAGTTCATGTACAAACACCTAATGGTGCTATTTTCTCAACAGGAGATTATAAATTTGACTGAACACCTTTAGGCCATGATGCTAATGTACAAAGATTGGCAACATGAGGAAATGATGGAATTGAGCTATTAATGGCCGATTCAACAAATGCTGAAGTTGAAGGTTATACAATTGGTGAAAGAAAAGTTATTCAAAATATTGATACACTTTTCTTAAAATCAAAAGGAAGAATTATCATCGCTTCTTTTGCTTCAAACGTTCATAGATTACAACATATTATTGAACTTGCAAATAAGTATGGTAGAAGAATTGTGGTTATTGGTAGAAGTATTGAAAGAATTATTAAAATAATTAGACAAATGGGTCATTTAAACATTAATGATAAAATGTTTATTAAACCCCATGAAATTGAAAACTTCCCTAAAAACCAAATAATGATTTTATGTACAGGAAGTCAAGGAGAACCAATGGCTGCTCTATCTAGAATATCTAGAATGGAACATCAAACAATAAAAATAATTCCTGGCGATACTGTAATTATGTCTTCATCACCTATTCCTGGTAATAGAGCTGATGTAGAAAATGTAATTAACAAACTAACAAGAATTGGTGCTAATGTTATTGAAAATAGTGGAGATAATAAAATTCATACTTCCGGACATGCAAGTCAAGAAGAACAAAAATTATTATTTACTTTACTAAAACCAAGATGTTTTATGCCAATGCATGGTGAATATAGAATGTTAAAAATCCATGGTGAAACAGCAATGAAAGTTAATGTTAAACCCCATAACGTATTTGTTGTTGCAAATGGAGATCAAATTGAATTACATAATGGTGTTGGTCAACTTGGTAAAAGAGTGCCAGCTGAGGCAGTATTTATTGATGGAAAAGATATGACAGGAAAAGCAAGTAATGTTATTAGAGAAAGAAATATTCTAAGTAAAGATGGTTTAATGGCTGTCATTATTTCAATAGATTCACAAGTTAATAAATTATCAGCTCCTCCTAGAATTGTTTCTAGAGGAAGTTTCTATGTAAGAGACAGTGGAAATGTTATTTCTGAATCAATAAACATAGTTACAAATGCCGTACAAGAAGTTCTTAAATCACCAAAGCCTACCTTTGGTGCTATTAAGAATGCAATAAAGGAATCATTATCACCTTTCATCTTTAGATATAAAAGAAGAAATCCTTTAATTATTCCAGTTATTTTAAATAAAAAAATAGAGGTTAATAAATAATGAAAACAAGAAAAGAACAATTAGGCCTTTTTTCAATAATATGAATTGGCTTTACTTTTATTGCTGGAATTACTTTTACAGCAAGTTTTAGTCAAATAGTACTTGGAGGCGATGGAACAAATCCAGAAGATGGAATAGGTCTTCATATTATTTGATTATTTTTAATAGAAGGTTTAATAGCATTTATGTGTGCTTGAGCCTTTGCCAAATTAGTTAAATATCATCCCCAAGCAAATGGAGGAGGAAGTCAATATGTTAGAACAGCATTTGGTAAATTCTGAGGATTATTAATTGGTTTTATCAACTATTCAGTTATTCCAGTAATTGGGATGGCTTTAATAGTTACAATGGTTAGAGCTAATTTTGGTCCACTTGAGCAAGTACAAACTGGTGGTTTATGACTTGTTGGTCAAGATAAAAATGGAGATTATGGACTATTTGGAGAATGAGGAAATCTATACTTAGATTTAATTGCCTTTGCTCTATACATCTTTGCAGCAACAATTATATTTTTTGGAATAAAAAAATATAAGTATGTTGGATTAATTATAGGATATATGACATGAGGAATTACACTATTATTAATGATTTTTGGTCTAACTGCTGGATTTATGAATCTAAGTTTAGGAAATAATCCTTTTGATGCTTATAAAGATCAAAAACTAACTATGAATGGTTTCACTAAAGCCTTTACTACTTGTTTCTTTGCATTTGGTGGAATAGAAACATTTATATCAACAGGTAAGAATATTAAAAATAGAGCAAGAAATATGCCAATTGCAATTATAGTTATAATGATTGCAACAACTCTTTTCTACATTGTATTCTCTGTAATTACAATGTTTGCAATTGGTGGAACATTTACTGGAAATCCAAATACTCAATTATTTCCAGACAATAATTTTTTAAGAAATTTTGGACCAATACTAATTATTATTTGTACAATCCTAATGAGATTTAATTCTTCATTACAAATAACATTATTTGGAGGTTCAACTCTTGAACCTCTATCAAGTCAAGGATACATTTCACCAATTTTCAGAAAAGAAAATAAAGAGAATGTTCCAGTTGCTGGAGTTTTAGCAACAATGGGATTATTTGTAATTTGTGCAATTATGTTCTTATTTATTCCAGATATTATTGAAGGAGCTACAAAGTCACCTTCTCCACTAAATTATGGAACAATTGCAAGTTGTGCATCAATTCTTTTAATTGCAATCTATGGAATGATTATTCCAGTTGTACTAGTTCAAGGATTTAAAAAGAAAATAAAAGTTGAAATATGAGAATACATAGCTTGATTTATTACTCTACTATTCTTAGTATTTATACTAGTTTCATACTTCATTGGATTAGCTAATGTAAAAGATGCAAATGGTAAAATTGTTATCCAAGGATTAGTAAGCAGTATCTTCCAATTAGTATACTTTGTAGGTATTGTCATATGAGCAATATTGCAATACTTCTTATACTATAAAAATAAAATGAAAAAAATGGACCCAAATTCAGAAATGGGTAAAGTTATTTCAGAATATGAAAACTTCTTTAGACTTTTAAGTGATAAAGAAATGGCAGATATTAGAGCTGAAGAAATAAAAAATGATCAAGAGTATCTAGAATACAAATTAAGTTTAAAAGAAGAAAAATTAAAAAATAAAACAGTTTCAAAATAGTCCATAAAGGACTATTTTTTTATAATATAATTAACTTATTATGGAGGAAAGCTATGAAAAAATTAATAATAATGTTAAGTGCATCTGCTGTATCAATTGCATCTGTTGCTCCAATTGTGAACTATGCTTTTTATTCTCCAATTGAAACAATTACAAAAAAGATAAGCTATAAATATGACTTTGCAAAATTCGATTGAAATAATCTACAATTCAGAGATGTTAATGGTATATCCCAAGCTGAATTAACTTCTAAGGATTTTACAAATTCATTAAAAAAATGTGTTGAAGAGATGTTTTTGGCTATTCCTGAAGAAATATCAAATGTTTATAGTATAAAAACCATTACAACAAGTTTTAATGGTTCTATGAACTATAAAAATAGCCAAGCTGAAGAATTTAGCAAAGAATTTATTGATGCAAATAAAGATATAGATGCAATGAAAATTGAAAATCATACTCTTGTTATTGAGAGATTTAATGACCCTGCTTTAGGATATTTATATTATGCTAATGTTTATGCCTCAATCAATAATCAACAAATTAGACTTTTTGGTTTAAACTCTTCTAATCCATATAAAAACTTAGATGATTTAAAAAAAGAATTTAAAAATACTTTTGAATTAGAAATTGAAAAACAGATTTGAATAGATGGATTTGATGAACAACCTTGGGGAATAGAAATACCTCAAAGTAATGCTTTTCAATTTGTAAAACAAATTATTAATTGATTTATGAGTACAGATGAAGAAAGCAAAGAAATGAGAGAAAAAGTTATAACGCATATCAATATTGAAAAAAAAGTAAAATTAGAAAAAATAGATAAACCAGAAACACTTTATCATGCAAATTTTAATGAAGAAACTCGAAGTTATTTTCCTGGAGATAAATATGCAAATAACGATGAAGTTATTGAAGAATATTTTTATATGGGTATAACAAGTAAAGAAAATGCTTTTGGTGAATACAAAATTCTTATAAAAAATACTCCAGGTAAAACAATAGAAACTATATTTAACTAATATTATTTTTGATTTTTTTAATGGTACAATTCTATTAAGGAGGTGGAAAAATGAGAGGAAATAGACAAACTTCAAGTATGAGAATGCTACTTTTAATAGGAAATTGATTTGGTTTAATTGTAGGTTTATTGTCTGCAATAGTATTTGCTTATTATCTAGCAGATCCTAATTTTGCAAATCAAATAAGCGGTGGAGATCAAACTATAATTAATTTTATTCCTATGATAGTTGCCGTAGTTGGTTTTGCTATTATAACTAATATATTCTTTTGTTCATTCATCATAAACTTTTTGAGAAAAGCTGATGACATTACATTATTAAATAATAGATATATTATCGCATTATTTTCTATTTCAATTGGTGGTTTATTTACACCTTTTGTACTAGCACAAATGCAAAATATTCCTATTAAATCAACAGTTAGTCCTAAATTTACAATATCTAAAGGATATGGTGGAAACTGTTTAATAGCTGGAACAATTGCTTTATCTCTTTATTTTGGTTATTCATTAATTTCTGCAAAACAAATATTTACTGCTGGATTAGCAGATCAAATAGTTGTTGGGATTTTATCAGGAATAGTATTGTGAGGAGTTCTAAACTGCTTATTATTTGCAACACCAAATGCAAAAGCTGCATGAGATAAAAAAGGAATAGCTTATGGGTTTATGAATTTTATAGCAATTATAAACTTAATCTTTGCTACAATTGTATTAATTTGACAATTAATATCAGCTGTTCTTACAATTTTCTCAATTCTTGGAGATTTATTCAATAAGAAAAGAGGATTCTTTGGAGCACTATTGAGCACAACATTTGCTGCATATAGAATTGCAATTCAATTATTTATTATTTACACAATAAATAGAATTATTAAAGGTATATGAGCTAAAGGTGATACTATTGAGTATCAAGATTATTCAAGACTTGCTGAAAAACAAAGAGAGTACGAAGTTAATCAAGCAGAAGCATAAAAATAATAAAAGAAAAAACCATACATATCTGTATGGTTTTTTCTTTTTAATATATAGTCTTTATATACAAAATTTAATAAATTAAATTTAACAAACTTTTTTTTATTCCCTTTTCAATCTTTTTAGAAAGTAATAAATTATCATCTAATAAGACTGCTCTATTTATAAAGCAACTATCAAAGGGTTCAGTTTTATCAGTAAAAATATTATGAATAACTGTAACGTTCAAATCTTTGTAAGAAATTAAAATATTATTCTGATTTATATAATATATTTTCTTAAAGCCCTTTTCAGTTAAAATATTTTTCTCAATATTAAATTTATGATCCAAAATTAATAATTCTTCTTTCTCATTTTGAATTACATACTTATCTTTTAATTTAACAATATCTACAATATTATAATTAATTTGACTAATAGGTTCCAAATTTTTATCTGCTATTCATATTTTATCTTGCTTTTTTATTACTAATTTATCTTCAATTTTTTTAATAATTTGTAATTCTTTGCTTACTTCATTAGAATCTAATATACTTGTTAATACCTTATTTTCTTTAATAAAGCTAACATATTTAATTCCCTCAATATTTATAAAATTTTGAATATAATCTTCAAAAACATTTAAAATTTTTATATCAGTCTTACTAATATCTTCAAAAGAGGAAACTAATGGGCTTGGATGACATAAGAAAAATCTTTCAATATCTGCTTTATTTTTTAAATTTTCTTTAAAATTTTCCTTTGAAATATAACATAAAAGATTATTACTTTTATTGGGAAGACTATCTGTAAAATAAATATTTTCTTTATCTAAAAATATATTTGTTATTCATTCAGTATTATCAATTTTTCGAGTTTTTCTTTTCAAGTAAATCACCATTCCTAATTATAAATCAAAAAAAACGGTAATAAACCGTATTTTCTTAATTATTTATTTTGAATCGCTTCTACTCCAGGTAGAACTTTTCCTTCCATATATTCTAAAGATGCTCCTCCACCTGTTGAAATATGTGTAAATTTTTCTTTAAATCCTAATTGAATGGCTGCTGCTGCTGAATCTCCTCCACCAATTAATGTAAATGAGTTTTTTAAATTAGCAATTGCTTCACAAACAGCTAATGTTCCTTTATTATAGTGTTCAAACTCAAATACTCCCATTGGACCATTTCAGGCCACTGTTTTAGCATCTTTTAAAATATCTTCAAATAGTTTAATTGATTTTGGACCAATATCTAATCCCATTACATCATCAGGTAAATCAACTCCTGATATTGTTGCGGGTGTATCTTTAAAATCTTTATTATTTGCAGAGTCAATTGGTAAAATAATTTTTCCATTAGATTTATCTAAATATTGTTTTGCTAATGCAACTTTATCTTCTTCACATAATGATTTTCCAATATTATGCCCCTGTGCTTTGAAGAAGGTATATGCCATTCCACCACCAATAATAATTTTGTCTGCTTTTTCTAATAAGTTATCAATAACTCCTATTTTATCAGAAACCTTAGCTCCACCAATTATTGCAATAAATGGATGCTCAGGTTTATCAATTCCTTTTGCTAACATTTCTAATTCCTTTTGAACCAAAAATCCAACACAACTTTCTGATATGTTTGATGCTATTCCCACGTTTGATGCATGAGCTCTATGAGCAGTACCAAAAGCATCATTAACAAATACATCTCCTAGACTAGCTCAATATTTTCCTAAGTCTTTGTTATTTTTTGATTCATATTTAACAAGTTCTCCATTTTGAACATCTTCAAAACGTGTATTTTCAAATAAGATTATTTCTCCAGCTTTTAAATCTTTAATTGCTGATTCCAATTCTTTTCCTCTAGTTTGTGATACAAATTTTACTGATTTTTTTGATATCTCTTCTAGTTTTTTTGCAACTGGTGCTAAAGTTTTTTTAACTTTATCGCTTTCTTCTTTTATTCTACTTAAGTGTGAAAATAAGACGATTTTAGCTCCATTTTCAATTAAATAATTAATAGTTGGTAATGCTGCTCTAATACGGTTATCATCAGTTATAACTCCATCTTTTAATGGTACGTTAAAATCAACTCTAACAAGAACTGTTTTACCTGATACTTGAATATCATTTAGTGTTTTTTTCATTTTTATGCTCTCCTATACTTATTTATTTTAAAACATTTTTAACTATAAAATCTATATATTCAAAAAAATTATCATTGTTTTCATTATGAAATTTTAAAATATCTTGGTCAGTAATTAAATTATTCTTACTAGGTTTATATAATTTTTTTCATGGAGTTTGTTCATGACAAATTAAAACTATATCTCAATATTTTAAATTTAATAGAAATTTAATGATCTCATAAACGATTATATTATCACTATTAAAATCATTGGCTATTTTAAGATCTTCTTTTTCATTAAAAATTAATGGTACATTTGACTTTGAATACTGAGTATGACTTTTTCATAACTTATAAATTACAGGTCCTCATTTTCAAGTTTCAAATTTTATATCAACTATTTTAGATTTAAAAATTAAAAAATAGGAATAGACAATATAAATAATTTTTTGAATTTGAATTTGAGTTACTTTATTAATATTATTTTTCAACTTAACTTTTGCTATTACATTAAGAACATAATCAATATAATCTTCTTTTGAATAAAAAAACATATTTTCACCTCAATAATAATATCGTGTAAAAATATGCTAATTGTTTGATTTTAGAAATTATAAACTTAACATGTAGTTAATTGTACGGATGAATTGTGAAGTAAATGAATTTTCATTGTCATATCATGAAAATACTTTAACTAATTGTTTTCCATCAACTTCCATAACTCTTGTTAAAGTTGCATCAAAGATTGAACCATATGTTGATCCAATTACGTCTTGTGAAACGATTTCTTTTGTACAATATTCTAAAGCTGCTCCCAGTTCAGCATCTTTTGATATTGCTGTTTTAATTGAGTTATTAATTTCATCAACTGTTGTATTTTTTGCTAATTCAACAGTTAAGTCAACAATTGATCCAGTAATTGTTGGAACACGTAGTGCTAACCCATCTAATTTTCCATTTAAGTTTGGTAAAACTTTTCCTACTGCTGCTGCTGCTCCAGTTTTTGATGGAACAATATTTCATGCTGCTGCACGCCCACGACGTAAGTCAACATGAGGTAAATCTAATAAGTTTTGGTCATTTGTAACTGCATGAATTGTATTCATTAATCCTTTAACAATTCCAAATTTTTCATCCAAAATTTTTGCTACTGGAGATAAACAGTTTGTTGTACATGAAGCTGCTGAAACTATTTTATCTTCTGCTTTAATTGTTTTATGGTTTACACCAAAAACAACAGTTTTTAGATCTCCTGTTGCTGGAGCTGAAATAATTACTTTTTTAGCTCCTGCATCAATATGAGCTTGTGACTTTTCTTTATCAGCATAGAATCCAGTACATTCTACTACTAAGTCAATCCCCATTTTTCCTCAAGGTAAGTTTTTAGCTTCTCTTTCAGCTAAAATTTTAATTTCTTTCCCATTAACTACAATTGCACCTTCTTTAGCTTCAATTTTCCCGCTCATAAATCTCCCGTGAGCTGAGTCAAATTCTAATAAGTATGCTAATGTTTTTGAGTTTGTTAAATCGTTAATTGCTACAATTTCAATATTTTTTGATAAGAATAGTTGTCTAAAAGCTAGACGTCCAATTCTACCAAATCCGTTAATTGCTATTTTTTTCATTTTTAGTCGTTTCCTTTCACGTCTTTATTTTATACCTTAAAGCGTTATTTATTAAATAAAAGCATAAAAATTTATTTCCATTTTTTCCGAGTTTTTTTTATATTATGGAAAAAAATCTATTAATATCTTTTATTTGTACCTGACATTTCTATTTCAAAAGCTAGGCCCTTTAATCTCTCAGTAAATCTTAAAGTTTTTTGTTTTTCAAATTTCTTTTCTTCAATACCTGTTACCTTTTTATTTAAGTAATAATTTTGTAATTCAGAAATTGAGAAATTAGATGTAAAATGAGTTATCATTTTATTTTCTAATCTATGATTTAAAACACCAAAGAGCAACTCATCTCTACTTCAATCACTTACAATCTCTGCTCCAATATCATCTAGAATTAAAACATCCACATTTAAACAATCATCATAAAATTTTGAAAGATTAGTTTTCTCTTGATTATTAAATGTATCTTTTACTATTTTTACTAATTTATTTACAGTAACAAAAATTACTTTTTTATCTTTTTTTGCATAGTAGTTTGCTAATCGTTTCATTAAAAAAGTTTTTCCAATCCCTGGTTTTCCATGAAGATAAAATCCCTTTCAAGAGTTAGTACTTAGGTTTTCTCTAATTTTGGTAAACAAGTTTTTTTGTTGAATATTAACTTTCGATAAATCTAGAGCTTCAATGTATTCACCAATAGTTTGAGTATTTTCTTTTAAATCATAATCTGCATATAATATATTTTTGGTAATTTTATAATCTTTATTTTCAAATATTCAATGTTTACAATTTTTACTTGTAATATAAAACACATTATTTTTGTAAACAATTTTTTGTTGTACTCCAGCTATTGGTTGTTTACAAAATTTTGATTCCTCTTCTTTATAACAATGAACATAATCGCTTAAAAATCTGCTTATAACTAAAATATTACTTTGTAATATTTCATCTGTTATATTATGCTTTTTAATTAACTCTTTAAAATCTTTATTATTTTTAATTTCTTCTAATGTTAACTGCTTCATCTAAAAATCACCTCAACCTGTTTCTTCAAAAACTAAATCTTCTTCAATTCTAATTTTATAAGTTTCTTTATTCAAAGCTTCATCTCATTTAGAATCTAATTCTATTTTATGATTTTTTTTAGATTTTCCTTTTGATTTTTGATGTGCAACTTTTAAATATTCAAAGGCTTCTAAAGCAACACTAAATCCATTTTCAGACATTGTAGATCCGATTTTATAAATATAATTGGGAATTATTTTACCTTTGTTTTTTAGGAATACAAAATCTAATAAACAATTAATTACTCCATTTCTCAATTTATATTTATTTTGTAGAATTTCAATTATTTCATTATGAATTTTATCTAATTCTTTTACACTTCCAGATTTTGAATTTAATAAAGCATACAAATATTGCTCAGGCTCTATTGTTTCCATTTCAGCTAGTTTTTTATTTTTTTGATTTTGAATATTTAATTTAGCATCAAAATCTGGAACTGTTTCACTGAATTCGTCTTTTCTAAAAATAACTTTTGAAGCTTCCTTATAAAATAGTTGACTATCAAATGAACATGTTTCCTTATCATAAATTTTTTTAATAATATTTTCAATTTCTTGTTGTGTTATATTGTATGACCCAAAAACATCTTCTACTGTTTTTTTTACAATTTTATTATTTTCACTAATTATGAAATCTTCTTTTTCTAATGATTTAATTAACTCCTTATAGTTCAATCCAGTTAACAAAGCATTAGATCTTTTTGGTTTTGCTTTAATCATTTTTTGCTCTTCATTTATGTCTTCTTTAACTTCTCCAAAAACCTCAACAAATTTAGAAGATGTATCTTTATATCCACTTTCCAATGAAACTTCTCCTTCATCTCTAAATGAGAATCTAACAAGTTCATAGTCCTCCTTACCAAGTTTAGAAACTAGGACACTATTAAAAACCTGATTTTCAAAAAAACTTGAAGGTTCCAATGGAGAATAAATATTAAATATTATAGTTTTCTTTTCCTTATTTTCTAATGTTCTTAAAAGACCTAAAGCTTCTAGTTTTTTAAAATATTTAGGTAAGCTTTTTTGAGCAATATCAGTGATCTTTGAAAGTCTAGTATCTGAAAGGTTTATTTTTTTTAATTCATTAAAAATATATGACTCATTAATTAATGAGTAGTATAGCGAAACCGCTCTAGAACCCATAATTGGTTGATATAAATAAGTTATAATTTTAAGATTTGAATTATCTATCATATTTTTTAAAATCACTTTGTAATTAAAATTATCCATTGCATACCTCTTACCCTTGTGCCTTATTAATAATAAGAAAAAAAGAAAAAAATGAAATAGATTTAATAATCTTTTAAAAATTGACTATTAAATGTTAATAAAAAATATTAAAAAACACCTTAAATAAAGGTGTTTTAAAAGTTATACACAACTTAATATAGAAATTGGCATTCTTTGCAGAAATAAGTACCTCTTCCATTTACTTTAATTTTCTCAATAATTCTTCCACAATCAAAGCAAGGCTTACCTTTTCTTGTATGTACTTTTAACTCATTTTGAAATTTTCCATCTATTCCTTGCTCTGGCTGATAGGTATCAATTGTAGATCCCCCTAATTCAATAGATCTTTTAAGTATCTTTTTAGAAGATTCTAAGATTCTTTCATAGTCTTCTAATTTAAGAGAACTAGCTCTTTTTTCAGGATGAATTTTTGAATCAAACAATATTTCATCAGCATATATATTTCCAATTCCTGAGATTTTAGTTTGGTCTAATAAGACTGTTTTAATATGCTTATTTGAACGTGACATTATATCGTGTAAATATTGCCCATTTAAAGCGCTATTAAAGGGCTCTGGACCAACCTTATTTATGGGATTTTGACTTTTAAAGGTATCTTTTTCTTGTAAATGAAAAGTACCAAATTTTCTTGTATCACTATATACCATCATTTTATTTTCACTTAACTCAAAAATAGCTTCCACATGTTTTGAGTCATATACACTATCTGAATCAAATACAAATCATTTTCCTTCCATTCTTAAATGGCTAATTAAAACTAGATCTTGTAGTTCAAAAATTATATGCTTTGCAATTCTAGATATATTATCTATTTTTCTACCCTTAAGCTTATTTTCTAAATCTTCTATCGAGATATCTGTTTTAATTAAATTTGGATAAGTTATTTTAACTTTTTTAATAATAAGATTTTTAACTTTACTATTTAAAGTTCTTACTACGGTTTCAACTTCTGGTAATTCTGGCATTATTTTAACCCTCCTTATTTAAGATTGAATCAATCATTTGCTTGTGAATAATTTATTTCTAATTCAACAAGTGCAGTTCTATTCTTATTTGCTATCATTAATAAATCATTATAGGCTTCTTGCATAGTTTTTAAAACCATGGTTTTAACTTTTTCTAATTCTTGTTTTTTAACTAATAAAATAATCTCATCATGTATTTGAGCTATCATTTTTGATTGTAAATTCTGTGCCTTTAAATTTTTAAATACATTAATCATTGCAACTTTTAAAATATCAGCTGCTGTCCCTTGTATAGGAGCATTAACAGCTGCTCTTTCACCAAATTGCTTAACCATATAATTAGAATTACTTAACTCATAAATATATCTTCTTCTATTTCCTAATGTTTCAACATAACCATTTTCATAACCAAATTTTATAACTTCTTCTTTAAATTTTAAAATTTGAGGAAATGCTTCGTAATATGCTTTAATATATTCTTTTGCTTGTGGAATAGAAATTTTTAAATCTTTTGCAAGACCAAAATCACTTAGTCCATAAAGAATCCCAAAATTAAATACTTTAGCAACTCTTCTTTGTTCAGAACTTATTTTTTCATCTTGAGATAACTTAAAAATACTTCTTGCTGCTTCTGAGTGAATATCTCTCTTCATTGAAAAAATCTCAATTAGTTTTTCTTCATTAACTATATCTGCCAAAACCCTTAATTCAATTTGAGAATAATCAAAACTTAAATATATATTATCTTCTTTAGTTACAAATATTTTTCTAACATTTTTTTGCTCTTCATCTCTTACAGAAATATTTTGAATATTTGGATAACTAGAACTTAGTCTTCCAGTATTTGTCAGCGTTTGATTAAAAATTGTATGAACTTTATTATCTGGGTGAATGAACTTTTCAAAACCTTTTAAATAAGTTGAATGCAATTTATTATATTTTCTAAAAGCAATAATTTTAGAAATTACAGGATGCTTATCTTCTAAGTAATCTAGAGTTTCTCTATCTGTACTTCCTTTATTGTAATCAGGCAGTTTTAGTTTATCAAAGAATAATTCTTTTAATTGTTTAGGAGAAGCAATGTTAAAATCGTCATCAATATAATCTTTTAATTCTTCTTTTATTTCTAAATCTAAATCAACTAACAGTTGTAAAATATTTTTTTCTTGCTTTGCTAGTTCATTACGATCAACTTGAATTCCTTCAAGTTCCATATCAATTAAAACTTTAGCAAACTCAAATTCAATTTTTTCATACAAACTTGTTTGATTATTATCATTTAATAATTTTAAAATTTCTTCTTCATCTTTTTTAATTAATAAAACTTTATTTAAAATATAATCCATTTTAATTTTTTCATCAATTACTTGAGTTTTTTTAACACCCTTACCAAAAACTTCTTCAAATGTCTTTGTTTCAATTGAATGGTCAATCATAATTGTGTGTTGATCAAAAGTAGACTTAACATTTGAATTAATAACATAACAAGCAATCATCATATCATAAATAAATAAATCAGGGTTTATTTTATATCCCATTTTCATTAATGCAATAATAGTTTTTTTAACATCATAAGTTTTAAACTTTGCATTTTTTAAAAATGCTTGAAACTGTTCATCAATTACAGAATTATTTCAGTTGAAGATATTCATTGTTTCGCTTGTGTTAAAAGAATAATAAAAATTACCCTTTGAATTAACTATTGCCATTCCAATAATATCACTTGTATGGTAATTATCATTTAATGTCTCTAAATAAATATAATTAACAGAGTCATTATATTTTGAATCTCATTTATTTAAAACAATATATTCTAATTTACTTTCCTTAGGCTCTTCACTATTTTTTGAACTATACTTTTTTAAAAGCGAGTTCATTTCGTATTTTACAAAAAAATCTTTAAGAGCAGTAAAATTAATTTCTGTTTTACTAAAGTCAATGTTATTAAACTCCATATCTTTATAAATCGTTGCAATTTCTTTTGAAAGAAAAGCATCTTCTTTTCCTGAAATTAATTTTAATTGCTTTGCTCCTTTTATCTTTTCAAGATTATTATAAATATTTTCCAAAGTATTAAATTCTTGCAATAGATCCTTTGCAGTTTTTTCTCCTATACCTGCAACACCTTTAATATTATCTGATGAATCTCCTCTAAGACCTTTATAGTCTATTACTTGTTCTGGAGTTACTCCTCATTTTTCAAAAAGTTTTTCTCTATTATAAACTACAAGTTCACTAGTTCCAATTTGAGGTGATAAAACAAAAGTCTTATCTGATATCAATTGATACATATCTTGGTCACTTGTTAAAATATGAGTTTCAGCATCAATATTACTTTCTAGGGTTTTTGAAATTGACCCAATAATATCATCTGCTTCAAAATTATCTACTTCAAATCATTCAATATTAGCATTTGTTAAAAATTCTCTTACTATAGGAAACTGTAAAACTAATTCAGAGGGAGTCTTTGCTCTTCCTGCTTTATAATCTTTTAATTTATCATGTCTAAAAGTTTTTTTTCCTTTATCAAATGCAACTTTAACACAAAAATAATTATTTTTTTCAATAATATTCATAAGCATATTAATAAATGAATATACTGCATTTGTTGGTATACCACTTTTTGTTGTTAATGTAGCTCTCCCATAAGAACTATAAAATGCTCTAAAAATTAAAGCGTTACCATCAACAAGTAAAAATTTATTTTTCATATTTTTCACCATTAATTCTATATAACACAAAGAAACTTATCACTCTTTTTATTATAACTCTTTAACTACCTCAAGTAGTACTGCATTTATTTTATTATTAAAACTTTGTGTTTTAATTTTAACAATTAAATTTTTTCCTAAATTTAATTTAGGTTTTAAACTTTCAAACACTGAAGCAAAGACTGTAACAATCATTGAATCTGTTTCATCTGTAATATCAATAAAACCCATTTCGTTACCATTTTTATCATTTTTTGTGACAATATTTTCAATGTTTATAAGAACATCACAAACAATACCACCATCTTTTAAACTATTTAAAGTTCTTAATTTACTGTTATTAATAATTTTTTGTCGAATTAATGATAAGGGATGTGAAGATACAAAGAAACCAAGATATTCCTTTTCAAAGCTTACTATTTCTTCTGGTTTATCTTTTCTTTTTTTCAAATCTAATGAAATATTTGGATCATTTAATAAAGTTGCTGTTTCACTTAAATTAAAAATTTGCTCTCTTCTCAAAATTAAGTCTTTTCTAGCAAAACCAAAGCAATCAAAAGCTCCAGAATAAACAAGGGCAATATATCTTTGTTCAGTTAGACCATTGTCTTTCATATTACCAATAAATAAAAGAATATTTTCAAAGACATCCTTTTTAGTTTTAAATAGTTTTTTTATATTTTTTAAAAACTCAGGTCCAATATATTTAATTATATTCATAGGAATATTAATCATATTATTATGAAATACATAAATACTATTAGGATTTTTTATTGTTGGGGGATTTACATTAAACCCTGCTTTTTTTACTTCATTTAGATACTGAGAAGTTTTTATCTCATTTCTAATTGACCCATTTAATAATGAACAATAGAACGATGCTTTATAATTTGCTTTTAAATATGCCATTCAATAACTTATTAAAGAGTAGGCAATTGCATGAGACTTATTAAAACCATATAAGGCAAATTTTTCAATATAATTTCAAATCTCATCTGCCTTATTTTTTGCATAACCATTTTTTATTGATTCATTAATAAATTCCTCTTGGAACTCCTTCATTAAATTTTTATCTTTTTTACCAATTGCTCTTCTTACAATATCAGCTTTACTCAAACTCATTTTTGCAACTCTCTGTAACATTTGCATAATTTGTTCTTGATAGACTATTATTCCAAAAGTTGATTGTAAAATATCTTCAATATTTTTATCCATTAATGAGTTTGTAAATCCATTATTTTTTCTTTCAATAAATAATGGAATATTATCTTGAGGCCCTGGTCTATATAAGGCACTTGTTAATGCTATATCCTCTATTGAGTCAACTTTCATTTTTATCAACACATCAGTCATTCCAGCTGATTCTAACTGAAATATTCCACTAGTATCACCTGCTCTTAGCAAGTTAAAAGTATTTTTATCATCTAAGGGAATATCTTCTAATTTAATATTTACTTTATCAATCATTTTAATATTTTTAATTATTTCTTGGATAATTGATAAATTTCTTAACCCTAAAATATCAGTTTTAATTAGACCAATCTCTTCTAAATAATTCATTGAGAATTGTGTTTGAGAAATACCATTAATACCTATTTTTGTTGGGACAACTTTATATAACTCTGTATCAGAAAAAACTACTCCAGCAGCATGTGTACCTGTTTGTCTTGGTAAACCAATAATTTTCTCACTAATTTCAAAAATTTGTGGATACTTATCTTTGTACTTATTTAAAATCTCACTATCTTTTAAAGCTAAATTTAAATCTTTAACATTTTTTTCATTTATCTGTTTACTCATGTGGTTTATATCAGCGATAGGTATATCAAAAACTCTTCCGCAATCTCTTAAAGCATTTTTAATACCTATAGTTTGAAAAGTAGTTATTGTTGCAAAATTATCTTTTCCATATTTATTGAATAGGTACTCAAGAATTTCTTCTCTTCTATCATCTTGGAAATCTAAATCTATATCAGGAAGTGTAACTCTTTCAATATTTAAAAATCTCTCAAAAAGTAATCCTCATTCTATTGGATCTAATTTTGTAATTTTTAAAAGAAATGAAACTAAACTTCCTGCAGCAGATCCCCTTCCTGGGCCGTATAATATTTCCAATCTTATTGCTTCACAAATCATATCATGAACAATTAAAAAGTAATCTTCAAAGCCCATCTGGTTAATAATATCTAACTCATATTTTAATCTTTCTTGATATAGATTTTTATTTAAGTCTTTTTTATGTTCTAAATACTCTTCTAAATACTCTTCACAAATAATTTGTAAATAGTTTTTTGATGGCATTTTTTTACTATTTGGATATTTCAAAAAATGCTTTTTAAAAATAAAAATATTATCAAAATCAATTTGTGAATAAATTTTTAGTAAATTATTTTGATGAGTTTCTATGTTTATATAATTCGCTATTAAATCTTTTGAAAAATAAAAATTCCTATCAACATTTTCCAATTCTGAAATTAATTTCCCCTCAGATATGGCTTGTAATGTCTTATAAACTGAAAATTCATTTTCATTTAAAAAGTTAATTGGGTTTGCAAAAACTGTATTATTCTTTTTTGAAAAATAAGTATAATTTTGTTTATCTATTCCAATGAAAAAATTATTGCTATTTAATATTTTATTAAATTTATCAAGATAATTATCAACATTTTCAATTGAAAAAATTGCTATAACAATTACATCATTGGAAATTTTATTTCAAAAGAAATTCTCTAATTTTTCTAAGTCAAGTTTTTCATTTTCATTAATATACGAACTTATATGACTTATTTCTTGATAACCCTTATTGTTTTTTGCATAAATTAGTGTTGTCCCAAAAGACAAATCAATACTTAATCCTAATATTGGATTAATTCCTACATGTTTTGCCTTTTCATAGAATTCAGCTGCACCATACATAGTTTTTTTATCAGCATAGAAACCATAGTTTAGATTATTTGCTTTTAAAAAACTTAAATAATCTTCAATCTTTATTGTTGAATTCAAGAAATTATAACAACTATGAATATTAAGTAAATTTAAGTATTCCATATCAACTGAACCTCACTTTCTTTTATTTTACATTATTAACAAAAAAACACCATTTATTGAAATAGTGTTATGCTTTTTTCTTATTAAAATCTTCAACGATGATATCATATGCATTATTAATTTTTGTCATTTCAGCTTGTGCTTCTAAATTACCTGGATTTTTATCTGGATGATACTTTTTGGCTAATTCAATATATCTTTTTTTAACGTCTTTTAATGGAGTACCTTTTTGTAGACCCAATGCTTGATAAGCCTGATTAATTAAAGACTCACCTTGATAAAAATCAGTATGGGATTGTGATTGATCAAAACCTTGATCCCTTGTTTCATCATCAAAATAACGACTTTGCTTATTATTTCCATTATTTTGATTTGGTCCGCCTCTTCGTCTTTTTCTACTAAACAACATATCAATAAGTAGAACGATGAAAATAAAATTAATTATTTTTCAAAGTAATCTAAATAAATCATCCATATAACTCACTCTTCTCTAAGTAATAACAAATCAAACAATTAATAAGATTATTATTAATAATATTATTATATATGCTGTAATTTTATAAATTAAATAATTTGTCTTTCTTTTTTTAGCCTTAATATTATTGTCACTTTTTTTATTAATAGATGTAGTATTTTCAATTTCTGAAATTGTTAATGAAGAATCTTTATAATTTTCAATTGCAAATTCTTGATTAATTCCTATAGTTTCACTATTTATAACACTGCCATTAAAAACTCCAAATTTATTATTTTCTGACTTCTTTTTAGTTTTTTTCTTTTTCACATAATTCACCATCTTTTCATATATATGTTTTTATTAAATTATCTAATGTATAGTCAATAAGCTCATCTAAAAGTAAATTATCTTCTTGTTTTTGAGCTATAAAAGATTTAGGTTTTGTTACTGGATTTTTAGGAACATACATTGAACAAACATCGTCAAAAGGTAAGATAGATATATCATATGTATCAATTTTTTTTGAGATTTCAATTATTTCCTCTTTATCGTATGTTAATACTGGTCTTAAAATTGGTAACTTTGAAACCTCATTAATAACATTAATTGATTCAATCGTTTGACTTGCTACTTGCCCCAAAGACTCTCCTGTTATAATTGCTTGTGCTTTAATTAAATCACATAGCTTATTTGCTATTCTAATAAAAATTCTTCTCATAATTGTAATTCTGTAAGACTCTTCTTTTATGTGCATTAATTCTTTTAAAATAATAGAAAAATCACAAATATAAAGCGAGAAATTACTCTGATTATACTTCTCTATCTTACTTGTTAATTGAAAAACTTTATCCAATGCTTCTTTTGAAGTATGAGGTGGAGTCATAAAATGTAAGAAATCAACTTGCATACCTCTTTTTAAAGTTAAATAACTAGCTACTGGTGAGTCAATTCCACCACTTAGTAGAGATAATCCTTTACCACTAACTCCAACAGGTAAACCTTTTGATGCATTTATTCTTGAGGTAAATATAAAAGCACCATTATGTTTTATAATAACTGTTATTTTCAATTGTGGATTATGGACATCGACACTAATATTTTGATTGTTTTTAAGTATATTAACTGCTATTTTTGTTTTTAAATCTTGTGAACTTATTTGAAAGCTCTTATCTTTTCTTTCAACTTCAACTTTAAATGTTCCTTTATGTTGACTTGCCACTTCTAAACATCTTTGTAAAATTAAATCCAAATCCTTTTCTACAATTTCTACAATCGATAAAGAATATATACCAAAAATATTTTGTAATATATCACAAATTTCTTCTAACTTATTTTCATCTTTAATTTCTAATACTAAACTATTATGGTCTTTTTTATAAAAAATAATATCTTTATACTTTTTTAGCTTATATTTTATATTTTGAATTAATTTGCTAATAAACGCATTTCTATTATTTCCCTTTAGTGTTAACTCTCCATATCTGATTAAAATGTTTTTCATTTATTACCTCTATAATTTATCTTCTGTAGTTTTCCTTAATTTTTAATAATGTTTTTAAAGAATAACCTATTAATTGATCAAGTTGTCTTGATTTAAATAATCCTTCACAATCAAAAATAATTTTTTCAATTCCTTCAATTTTTCCTACATATCTTTCCAAATATATAATAATTTCTTGGGAAATATAGTCTAAGAAAATTGTATCATTTAAGTCTCTTGCAATAAAAAGTGTTTCTTGATTACACATTTCAACTTCATTTGAAACTGCTGAGCGATCTTCTAAAGTTGATATTTTCTTTAATTTATCAGTAGAGATTTTTTGTAATTTTGCATGAATTTCTTGAATTGGTAAAATAAACTTCTCTAATTCTTTAATTGATTTATATTGGTTAATTTTAACATCTAATTGATTCAAAATTGATTGAACAAAAATTATTTGATTCTCTAATGAGTCAATATTTGTACTTTTACTTTCAACTATTTTTGCAGATCTTTCTAAAGCCGTCATATCTTTTAATGATTGATCCATAAGTTCCAGCATTTGAGTTTTAATATCAGTTAAGATTATTTCACTACCACTATTTGTTCCTAAATCAATTTGAGAAAATAGTAAATCTGCTCTTGTTTTTGTTTTTCTAAAAGATGATTTTGCATTTTCAAATTCATTTCTTTCTTTTGAAATTTGCTTTGATATCCCCTCAACTTTTACAAAATCTCTTTCAATATATCTTGATGATTGCTCAATTCTATCAAACTTGTTTCTAATTTCTGGAGTTCTAACTTCAAAAAATGATTTTAAATTATCTTCATTTTCAACTGAGCTTTTAAAAACTGCAATTTGATTAAAAACTTCTTTTAAAGTTCTATTTGCCTTTTTGAACTGTAATTTTTTTAATTCATTATTTATTTTAATTCTTAACTTATCAACTTGATTTTCAAGTTCAGCATACTTAATTGCATTTCTAGGTAATTTTCTTTCAACTGGTCCAAATGTGATATGTTTATTTTTTAAACTAATCATTAGTTCAGGGATTACAGTAGTGATTGTTGAAATTACATAAGGGATTGAATCTAACAGCTCAATTAGAAAAACTAGTGCTTGATCAATTTTTAATAAATAGTCTCAACTCTCCTTATATTTACCTTCATCCAATTTTAAATAGAAATCTTCAAAAAGTTCATCAATTTGCTCGATTGTATTTTTTAGTTTTTCTTCATCAATTGCAACATCTTTAAATGTTGTCATTATAACCTCATCTTTTAATATTCTGAATAATTCCTTTTGGAATGTTATTGAATCTCTTTGAATAAATTCAATTTCAAGATAGTTCATAATATCAATAAAAATATCATGAACATTTTTATTAATGTTTGTTACTCTTGAGTATATTGCTTCAAATTTTTTAACATTTTTTAAGTTAGGTAAAGTATTCTTTTTATCTTCTAATAATGAAACAAAATCAACAAATATTTTTTGCAGTTCTTTTTCAAATAAAATTTCATACTTTGTTCTTCAAATCATTAGTTCCTTTTCAAAACTACCTGTTTCATCAAATATTATTGATATTCTATTTAAACGATATTTTAAAGGTGATTTTTTCAAATCATCAATTAAATCAATTGTTTTAGCTGCAATTTGAAGGATTTTTTTATAAATACTTAGTAAAATAAGGATAATGATTGTTGCAATAAGGCAAGCAAAAAAAATACATAAAGCAGATATGTATATTGGATTCTTAAATATTTGATCAATATCCCATAATGTTTTCATATAATACTTCCTTAGAATTAATTTCATTATATCATATACATAAATCTTGTTGTTTTTTTTAAAATATCTTATTTTTTACTCTTTATTTAAGATATAATTATTTTTGGTTAATCTGCAATTAAACACTGCAAAATAATTAGTCTATAACTTATTAAAAGTAACCCCTGCAGATGAAGGGCGAAATATAGACTTCCTTTGCTGGAGTTTAACTTTAGTTAGGATTTTCCAAAATAGTATAATAAATAATAAAAAAATAGAAAATTAAGAGGATTTAAAGTATGTCAAGATATACAGGCTCTACATTTAAAAAAGCTAGAAGATATGGATTTTCTATCTTAGAAACAGGAAAAGAGTTCTCAAAAGGTAAAAAAAGAACTACAGCACCTGGTCAACATGGAGCAAGAAGAACTAAACTATCAGGTTATGGTCAACAAATGCAAGAAAAGCAAAAAGTGAAATTTATGTATGGATTAACTGAAAGACAATTCAGAAACACTTATGCAAGAGCTAAAAAAATTAAAGGAATTACAGGTACAATTTTCTTACAACAATTAGAATCAAGATTAGATAATGTAATTTACAGAATGGGATTATCATTAACAAGACAGGGAGCAAGACAATTAGTTTCTCACGGACATATCTTAGTTAATGGAAAAAAATTAGATATTCCTTCTTACTCAGTTAAAATTGGAGATATTATTTCTGTTAAAGAAAAAATGCAAAAAAATGACAAAATTGTTGAAGCATTAGCATCAAATGTATCAACTGTTGAATTTGTAAAATTTGATAAAGCAAAACTAACTGGATCATTATTAAGATTGCCAGAAAGAAAAGAATTAAACCAAGAAATTAATGAAGCATTAATTGTTGAATGATACAACCGTTTAATTAAATAATATAAAAACCCCTTAATCAAAATTAAGGGGTTTTTATATAGGTAATAATTTAATATTAAAATTAATTTTTTTAATATCTAATATTTAATATTGAAAGTAGCCTCACCTGATCATCTTTGTGTAAAACTTGCGTCTTTAATATTAGATGATTGAGCTTCCATAACATTTACAAATTGAATAATAGTTTCGCCTTTTTCATTTTTATATTGAGATACTCCAGAGAATGTTCTTGCTATTAAATAAGTTGGAGTAATTCCCCCTCCACCAGCTTTTTTATTTATTCTATTATCTGTAGCCACACTTCTAGCACTTGCCATACCAGTAACCTTTTTCTGAGTAACTGAATATTGGTAATTTTTATCATAAATTGTATTTGATGCTCTATAAATTCCAAATTCTACACTTGAATCAGCAGTCCCATCAGCTCATGACACACTTTTAACTGGTGTTGTTGTAAAGCCAATATTTTTTTCAATTACAAAATAGTTATCTGAATAGCTAGTTGTCACAATTCTCAATTCTCTATTCATATCAACAGAGATTGAAGAAGAATTTGGAACTGTAAAAGTAATCACTACGCTACTTGTTGGGTCATAAACTGAACTATCATCTTTAGGTAAAATAATAGCATCTGTTGTTGTAATTTGAGTTACATTTATTTCATCTAAAATAACATTTGGGTTTTTTTCCTTTAAAACTTTAAGTATTGTAGAAGTTTTATTATCATTTAGCATCCCCAAATTTCTTTTAGTGATGTGATTTGTAAGGGGTATTAAATGTTGATTTTCCTTATTTATTAATTTAACATTAAATCTCATTGCACCAATAAAATCAGGATTATTTGGTTTTGCTAAAATTGTAGCATTTTCATATTCAACAACCATCCCTGGATTTGGTTTTGTTAAATTAATATTCTTAAATTCTCACATATTAGGGTCTGATGAATAAGAAAAATATACATCAATTAATTCTGGTATTTCAGGATTTTCAATCATTAATGTCAATAGTATTTCTTCACGAATAGATTTTGAATCTGATGATACCAAATTTAAATTAACTGTAATATCTGTTGGTTTAAAAACAGTAATGTTTGTTTTAGCATAAGCTTCATTGTTTAAAATTAAATTATTATCTAGATTGTTAACAGTTTTTAAATAATTTTCACTATTTTTAGAGATCGGAGTTTGTAAAATTGTTCCAGCTCCAAAAAGTGAAATTCCCATTAAACTTAATAAATATTTCATACCTATCTCCTTTTTTTCATAACCCCACCCATAAAACCCACTTATACTAATATTTTATATTAATATAAATAAAATTCCAATTTCAGTTAAAAGGAGATTAATAAAAAAAATTATCTATAAGTAGATATAAGCATATTATGTCAAGTATAGAATAGCTTTTTTATTCTATTTAGAACACCATGTTTCTCATGGTGTTTTTTCATGCTTTACCATTATTCTTTTGAAATTATAAAATTGAATATACTCCAAAACATTATTGTATACTTCTTGAAAAGAGTTCAAGTTCTTTTGATATCACTCTGTTTTTAAAGAAGAAAAAAAAGTTTCACAAGCAGCATTATCTAGTGAGTTTCCAGGTCTACTTAAAGATATAGAGATTTTATTCATCTTACAATACATCTGACTAAAAATTGATGTATATTGAAAGCCATTATCTGAGTGAATTATTAAGTTCTTATTTTTTAGCATATAGCCTTCAGCCATTTTCAGTGTTCTAAAATAAATTTTATTATCATTTCTCATAGATATATCATATCCAACTATAAAGCCAGTATTAACATCTTTCATAATACTCAAATATGCAAACTTATTATAACCATAAGGCAAATATGTAACGTCCGTTACAAATAATTCACCTTTATCAAAACTATTTCATTGCCTATTAACAATATTAGGGTATTTAGAATTTCTAACTTTGATCTCTTTTGGTTTTATATTTCTCTTTATTCTAATTTTTGATCTTATTCCCAAAAGTTTCATATATTTATAAACTAATTTATTTGAAACATTGATATTATAAAAGCGCTTTAAAACTATATTGATTCTAGGATAACCATAAATATGATTATAATAATTAAATATCTCTAAAATATAATCGGCTAAAACCTCATCAAACTTATAATTAAATGAGGGCCTTTCTTTTTTTACTCACCTGTAATAACTTGATTGTGTTGTTTTAAGTGCTTTACATAAAAAAATAATTGATCAATCAGATTTATTTTTCTCAATATAGTTATACTTTAATTGTTGTTTTTTTCTCAATCCTCCAGGAACTGATTGAACTTTTTTAGTATCTCATTCTCCATTTCTAAAAGTTTATTTTTCTTTTTAAGTTCCAGAATCTCTTTTCTAAATGGGTTATTTTTTAGCTCTATATCAATTTTTTTAATTCCTGCGGTTTGTCCCTTTCTTGAAGAAATCTTCTTGAGATATTCAATTCCATATTCTTCATATCCTAAAGCTCATTTTCTTGCAGCAGAATATGAAACATTATGTTTTTTTGCTAATTTCTTTCAACTTTGTTGATTAATTGCTCAATCCTTTGCAACTTCTATTTTAGTTTCCAAAGATACCATATTTGATTTATTTCCTTTAAAATTTGCCATATAAAAAATCCTCTTCTATATAGATTATATTAGAATTTTTTTATTCTAACTCTATACATAGAGGATTATATTCATCTATAAGTAGATAATTTTTTTTATTCTCTAATCACTTTATTAGTAACAAGATTTACAATTTTTGATGGTTTAGAATTTAGTTCACCATCTCAAAATACCTCACTAATTTGTATATTAAATAATTCTAATTCTTCTTTTTTTGTTAAAAATTTATTGCCCGAGTAGTTAACACTTGTTGAGAAAATTAGACCTACTCTATTTATTATTTTTTTCAAATCTTTTCTTTTGACTTTTCTAAAAGCCATTGGACCAAATTTAGAGTTAATAATTTGAGTTATAGGTAATTTCTCCTTAGTATTTTTTTTAAAATCTTTGTCAACTTTTACAATTTTTTTTAACTGCTTAAATCTTGAGAATAGAATAATTAATCTTTTTGAAGACTCTGATTTTTTAATTAAATTAATCTTTTTTTCATTTTCTTCGTTATAAAGAGCACTAATACCATATATGGTATCTGTTGGTAAAATAACTATTTTGTTTTTATTTAAAAGGTCTATAGCTAATTCAATATTTTTATTACTTAACATTATTTTCTCTTTCTTTGATAATTATAAACAGAGTTCAGTACTATTGATTGAGGTGCTCATTTTGTAAGGGATTTAGCAAACTTATTACTTCTACCTGTTATGATATAATTTTTTCTTTTAGTTTTTAGTCCTGCGTATAAACTCTTTTTTGCATACACACTTGTCTTCATAACTTTAATTGTTGATTTATATTTTGCCTCTTTTTGGTTACTACTTCTATTTCAAAAATCAGTTTTTAATGGTCCTGGACATAAAGTGATAACTCTAACTTTAGATTTGGCTTTTTTCAGTTCTGTATTAATTGCTACTCCCAAACTTCAAACGTAAGCTTTTGAAGCATAGTAGCTTGAAAAAACGGGGGCTGGAGTAAATGCTGCCATAGAACCTATATTAAATATTCTACCCTTGTTATTTTTTTGAAATTGTTGAACATAGAGTTTAGTAATTATATGCAGAGTTTTAATATTTAAGTCTATCATGTTTAATTCTTGCTCTAAATCAGTTTCTTCAAAAAAGCCTCAAACTCCATAACCAGCATTATTAATTACAATTTCAATATCAAAATTTTTTGTTTTTTCGAAAAGTTTATAAGAGTTTTTAATATCACTTAGATCTATATCTCATGCTTCCACTTTTAATTCCAAATACTTATCTTGTAGTTCTTTAAGAGAACTTGTATCTCTTGCCACACCAATAATGTTATAACCCAACTTAAGTAGTTCTTCACAATATGCATAACCAAGTCCCTTACTTGCTCCCGTTACTATAGCATATGAATTTTTATTCTGGTTTTTCTTCATTTTTTTCTCCATTGAACTATCAAATAAAACCTTTTTATTTGCTTTTATATATATAAAAGCAGAAATGATTGAAAGAATTGTAGTTAAGTACATTGGTATTATAACAACTTGGTTTACTCAACCATACTCACCCATTCCATCTCAACATTGAATACCCAAGAAAAATAAAATTGATAAGCCTAACATTTCAGCTGTTGCTCTAATTCTTCCCATTTGATTTGCAGCCATTACCACTGCAGAATTTGCTAATACTTGCCTTACAACATCAATTATAAAATCTCTACATATTAAAATAACACACATCCAAATTGGAATTATTTTAAAGCAAGCAAATATAATTAAAATTGCATTAGTTAAAAGTTTATCTGCAATTGAATCGAAAAACTTACCAAAATTTGTAACCATATTATATTTTCTAGCTACATAACCATCCAACATATCTGTTAAACTAGCAATAATAAATAATATTCCTGCAATTAGATATGTTAATGTCAGGTTATAATTTCCAATACTAATAACAGTTAATTTTAGTGCAGGCACTCCACTATAAATAGAATCTACTGGAGTTAACAGTAGCAAGATAACTATTAAGGGAATTAAAAGTATTCTAACTAATGTAATTTTATTTGCTAAATTCATAAAGAACCTCTTTTCATTCCTTCTTATTATAATACAACACTAATAACTAACCTATGAATATTTAAATATTTAAATATTCATTATGAGTAATAAGCGATTATGTCCCTACATATTAACAAGCGACTTTGTCCTCCTTTATAATCAATAAATGGAGGTTTTATGAAAGGACTACTATTAAATACCATGAAACAAGAACAACTAAGATTAATTAAACAATTATCTTTAAGAAAAGACTCTATTAAAAATACAGCCTTTAAATTAGGTTATAGTGTTAGACACACAAGAAGAAAACTTAAGGAATATCAAGAAATTGGAGCAAAAGCTTTTATTCATAAAAATACAAATAAAATACCTATAAATAAAATTTCACAGTTATTTAAAGATGAAATAATTGAACTATTTCAAACAAAGTATTATGACTTTAGTATTAAACATTATTGAGAACTAACTTGAAAAAAGAAAATAAGTTACTCTGCAATTAGGCACATATTAATAGAAGAAAATATTTTAATTGAGACTCTTAACAGAAAAACAAAAAAAAGATATTCGTAAAAATTTAAAGGCCGGAAACCAAGAAAATTTAACAAGCGAGTATCTTTCAAAATCAATTATAACAAGCAAACCCCATCCTACGCAAAAGAAAATTGTAAAATTTGGAGAGATATTTGAAACTGATGCTTCAAATCATCAGTGAATTAAAAATTTAAAATGTCATTTGCATATTGTAATTGATAAAGCTAGTAAAAGAATTTTGGCAGGCTATTTCAGCGAACAAGAAACTACTGAAAGTTATTATAATATCTATAAAAAAGCCTTTAAACATTATGGTTTACCAAAATTAAATGTTAGTGATAATCGAAATGTTTTTAGTAGTAAAAATAATCGTGATCACTTTGGTGATAGTGTTTCAAATACACAATTACAATTTATTTTTCACTCTTTAGGAGTAAATACAAAAACAACTTCAATTCCCCAAGAAAAAGCATTAGTTGAAAGAACTTTTGGAACATTACAAAGAAGATGACCTCAAATAATTAGACTCTTAGATTTAAAAAATATTGATCAGTTAAATGATTATTTACCCTATCTTATTCAAGAATACAATCAAGATTTTTCAATACCTTTAGACCAATTAGAATCAGTAACTAGAAAGTTTGATCAAGATGAAGATATTGTTTTCTCTTATCGAAGTGAAAGAATTATTGATAATGGTCATAGTATTAGTTTTAAAAAAGATAAGTGATTTATATGTAAGGGTTATACTCCAATTTACTTTAAACCAAAATTAAAAGTAATGATTATGGAAACAATAAATAAAAAACATTATGCATTAATTGGAAATGACATTTACAATCTTATTCAAGTTGAAGATGAACGCTTACATGGAAATATTAAAACACTATCTAATGAAGAATTTGAAACTACTAAAGTACCCAAAATTGACTCTCCTTGGAAAGCAACTAACTGATATTTTTTTGATAGAAAAAGAAAAAATACAAGATCTATTTATTAGATAAATCTTGTATTTCGGGACATAATCGCTTATTATCTACAATGAATATTTAAATATTTAAATATTCATATATGATAAAATATTATAAATGAGGAATTTTATGGCAAATTTCATAGATGAAAAATTATACATTGCTTTGGACGAAAGCGGAAAATTAAATAAAAATGACATAGCGAACTACTTTATTGTTGGTGGTTTTTTATATTCCGATAAAGACCTTGTTAAGACAAAAATTCGTCTAATTGAAAATGAGATTAAGAATAAATATAATATTCCCAAAAACTTTGAGTTAAAGGGAAACAAATCTGATGAGCTAGCAATGGTAGATTTTATAAATAGAATATTTGAAGAAATTGGTGATCTTATCTATCCCATTTTTTCTGTTGTTTCTAGAAAAGAACTTAGTGAACATTTTACTGTTAATGAAATGTTAGCCTATGATTTTTTTGTTAACAATTTAGTACATTTTAATTCAAAATTATTTTCTTTTGAAGAAAAATGTAAAAGAATTTTTATTCTAATGGATGAGAGGAATTTAAAGAAGACTGAATATAATCAATTAGAAAATCTCTTGAAAACTAACTATATTGAAAAACCATATACTATAAACACCTACTACCTTTCAAGTAAGCTAACTGATGTTATTAGACTAGCTGATATTCTAGATCATGTAGTCTATACTTTTTACAACAATCCTAACTCTGAAAAAAATGAATTATTTCAAACAAAAATTAAAAAAGAGTATCTTGAAAGAATCAAAAATGGAACTATTTATTATCCATTTAAAAAATCTTATTTCAAAAAAATACATGAAATGAATAAAAATAAAAAAACTGATATATAGAAATATCAGTTTTTTAAATATTAACTTTTAAGTTACTAAAACCACTTTGAGATATTACATTTGAAAATATTTCAACATTTACTATTAAACCCATATGTTCAGCATTTGCTGAAGATAATTTAACAATATCATGCACTCATCCGTATTCATCAACAAGTGCATTGTAATCAATGAAGTAATCTAATCTTTTTATTTCATCTTGCTTTATTAAAATTTCTCTTGCTAAAACAACAATATCATTAATATTTTCACAAGGAATTATTCTTTTAAAGCAATTTAAAAGTTCTTCTACTTTTAAATTATCTAAAAATCTTGAAGGTAAATTTTCATACTTATTTAAAACTCTTTGACAATTTGAAGTTAATTTTCTTACAACAAATTTTTCATTTAGATCAATTAAGTCTACATCAGATTGTGAGTGCTTCAAAAAATTTAAATCTGTAAATGATTCTTTAACTTTTTTAAAGGCTTCAAAAGCAGATGATAATAAAATTTCTGTACTTGCATAAAGTTTATGATCAACATTTGGTCTTGTTAAAATTTCCTGATTTTCTTGTCTTAGAGCATTTACTTCAAAAATAATTGAATCAATTAATTCTAAACTTTCAGTAGTAATTTTATCTACTAATTCCTTTGATCCTAGTTTTATACTTTTATTATTTACTTTTATACTTTTAAAACATTCTTCATTAAAGTAATTTAAAATTTCTTCTAAAGTTTTTTTCAAGATTAAATTAAAATTCATAATTAAGCACTCCTATAAAATTTCTATAATTATATATTTTTTCTTACCTTTTTTAACAATAATAAAATTATCTATTGTTGCCATTTTTTTATTAACAATAGTATTCTCGTCAAATTTATTATTGTTATTAATTCAAATAGCTCCTTCATTAAGTAGCTCTCTTGCTTCTCTCTTTGAAGTTGCTATTTTAGATTCTACTAAAAACTCAGCCATGGTTTTATTATTATTTACTTGTACTTTTTCCATTGAATTAATTATTGATAATAACTCTTGTTTTTCTAAATCAAATATATTACCGCTAAATAGTGCTTGAGTTATTTTTTCAGCTTTCTTTAGACCATCTATTCCATGAACAAAAGTTGTTATTTCCTGAGCTAATTTTTTTTGCATTAATCTTTTAAAAGGTTCTTTTGAGTGTTCCTTCTTAACTTTTTCAATTTCTTGTAATGAAACAGTAGTTAGAAATTTAAATAATTTTTCACAATCCTCATCATCTTGATTAATAAAAAACTGATAAAACTCATATTCACTAGTTTTTGTTTTATCTAATCATATTGCTCCAGATTCTGTTTTCCCAAACTTTACTCCATCTTTTTTTGTTAAAAGATTCATTGTTATTCCACAAGCCTTTGAATGTTCTCTACCAATTTTACTTGCAATATAATCTATTCCACTTGTGATATTACCTCATTGATCTGATCCACCAATTTGCATTCAACAATTATGGTCTTGATATAATTTATAGAAGTCATATCCCTGCAGCATTGTATATGAAAATTCTGTAATACTTAATCCCTTTTCAATTCTAGAAGAGATGTTTTCCTTTGCAAGTAAATAAGCTAAATTGAAATCCTTACCAATTTCTCTTAAAAAATCTATAAGAGACATTTTTCCAAGTCAATCATTGTTATTGACAACTTTAATATCTGGTATTAAAAAATTTAATTGTTTTTTAATACCATTAACATTTTTTTCAACTTGTTTTAAAGTTAACAAATTTCTTTCTTCACTTTTAAAACTTGGATCTCCAATCATACCAGTTCCTCCACCAAGGATTGCTATTGGACTAAAGCCAAACTCTTTAAATCTTTTTAAATTAATAATTTGAATTAAATGACCTACGTGAAGTGAATCAGCTGTAGGGTCAAAACCACAATATAAGCCAGCTCCTTCTTTTTGAGCTTTAATTATCTTTTCCTCATTTGTGTATTGTTTCAATAAGTCCCTTGCTTCTAATTCTTTTAAAATACTTTGCATTTTATTTCTCCTTTTTAATTTTTGGTTTTACTTTTACTTTTTTTGAATCCCCAGTTTCATAAACATCATCACTCATACTAATAGATACATCTTTTACTTTTGAATAAACATCGTCTGCTTTATCAATAATATCAACAGTTATTAAAGCTAGGTCCTTTGCAATTATTTTTACATTATTGGATTTAGAAATTTCTTGTCCAATTTTAACCGTAGTTTGCCCAATCTTTTGAAGTGCCTTAAAAGCCAATTCTTTTGTTTTAGCAGCATCAAGCTCATCACTAGCTTCTCTAATATTTGAAAGTTTCATTTCAACATTTGCTACAATTTCATCACTTTCATTCCCTTGAGATTTTTCTCAAGTTTCTTCAATTGTATTAATTAATTTTTTTATTTGTGGTCTATACTTCTTCAAATAATCCACAAAGTCAGCTCTAATCTCAACACCTTTTTTTGGAGCTAACATCATTCCAATAAAAACTCATGAGGCAAATCTTAATAGTTTAAACATATCTTAGTACCTCCTCATCTAATCTTTTGAATTTGCAAATTCTCTTAATTTATCAACTAACTTATAAACAACATCCTTATTTTTAGTTGCAACTTTAACTCATGATTTAACATTTCTTTTAGCAAAAGCATCAAAAATATCTGCATAATTTGTAACTCTTGCAACTGTATCAACTGTTGCATTTAGCATTTCTGATTTATAAGTTAAATCTTCAAAAAAGTAATCAACTTTTTTTGCAGCAATACCTACTTTTCTTAAAGTAATTATTGTATACAAAGTTAAAATTATTGCTAAAGCTAATAAAATAATTATCATAACTGTTTGTGTTTGCTCAACTGCTGCTGATGCATAAATTAATGTTAAGTTCATATCTAAATCTCCTAATAATTATTAAAATTATATAACACTAACGTGACTTTTCAAAAATAAATTGACATATAAAAATACTTGATAATAAAAAACTATTCATCATCAAGTATTCCAAGTCTCTCCATTCAATTTTCACTTTTTCTTTTTGAATTTTCCTTAACTTCTTTTTTTATTTGATTTGTTCAAGTAGCTCTATTTTTATTTCTTAATTCAATAAGCTTTCTTGCTCTTTCAGTTTCTGCATTGTAGGCTTTACTATAAATATGTTTTCTTCTATCTTGAAGAGATATATTTTGCTCTCTCAACACAATTGTATCTATATTATCGTGAACCTTATCAAAAGCTTTTAAGTATTCTTCTTGCAATTCTACAGTTCTCTCTAATTGTTCTGTATCTTGTTTGAAAATTAAACTACCAATCTTTCTATTAGTTTTAAGAATTAGTCTTGATAATTTTTGCTCTTCTTTTAAAAGTCTCTTTTCAAAAATTTTATTTGATTTATCAAATTCTCTATATTCTGATTGCAAATTTGTAATTGTTTCTTCAATTTCTCTTTGTTGCTCAGGACTAAAAGGAAGATTTTTTTTCTTTCTTGGTTTTATAATAGCAACTTTCTCTAAATGAGAACTTCTAGTTTTTCTTTTAGGAACATAAAAATCATTAGCTGTTGATTGTGAACTCATTAATATATTACTATTTTTAATTTCATCAAGTCTCTTTTTTGTTTCTTCAGTTTCATACGTTTTCTTATCTAAAATAAGATCATTACTTTTCTTGTCCATTTAAAATTCACCCTATTTCTTTTTATTTTGAACTCTTCTTGGCTTAATAAGTTCAAGTTCAGGTTTTCTATTTTCTTTAGTACTATTTTTCAACAACTGATCAAATTCCTTTAGTTTTTCTTCAAAAAATTCAGCTTTTTTATTTTGATCCTTAAATTGTTTTGAATCAATTTCTTGAATAGTAAGTTCAATTTCTTCTTCAATGTTTCTAAATTTTACCTTTTTAATTTCTAACAACTTATTTTTTAATTCCTTTTCCTTAGTAATCTCATATGTATAAGATCTTCTAGGTTCGATTTTAAAAATACTTTTAACAACACGTGGTTCTTTATCTACTTTCAATTCTTTAACGAATTCTCCAGTTTCAAATTTGGCAGTTTCTCTTTTTTGTTCTTCTCTTCTAATTTGAGTTTCTTGAGATAATCTCCTTACTCTGTCTAATTCACTTTCTACTCCCTTACCTGTTGTATGTTTTGAGTAAAATTCTTTTGCTCTATCTGCATAACTAACAGTGCTACTTTTAATTTTCTCAACATCAGTGTAAAGTTCTTCATCTACTCCTCCTGATTTTCTTAAATTCTCAATCTTAAGTAATTTAGCAATTACAGGGTCGTTTTCGAGTACTTGAGTTTGAATATCTTGTGAATTTTTTCTTGCTCTATCAATAATTGAACCTAATACCCCATCTGTTTTTTGAGCAGTTACTTGTTTTGCTCCAACAATTTTTCTTAACTCAATTAGTTTATCTCTTACAGCTGAATCTGAGCTATTTGATGGTTCCATATTCGAAGAGGCAGAGAAGTTTTTAGAAAGCATTCGAGCCTCAGGGTCATCTGAAAATAAAGGTTCCATATTCAATAATGGGTCATCATTATAAGTTCAATGATTTGGAGCTCTGTCTTCTTGTTTTTCATTAGAATTTTCAAGTACATTAGTTTTAGCTTTAGTTTTTTTCTTTCTAAACAAATTCATAAGAAACCGCTTTCTATACATTATTACCTATATTTTATACTTTTTATCTTGTTTGAAAAGGCATTTTCTCTACCAAATTTAGATTGTTTTTTACCATCAATTAATACAATATCTCCTGTAAAACCAATTTTATTTTTAGTTATAGCGTCTCCTACGCCATAAATATCTACAGGAACCTTATTTTTTTCAAAATAACTAATCTTATTTTCATCGAATCCTGAAGAAACAATAATTTTTACATTTTGGTGACCATTTAAATCTAATTTTTCTCTTAGCATTTTTACTAAAGTAGGATTAACTCCATGAAGCTCATTATCTTGTTCTTTTATATTTGCTAATGACTTATCTACTAAATTTGGAGAAGTATCCAATCTTAGTGCCTTAATTTCATTTTTAAAGTGATTACAAACCATTATAGAATCATTTATACAATCATTATTATAGTCAACAAGCACAACTAAGTCATTATTAGGAAAAACCTCTTTATAAGCCTTAGTAGCAGCAATTAAATCCCCATTAAAAGATGCTATTAATGCATGAGGCATTGTTCCATTTAGAACTGTTTCTTCTTGTAAATACTCAAAAGAAGCATATGTTACCAGATTTTTAATTCCTCCAATTGAGGAAGCATAACCATCAATTTGTTGATTTGTATAATAATCCATTCTATCATTCATATTTAATACCTTTTTGTCATTTGCTGCAATTGAGATATTTCTTGCATTTGTTGCAACAGTAGAAGCTCTTGAAAGAATTCCATCAAAAAGACCTTCAAAATGTGCAAAATCACTATATTTCCCTGTTATTTTTAAAACAGGTTCTAAAGCATTTACAATTTCTCCCTCTTCAACAGCTTCAACAATAAGATTCTTAATATTAGATAATCTTAAAATTTCTTTTATTATTTCAATACCACAAATCACTGTGTTTTCTTTTCTTTGAAATCACTGCATTGTAACTAATTGATTAGGTTTAAATTTATTAAGAATCTCTCTAGTTTTTTTAAAATAATCAGCTGAGTAGTAATCTTCAAATATTCTTAAATCAATGTTAAACTTATTTTTCATTTAAAACCTCTCAAATTGATTTACCAATATATGAGTCATCAACTTCTCACTCCATAATTCCTTCATTATTATATTTTTCATTATCAATTTCTAATTCCTTTGCTGAACATAACATCCCAAATGAATCAAAACCTTTAAGTTTTCCAGGTTTAATTTGAGTTCCATCCGGCATTCAAGAATCAATTGTAGCCAATGTTGTATAAATATTTTTTCTTGCATTTTTAGCTCCGCAAATAATTTGAATTTCTTTTTTCCCAATATTAACTTTACATTTTGATAAATGAGTTTCAGGAATCTTTTCACATTCAGTTATTTTAGCAATAATAAACTGTCTCTCAAGTTTAAAATCTCCTAAATTTTTTTTTAAAATTGGCCTTACTTTTCTTTTTAAGTTCTTATCTTCTAAATGAAATACTTTATTAAATTTGAAATTAAATATATTGAAACCAACAATTTCTTTATCATGAAATAAAATTGCAGAATGTAAGTCTTTTTCAGTTCTAGTAATTTTTTTATTGCTTAAAATAACACTTATTGTACTAAAGTTTTTAATATACTTTATAAATAATTTCATATTAATTACCTGGCTTTTCTATTGGAATAATATCAAAACAATTATATAATATATTAAGTCTTTTATATAGAGGAGGAATTATGAAAATTGCAATTTTAATTGATTCTTCTTGTGGAATAAAGAATACTAAAGATTATAAAGACCTGTATTTAGTTCCACTAATGATCACAAAAGAAGATGGAAAGCAAATAGCTGATGATGAAAAATTAAGTGCAGATGATTTTTATAAATTAAATGATTCACAACTTTTGAAAACTTCTCAGTCAATTCCAGGTGATGTTATGACAAAATGAGACGAATTATTAAAGGAATATGACCAAGTTGTTTGTTTATTACTTTCAAAAGGTCTTTCAGGACAATTTAATACATTCAGAATGTTTTCTCAAGAAGAAAAATATATAAATAAAATACACGTAATTGACAATAACGGTGTAAGTATCGTTATTAAGCGTCAATTAGAATTAGTTCAAACACTAATTCAAGAAGGTAAAACTGGAGAAGAAATTAAAGATATTATTGAAAAATATTATAATGATATACACGGTTATATCATTCCTAAGTCTCTTGTTCAATTAGTTAGAGGTGGCAGAATTAGTAAAGCAGCAGCTGGCCTTGCCAAAATATTGAAAATAACTCCAATTCTAAAATACAATGGAGAAATTGATAAACAAGGTAAAACTAGAACTTTCAAAAAAGCTGTTGAAGAAGCACTAAGATTATTAAAAGTACTTTATCCTGAGAATAAGAAAATAGATATTTCTTATTCAAGAGCAGATGAAGAAACTATCAATCTTGTTAAAAAAATAGTAACAGAAGCCGGCTATGAAATTGGATTGTTAGATGATCTAGCAAATACAATTATTTGTCATACTGGTAGAGAAACGTTTGCTTTTATGCCGTTTCAAATATGAGGAGAGAAACTATGAAAATAGCTGTAATTACTGACTCGTCGTGTGGAATTAATGATATAAATAGTATTAAAGATCTTTATCTAGTGCCATTAATGATTACTAAAGAGGATGGAGAGCAAATTGCTGATGATGAATCTTTCAAACCAGATGACTTTTATAGTTTAAATGATTCACAGTTATTAAAAACTTCACAATCTATCCCAGGTATAATGATGGAAAAATGAGATGAATTATTAAAGGAATATGACCAAGTTGTATGTCTATTACTTTCAAAAGGCCTTTCAGGACAATATAATACCTGCAAAATGTTATCAAATGAAGACGATTATAAGGGAAAAGTATTTGTAATTGATACAAATGGTGTAAGTATAATTTTAAAAAAACAAGTACATTGAGTTTTACAATTAATTAAAGAAGGAAAAAATGCGCAAGACATATCTGATTTAATAGAAAAAGCAAATAAGGATTTTAGAGTATTTATCATTCCTAAATCATTAAATCAATTAGTTAGAGGTGGCAGAATTAGTAAAGCAGCAGCTGGCCTTGCTAAATTCTTAAAAATTACACCAATATTAAAATATGATGGAGAAATTGATAAACATGGTAAAACTAGAACTTTCAAAAAGGCAATTGAAGAAGCACTTGCAGCGTTAAAACAATTTAGTACTAAAGATACCATAGATATTTCTTACTCAAGAATTGATGAAGAAACATTAAATATGGTAAAGGAATCAGCAATAAATTTAGGATTTAAACTTGGATTTTTAGATGAAATGCCAAATACTATTACTTGTCATACAGGTAGAGAAACATTCGCATTAGGAATATGAAAATAAATAAGGAGAATATATATGAAAATAGGAATATTAGTAGATAGCTCTACTGGTTTCATTCCAGAAGAGCATAATACAAAACTTATAAGGGTAATACCGTTACATTTAATTGTTAACAACAAAGATGATTATTTTGATACACCAGAAGTTATTAAAGAAAATGACCTAATGAAAATCTTAGCAGGTAATAACCGCACAACAACAAGTCAAGCATCACCAGGGGAATTAATGGAAAAATATGATGAAATGTTAAAAGAATTTGATCATATAATTCATTTAACAATTCCTTCAAACTTATCTGGAATGCATCAAACTGCTGTGATGCTAGCAAATGAAGATGACTATAAAGGAAAAGTTACAGTTATTAAACATTTTATTGCAGCTAACTGTGCGCAATTATTAGCTTTAAAATTTGAAGAAATGATTTTATCTGGAATTAATGAACCTTCAAAATTTCAAGAAGAAACAGATAAATGAACTAAAGACTCTTGAACTGCAATAATACCAAGTGATTTAAAAAAATTTGCCGAAGGTGGTAGAGCAAATTCTTTACTAATAGCAATTTTAAAATTTATGAAAACAAAAGTCTCAATTCAATGATTAGAAAAACCTAAAAAAATTGGAATGGGAAGAACTTACAAAGCAGTATTAGATAAAATGACTACTGCTTTAAAAAAAGAAATGAAAAGTGAATATGAATTACTTCTTGTTTCACTAGAAGAAATCAATAGTAAAATAATTGAACAAATAAAAAATTATTTAAAAGAAAATGAATTTGAGTTTAAGGAAGCTAAAGTACCTACTGTATTTCCTTGACATGCAGGTATTGATACAATAGCACTTATAGCAATTAAAAAATCATTACTACCTAAAAAAGTAAAATAACGTTTTGCATTTAATAAAATGCAAAACGTTATTTTTTTTCTTTTATTTGGCAAGGGTAGCAGGACTTGAACCCACGACACTCGGATTTGGAGTCCGATGTTCTACCAACTGAACTATACCCCTATTTAATAAAAAAATACCTAAAGTTATTTAGGTATAAATTAGTTTTCTATTTGGCAGGGGTAGCAGGACTTGAACCCACGACACTCGGATTTGAAGTCCGATGTTCTACCAACTGAACTATACCCCTATTTAAAAATACCTTTTAATTATATCATTAAAAAATATTATGTATAAATTCAACATTAAATTATTTACATTTTTTACAAATTCCATGTAGTTCTAATTTAAAATGTTCTAAAGTCATATCCTTATCTTTTAATATTTCAGAGAATCTTAAAAATAATTCATTTGCTAAGGAAGGACTTTCTAGATCTTCTAACCCTCCACAATTATCACAAAAAATATGCATAAGTTGCGGCGAAATTGCTTCATAAATTATTTGCTTACCATTAATTGTATTTGCAAATAATAAATGTAGTTCCAAAAATAAATCTATATTATTATATATTGACATTACATTTACAGAACCTAAATCGTTTTTTACCATATCAATTACTTCATTAATTGTAAAATGTTTCTTTGAAATTATAATATTCAACATAGACATCCTTACATCAGTAAGTTTTATTTTTTTACTTTTAAAAAGTTCCAAATACTCATTAAGCTTCTTTTCCATAAATTATTTCTTTAATTTCTCAATAATTTCTAAAAGATCACTTACTTTTTTAATATCTAATAAGTCTTCATCTGAAACAGTAATATTTAATTTTTCCTCTAAAGTAACAATCATATCCATTAAATCAAGTGAGTCTAACCCCATAGATTTGAATTCTGTTTTATTAGTAATTGTACCTTTTGCACCCTTATTTAAAAGTGCTTTTTTAATTTCTTCAAAATAATTCATCTAAATCACCTCTAATAATTATAACTTAAATAAGTTTAAAATTTCAAGTATATCTATGATTTGCACATTCATACAGTACATAAATCTCCTTTGGATATTCTAAATTACTTACTGAAAACTTAATATCAATATTATTATTTTTAGGACCTAACTTATTAAACTCTAACAAAAAATAGTATTTAAACTCATTTAAAATAAAATATCTCTCTTTTGAGAAATTAATAATATACATCTTTTGCTCTAAAGTAAAATTTATTTTTAAATTAGTTTTAACAAAATCATTTTTCTCATTTACTGGAGGTTTTTTATCTTCTTCGACACTAGTATCAGCTTCAATAACAGAGTTACTAGATTTTATATAGTAATAAATTACAAAGCTAAAAGTAGAGATAATTGATAAGAAAAATATCAACAGGAATAAATATTTATAAAGTCTTTTGATTTTCATTTATGTAGTTTATAACGCTCTCTTTTTCTTTTCAACCTATTGAATTTATTTCATCTACTTTTAGATTTATTAAAAAATCAAATCCCCTATTTATGACCTCATCACTGTAATTTATTTCATATGACTCTTTATTTAAGTTTTCTGAAATATAGTCTACTGATAATTCTCTTGAGTTAAGGTCAATAACTCTATTATAAATAATAGAGTTATTGTATAAAGGATTTCATAAAATGCCAGAACTTCCATTTTCGTCCTCTTCAACAATATTTTTTATAAATTTGTATGTAGTAAAATTATCATTATTTATCTCATATTCATTATCTTGATATATAAATTTATCTTTAAGTTTTTTGATATTATAATATTTTGAAAAATCTTCTGAGCTTTTTAATTTTGGTGTTGAAGACAGTTTATTTGTTCTATTAACTCCTTCTAAAAACATGTTAATGAAAGTATTCATTTTAGTACCAAGAACTGATAATTGAAGTTCATTTCATAAAGAATACTTACTTCTAATTTTCATTTTGGGATCAATAGTATTAAAGGAATTTGATTCTACTTTAATACTTAAATCATTTTTTATTAAATCAAAGTAATTTTTTTTATATTTATAATTAAAATCATAGTTCAAATAACCATAAGCAAGATTAGAGATTGTAATAGCACTATTATTAGTTTCATATTTATGCTGAGTTAAATTTCTTCGGTCAATTTCAATTGTGCCATAATTTGAATGAGGCTTTAGTCTATAACCATCAACATTATAACTGGCACTATAGGTTATAAATAGCTGTTGTTGACCATCCACTAACTCAGCGGGTATATTCAATTGTATAAAATCAAAATTACTTACACGAAAAGTTTTATTACTTCATGCTGTTATGCTATAGCTTGGAAAAATAACTAAATCATCCTTGCCCACTTTTATAACCTCAGCTCCTGTTGGAGTCTTTATATAAAATTTAATTGCTGCTGACTTAAGATTAACAATTGTATGGAGAGCAATAGTATGAGAAAAAAATGTTTTAAAATAATCATAACCATTTTTATTTGATAAACTTGGACGTATAAACAGTCTATAGTATTCTTTTTTATTAAATGTATATTTTTCATTAAAAAATATAGTATCTAAATTTAAAGTGTCATTTTCAACTTCACTTACCTTTATAAACTCTTTATCTTTAAACTCACTTGTAAATTTAATTTCATCTTTAATATTTATATCTAAAATAAAAATCACCTCAATTAAGTTATCGATATTTTAAATAAAAAAAATCTCTTTTTAATAAAAAGAGATTTTAAATTCTTTAATGGGGCGTATAAAGGGAATTGAACCCTCGAGTGCCGGAACCACAATCCGGAGCGTTAACCACTTCGCCATATACGCCATAAAATATTGCACTTACTTATTATACTAAAAAGAGCAAAAAAAATACAACAATTTTGTTGTATTTTAAGAAACTGTTAAAATTTCAGGCTTTTCAAGAATTGCTTTAACTCTTGCTAAGAATTTACCAGCTTCTGCTGCATCAATTATTCTTTGATCTATTGTTAAACTCATATGCATAATTGCTTTAATTGCTAATTTTTCATTATCAACTACTACAGGTTTTTTAACAACTTTTCCTACTCCAATAACTGCTGCATTTGGATAGAAAATTGTTGGTGTTGCCTGAATAGCACCTATATTACCATAATTAGAAATTGTAATTGTACTTCCCTCTGATTCGTAATTTAAAAGCTCTCCAGCACGAAGTCTTGATGTCATTTCTTTAATATCAATTGCAACTTCCTTTATTGATAATCTATCAACAAATTTTAAAACTGGAATAATTAAACCCTCACTAGTTTCAGTTGCAAGACCAATATTATGATATTTTTTAATAATAACTTCATTTGTTTCTGGATCATAACTTGAGTTCAATTTTGGATATTCCTCAAGAGCAATTGAGATAGATTTAGCTATAAATGAAATTGTTGTAAATTTAATATGGTTTTGAGTTTGCTTTAACATATGTTTTAGTTTTAAGATAGAACTCATATCAATCTCTGTTGATATTGTTAATGGAGGAATAAAGTTTTGGCTTAAAATCATTGATTTTACAGCAGAGTTTCTATTTTTATTAACTTTTTCTCTTTCAATAACTTTATTTTCATCATTAGATTCAAATTGTAAATATCCTACAGAGTTATCTGGTTTATCAACTTCAAAGTTGATATCTCTAATATTTTCTTCTTTTCTTTGTACTCTTTTTGCTTCTTTTTGTTCATGATGCAATTGTTCTTCTTGATATCTTTCTCTCTCATATTTTTCTCTAAACTGTCTTTCAACTTTTGCAATGACTTCTTGCTCTAAAAGAATTTTTTCTTCTTCTTTACGTTTTTTGTCTTTTAGTTCATTAGCAAATGAATTAATTTCCTCTTTAATTACTGATTTTAAATCACTTGCACTAATATCTCTATTTGAAACTTTATTCTGATTCATATTCTGCATCATATTTTGCATTAACATGTATTGCATCATTTGACCAAAAGTATCAGGACCAGCATTAAAATTTGACTGTTGATTTAATTTTGAAGTAGCAGCATGTAATTGATTTTGTTCTTTTAAAGTTCTATGCAATTCTTTAATTTCAGCCTTTAAAAAATCCAATGTTTCATCAGCAATTTTTTTATCATAAACTTTCACTAATTCATCATCCTTTTTACTTATTTGAGTTTTAATTTCCTTTTGAATAACTTTTGGTGTTTTTTCAGGAATCTCATCTCTATCAAATTCAGCTGTATTAACAGTTTCAAATTGCATAGTTTGGTCAAGTTCATTATCGATAGTTTTTAAGTTTTCATTTTCAGAAATTTTTAAATGTATTTTTTTATATAAATCACGTTCTCTATTTTTGTATGAATCTTGTTCCTCATTTTGAACTAAGTCTTTATTATTCATTTGACCATCAAATTCTATTCCTTGATTCTTTTCATTTAGACGCTTTTCAGCTTTATAAGCTGAATATAGATTTGTAGTTCTTAATCAATTTTCAAATTCTATTCTACCTTTTGGAGTCTCATTATATAAAACATAATTTGTAGCTCCACTTTCTGGATCTTGATATAAAACTTCTCTCAAAAATTCTTGAGGTATTCCTATTTCTTTTATTTTTTTACTAAAACTTAAATTATCTTCAGTTAAACCTTGTTCGATTGCTTCTCTTCTTTGTCTAATAGCTGCTCTATCATCATGATTTTTTATAACATTTCATCTTTTTCTTGTGTCATGAAGATTAGAGATTTTTGTATCTGCATAATTTCAGTTACTTTTTGAGTTATTTTCTTCGTCAAATTTATTTGAATTATCTTTACTCATTGTGGCCTCACTATAATCAATTGCATCATTAGAATCTACTAATGTTGATTTTTTTTCTTTAAAATATGATTCATTTGATACATTATTTTCCCTTTTAAAAGTTGATGTATTTTCAACATTTTGGTTTTTTACGTCAGACCCTTGTTTAAATTCATTATTATCCTCTTGTAAGTGTTTTTGTTGCTCGCTATTATTTTCAACTCTCTGGTGGTCTAATATAGCGTTATCTTTGGTAGCTACAATGTCAGATTTTAAAACTCTTGTATCTCCCCCAGCACTATTAAGTTTTTCAATTCTTGCTTGAATTATATTTCTCATAATTAAAGGACGACCTTTTTCGTCTGTTTTTGACATTGCATTGATTTCACCTGCATTGTCTTTAACTTCTTTAAAATTATTTTCTTCAAGTAACTTTTCTTTCCTTGCTTGTACAAGTTGTCTAAATTTACTTACACCACTAACATTATCTGTTGAGAATAAATTAGTGCTATCAGATTTTCTTACCTCTTCTGGAGTAATTTTTAGCAGTTCTTCTTTTGATAAATCACCATTATATTTATGTTGAGGAGCATTTTTAATTGATTCTTTAATACTTAATCTCATTTGAGCAAATTTATCTTTTGGCTGCATATTTGATTCGCTCATAATTTCATTTACCTCTTTATTTTCTTGTGACTTTATTGAACTATTATCTACATCTCTTTTATTAAAATCACTTACTATTGTTGATTCCATATTTTTATTAGAAATCACATTATTATTAATAGTATTAACCTTTACATACTCTTTTTCTTCAGTTCTATTTGAATTTAAGCTTTCAGTTCTATTTGAGTTTAAGATGCCAGTTCTATTTGAATTTAAACTTTCACTCTTAATATTAAGCTCTTGACTATTAATTATTTTAACTTCTGTTTTTTTAAGACTTTCTTTTTTATACTTTTCAATTTCTAAATCTCCAATAACAATATTTGCCAAAATACTACCATTTTTGATATGACTACCTATTTTAATACTCTTTGCAATAAGGCCATTATAGTTAGACTTTATTTTAACTTCGCTGCCATCTTCTAATTCAACAAGGGCAAAGTCCTCACCAAAAATAGCCTCTTCTCCAGAAAATAATCATCTCTTTAAAATTGCTTTTGACTTTAAATTTCTAGCTCTTAGATGCACCATAACCCCATTGCCCCTTTGATGTTTTATATACCACCTATTATTATATAAAAAATAAAGGCAAATTCCTACCTTTATTAGTTAACATATTTAGTTTTAAATATCAAAACTCCATTTTTAACAAGTTTTTTGTATCGTTCAGCTTCTCTCAAGTTTTCCTTAACATAAGATCTATCTTTATAATTAAGTGATAATATCCATCCCTTAATTTTAATTTTATTATTTTTTTGAGCTATTTTTTCATTTTTAATATAAGCAATTTCTAATTTGTGCTCTAAAATTCTAGACTTGATATATTCATTTTTTTTAACTTTTCTTTCATTTTTTTCTAGTGATTTAATTCCCTTTAGAAAAACTTTATATTCTGTTTTTTTGTGAATCATATCCATCTTATTTTGGTTTTTTAATCTAATCTTTTGTAATTTTCTTTTTTGTATACGATATGCATGTTCTTCTCTTGTAATTAGTTTACCCTCAATATCATGTCATCTATAGAACTTACCATTATTTCATTTTAGATAAACAAATTGCAATCCTACAACTATTGAAGTTATGCATAAACAAGCAAATAAAAAAGTACATATAACTAATCATTCTGGACCAAAACTTTCCCCAGCAATATATTTTTGCCGATCAACTGTATAAGATAATTCATACTGATGAATATTTAAAAATCAGTATGGATATCACATTTGATCAGTAAAATGTCTTGATTTATCAATAACTCCATTTTCTGGACTTCAGATATTATTTCAAAAATAATTATAACCAGGAGCAGTTGGATTTAGAATATCACTTGGAGGACTATAAATTCTTGAATAGAACTCAGGAGAATAAAACTTATATCTTAATTCTCCTCTTATCATTGCAAATATTAAATATCCTGTTGGGTAAAAACAATTCATTGGTAAAGAGAATTTTGAATATCTTCTAGGAGAATAATATTGATCTCCACAAGAAAAAATAAAATAACCAATCATAATACTTGGAATAAAAACATGCAAGACACTTGTTGAAACCCAACTCGATGGATAATAAGCACCCATTTCATCAACAGATGCTACTAATCCAAATCAAAAAACAATCATAGTTAAACTTATATATACTGTCATTGCTAATTCTACTGAGAATGGCGGTTTTGTATTATATATTTTTTTCATAAATATAGCTATTGCTAAATAAAAAACTACCGCATAATTTGATTGAGTTGTAAAAAATGAATAATATATATTTAATCTTTCTAATGTAGGAATACCTTCAAGATTTTTTTTAGGTGCATAAATTTGTAAAACAAAATCGAAAGCCAAAAAAGAAAGTAAAACCATTAAGATCATTACTTTCAAAGAGAACTCAAAATCTTTATTAAATTTCATAATATATCACCTTACTTCTCATTGTAAAAATTATATCTAAATACAATAAAAAAACCAAATTGATATACTATTTGTATTAGATATTTTTATAAAAATTTAAGAGTTTGATTACAAATCATTAACTCTTCATTAGTTCTAACTTTTAAAACTGGAATTTTTGATTTATTAGAAGAAATTAATAAATAGTCAGCATATTTTTCATTATTTAACTTAGATTCAATATGTAAATCTAATAGTCTACATTTTTGAGATATTTTGTCTCTAATAACTCCTGCATTTTCACCAATTCCTGCAGTAAATATAACTCCATCAATATTATCATTTATTTGATTTGCAAATTTAACTATAAAATCAGCAACTATTTGAGTATAAAGTTCAACTGCTAATGAAGCTTTTTTATTACCTTTTTCAGAAGCTGAAATTACATCTCTCATGTCGCTACTTACTTCACTAACTCCTTGTAAACCAGATTGTTTATTTAAAATATCTGTAATTTCATAAATATCTTTACCAGTTTCTTTTGAGATATATTGAATAATTGAAGGGTCAATATCTCCACTTCTTGTTCCCATCATTAATCCTGCCAATGGAGTTAATCCCATAGTTGTATTATAAGATTTACCATTTTTAATAGCACAAATACTTCCACCATTTCCCAAATGACAAACAATTAGGTTTAATTTTTCTTGCTTTTTGTTAAATATTTCTTGAGCTTTATAGGCAATATATTCATAACTAATTCCATGAAAACCATATTTTCTAACTTTATAATCTGTATACCATTTATATGGTGTTGTATACATATAGTTAATTTCTGGCATTGTTTGATGATATGATGTATCAAAACAACCTACAAGTTTAGCTTTTGGCAAACTTTCTTGAAAAGCATTAATTGATGTTAATGCCCCTGGATTATGTAACGGAGCCAACCTTATATTATCTTCAATGGTTTTTTTAATTTCTTTTGTTAATTCTACTGTTTTAACAATTTTATCTCCACCATGAACTACTCTAAAACCAATTCCTTTAATATCATCAGGTTTATCAATTACTTTAAGTTCTGTAAACTTATTTAAAATTAATTTAACTGCGTCTAAATGATCTTTCATTTCATTTTCAAATACATGTTTTTTATCATTAATTTCAATTGTCAATTTACCATCTACTGAAATTCTCTCTGCCAATCCCTCAACAGTTGAAATAGGATTTTTTTTATCTGCTATATTAAATAATTTAAATTTAATTGAACTACTTCCAGCATTTACTACTAAAATCATTATTTATCTCCTCCATTAAACATTGATGTATATATTGTTACTATTGATGTTTGTTTAATATCTTCTAAAGTTGCACCTCTTGAAAGATCATTTACAGGTTTATTTAAACCTAAAATGAATGGTCCTGCAGCTTGAAAATTACCAAATCTTTGAGCAATTTTATATCCAATATTACCAGAATTTAAATCTGGAAATACATAAACATCTGGATGCTCTTTTGTAATTTTTGTTTTTGGGTATTTTTTCATTCTTACACTTTTATCAAAAGCAGAATCAAATTGCATTTCTCCATCAAAAGTTATCCCTTTTGACTCTTTTGACTTTAATAGATTCACAGCTTCTTTTACTTTATCTACACTTGCTCCCATACCAGAACCATTTGTTGAGTAACTCAACATTGCTACTTGAACATTTTTTTCATTTAATTGTTGAGCAAAATCAGCTGACATTGAAGCAATATCTGCTAATTGATTTGCATTTGGGTCAACATTTAAAGCACAGTCAGTAAATAAATAAATCTCTTCTTCTTTTGACATTAAGAAAACAGATGAAGCTATTGAGTATTTTTTACTTGTTTTAATAATTTGTAAAGCAGGTCTTAATGTATCTGCTGTTGTATATTCCAAACCACAAATCATTGCATCAGCTAAATCTAATTTCATCATCATTACACCAAAGTAAGTTCTCTGCTCCATTAGTTTCTTTGCTGTTTGTTCATCAGCTTTATCTTTTCTTACTTCCAAAAATAATTTAATCATTTTATCTTTATCATATTGGTCCATAATAATAGCTTCTATTTTTTCGTTTAAATTACTTGGTACCTCTTTTTTTGTATTAAATAATAATACAGGTATTGCCAAATCATTTTCTACTAAAAAGTTAGCTGTTTGTTGTATTTTTTCTTGTGTCCCTTCAGGGAAAACAATTCTTTGTTTTTTCTTGATTGCTTTAATTTTATTCTCTATTTCTTTAATTGATCACATATAAATTCCTCACTTTTATACTTTTCTATTTCTTTTAATAATGTTGATGAAACTTTTCTATTTTTATTATCTGATAAAAATAATACAGTTTCTAATTCATCATAAATACTTTTATTTCCATCATAAAGCTCTATTTCATAATTTAAAGTTTGAGAATCTCTAATTCCCCTTACAATATATTTTATTTTTCTTTGTTTTGCAAAGTAAGCAGTTAATTCATTTTCATTTATTTCAATTTTTACATTTTTTAATCCTTTAGTCATAGATTTGATTTTTTCAATTCTATGCTTAAGATCAGGATTTTCATTTTTTGAAATATTTTTTGTAATAACAACTATAACCTCATCAAATAGTTTTGCAGCTTTCACTAAAATATTTAAGTGACCTTCATGAAAAGGATCAAAACTTCCTGGATAAATAGCTCTTCTCATATTAACCCTTCCTTAATACATTTATAATTTTATATTTATTTTAGTGAAAAAAATGTCTTTATTTTATTTTATGTAATAAAATAAAGGAAAGGAGTATATAAATGAAAATACTACTAGTTGATATTGGAAATACCACTGCAGATTTCCGTTTGTGAAATAAAGAAACAAATGAATTGAAAAAAATAATTAGACCAGAAACAAAAGACGCTAAATGAAGAAGAAGTAAGGTTTTAAGTAAATATTTCTTAGACAATAATATAGAAATTGATAAAATTAGTTACGTATCTGTTGTACCTGAATGAAATGATATTATGAGAGCATTTGCCAATAATATGGGAGTAGCAATATCAAATTTAAGAGATGACTATGATATCGAAAGTGAATTATTTAAAGTAGACAACATTAATAAACTTGGAGCAGATTTTATATCAAATTTTTATGGAGCTATGGATAATTATGAAATTGAAAATGGAGCGATAATCTCTATGGGTACAACTTCAACTATTGCTATAATTGAAAATAAAGAATTTAAGGGAACAATAATTTGTCCAGGACTAAAAAACTCATTAAATTGTTTAATCTCTAGCGCAGTTCTTTTACAAAATAATAACTATAAAAAGTCAAATAAACTTTATGGAACAAATACAATAGATGCTATAAATGTTGGTGCTTTTAATGCTCACTATTTAATGCTAACTTCAGTTATTAAAAAACTAAAATTGGATTATGCAATTTTCACAGGTGGTAACTCAATAGAATTCAAAGAGGATATCATAAAAGATGGTTATACTTTTGATGAAGCTTTAATTTTTAAGGGACTTATAAAATTTAATAAATAAAAATTGATATAAATATTTATATCAATTTTTAAATTTTACTTAAAAAGTTTAAAGTATCTTCAAAAATTAATTCCTTATCAATATCAAAAAGTATCTCGTGTCTTAAGTTTTCATAGATTTTCATCTCTACATTTAATTTTGCTTTTTTCAATTTTTTATAGGTTTTAATAACTTTTTTTCCATAATTTCCTACTGGGTCATCAGAACCTGAGACTAAAATTATTGGCAGGTCTTTTCTAATTTTTAAAATACTCTTTTTATTTTGAATATATAAAAGCCCCATGAAAAGATCTTTAAAAGCAGACGTTGTAAATATTTGACCACATAATGGATCTTCATTAAAACTTTTAACATTGGCTGAGTCAATAGATAATCACTCATTGCCCGTATTTCCATCTTTATTAAATTTTTTATTAAATTTTTTGTAACTTAAATTTCATATAAATTTATCAATATTTTTTGGACCATATTTTTTCTGTCTTGACTTTGCAACTTTAATACCAAACTTTAAAGATAACTTACTTTCTCAAGCAGTTCCACTAAGAATTAATCCATCAATTGATAATCCGAAATCAATTGCATAATTTCTTGCTAAAAAACTTCCCATTGAATGACCTAACATAACTATTTTTTTATCTGAGTAATTTTTTTTAATAAAACTATTCACTAAGTATAAATCATCAACTAGAATTTTCCAACCATTATGATCTGAGAAATAACCTAATTCTTGATTTTTTAAATCTGCTGTTTTACCATGACCTCTATGATCATTTGAAATTACAACTCAATTATTTTTATTTAAAAAGTTTGCAAATTCATCATATCTTTTTGAGTGTTCACAACTTCCATGGACAACTTGCAACACTCCTTTTACTTCTTTAACTTTATCTCAAATATAAGTATAAATTTTTTTACCATCTTGAGACAATAATTCTATTTCTTTCATTAATGCACATCCTTCTTTTTATATTATATGATACAAAAAATAAAACCCTTTAAATTATTTTAAAGGGTTTTATCTATGCTATTGCTTGTTTTGCTGTATTAAATACTTCCTTTAATTGCTCACAAGATTTATTAAATAAGTCTTGTTCATTATTTGTAAGTTTTCATTTAATAATTTTTTCAATTCCATTTCTTCCAATGATACAAGGAACACTTGTATAGATATCCTTATTTTCATATTCGCCATTTAAATGAGCTCCTACTAATAGCATTTTCTTTTCATTTTTAAGAATTGATTTTACAATTATAGCCAAACAAACTCCTACACCATAATATGTGGCTCTTTTTTTCTCAATAATTTTATAGGCTAAATGTGTAGCTTCATCTTTTATCTCTGAAAGATCTTTTTGAGTGATGCTACCTTCTTCTATATACTCTTGAACTGTTTTTCCCATTACAGTAGCTTTACTTCAAGCAGCAACACTTGAATCCCCATGTTCTCCTAATAAATAAGCTTCAACACTATTTGGCATTACATCAAGTTTAGTTGCTAATAGTCTTCTTAATCTTGCTGAATCTAAAGTTGTTCCTGATGAAATAACTTTTGAACTATCATATCCAGTAACTGTTTTATATACATATGTTAAAACATCAACTGGGTTTGAAGCTATTAATGTAATTCCATTAAATCCAGACTTCTTAATTTGTTCAGCAATTTCTTTCATAATTTTTGCATTATCTGCAACCATCTCTAATCTAGTTTCACCAGGTTTTTGTGGTCTACCAGCAGTAATAACAATAATATCTGCATCTTTACAATCTGAATAATTTCCTGCTTTTATTGAATTAAATGATATAGGTAAAACTGCCTGTGCGTCTGCAATATCCATTTCATTTCCTTCTGCTGCATCTTTAAAAACATCTATTAATACATATTCTTGCGCAATTCCTTGGTTTACAGCTGAGTAAATAAAACTTGTTCCAACAGCTCCACAACCTACTAATACTACTTTTTTATTTTTTATCATATTTTTATCGCTCCTACACTTATATATTAATACAAACTCCACTTATATTTTTATAAATGGCTGACTAATACAAAATTGAAAAAAAATTTTATAGAAGTAAAAAAAATACTCATAAATGAGTATTTTCATATGTACATATGATATTGTAAATTAACGTTTTGAGAATTGTGGTGCTCTACGTGCTCCATAAAGTCCGTATTTTTTACGTTCTTTCACACGAGCATCACGTGTTAATAAACCATTTCCTCTTAACTCTGGTTTGTAATCTTTGCTTGCCTCTAATAAAGCTCTTGCAATCCCTAAACGAGCTGCACCAGCTTGACCAGTAAATCCTCCACCTTTAACAGTAATTTTGATTGAAAAATCTGATTTTGTACCTGTAGCATCTAAAGGTTGTTCCATATCTTGAACTAATGTTGGATATGGGAAAAACTCTAAAGCTGGTTTTCCATTAACTATAATCTCACCTTGACCGGGAGTTAGTATAACTTGAGCAACAGAAGATTTTCTTCTTCCAGTTCCTCTATACATAACAACTTCTTTTTTTGCTGCCATTATTTACTATCTCCTTTTTTTGATTGAACTACTAAAATTTCTGGATTTTGTGCCTGGTGTGGATGTTCATTACCTGCATAAACGTGTAATGCACGGTATTGATTTCCTCCTTGAACATTTTTAGGTAACATTAATCTTACTGCGCGCTCAATAATTCTTTCAGGGAATAATTTACGTTGTGTTGCAACGTTTCTAGATTTTAATCCCCCTGGGTGCATTGAGTGATGGTAATAGTTTTTATCATTTTCTTTTTTACCTGATAAAACTATTTTTTCAGCATTAATTACAATTACATGATCACCATTGTTAATATGGGGTGTAAATGTAGGTTTATTTTTTCCTCTTAGAACCATAGCAATTTGAGTAGATAATCTACCTAAAGTTGCTCCAGTTGCGTCAACTACATATCATTTTTTAGCAATATCTGCTGTTTTAATAAGTGTAGTTTGTTTCATGTGCTTGTTCTCCTTACCTTCCGGGGCTAGTGAGTAAGCAAATATATTATACATTAATTATTAAAACTCACAAATAAAAAATGGAATAAAGTATAAATAAACCATTCAATATCGCTATCAAATGGTTTATTTTCATCATTCTTTTAATTAAAATAATATATAAAAATAGCTTAATCAAAGTAACTAAAAGTTAATTCAATTCCCTGTTTATCATTTAAGTAATGAGCCTTTTTATCATAATCTCCATTTTGTTCTTCTGGAGTTTCTGGCAATGATATCTTTTGATAATCTTTTGAGTAAAATCTAATCATATACTGATTTGAACTATTTTCAATAGGTTGCGCTTCAAAATTATCTAAGTCAAGGTCATTGACAAATAATGCTCAATAAGTTGGATTTGATAAATTTTCAATAATAAAATGCATTAGTACTGTATATTTATCTTTTCCCTCTAATTTACCAAAACTAGTTGTTGGTAATTTATTATTTGATATTTTTACCATTTCTGAAATAGTCATTGGAAATGGTTGTCCTCCAATTTCTTCTTCTGCAAATGGAGTTACTTGGTAATTTAAGTCCAAAGATCCATAATAACTCTCTGGTCTTTGTTTAGGAACTTCATCATTAATTCTGATTATAGCTCCCTTATTATCTTTTTTATATTCAAATTTATTTACATCAGTTAACTCCTCACCAACTTTTGATAATTGATTGATCATATCCATATTATTAAACATTAAAGCCATCATAATTGTTCTTGGTCGATTATCATAAATATTGCCAATAGTTGATACTTTAAAAACATCTTGTAAATGAACTGAATTTGATATTTTAATTGCTGCTGTAATATTATCATTATTGTTTTCTTTATTAGTAATAATAAATTTATATGAAGCATTTCTATACAAATCCTCATCTAAACTTATTTCACTATTATTTTTAAAAACTTGTATCTTTAAATTTTCCTCCTTATATCCGCCTAGTTCTAAACTTTCAATAATCTCTTTTAGTAGCTCATCTGTATAATATATTTTCTCAATATTTATACTATCCAAGTTTGCTTTTTCAAAACCATTTTTAGTTATTGGCATAATTGGATCAGGTCTAAAAATATCATCATATTTATCATTTGTACATGAGACTACATTGGCAGTTATAGTTTGAATAAAAACAATTGAAGATAGTCCTACTAGAATTTTTTTAAATTTATTACTCATTTTTTTATCCTCCTTGAACAGCTAACAACATACTAACCTTTTTAAGTGAAGTTCAACTTAAAGCATTACTTATAGAATATAATAGTCAAGTTCCTAAAACTCCTGGAATAATATATCAAATATGAAAACTTAATGGTAAAACTAAACTAACTGAAAGAGCTTTAACTACTAATAAAATTATTGCCCAAGCAACTCCAAAACCAATAAATGAACTAATAACTGCAACTGGTATATAAATACCTATAAACAATTTACTAATGTATCACTCTTTATATCCTAATATTTTCATTACTGCTATTATTTTGGCATTCTCTGAAATTACTAGATTTATTGTTAATAAGATAATAATTGCACTTAGAAAAATTGTGATAAATACAACAAAATAAATTATCATATCAACTGTACTATTAATTCTATCTATAACTTTTAAAGCTTCGTCTACTTTTAAAGCATTTTCAATAGAGCTAGTTGACTGGCCAGTATAAGAAGTAATATTGTCACTACCTCCATTTAAACCAATCATTGAATAATCACCATATTTTTGTTGTGTTGAAACCCCTTTTGAAATATCAGTAAAACTACTATCAAAAGAACTTTTATAATTAAACAAAGGATATTGTGACTCAAATAGTTTTGCATATATTTGATTTTCTGGTTGAGATGTAAATTTTTTAAAGTCTTGAAGCAGCAATGAATTATCGCTTTGTTTTTCATTTTCTTTAATTCAATTTACTAATTTACTAATTTGGGCATCTGGGTTTTTAGGATTACTTCATTCCTTTATAAACAATCTAAAAAGCAATTCTTCTGTCTTATTATAATTTGAAATTACTTTTGCATTCTCATTATTAATTCAGGCTTTATTATTACCATATTGATCAACAACTCCTGATATTGTATATTCAAAATCTTTTTCAAAATTTTTGGTTGATACTTTTCCACTAGCAATATTTTTTGACATAGCATTTGCTCCTACTAAACTGGGACTACTAAAATCAATATTTGATTTATATACTCGCTTATCAATTTCAGAACTGATTAAAGAGTTCTTTCATCCTCTTCCATCATCAGTTAACATTGAAGTGGTATATAAATTTTTAGATGAGGTATAATCATCTTCTTTTGAAGTAGCACTCATAGAAGATGAATCTCAACTCTCTATATCTAATAAATTTTGTTCATAACTTAAAGCTGTCATTATATGACTTATGTTTACTTTATCACCAACTTTTAATTTCAATCTTTTGGCAAGTGATTGATTAATTAAGATTGAATCATTTGTTTTAAATAACTCTTGTTTTAAATCTTTTTTGTTACTATCTTGTAAAATTTGAGTTTTATTATCTTCTTTAATTCCATACAATTTAAGACTTTGATTTTTTAAATAACCATTTAAATATATTCCTAAATATTCTTTTTTGTCATTATAAGGGATTAATCCAAAAGCAACATTAAAATTTCCATCCTCTTTTTTATACTCTTCTTCAATAGTTTTTTTAATTGAAGCTGGGGAATCATTATAAATTCCTTGCAAAAATGCTTGTTGTAAATTATTAAAAAAGTAAGCTATTATTCAATTATAAATTGGAACAATAGTTGCTAATCTTTTTTCAGTTCAATTCTCTTTATCAATATAATCATAAAGAGATTTTTCAAAGGGTTCATCATTTTTTATTTGTCCTGTTGAAGTAACATCAACTTGAGTAAAAGTAAAACTTCTTCCAAAAGCAGCGTAATAATCAGCTTCGCTAATCATAGGTTTTCCTACTTCTGCAGGGCCTCCTCTGTTATCCAACCTTGTTCCATTAGAAATAATATAGCCCTTTCTTTTATTATCTAAACCCATGGCGTTTTTATATTTTAAATAAAATTGTCTTATTTTTTCTAAATCTTCTATATTATCTTTTGACTTTGAATCACTTGCTAAAATTTCTATTATAGCTTGCTTACTTCAATATTTATCTAAGTTGAAATTTTTTAAATCTGATCAAAGATTAAATATAACTGTTTTATAAAAATTATTTTTTACATCTTGTGGCATATCTTCTAATTCAATTGTTAAATTATCATTTTTCAAATAATCAATATCAATTGATTTATATGTCATATCATTTAATGATCCAACATCAATTGATGGGTTATATATTTTTTCTGATACATTATTTTGTAAAAACATATCAAAAATATTTTTAGACTCATTTAAATCTTCTTTCATTGTACTATAAGGATTATATGTCTTATAGAAACTTGTTGGAGAATTATAGATAGGATTTTGATATTCAATCTGATTATCAAAACCATTAATTAAATATGTTTTATCCTTATTCTCATGTAAAACATTTGGCATGATAGCTCCTATTGTAATTAAACTTGAAGAGACTAACATTACAGAGAATACTGAAAGTAATTTTAAAATTGAACCCGATAAGATTGCTCCTTTAAATCTACCATCAAATTTTCTACCCTTTGTTAAAGTTTTTTTAATAGCTAGTTTAAATTTATTTGTAGAACTTCTACTTTCAAAATTTATCATTTGTAAAGGTGTATATTTATCAAACATATAGAAATAAGTAATTAGAGTAACTATTTCCAAGAATATAAACATACCCAATACAGTAATAACTATTGATTCTCAAGAAAGACTAAATACTTCCATTTTTATTGAGAAAAAATTATTTGTTAAACCAATTACTAATTCTTGCATACTCATTCCAAGAATATAACCTAGTAATCCTCCAGTAATAGAAATAACTAAGGGGTAAAGTCCATTTGCTCAAATTAAAGAGGATTTTTTATATCCTAAAGATAATAAAACTCCAGACTGACCAAACGATTTTTTTATTTGATTATTTAACATTATTACTAGCATAACAATTCCAATAGATAAAGTTACTAACATAATAATATAACTAAAAGTCTTATAGGACTTAATTGTTAAAAGTAGCATTTGTGTTCTATTACTAAATTTGTATTTAATATCTCCCCTTTGGATTGCTATTGGTATATCTCTGTTTATAGTATTTTCATATCCAGCATATAATTCAATCTCTTTTGCTTTATCTAATTTAGTTAGATACTCATTAATTAAAATAGTTGAATTTTTAATATCTTTATTATTTTTAAATTTTAAAACAAAACTAACTTCTTTATCTAAATTTGAAGAAGCTGATATTATCTCTTCATTTTTTATTTCGCTATCTGTATATCAAATTTTTTGACTTTCATAATTTGAAAGATTAAATTCATTTTCAGAGTATACACTCTGATAATAAATATTTTTAAGACCTAAATGTGATGGATCAATATATACAAGACCTTCTTGTTTTGTGTTTGGTAAAGGCTTTGCTTCATTAATTATTGGAGTTGAGAAATCCGCACTTGAACCAAAACCAACAACTTGAAATCAATTTTCATTAGCATATTCAGTGTTATGGATTCAAGAGTTAATATCTATTTTTTCATAAAGATTGAAATCAACTTCTCTTTTTTCACTATCTTTTACTAAAATGCTTGTTCCATAGTTATCATCTTGTAATCTAATTATGTCATTTATTTTTATATTATTTGCAGTTGCAAATTGCTCATTAATATATACTCATCTCTTTGTATTTATATTAGTTGCTTGAATATATTTTTTTCAAGTATCAATACTCATTCCTTTACTAACTACAAGCTTATCAACTTTTTGATCTGGATTCAGGGCAAAGACTTTTAATGTCTTATTTGAAGATAAAGTTGTAATTCTCGACTCAACTCTATCAAATTCAAAATCCAAATTTGAGTCTCTTAATTTATTTTGTAAATATGTTATTAATAAATTATCTCTAACTTCAGAATTTGAAATATTTTTACTAAATAAATCTTTTTCAAAATCATTAATATATGAAGCATTTGATAAATCAATTACTAAGTCATGGATGTTACTATTTTTTTCAGAAATAAAATTCTCATAGGATCTTTCAACTCTACTAGTAGAAGAATAAGATAAAGTAAATACAAAAGATGTTAAAAAGACTAGAACAATAATTGTAATTAATTGAATTTTATTTCTTAATAAGTTTTTAAAAGAGTTTTTAAAAAATGGTTTTTGATTTTTCATTTTCTTAGTTTACTTTTACTTTAAATGTATGTGTTGTAAATCCATTAACTTTAATACTAATAGTAGGTTCTTTTGTTAATCAACCAGTTGTTTTCTTCCCTGTAAGTTCAATAACATATTGATAATTCTCATTTTTTATTAAGTTTACAGAAGCCACATTCGAATCACTTGATTGAACTGTAACTTTATATTCAGATTTCATATTTTCTAAACCAAAGTTTAAATTATTAGTTTCGTTTTTCTTAACTGTTTGATATTCAATTGGAGTAGTTAATTTCTGATTTAACTCCATAATATTATGCCCTTGATAAAAATTCCCACTAGTAGATCCACCAATAGTAAATCCACCCATTCCTGCTGTATATTTTTCATCAAACTTTTTATTATCTTCATATTTTTCTAAATTACCACCATCAGTTGCAGTACCTGCCAATCCGCTGGCATTAATATAACCATTTCATGCAGCACCATCATGAGCATACAATTTATCTGAACCAGGCAATACATCAAATTTAAAGTCTACTGGAATACTAGTTGAGATTAATCCAGGAGTAATAACTTCATAGGTATCAAAAATTATATTTGTAAATTCAATAAAGTGATTTAGACTAATTTTATTTTTAAATTTTTCGCTTAACTGATTATAAATTTGTTCCTTAGCTCCTTTTTGAGCTGATTTAGATTTATCAGTCAATTTATCTGCATCCACAAGTACTTTTTTATTTTCTGGTAAAGATTCAAATAATGTTATTCTATCTTCTAATACAAATTTATATGTAAATTCTACATTTATACCCTCTTTAAATATTCCTCCAAGAGTTGGCATATTTGTAATTTGGAAAGTAGTTGCTGTAGTTTTGGCATTTTGCATAATTGCTTTACCAGCTTCTCCAAGATTTTGTATAAAGTTCGCTTTTACATATTCTAGTTGAGTGTTTTTTGCACCAACTTGTTCGAAAATAATTGCGCCTAAACTTATAACGTCTTTTGATTCTAATACTTCAGGCAGTCTATTATAAGCTCCTGCAAATAATCTAATTTCTCCCAAATTTTTATTTGCAAAATACTCATTTGGATCAATATTTTGATTAAGTAATAAAAGTGTTTCACCTTCTACAACTTCACTATTTGCTTTTGCTCTTATAATTACAGAAGTTCCAATTCCATTATTACCCTCTGTAGTACCTTCTCCTTCTCTATCAATTTCTAACTCTTCTTGGTCTATATTTGAATTGTTCATAGTATTAAATCCGTTAATAATAGCTTCATCAGTTATTGTGAAACCTTCTTTTCCTACAGCAATACTTGAATCAATTAAACCATTATGCATATTTCCTGCAGCTATATTTAAAATTAAACCTTCTTGAGCTAAATTAAACTTTGAAGCTTCAATAGTAATTAGAACTTCTTCAAAATGACTATTATCTTTTGAAGTAACTATTAATTTTAAATTATTAGCCACTTGTGATTTTGTTTCCATTTTAATTCTTTTATTTGCACTATCTAAAGAAGCACTTGCCAGTCCTTCATTTTCAAACTCAAATTTATCTGGTTTTGCACTTTCTTCTAGAGCATCTCAATTGGTAATTTTAATATAACTTGATGAAGATGTTTTCATACTCAAAGAGTTTTTTTCTAACTTAAATTTAGACTCTTGCTCTATTTTTTTAACCTCTACTGTTATTTCAACTGAATGAACTTCAGAAGCTACTGTTATTTTTACTGAGCCAACTTTTTGTGATAATGGTGTAATTACAAGTTGATCACCTTTTAAGCTTTTTGTAACCTGAACTATGCCATCTTCACTATAAGTAAATACACTTGGTCTTGATTTACTATTTAAAATACTTCAGTTAGTTATATTTATATAACCAACTTCATTACTATAAATATCAATATTCTTTTTATCTAATTCAAAATTTGCATTTGGAAGAGTGTCATCTTCGCCACCTTTACCAACATTTCCCCCACATGCTACAACTGATATTGATGAAGTTGCAAACAAACTTGTTGCAGCTAATATTGTCAATAATTTTTTCATATATTTTTTTCTCCTTCTTTAATATATTTTGGTATTTAAAAAATTACTCTTATATCATAAAAATATAAATTGAGTATAATAAAAATTACTATTTAAATAGTTTGCTAATAAATAGCTTTTCAAATAAATATATTAAATTAGAGGTGGAGTTGTTGCCTTTTTTGTATTATTTAGAAATACTGCTAAATGATGATTAAACAAGATATTATTTTCTTCATTTTTAGTTGCTAAAAATATATCAATTTCTTTTTTTAATTCAATAAAGTAATTATCTTGATCAAAGTTTAAAATATCAAGGAACATTGAGTTAAAATAAATTGATTCCATTAAAAAGTTATACTCTTTTTCATAAGTATTAATTCATTTTCTTTTTACAATAAAACTATAAGCAATATACATAGTAATTAAAGTAATGATTAAAAGAACTGCAGCTGATGCATAAAATAAAATTATAATTTCAAACTCTAATACACTTGTTTGTTTTGTAAAAAATTTAACTAAATAAATAACTGCAAAAGGAAAAGTTAAAACAGCTAATTTAGATAAGGATACTAAATTATCTCTTTTAATTACTCATTTTAGATTTTTAGTATTACCTATATTTATCTCAATATAATACATAAATTTACTAAATTCAATTGTTAGAACAAGAAGTAAAATAAACATAAATATTGTATTTAAAAAAACGTTAAAACTATTAAAAATTATATTTGCTTTATTATTTAAAAAGACTTCAAATTCAGAGATTGTAGACAAATAAAAATATAAAAGTAAAGATAATACAAAGGTATTTTTTATTAAAGTTTTACTAAGATTTCTTATCTTTAACATTTTTAATTTCTCCTATTTTTTTTAATTCTAACAACATAAAAAGTCAAAAGCAAGTTTAATTAATATAAGACCGTGTAAATTAATTGGGGGATTTGATTTATTTAAATATTGGAAATAGATCCCAATTTAAATCAAATGTACAAGAATATGTGTAAAAACTGCAATGTTTTTATTTCTAACTAGATATTAGCACATTTTCTAAAAAAATATTAAAAAATAAATTTTTTAATATTTTCAATTTATGAGTAATAAGCGATTATGTCCCTACATATTAACAAGCGACTTTGTCCTCCTTTATAATCAATAAATGGAGGTTTTATGAAAGGACTACTATTAAATACCATGAAACAAGAACAACTAAGATTAATTAAACAATTATCTTTAAGAAAAGACTCTATTAAAGATACAGCCTTTAAATTAGGTTATAGTGTTAGACACACAAGAAGAAAACTTAAAGAATATTAAGAAATTGGAGCAAAAGCTTTTATTCATAAAAATACAAATAAAATACCTATAAATAAAATTTCACAGTTATTTAAAGATGAAATAATTGAACTATTTCAAACAAAGTATTATGACTTTAGTATTAAACATTATTGAGAACTAACTTGAAAAAAGAAAATAAGTTACTCTGCAATTAGGCACATATTAATAGAAGAAAATATTTTAATTGAGACTCTTAACAGAAAAACAAAAAAAGATATTCGTAAAAATTTAAAGGCCGGAAACCAAGAAAATTTAACAAGCGAGTATCTTTCAAAATCAATTATAACAAGCAAACCCCATCCTACGCAAAAGAAAATTGTAAAATTTGGAGAGATATTTGAAACTGATGCTTCAAATCATCAGTGAATTAAAAATTTAAAATGTCATTTGCATATTGTAATTGATAAAGCTAGTAAAAGAATTTTGGCAGGCTATTTCAGCGAACAAGAAACTACTGAAAGTTATTATAATATCTATAAAAAAGCCTTTAAACATTATGGTTTACCAAAATTAAATGTTAGTGATAATCGAAATGTTTTTAGTAGTAAAAATAATCGTGATCACTTTGGTGATAGTGTTTCAAATACACAATTACAATTTATTTTTCACTCTTTAGGAGTAAATACAAAAACAACTTCAATCCCCCAAGAAAAAGCATTAGTTGAAAGAACTTTTGGAACATTACAAAGAAGATGACCTCAAATAATTAGACTCTTAGATTTAAAAAATATTGAGCAGTTAAATAATTATTTACCCCATCTTATTCAGGAATACAATCAAGATTTTTCAATCCCTTTAGACCAATTAGAATCAGTAACTAGAAAATTTGATCAAGATGAAGATATTGTTCTCTCTTATCGAAGTGAAAGAATTATTGATAATGGTCATAGTATTAGTTTTAAAAAAACTAAGTGATTTATTTGTAAAGGCTTTACTCCAATTTACTTTAAACCAAAATTAAAAGTAATGATTATGGAAACAATAAATAAAAAACATTATGCATTAATTGGAAATGACATTTACAATCTTATTCAAGTTGAAGACGAACGTTTACATGGAAATGCTAAAACACTATCTAATGAAGAATTTGAAACTACTAAAGTACCCAAAATTGACTCTCCTTGAAAAGCAACTAACTGATATTTTTTTGATAGAAAAAGAAAAAATACAAGATCTATTTATTAGATAAATCTTGTATTTTGGGACATAATCGCTTATTATCTACATCATAAAAATACCAATAAAATACCTGTAAATAAAATTCAACAAATATTTAAAGATGAAATAATTGAATTATTTCAAGCAAAATATTATGACTTTAGTATTAAACATTATTGAGAACTAAATTGAAAAAAGAGAATAAGTTACTCTGCAATTAGGCACATATTAATAGAAGAAAATATTTTAATTGAGACTCTTAACAGAAAAACAAAAAAAGATATTCGTAAAAATTTAAAGGCCGCAAACCAAGAAAATTTAACAATCGAGTATCTTTCAAAGTCAATTATAACAAGCAAACCCCATCCTACGCAAAAGAAAATTGTAAAGTTTGGAGAAATTTATGAAACTGATGCTTCAAATCATCAATGGATTAAAAACTTAAAATGTCATTTGCATATTGTAATTGATAAAGCTAGTAAAAGGATTTTGGCAGGTTATTTCAGTGAACAAGAAACTACTGAAAGTTATTACAATATCTATAAAAAAGTCTTTAAACATTACGGTTTACCAAAATTAAATGTTAGTGATAATAGAAATGTTTTTAGTAGTAAAAATAATCCTGATCACTTTGGTGATAGCGTTTCAAATACACAATTACAATTTATTTTTCACTCTCTTGGAGTAAATACAAAAACAACTTCAATCCCCCAAGAAAAAGCATTAGTTGAAAGAACTTTTGGAACATTGCAAAGAAGATGACCTCAAATAATTAGACTCTTAGATTTAAAAAATATTGAACAATTAAATAATTATTTACCCCATCTTATTCAAGAATACAATCAAGATTTTTCAATACCTTTAGACCAATTAGAATCAGTAACTAGAAAATTTGATCAAGATGAAGACATTGTTTTCTCTTATCGAAGTGAAGGAATTATTGATAATGGTCACAGTATTAGTTTTAAAAAAGATAAGTGATTTATATGTAAGGGCTTTACTCCAATTTACTTTAAACCAAAGTTAAAAGTAATGATTATGGAAACAATAAATAAAAAAAATTATGCATTAATTGGAAATGACATTTACAATCTTATTCAAGTTGAAGATGAACGCTTACATGGAAATGTTAAAACAATATCTAATGAAGAATTTGAAACTACTAAAGTACCCAAAATTGACTCTCCTTGAAAAGCAACTAACTGATATTTTTTTGATAGAAAAAGAAAAAATACAAGATCTATTTATTAGATAAATCTTGTATTTTGGGACATAATCGCTTATTATCTACAACATTAAGATTTACCAAAAATTAATTTTACTGATAATCAAAATGTTTTTAGAGTAAAAAGAATGGCAATCTCTTTAATGATAGTGTCTTAAAATAATCAATTACAATTTATTTTTCCACTCCTTAGGAGTAAATGCAAAACGACTTCTGGCCCTTAAAAAAGCATTAGTTGAAAAAACTTTTGGGACTTTGCAAATAATATAAATAAAGTAATTAGAACTTTAGATTTAAAAATATGGAACGATTAAATAATTATTTGCCCCATATTATTCAAGAATACAATCAAGATTTTTTAGACCCTTATAATTCAATTAGAATTAATAACTAGAAAATTTGACCAAGTTTTTTTATTGAAGTGAAAAAAATTAATAATAATGATTCTAGTATTAATTTTAAAAAGATCAGTGATTTATAAGCAAAGTTTTACTCCAATTTACTTTAAGAAAAAGTTAAAATTAATGATTATGGAGATAAGTAATAAAGAACATTATACATTAATTGGGAATGATATTTACATTCTCATTCAAATTGAAGATGAGCATTTACATGCAAATAAAAAACTCAATTTAATTAGTATTTTCAGCCTACTAAAATATCCAAAATTGATTTTCCTTGGAGAGCAAATAAATAAATTTTTTTTGATAGAGAAAGAAAGAATACAAGATCTATTTTATTAGATAAATCTTTTATTTTAGGACATAATCGTTTATTACCTACATGACTCAAATCCTATGATTAGATTATATTTTTTTAATAATTACTACTATACTAAATATAATTCTTGATTTCATGTTATGTATTTGTAAATTAGTAGTTAATTATAAAATCCCTGATCTCACTTGTGCTTCTCATCATCAAAAATTTTACTATCGTAATTTTCTTTTTCGACAATTGAATCAATTTGATTAATTAAAGCATCATTTTTACCTAGATACTTGGCTTCTATAAAACTTTCAATAATCTCATACATTAAACCAATACCAATAATTCGACCTCCAAAACCAACTACATTTGCATCATATTTTTGCCTAGCATCAATAGCTGTCAAAACATCTTTGGCAAGAACTACTCTTGCTCCTTTAACTTTTTGAGCACTATTTGTAATTCCAACTCCAGTTCCACAAATTACAATTCCAAAGTCAGCTTTTTTTGTTACTACATTTACAGCAACTTGATGACCATATATTGGATAATGAGTTCTTTTAAAATCATTAGTTCCACAATCAATTACCTCAATTTTATTAGCTTTTAACATCTCAATTATTTTATCTTTAATATCTGTAACAATGTGATCACATCCTATTGCAATTCTCATTTTATTGTCCCTCCAACATATTTTCTAACATATTAATTCTTACCATATGTATTCCAGCTTCAAAAGTAGCACTTAAATATGCTTCAATTACATTTAACATATTCTCTTTACCTATTATAGAAAAGCCTAATGATAAGACGTTTGAATTATTATGTTGAATTGTCATCTTCCCAGAATGATAATCTGATATTTGAGCTACTACAACTCCTTTTTTTTGAGCCATAATCATAAATGGTAAAGTTCCAAAATCATCAATAACAATTACTCTATCTAATTTTTTTTGACTTAAATTATCACTTAGTTTATTTAAGTCATTAAATATACTGATCTCCTTTTGAAATGTAATATCAAAGTTTTTTGATTTAATATTTTCTAATAAAAAATTTTCATACTCTTTATCTATTCTATTATTTATATATACTATAATTTTGTTCATTTATACTTTCCTTTCCACTTAAAGATTAACACAGGAAAATAAAAAATGATAAAAAATTATCATTTTTTATCATTTTAAACAACTTTTGTAGTTTTGGAAATTCTGTTTAGTAAGTCTTTTTCTAAAGGTTCATCTAATACTAAAGTATTAATTCTTTCAATATTACATATTAAATTTCCCTTTTCAACTTTGTTAATTTTAGTTGAATCTATCAAACAAATAGTTTCATTTGTTAAGTTAATCAAATTATTAACAAACTCTGCTTCATCTTCATGATTATTGTATAGATATAGATTTTTATCCAGATTAGTTACAGTTATAAAGGATTGAGAGAATTTTAAGCTTTCTAATGTTCGATTAGCAATTGGACCACACATTGCAGTTGATTGGGGTCTTAACCTACCACCAATTATAACAACATTTTTAACATTTGGTGAGTTGTTAGCTATTCTTGCTATTTCCATTCCATTGGTATATAAAACTTCAATAGTTTTTGTAATAGATCTTACAAAAGTTTCGCAAGTTGTTCCTGGACCTACAAATATTTCAGATGAGTTAATTAGTTCATTTGCTTTAATAGAAATTTTTTGTTTCTTTTCTTTATTTGTTTGCAATTTTTCAGCTCTAGTAATTTCATAGTCCTTATTTCTAAAGAAATTAATTAAACCCATGTGGGTTTTTATATATCCCATTTTCTCAAGAAATCTAACATCCCTTCTAACAGTTATCTCGGGAATATTATAATCATGTCCTATTTCAATAAAAGATTTCATATTAAGATTTATTTGATCACTAAGATTTGCTAAGTAAATATTAATACGTTCTGCCTTGTTATGGTTTTTCATAAAGCACCTCAAAATAATTTTAACCTAGAATAATATTAATTTAAGCTTTTTTTATTTACACAATAGTTTTTATTAATGATTAAGTACCTCTAATTTATGTCTTCTAAAAAATAAAAAAATCTTATATATAAATATATATAAGATTAGTTTTTAATCTTTATCTTTCAAAGCTTCTAATGGATTAATTTTTTGAATATTTTTTCATCCAATTGCAAAAGTTACTATATAAATTGTTGCAATAACTGCAAATACTGTAAATGGCAATCACAGTGAGAAATTTACTGGTAAAACTCATGCAGTATTTAAAGCTAAGAAATCAGCTATTATTACAAAGATATATCATCCTGCTATAAAACCAATGACATACATAATTAAAATTGGTAGTATATACATTCCTAAAATTTGTCTTACAACATAAGAATTTGAATATCCTAGTGTTTTCATTGTTGCAATAAATTGTTTATTTTCAAAAATAATTAAACTTGTTGTTAAAAGAATAATTGTTGCAGAAACAATAATTGCTATTGTGATAAACATAATAATAATTAAGTTTATTAAGTCAGTAACTTGACCTAATATTTGTCTAGTTTGTTCTTTTGGTAACATTGTTGAAAGTGTTCCAATTCCATAACCCTGATTAAATTTTTCAGGATTTACTGCTGTACATTGATTTTCATCATCTCTTGTAGAATTTTCTTCTGGACAAGGTACAGACATTGTTTCAAAACTACCATTTAAACCAACTGAACTAAAGTCACCAATTTTTGATGATACTGAAAATCCCTGAGTTAAGTCCACAATATTGCTATCATAACTATATTTATAATTAAATACAGGATATAAATTTTCATAAAGTTGATTCATATTTCTTCAACTTGATCCTTTTTTACTTCTTTGTACATTAGCTATAAAGTCTTCATACGTTCTATTATGGTTATAAACTTCTTGAATAAATTCTTCTAATGTAGTTCCCTGTATTTTTTCTTCATCATTATTTGAAAACTCAACAAAATTATATAATGGATTACCCTGAGGATATTCTCTTGCAAATCAATTTTCAAAGTTATATTTTTTAACCTTATCATATTCCATTATTCTATTTGCATTTTCATTTGAAATTCAACCTTGGGGTTGACCATAACCATTTTGAACTCCTGCAATTACAAATTCAACATCATCATATTTTGAATTTATTCTAATGTTACCATTTTTATATTTTTCATAAATATCAATTGGCTTTGTAGCATCTTCTGCTCAGTTTGCAGCAATTTTAATACCATCAATTGTTGAAGAATCTACTGGATTTGCTAAAGGGATTTTATTTGATGAACTATTTGTATATGAGCCACCATTAGTATAATAAGCATAAGTTGATTGTGTTCTTAATTCATTTTTAAAATTAACTCTATCTCCATCAACTAAATTATGACCATATTTTATATCATTTTCTAAAGTTAAAAAGTCTTCATCATTTGCAAGCAGTTCTCTTAAAACTGAAAGTGATATTTTTTGTCCAACCTCTTTATTTATCTTTTTATAAAAACTTTCATTAATTATTAAAGGGATTGTGTTGCTATCATTTTCTAAAAATAATTCATTTTTTAAATTCTTATTTTTTTGATTAATTAATGACACCCTTTTTGAATCAGCATCAATACCAAATATTTTAGCATTCTCTGTTTTACCATTTTTGGTTTTGAATTTTGTATTAATCATTGTTCCAATTTCATCTTGTTTATTATCATAAGGAATCAAATTAAATGTTATATTATAATTTGATTCATTTTCAATTGCTGCTTTTAAATATTCTTGAACAAAATAAGGTGATCTTGTATATGTTGTTTGAAGTATTGCCATACCCATTCTTCCATCCATAACTGATCCAAATCATAAAGTTAAAGCTGTATTTAAATTTTTTATTGTTTTTTCATCCTTAATTTCATCAATATCACTATCATTGATATCTAAAGGATTAACAAATTTATTCCCCAATTTAAAATTAAATGCTGCAGTTTCCTTTTCATTTATTTCCATATAACTAACTAAATCGTTAGCATTATCACCTTGATCTCAATATTGATTTACACCTGATTTTGATGGTTTACTATTATATTTATTTTTAAAAACAGAGTTCATTTTTGATTTAGCCTTTTTATAATTTATATAAGTTCCTTTATCATCAGTAATAATCATACCTTTATTTTTATTTTCATTATTGTAATTTAATTTTAGACCTTTTATATACTTACTATAAAACTTAATCATTAGTTTACTATAATCCTTATAATCTTCAATAGTCAATTGTGGTTTAGACATAGATGCTAAATCCAAACTTACCAATTTAGTATAATCTGGTCATTGTGCTTGCAGTTGAGATAAAGCCTCTGCACCACCTAAAAAACTTGTTACTTCTGCTCTATCCAAATTTTGCAGTAATTTGGTTGACATATTTTTTCAATTTAAATAAGAAAATTCTGTTCAGAAAAACTTATCATCTGCTGCTATATCATAAGTATAATAATATGGACTAATATCTCCTTTTAACAAAGATGAATAAACCTTTTCTCAATCAATTACAGTTTTATTGTCAGATGTTTTAGTTGTTGGATAAGCAGTTCAACCATTTGTGAAACCAGATGGTCCCACAATACTATTATCTTTGTATCCAGCATTTCTTATTAAAAGTTCTTCGTCATATTGCCCTCAGCCCTCTTTTTCACTATCTCAATTTGGGTTATATGTTCTTTGAAATGATCATGGGTTATTTGCAATTGGTTGAGTATATTCAACCATATTTTCATAATTCATTCCATTGAAGGTAGCTGTCATATTATCTTTCATAACTTTTGGGGCCACAATTGTTGTTGTAATAAGAGTTGCACTTAAAAGCATAGTTGCACTAACCCCTACCAATTTTCCTAAAGAAGTTGTTAGCAGAGCTGCTCTTAATCTTGGATTAAAACTTCTTTTTGAAAATAGAGACTTAATATACATTGAAAATTTATTAATTACTTTATCATCTCCACCTTTTAATAAAGTAAGAGCTGGTAGCCTAATTGTTCAATAACCAATTATAAATGCCAATAATGTTAAACCAATTCATAAACCAATAATACTTGAACCAAACGAAACAATATTAAACTGAAATCCGAAGAAAGCAATATTAAAGTAATTTGAAAATATACTTACAATTATTGTTTCAATAAATATTGAAATAATATATCCCAATAGAGCTCCAAGGATTGAAACTATTAATGGAAGCGCAATAAAGTTATTAACAATTTCTCGCTTTTTATATCCTAATGATTTTAAACATCCAATTTGTCTACTTTGTAATTCTACTTGTTTTTTAGTTGTTAATACTGTTGTAAAACCAGCAATTGCAACTATAACAACTATTAATCCTGTTGCCATTGAATTATAACCTGTCATAATTGATTTAAATGTTGTTATTCTAGCTGAGAATTTATATAATGGGTCATTTGAAACAAATATATATTTATTATCTATTTTAATATCTGCTCAAGTTTTATATTCTTTTTCTAGATTATCTAAAAGTTCATTGTTACTTTCATTATTTGATTTTACAGAAATGTAGGCTTCTCTATCATTTTCAGAAGTCACAACTACTTTTGCATTTGAAACAATATATGAGGCCATATTTTTTTGAGCAACTTCTGTTTTTGCTGTTTCTTCTTCTTTTACTTTTGTAAAATCATATGCATTACTTTCATATCCCATTCATGATGGATCCATGTACATTAAAACCTCATTATTAATGTTTGGCATTATTGTTGTTTCATCCATTATTGGAGTTGTAAAATCTGCTGATGTTCCAATTCCAACAACTTCGAATCAAACCTGGTTTTTATAACTATTACTATTTAAAAAAGTTTGAACATCTTTCATATTTTTTAAATCTTCGTTAAGTTGTTTTACCTCAGTTGAGTTACCTTGTGTATTTTTAACTAATAAATCATTTCCATATTTATCAGAGTTTATTCTAACAATGTCACCAGTCTTAATTCCATTTTGTTTAGCATAAGATTCACCAATAACAACTTCCTTAGCATTTCCCTTAAAAGATCTTCCTTTTGAAATTACAAGTTTATCTACACCCTTATTTAAATCAGAATTAATTTTTGATATTGCTTTAATTCTAATATCACCTTTTTTACCATATAAACCTGATATTAATCTTGCTTCAGTAAAAGATACATCCAAATCATATTTAAGTGCAATTTGATTCATAATATATTGTTGATAGAGCATATCATCTTTTGCAAGTTTTTTATCAATTTCTCATTCCTTTATATCTTTACCATTCTCATCAGGTTCCAATATTTTATCTTCTAAATTAATATCTAAAACATAATCTCTTAAATTAGATTGTGTATTTAAATAATTATAAGCTCCAACTACTCTAGTTGAAGTTGCTCCTAAAACAGATATAACTAAAGATACCAACATAACTAAAAGTGATAAACCTATAATTTGTGATTTATTTCTTCCAGCCGACTTAAAAGCATTCTTTAGTAAAAGTCTAATTCCCTTCATATTTAGTTTTCCTCCTATTAATTGATAATTATTTTTTTATTAAAAAATGTTTAGTGGAGGAGTAACTCCTTTTTTAAAAATTTTAAGATGAGAACTCCCTTTCCAATTAACAACTTCTTCTACAAAATAATTTTTCTCTAAAATTGTTTCAAATTCTAACTCAATTTTTTGTAATAAAGCTTTTGTGATATTTGAATATTCTGCAAAAAATGATTCTCTTTTAGCTATTTTTGAAAAATTAAAAAATACTTGCTCACTCATTTTTAATTTTATTTTATTTATTATTTTTTCATAAACTATATTTAGTGAAATAATTACACAAGTAAATGAAACTATTATAGTAAATGAAACTATTAAAAAGAACTCTAAATTAATTATAGTTTGATTTGAATCTCAAAAATATTCTACAGCTTGATATTCAGTTGAAATAAAAATTGGCACTGTAATTAATATTAAATTAAAAAACTCATTTAAATAAGTAAATCTTTTAAAACATTTAAACGTCTTAAAACCAATAAAACTTTTTTTAAGCATATGAATTATAACCATTGATTCGATAACTATTCAAAAACATATTAAACTAATTATTACGGTATTTATTATTCATGTAATTTGTATTGCAATGTAGAAATTATCATTTGAATATTTAAAAAAAGTTGATGCAAAAATAATAATTAGATGTGTTAAAACAAATAACAAGTATAGTTTTTTTACATTTTTTTTATTACAACTATTCATATAAACTCCCCTACAGAATCTTTTCTTTAACATTATAATAACATTTTAAATAAAAATAACAAACTTTTGGTGTTGAGCAATTACTGCAAACTATTTAAAAATAAATCATTTGATAGTTAATTTTTAAAAAATATATCTAATTAGAAAATAAAAAAAATACGTTTAAAACGTATTTTAGTCGGTTTACTGTAAAAGAAATTTATTACATACCTTTTCCTTCTTGTTAAGAAAACTTATTCAAAAAAGATAAACTAATAAATATCTATTACTCATTTTTTGGTGTATTTAAGTTCACAATAACCGACCTAAATAAATAATACCTCAAAAAGTAGTTAATAAATAATCTTTTTTAAAATAAGTCCCTCAGGATTTGCAATATATGGCATTTTTTCTTCTTTTAGTTCTAAAACATTTATAATTTTTTCTAAGCTAATTTTGTTTAAACTGTAAGCTATACAAGCTCCTACAATCATTCGAATTTGATATCTAATAAAGCCCTTTGCTTTAAAAGTGATCAAAAATAGATCATTATTCAAATCACATTCAATTGAATTAATTTTTCTTTTTGTTTTAATTAAATTTATTTCATCGTTCTTTAAACCTGAAAAATTTAAAAAATCATGATTACCTACGAAAATATTCAATGCCTCTTTTAATTTTAAAATATTTAATGAATTCTTTGGCAAAAAATAATATCTATTTTCAAAAACATTATTTTTTCCTAAGTTTATTTTGTATTCATAAATTTTTTCTTTACAGTTTCTAACTCTAAATTCCTTGCTTATGGGAATCATATCTTTTACTTGAATACCCAAAGCTAAACTTCTATTTAATGCCTTTAAAAAACCATCAATATTTGGCTTAAAGTTTAATTCTACTCATGCCTTTTGATCATTTGCATGAACTCCTGAATCAGTCTTTGAAGCTCCAACTATTCTAAATATAGAGTTTTTAGCTACTTTTGCTATAGACTTTTCAATTTCACCTTGAATAGTTAATTGTCTATTTTGTTTAGCTCAACCACAAAAATCAGTTCCATCGTACTCAATAGTTAATAAATAATAAAACATTGTTACTTATTAAGAAAATAGAATTGTATCAATTCTAGGAATTTGTACCATATTTTGAAATGAACTGATATTTATATAACAAATAAGAGTTGCAAATACACCCATTCCAAGAGTAAAGATAATAACATCTAAAAATCTAAATTTTACTTGTCTATATCTTGTTCTTTTGGCATGAGGATCATATCCTCTTGAGTCCATTGCATAAGCTAAATCCTCAGCTTTTTGAAAAGCCGATACCAATAAAGGAATAATTAAAGAAGTCATTGATTTAGCCTTATCAATCAATTTTCCATTTTTAAAGTCAATTCCCCTTGAAGATTGAGCTTTCATAATTCTTCCTGCTTCATCAATTAAAGTTGGAATCATTCTTAAAGCAATTGAAATAATTGTTGAAAAAATATATACAGGTATCCCAATTAATTTTAAAGGTCATAATAAATCTTCAATAGCTAGTGTTAATTCTAAAGGCTGTGTTGTACCTGTTAAAATTGTAGTTAAAGTAATCATTAGAAATATTCTAATTGTCATATATAAAGCTGAATATAAAGCTTTTTCTGAAAAACAAATTGCTTTTCATTTATAAATGTAACCATAAGCATAAGCACCCGTATCATGTACTCCATTTGCTAGATCTTCAAAACCTTTCGGTTTTAACATAAATATATTAATTAAAATTAAGACCAGAAATATAAATATTATTGGAAAGAATAACTTAATTAACATCTTGAAACTTAATTTACTTATAATATACATCATAAAAATAAAAGCTGCTGTAAATACAAAACCTGTATAGCCAATAGGCAAAAATACAACAACAATTAATGAAATAATCATAAATAGTTTCAATCTTGGATCCATTTTATGAATTATTGAATTATAGGGCATATATCTACCAAATACCATTCTCATTATTGAATTTCTCCTTACCTATTTTCTTTTAGCTTTAACAGCTAATTTTATTGCTTTTGCAAGTTCTTCAACTGATCTAAATTCAGTTTTTGTAACATCAAGACCTGCTTTTTTTAATTTATGAGCAAGTTTATATAATTTTGGTGGTTCTATTTCAATTTCTTCTAATAATTTATTATTAGAGAAAATTTCAAATGGAGTTCCTTTTGAAATAACTTTACCTTTATGCATAACAATTACTTGATCTGCAATTTGTAAAACATGATCCATATTATGAGTTACAATAATAATTCTCTTATTTTTTTCTTTATTTAATTTATTAAATAAATTCATAAAGTCTTCTTCACCTTGAGGATCTAAACCACCTGTTGGTTCATCAAGAACAAGTGTATTTCCATCCATTGCAATAATTCCTGCAATAGCAACTCTACGCTTTTGACCACCACTTAAATCAAATGGACTTCTTTTAGCATAATCTACTGGTAAATCTACCATCTTTAATAAGTCAGGAACTTTTTCAAAACTTTCCTTTTTATTTGCTCCTAGATTAATTGGTCCAAAAGAAATATCTTTTTCTATTGTATCTTGAAATAACTGATACTCTGGGAATTGGAATACTAATCCTACTTCCCTTCTTAATTCTTTAACCTGCTTAATTTTTTTAGTAGATGCAGGGATTTGAAAGTCTCCAATTTTTGTTCGTCCAGTTTCAGTTACTAATAATCCATTAGTTAATTGTATTAAAGTAGATTTACCACTACCTGTCATACCAATTACTGCTGTAATTTTTTTCTCTTCAATAATTAAATCAGTTCCATTTAAAGCTCTGAATTCGAACGGAGAGTTTTTGCTATATGTATAAGCAACTGACTCAAATTTAATTTCTCCATTAAAATCTCATTTTGGTTGACTTACCATTTTAAGTTTTCTTTTAAATTCTTTTTTAACTAAAGAGTCTTTTTTAGGTTGACTTATATATCATTGCTTAACTTCTTTAATTCTTTGAGGCATTAATTCTTTATCTTTTTTTATATCTGCCTTGATTTCTTTTTGATATTGGCTTTGATTTTTTTTATCTTCTTTAATTAATTTTTTTACTTCTTTGTGTCTTTTTTTTCTGCTTTTATTATCATGCTTTTGCTTTTCATTTAATTCTTTTAAATGAATTTTATATTCAACTTTATGTTCTTTTTTCTCTGCTAAAGCTTTTGCTTTTTGTTCTGGTGACATTCTTTTTATTTGAGACATATATTTTTCACCAACTCTTCCAAATTTGCACTTCCAGAGATTTTAAGCCCCTCGTTTTGCAAAGCCTCTTCAATTTGTGCTACAAAAGGAATATCTAAATGAATAGATCTCAAGAATTCTTTTTCAGATAGTATTTCCTTTGGTGAACCAAATTTAACTAATTCACCTTTATTCATAACCATAACTTTATCAGCATTTAAAATTTCATCCATATCATGAGTAATAGAAAAAATTGTTTTTTCTCTTGTATTTTTTAATTCTACCATAATTTCTTTTACTTCATTTTTTCCTTTTGGGTCCAACATACTTGTTGCTTCATCAAAAATTAATATATCTGGAGATAAAGCTAAAGCAGAAGCGATTGCAACTCTTTGTTTTTGACCACCACTTAGCATTAAAGGTTCGTGATCTAAGAATTCTTCCATTCTTACTTTTTTAGCAGATTTCATAATAATATCTGCCATTTTAGAAGGAGCAATTCTTCTATTTTCTAATCCAAATGCAATATCATCTCTTACAGTAGAACCAATAAATTGATTATCTGGATTTTGAAAGACAATACCTAAAAATTTACGAATCATATTTATATTATTTCTTGTAACTTTATTTCCATATACTTCAATAGAACCTACTGTTGGTTGTAAAACCCCAATAATAATTTTTGAAAGTGTAGATTTACCACTACCATTATGCCCAATAATAGCTACATAATCACCATGTTTAATTTCGACACTAACTCCATTAACTGCAAAAGGATGTCCTTCTCTATATCTAAACTTAATTTTTTCAAGTTTTAAAGCTGTATCAGATAACTTTGAAAGTAATCCTCCATGACCTCTGTCTTTAATAGCTATTTTTGATTCTTTATATAAAAAAACTGCTAACTTATACTCTTCAAATAATTTTCAATATTCTTTTGAGTTTTTAGAGGCTTTTTTTAATTCTTGCTTTGCTTTTATTACATTGTCAAAAAAGAAGCTATTATCAGAAACTTCCTTAAATTCTTTTTTTATTATTTTGTACTCATTTTCAGTTGCCTTAACAAAATCCATATCAACTTCACGTCTAGAAAACTTACTTCTTGCAATAATCATTTTTTGACTTGCTCGAATTAACTTATCATTATGTTCATTTAGTTTAAGCCTGAATTCATTTAATTTTTCAGTTGCATTTAAATTGTTGCTTGACATAGTATTACCTCTCATACATTTATTATTATATCAAATATAAATATTTAAACATTATTAGATTATAAAAAATATAATTTAGTAATATTTAAGCAGACAGATTTTTACTTAATTGGCTTAGAATATTTGTCTGCTTGTTGAAGACATTTTTTTATAATTTCTTCAAAATTATAATCTTGTAAAACTTTTTGACCTTCAATTGTTGAGCCATTAGGAACGCAAATACTTTTAATCATTTCTTTTAATTCCATCTGCGAATTGGCAGCATTGTTAATACTTCCAATTATTGACTGTTCAACAATTCTAAAGACTTTTTCCTTTTCAATACCATTCTTAATACCATAATCTGTAATTGCTTTAAAAAAAGTAAATACATAAGCTGGCAGACAACCAGAAATTGCTGTGAAAGTAGCAAAGTTTTTTTCTTCAATTACCTCTACAATACCACAACTTTCAAACATTTTAATAACAAAGTCTAATTCGTCTTTTGCAGCTTTATTATAGGCAATAGCTGTCACTGATTTTTGTATTGAAGCATTCATATTTGGCATTATTCTTATAATTTTTAAATTTTTCTGTTTTTCAAATCTTAACTTAATTTCTTCTATTTCTATAGCATTAACCATTGAAATAATAGTTTTATTTGTTAAGTCTAAGCTTTTTAAATTTTGACATACTTTATCAAAATCAATTGGCCTAACAGCAAAAATAATATAGTTTATATTTTTTGATACTATTTCTTCTAAATTATTTAAGGAATGAGCACCTTTTACAGATTTTATTACTTTTTCTTCTAAGTCCTTAAGTGTATCATAACCATAAAAATTTGCCTTAATTTGCTTATTTTTAAGCACTCCTTTAAACAAAGATGATCCCATATGACCTAAACCAATAAATAAAACATTGTTCATAAGCATGCCTCCTCATATATTATAAATCTTTTTATAATAGTGTATTCAAAGAAAAACAAATAAATAAAAAAACTCCTTTTAGGAGCTTTTTTTAGTATAAATAATTAAACTAACTCTATGATACACATTGGTGCATTATCACCACGACGGTTATCCAATTTAAGAATTCTTGTATAACCACCTTCTCTTGTTTTAAACCTTTTTGCAATTGTTGAAAACAATTTTTGTAATGCAGTTTCCTTTTCAGAAGCATCAACATGTCTTAATCAAGCAGCAGCTTGTCTACGAGCATGTAAGTCACCTCTTTTACCAAGTGTAACCATTTTGTCAAAGTGTTGTCTTAATTCTTTAGCTCTAGTTTCAGTAATTTCTAATCTTTCTGAAATTATTAGCTCTGTAGTTAAGTTTCTCATTAAAGCAACTCTTCAAGCAGTGTTTTTACCTCTTTTTTGAATATATGACATATAACTACACCTTCCTTCTAGTCTTGTTTAAAAGTTAATCCTAATTGAACAACTTTATCTTTAATTTCTTTTAATGATTTTCTACCCAAGTTTCTGATTTCTTGAATATCATCTTCAGTACGAGAAACTAAGTCACGCAATGAATTTATGCTTGCTCTTTTTAAACAATTTAAACTTCTTTGTGTAAAGTCTAAATCCTCAATTAAACGATCTAATTCTTTTTCATCTTCTTCATTTGTTGCCCCAATTACATTTAATTCATTAATTTCGTCATTTAGATTTACAAAGAATTGTAAGTGTTCAACTAATATTTTTGCAGCTGTTGCAACTGCATCACTTGCAGTAACAGTTCCATCAGTTTCAACTTCTAAAACAAGTTTTTCTAAATCTACTGATTTTCCAATTTTTGTTGCATCTACATGATATGCAACTTTAACAATTGGAGAATAATTTGAATCGATTGTAATTGCATCTGCAACTAATTTTTCTTTTTTATTATCTTTAAATGATCTATAACCTCTTGAGTTTTTTGCAAATAAAGTTAAATCTAAAACTCCACCATCTGCAATTGTACATATGTGTAATTCTGGATTCATAACTTCAACTCCAGTAGGTAAACTAATATCTCCTGCAGTTATTTTTCCAACTCTTGTAGAACTAACTTTTAATTCAACAAACTCTTCATCTTCAAATATTTTTGAATCTATTTTTAAAGCTAATTTTTTTAGATTTAAAATAATTCTACTTACATTTTCAACAATTCCATTTATTGATGTAAATTCATGGGCTGCACCTACAATTTTAATTGCATAAACAGCAGCTCCTGGTGTTGAAGAAATTAATGTTCTTCTAATTGCATTACCAAGAGTTGTTCCAAATCCTCTTTCAAGAGGTTCAACTTTAAATTCCCCATAGTTTCTGTTTTTCTCTTCTTTTAATAATTTAAATTCTGGTCTTGAAAATTGTTTCATATTCTTTTATTAACCTCTCGGGCGTTTACGTGGACGCACTCCATTGTGGGGAATTGGTGTTGTATCTTTAATTGAAGTTATTTCTAATCCGATACCCTGTAAACTTCTAACAGCAGCATCTCTTCCTGGGCCTGGACCTTTTACTTCAACAGCAATAGATTTAACTCCATTGTCCATTGCCCCTTTACCAGCAGCTTCAGCAATTAACTGAGCAGCATAAGGTGTTGATTTTTTACTTCCTCTAAATCCCATTACTCCAGCACTTGATCAAGCTATAACATTACCTTTTTCATCTGAAACAGTTACGATTGTATTGTTGAATGTTGAGTGAACGTGAGCTATACCTTTAGCAATATTCTTTTTAACTTTTTTCTTGTTGTTTTGTTTATTATTTGCCATAGTTTATACCTCTCTAACTATTTTTTCTTATTAGCTACAGTTTTTCGAGGACCTTTTCTTGTACGTGCATTTGTCTTAGTTGACTGTCCACGAACAGTAAGTCCTTTTCTGTGTCTCATTCCTCTGTAACATCCAATTTCCATTAAACGTTTAATGTTTAATGCTGTTTCTCTTCTTAAATCTCCTTCAGTTTTTACCTTAGAAATTTCTTGAGAGATTGATTTAATATTCTCTTCTGATAAGTCTTTAACTCTTGTATCTTCGCTTACTTTTGTAGCCTCAAGGATTTTTTGTGAAGTTGTTAAACCAATACCATAAATATAAGTTAGAGCAATAACTACTCTTTTTTCATTAGGTATTTCTACCCCATTTATACGAGCCATTATTAATTTCCTTTCTAATAAGATTAACCTTTTTTCATTTTATTAATAAATATTAATAAAATAATTAACCTTGTCGTTGTTTATGTTTTGGTTGTTCACAAATAATCATTACACGGCCTTTACGTCTTATTACACGACACTTGTCGCAAATTTTTTTGACAGATGATCTTACTTTCATCTTTTCTAACCTCCTGATTTTGTGTACTTAATTTATATTTACATTGTTGATTGAAATTACTTATTTACCATTTTTAAAACGATATGTAATTCTTCCACGTGTTGGGTCATATGGTGAAATTGCAACAGTAACTTTATCTCCTGGTAAGATGCGAATGTAATTCATTCGGATTTTACCAGACACGTGGGCGTCTATAACTATTTCATTTTCTAATTTCACCTTAAAAGTAGCATTCGGTAGTACCTCTAAAACGGTACCATCCACTTCTAAATAATCTTCTTTTGCCATTATTCTGTTTCCTCCTTGGTTTTAAATAAAGTTAATACCTCTGGATCTCCTTCAGTGATCAAAATAGTATGTTCAAAGTGGGCAGTCATGCTACCATCTTTTGATGACACTGTTCAATCATCATCAGCCACAATAGTTTTATCTGTTCCTATTTGAACCATGGGTTCAATACAAATAGCCATTCCTGGAACTAATCTCATTCCAGTATTTTCTATTCCTACATTAGGAACAAAGGGATCTTCATGCATTTCCAATCCAATACCATGTCCTGAATAATCTGTTGGCAAATGATAACCATTTTCTTCAATAAATTTTTGAACAGTAGAAGAAATAGTTCCGATGCGTACACCAGCTCTTACCTGCTCAATTGCCAAGTATAGTGACTTTTCAGTCAACTCTATTAGTTTATCATACTTTTTATCTTTTGAGTTACCACAAATTGCAGTTATTGCTGCATCTGCATGATATTTTTCAAAAACACATCCTGCATCAATTGATACAATATCTCCATCTTTTAATATTCTATTTCTAGGTATTCCATGAATTAATTGTTCATTAATTGATATACATATATGCGCGGGAAATCCACCATAACCTTTAAAATTACTTGTACAACCTTTTTGTGTAATAAAATCTATAAAAAATTTATCTAATTCCAAGCAATTAATGTCTGGTTTAATCATTTTTTTTAGCTCTTGTAAGGCTTCTCCAAGAACTCTTCCAGCATATCTCATTTTTTCAATTTGTTCAGCATTTTTAATTGTAATAGCCATTTATTAAAAACCCAAAACTTTTTCTACTCTAATATAAAGTTCTTCAGGTGAACAATTGTCAGCATCAATTTTAATTATTTTATCTTTATAAAATTTTATTAATGGTGCTGTTTGATTATGATATGCTTCTAATCTTATTTTTATTTTATCTTCTTGATCATCAGGGCGCACAATTAAAGCTCCATTATCAAAATCACAAATTCCTTCTTTTAAAGGTTTTCTAGTTATTCTATGATAACTTCTTTTGCAAATTTGACAAATCATTCTTCCTGTTAAACGACCCATTAAAGTGCTTTCATCAATATCTAAGTAAACCACTTGATCAATTTTTTCATCCAATTTTTCTAACATTTTGTCCAAAGCTAAAGCTTGATCATCTGTTCTTGGAAAACCATCAAAAATTAAATCCTGTTTTTTATCTTTAAGATATTTTTCAACCATTGAGTTTGTTATTGAATCTGGAACTAACTTTCCCTTATTTATAAACTCTTGAGCTTTTAAACCTAATTCAGTTTTATTTAGAATATTATCTCTAAATAAATCACCAGTTGAAAGTTGTGTAAAAGCCTTTTTCTCACAAAGAAACTCTGAAAGAGTTCCTTTACCACTACCTGGAGCACCAAGTAAAATTATATTCATAATTGCTATTTCTCCTTATTATCAAATATGTGAATTATAGGCAGATTCATTTTCACTAAATTTATCTTGTTTTTTATCCAAGAATGATTGTTGAATCAATCTACCTTTTAATTGCTGAACAGTTTGAATTGCAACTGATATTACAATTATTAAACCGGTTCCCCCAATAGCTAAGTGAGATGGTAAAGCTGTAATTTTTGAAATTACATAAGGAAGAACTGCAATTCCTGCAAGGAATAATGCTCCAATAATACTTAATCTATTAATTACCCCTGACAAGAATTTTTCAGTTTCTTTTCCGGGTTTAATTCCTGGAATAAATGTCCCAGATTTTTTAAAGTTTTCTGTAATTTTTTCAGGATTAATTTGTACTTGTGCATAAAGGAAAGTAAATAGAATTGTTAGTATTCCATAAATTGCAATTCCTCACCAAGTACCAAATGATAAGTAGTTTTGTGTAAACAACACAAAACCATTATTTGGGTTTGTAGCTGCAATAATTTGAGCAACTGTCATTGGCGTTGAAATTATAGCTGAGGCAAAAATAACTGGAATAACCCCTGCATTATTTAATTTCAATGGCAGATATGGGGTGTGATCTTTTGTATCAACTAATCCCGCACCAGTTTGTTGAATTGGAATTTTTCTTTCAGCTTCATTCATTAATACAACAACAAAAATAACTAACAAGAATGAAATAATATATATTAGGAATTTCAATAATCCATCAAATAGAATTGTTGATTCTCCTTTTACTTCAACTCAGAATTTAAATGTGTTTGTAAAGTTATTTGGCATTTGTGAAACAATACCTGTAAAGATAATAATTGAAACCCCGTTACCAATACCTTTAATTGTTATTTGATCTGAAATTCATAACATTAAGAATGTTCCACCAAGCATTACTGTTGGTACTAATATGTAATAAAATCATGCAGGTCCAGTTCCTTGTGCATTTGTACCTCATTTAGCATCAATTAGTCCTTGACTTGTTAATGTAAAGATTGTAGCTACAGATTGCATTAAAGCAAATGGAATTGCTAATAACTTGGTTAACCTATCTAATTTTCTTCTTCCTCTTTCACCAGATTTACTTCATCTTGTTAAAACAGGAATAACATCAGTTGAAAGCAATTGAACAATAATTGAAGCCGTAATATAAGGTGAAACACCTAATGCCAATATTGAGAATTGTCCAATACTTCCCCCCCCTAAAGTTGATAGCAATTGGAAAAAGTCTTGATTGCCAACTGATTCTTTAAAGTTTGCAGAAACTTGAACTCCAGGAACTGTTAATAAAGTCCCCATTCTAATTATTATTAATACTATTAAAGTAAAAACGATTCGTTTAACAAGGTCTTTGTTTCTAACAAAGAAGCCACCTTTAGCGAATTCGTTTTTATATTTAGTTTTTTTAGCCTTTTTAGTTTTATTAACTTTAGCAGCCACCTAAATCACCTCTATAGTACCACCAGCAGCTTTGATTAACTCTTCAGCGCTTTTTGATACTTTATTTACTTTAACTTTTATTGACTTAGTAATTTTACCATTTCCTAGTACTTTTACTAATGTTTTTTCATTTTTAATAATTTTTTTCTCCATTAAAGTTTTGTGATTTACTTCAGTTAACCCTAATGTTTCTAATTTATCTAAATTAATTAATACAAACTCTTTTCTGTTTAAGCTTGTAAAACCTATTTTAGGTAATCTTCTGAATAAAGGAGTTTGTCCCCCTTCAAATCCAGGTCTTACCCCTCCACCAGAACGTGAATTTTGACCTTTATGTCCTCTAGTTGATGTTTTACCTTTACCAGAAGCCATACCACGACCAACACGTGTTGAGTCTTTTTTACTTCCTGGTGTAGATTTTAATTCATGTAATTTCATAAATAATTACTCCTTCTTAAGCTATTGTAGCTTCTTTAGTTTCTTTTTTAACTTCAACTTGAGTTCCACGTAATCTTGCAATTTGTTCTGGTGTTTGCATTTGTTGTAAACCTTCTAATGTAGCTCTTATCATATTGATAGGTGTATTTGATCCCAATGATTTTGTATAGATATCTGAAATTCCAGCTAATTCAACAACAGCACGAACTGGACCACCAGCAATAACTCCTGTACCTTTTCTTGCAGGCTTAATCATAACTTTTCCAGCACCATAATGTCCCATAACATCATGAGGTACTGTAGAACCTGCTAATGGAATTCTAATTAAAGATTTTCTTGCTTCTTTAATAGCTTTCTTAATTGCATCTGGTACTTCGTTAGCTTTTCCTGTTCCTAACCCAACTCTACCTTTTTTATCACCAATAACTACAACTGCTGCAAATCTGAATCTACGTCCACCTTTTGTAACTTTTGTAACACGGTTGATAGTAACAACTCTTTCTTCATAAGGGTTGTCTTCTCTGTTTCTGTTGAATTTTGGATCTCTTCTTTGTCCGTTAGGTCTATTGTTATTGTTATTGTTTGGTCTAGTTTCTCTTTTGTCTTGGTTGCTTGAATCTACTTTTGGAGTTGATTCAGTTTTAACAACTTTTGTTTCTTCTGTCATTTTTTCTTAATCTCCTTCTAGAATTTCATACCATTTTCTTTTGCAGATTCTGCAAAAGCTTTTACTTTACCATGGAATAAATATCCACCTCTATCAAATACTACATTAGTTATTTTTTTACTTTTTGCTTTTTCAGCAATATCTTTTCCCACAGCTTTAGCTGCATCAACGTTACGTCCGTTTTTAAATCCCATTTTTATTGAAGATGATGATACTAATGTAACACCACTTGCATCATCAATTATTTGAGCATAGAAGTATGAGTTTGATTTAAATACATTTAATCTTGGTTTAGCACTAGTTCCAGACACTTTATTTCTTACTCGATAGTGTCTTCTTTTTCTAGCTTCTGCTTTAGTGTATTTCATATTTACTTCTCCTTAGCAACAGCCTACTTACCAGCTGCTTTACCTTCTTTTCTAATGATTTTTTCATCTTTGTATTTAACACCCTTACCTTTATAAGGTTCTGGTCTTCTATATGCTCTAATATTTGCTGCTACTTCTCCAACTAATTGTTTATCAATTCCTGATATTTTAATTTCTGTTGGTTTTGGGATTTCTACTAAAATTCCTTTTGGAACTTCGTATTCTACAGGGTGTGAAAACCCTAATGATAAGTTGATTTTATTGCCAGCTAATGCTGCACGATAACCAACCCCAACAATTTCAAGCTCTTTTACAAATCCTTCACTAACTCCAGTTAACATTCCTTTAATTAATGAGTTTGTAGTTCCATGTAATTGTTTTGTGTGTTTTTGTTCGTTTTTTCTAAGAGTTTGTAATTCACTACCTTCAACTTTAATTTCAATTAAAGGGCTGAAAGTTTGAATTAATTCACCTTTTGATCCTTTTATAGTTACAACGTTATTTGTTTCAACTTTAACCTCTACTCCGGCGGGAATACTTAATACTCTGTTTCCTATACGTGACATATATTAATTCCTCTCCTTATCAAACAAATGCTAGAACCTCTCCACCAATGTTTTGGTGACGAGCTTCCTTATCTGTCATTATTCCGTTTGAAGTTGAAACTATTGCAATACCCAAACCGTTTAATACTTGAGGTAAGTCATGAGAATTTGAGTAAACTCTTAATCCTGGTTTTGAAATTCTTTTTAATCCTTTAATAACTCTAATTTTTCCCTTGTATTTTAAGCTTATAGTAATGTCTTTCTTAAAGTCATCTGCAACTTTGAAGTCTTCGATGAAACCTTCTTTTTTAAGAATGTTTGCTATTTCTAATTTTACTTTGCTTCCTGGAATTAGAACGTCTTTGTGAAAACGTTGGTTTGCATTTCTAATTCTAGTAAGCATATCTGCGATTACATCTGTTGTCATAATTTCTTTTTCCTTTCACTATCATGAAGCTTTCTTAATACCAGGGATTTGACCTTTGTATGCTAAATCTCTGAAGCATACACGGCATAGATTAAATTTTTTCAAAACTGAATGTGGTCTACCACAATTCCCACAACGTGTGTATTCTCTAACTTTGAATTTTTGGACTTTTGCTTGTTTTACTTTTAATGATTTTTTTGCCATTTTATCCTATTCTCCTCAATTACTTAACGAAGGGCATTCCTATTTTTTGTAATAATGAGAATGCATCGTCCTTTTGGTTTGCTGTTGTAACTATTGTGATATCCATTCCACGAACTTTTTTAACTTTATCATAGTCTATTTCGGGAAAGATGATTTGTTCTTTGATACCCATTGTGTAGTTTCCTTGTTTATCAAAACTAGTTTTTGGTACCCCTCTAAAGTCACGCACACGTGGTAACGCAACTGAAATTAATTTATCTAAAAATTCATACATTCTTTTTCCTCTTAAAGTAACTTTTGCTCCAATTGGCATACCTTCACGCAATTTGAATACAGCTAAAGATTTTTTAGCCTTAGTTACAAGAGGTTTTTGTCCTGTAATTTGTTGTAATTCGATTACTGCATCATCTAATTTCTTAGTGTCTTGTACAGCATCTCCAATACCCATGTTGATAACGACTTTTGCTATTTTTGGAACTTGCATGATTGATTTGTATTGCTTTTCTTTAAATAATTCTGGGACGATTTTTTCTTTATATTTTTGTTCTAATCTATTAACATTTGCTTTTGCCATATTAACTTATCCCTTCCCTATTTAACTTCTACGCCAGATTTTTTAGCAATTCTAACTTTTTTTCCATCTGCAATTTTGTATCCAATTTTTGTAAAGCCATTTTTATTTTTTGGATCAACCAATGAAACATTTGAAATATCTACTGATGCAGGTATTTCTTTCATTCCACCTTCTTGATCTGTTTGTGAAGGTTTAGCATGTTTTATTGCAACAATTCCTTCAACGTAAACTCTTTTTTTATCCTTTGATACTTTAACTACTGGTCCAATTTTTCCTTTGTGATTTCCGGCGATAACTTTTACAACATCTCCTCTTAAGATTTTTGATTTATTCATAAAAGTTCTCCTTCTATAGCACTTCGGGAGCTAGAGAGGCAATTTTTGCAAATCCAGCATCCTTTACTTCACGTGCGATTGGACCAAAGATACGAGTACCTCTTGGTGTTTTATCATCTTTGATGATTACTGCAGCATTTTCAGAAAACTTAATGTATGTACCATCAGCTCTTCTTAAACCTCTTACAGTTCTAACAATAACAGCTTTAATAACTTGACCTTTTTTAACAGTTCCACCAGGAGCTGCTGATTTAACAGTTGCAACAACAATATCACCAATATTTGTGAATTTTCTAACACTTCCACCTAAATTACGAATAACTAATATTTCTTTAGCACCTGAGTTATCAGCGACTTTTAATCTTGATTCATTTTGTATCATTCTGTCGTACCTCTTAAATTAAATAATTGCTTTTTCAACAACTCTAACAAGTCTAAAGTTTTTAGTTTTACTCATTGGGCGAGTTTCCATAATTTCAACTCTGTCTCCCATTTGAGCACTCGAATTTTCATCGTGCGCTTTGTATTTTTTTGAATACTTAACACGCTTCTTGTAAATTGGGTGGTTTTTATATGTTTCAACTAATACGGTAATAGTTTTATCCATTTTGTCTGAAACTACTCTACCAGTATAAGTTTTTCTTAAATTTCTTTCCATGGTTATTTAGCTCCTTTAATTAATGATCTTGCTGCTTGTTGCTTAGCTGCTTTTCTTTCAGCTAATTTTTTATTAGCTTCTTCAATTTGTCTTCTTGCTTCTACTACATTTGATCCAAATGTATATGTTTTAGCATTAGCTGGTTTTTTTGAAAGTTTCAAGTCAATACCTTCAATACGATCACCTTTAATTACCCCAACCTTAGCTGATTTAATATTCACATCTTTTAATGATGCTTTTCCTTTTCCAGTTGCTTTTGCTTCTCCAGCTGGAACAACTTTGCTACTTACTTTTGTACTAGCTGGTTTAGGTTTAGCAACCACTTCCTTTTTAGGAGCAGGAGCTGGTTTAGGTTTAGGTTTAGCAACCACTTCCTTTTTAGGAGCAGGAGCTGGTTTAGGTTTAGCAACTACTTCTTTTTTAGGAGCAGGAGCTGGTTTAGGTTTAGCAACCACTTCCTTTTTAGGAGCAGGAGCTGGTTTAGGTTTAGCAACTACTTCCTTTTTAGGAGCAGGAGCTGGTTTAGGTTTAGCAACTACTTCTTTTTTAGGAGCAGGAGCTGGTTTAGGTTTAGCAACTACTTCCTTTTTAGGAGTAGGAGCTGGTTTAGGTTTAGCAACCACTTCTTTTTTAGGAGCAGGAGCTGGTTTAGGTTCAACAACTACTTCTTTTTTAGGAGCAGGAGCTGGTTTAGGTTCAACAACTACTTCTTTTTTAGGAGCAGGAGCTGGTTTAGGTTCAACAACTACTTCTTTTTTAGGAGCAGGAGCTGGTTTAGGTTCAACAACTACTTCCTTTTTAGGAGTAGGAGCTGGTTTAGGTTCAACAACTACTTCCTTTTTAGGAGCAGGAGCTGGTTTTTCTTCTTTAACTTCTATTTCAATTGGTTCTTTTGGTTCCTCAGTTGCATTTTGCATTGCTGTCATAATTGCATCCTCTGAAACTTGTTCTCCAGTTCCAAATTGCTCTTGTTGAAGTTTTTCAATCATGTCCTTATGTTTTTTACGCACTTCTTTACCAGCTTTTTCAGCTTCAACAACTGCTTTTGAATAATCTGCTTTAATAGTTTTATTTATTTCTTCTCCAGCTGATCTTCTTTCACCTAATAACATTTCAATTCTTGCAATGTCTTTTCTAAGTGAAGGGATTCTGTGAGTTTGTTCTAAACTACCTACAGCAGCTTGAAATTTAAGAGCGAATAATTCAGCACGGCGATCTTCACCAAGTTTGATTAAATCTTCCACTGATTTTGTTCTTAATTCTATCATGAAGTCTACTGCTTTAGACATTATTCATCACCTCTCTTAACGATTTTGCAACGCACTGGTAATTTATGCATTGCTAAACGTAAGGCTTCACGAGCAACTTCTTCTGAAACTCCACCAACTTCAAACATGAATTGGCCAGTTTTAACAACTGCTACTCATTCTTCAGGAGATCCTTTCCCTGAACCCATACGTACTTCTAATGGCTTTTTAGTTATTGCCATATGAGGGAATATTCTAATTCAAACTTTACCAAAACGTTTCATATAACGTGTCATAGCAATACGAGCCGCTTCTATCTGTCTTGAAGTAATTCAATTACCATCTAATGACATCAATCCGTACTCACCAAATGCGATAAATTTTCCACCTTTTGCTTTTCCTTCGTAACTCACTCTGTGAGGACGACGGAATTTAACTCTTTTGGGCATTAACATAACTATTTAACCTCCCTTGGTGTTCTTTGAGGTTTTTTGTCCTCAATCGCTTTCGAATTGCTTTGGTTTTGTTTTCCTATAATTTCCCCGTGGTTAATTCAAACCTTAACCCCGATTTGTCCATATGTAGTTCTTGCTTCATATAGAGCATAATCAATATCACTTCTTAAAGTTGATAATGGTACTGAACCTTCAAGGTAACCTTCAGTACGAGCCATTTCAACTCCTCCAAGTCTTCCAGAAACTGCAGTTTTAATTCCTTTAGCTCCAGCTTTTAAAGCTTTTCTAATAGCTAATTTTTGTACAGTTCTAAATGATGCACGATTTGTAATTTGTTCTCCAATAAATTGTGCAACCAATTTTGCATCAACATCTGGATTTTTTATTTCAATTACTTTAACCTTTACATCAGCTTTTCTATCTTTTATTGTTTTTCTAACTGTTAAAACGATATTTTCAACATTTTTACCTTCTTGTCCAAGAACAATAGCTGGACGTGCAGAACGAATTACTAGAGTGATTTCTTTTTTAGTTCTTTCGATTTCAATTTTTGAAACAGCAGCGTTTTTTAATTGTTTTTCAACAGCTTTTCTAATTTTGATATCTTGATGCAATCACTTAACATATTCACCTTTTTCAGCATATCAGCGGTTATCTCAACCTCTAATAATACCTATTCGTAAAACATTTGGAGATACTTTTTGTCCCATACTCTATAATTCCCTTCTATCTTTCGTCGCTAACCACTATTGTAATATGGCTAGTTCTTTTCAAAATTTCATAAGCTCTTCCGTGAGCTCTTGGTCTAAAACGTTTTAATGTTGGTCCTTCATTTACGAAGATTGTTTTAACAAATAATTGATCAGCTTCCATACCGTTATTGTTAACAGCATTTGCTACAGCTGAGTTTAATAATTTTAATACTGGTTCTGAAGATCTTTTGTCTTGGTTTTGAAGAATTGCTACAGCTTCTGATATTTTTTTACTTCTGATAGTGTCCGCTACTAGTCTAACTTTTCTTGGTGAGATTCTAATCATTGTTAATTTTGCTTTTGCTTCCATATTTTGAAACTCCTATTTCCTAATGATTATTTTTTCTTTTTCTTATCATCACCATGACCACCAAACTTACGTGTTGGTGAAAATTCTCCTAATTTGTGACCTACCATATCTTCTGTAACATAAACTGTGATAAATTCTTTTCCGTTGTAAACTCCAAATGTGTGACCAACAAAGCTTGGAAAGATTGTTGAACGACGTGATCAAGTTTTAATAATTTCTTTTTTTTCACCTATTGCTTCAACTTTTTTAATTAAATAGTCATCTGCAAAGGGACCTTTTTTTAATGATCTTGACATTTCATAATCCTCCTATTTGTTATCATTTCTTCTTCTTACTATTAATTTAGTAGAAGCTTTCTTTTTATCACGTGTTTTTACACCAAGAGCTTTTTTACCTCATGGTGTTAATGGAGCTTTACGTCCAATTGGAGCACGACCTTCTCCCCCTCCGTGAGGGTGATCGATTGGGTTCATAACAGAACCACGAACAGTTGGTCTAATTCCCCTTCAACGATTTCTTCCAGCTTTTCCTCAGTTTACTAAATTATATTCTTCATTTCCTACTTCACCAATTGTTGCATAACATTCGGCAAGTACTTTTCTAACTTCTCCTGAACCTAAACGTAAAGTGATGTATTTACCTTCTTCATCTTTACCTAAAATTTGTACTGAACTTCCTGCACTACGTGCGATTTGTCCACCTTTTCCTGGTCTTAATTCAACATTGTGAATTAATGTTCCTTCAGGAATATTTTTTAGTGGTGCTGCATTACCAGTTTTGATATCTGCATTTTCACTAGAAATTACTTCTTGTCCTACTTGCATTCCTTTTGCAAATAAGATGTATCTTTTTTCCCCATCGATATAATTTACTAAACAAATAAATGAATTTCTGTTTGGATCATATTCAATAGTTGCGATTTTTCCAGCAATATCTAATTTATTACGTTTGAAATCGATGATACGATATTTTCTTTTATGTCCTCCACCTTTATGGCGAGTAGTTATTTGACCGTGATTATTTCTTCCAGCCTTTTCATTTAGTTTTGAAACTAATGAACCTTCCGGCTTTGAAGTTGTAAGGATACTATAATCTAAGCTAGTCATGTTTCTACGACCGTTGGTCGTAGGCTTATATTTTTTGATTGGCATAATATATCCTCCTGTTTTCGCCTAATCTTTTCCATCTCTTAATAATTAATTTCTTAATTTTATAAGTCTGATAAGATATCTAATGTTTCTCCATCTTTTAATACTATTACAGCTTTTTTAAAAGATGCTTTTGTTCCAACATATTTACCCATTCTTTTTTCTTTTCCGTCATAGTTCATAGTTCTTACATCTTTAACTTTGACTTTAAATATTTCTTCGAATGTTTTTTTAATTAGAGTTTTGTTAGCTTTTTTATCAACAATGAATGTGTACGCACCATTTTGTTGACCTAAATAAGTCTTTTCAGTTAACAAAGGTTTTTTAATAACTTGTGTTAAATGCATTATGCATACACCTCCTCGATTTTATTAACAGTTTCTTCAGTAACAACCAATTTAGTTGCATTTAATAAATCAAATATATTCATTTTTTGGAAGTCTAATGTTTTAACTCCTGGAATGTTACCTGCTGATTTAACAACTATTTCTTCGTGTTCTTTAGTTACTATTAATGTCTTTTGATCTTCAATTTTAATATTTTTCATAACACTTAGCATTTCTTTTGTTGAAGGTTTTGAGAATGCAAATTTATCTAAAATTACTAAATTTAATTCTTTAGCTTTAATACTTAAAGCACTTCTAATTGCTAATTGTCTAACTTTTTTATTTACAGCTTTTTTGTAGTTAATGTTTGGTGTAGGACCAAATACAATTCCCCCACCTCTTCATTGTGGAGATCTAATTGATCCTTGACGGGCACGTCCTGTACCTTTTTGTCTTCAAGGTTTTCTACCTCCACCACGTACTTCTGCTCTAGTTTTTGTTTTTCTTGTTCCTTGTCTTAATGCAGCTTGTTGTGAAACAACTGTATCAAAAATAGCTTGTTGATGAGGCTCTACACCTCAAACTTTATCGTTTAATGTAATTTCTTTAAGAGATGTTCCCTTAACATCTAAAACTTTTGCTTTCATGTTAATTCTTTCCCCCTAATTATTCAGCTGCAGGAGCTGTTTCTTCAACTACAGGAGCTGGAGTTGGTTCAACTACAGCTTTAGTAGCAGTGTTTCTTGATAACAATGAAACAGCCTCTTGCGCTTTTCTACCTTTAACGTTTTGTTTAATTACAACAAAGCCTTTTCTTGGACCCGGAACAGATCCTTTAACTAAAACTAAATTTTTTTCAGCATCAATTTTTACTACTTCTAAGTTTTGGATTGTCACTTGTTCATGTCCCATGTGACCTGCCATTTTTTTAGATTTGAAGATTCTGTTAATAATTGCTCCCATTGACCCGATACCTCTGTGATATCCTGACCCGTGACCCATTGGTCCTCTTGAATAATTATGTCTTTTAATTGCTCCTGCAAATCCTTTACCTTTTGATATACCTGTAACGTCCACAAATTCACCAGCGTTGAATACGTCGGCTGCATTAATTACTGCACCAGTTTCGTATCCTTCCATATCTCTGATTTCTTTTACGAAGCGCTTAGGTTCTGAGTTAACTTTTTTAAATTGACCCATATCTGGTTTATTAAATAAGTTAGCTCTTTTATCGATTGTTCCCAATTTTAATGCTTGGTATCCGTCTTTTTCTACTGATTTTACTTGTAAAACTGTGTTTTGTTCTACTGCAATAACAGTGACCGGAATTAATTTACCATTTTCACTAAAGATTTGAGTCATCTCTAACTTACGTCCTAAGATTCCTTTCATGATATTTCCTCCTGTTTTTTTTATGATGTTCATGTATATCTTGATCGTCTACTATAATTTAATTTCGATGTTAACACCAGTTGGTAATTGAACTCTTGTTAATGAGTCCATTGTTTTTGGTGTTGGTTCAACTATCTCAAGTATTCTTTTATGTGTTCTCATTTCGAACTGCTCTCTACTATCTTTATATTTATGAGTAGCTCTTAATATTGTTATAATTTGCTTTTCTGTTGGTAATGGAATTGGTCCACGAACTTTAGCTCCAGTTGATTCAGCTGCTTCAATAATTTTTGCAATTGATTGATCAACAATAGCGTGGTCGTAACCTTTTAATTTTATTTTTATTTTTTGTTGAGCCATTAGGTCCTCCTTCAACATTGACAACCCTTTCCAGTGTGTTGTCTAAATGAACATAAAATATACATGCTTTCCAATTATCACACAACATTAATGGAAAAGCAATAAGAAAATTAAAAAAGATTAAATTAATTAAATAATTGTACTGTTCCTTTTTTTCGGACACCTATATTTTATAACTAACTCTATTAGTATTATAAAAATATTGATACATTTTCAAATTATAAATATATTCATTTACAACATTGTATTTATAACCTTCCTTGATTGCTTCTCTTTTAAGAGTGCTTCAAAAACCTTCAATATATCCATTGTCCGTTGATCTGCCTATTCTAGACATACTTAAACCAAAATCAAATCACATTGTAGCTAAACGATATTGATAAGATTTAAATTCTGAACCGTTATCAGAGTGAATAATTGAGTTTGGTTTAAATGTTCCAAACTCATTAATCATATTAAAAAATGACTCTAATACTAATTTCATACCTTTAATATTTTTAGTTACCAAACCATAAACTTTTTTAGTGTTTACATGATAAAAAGCGCAAGTATATAGTTTGCATCCTGCTATTATTTTCTCTGTAATATCTACAGAGAAAATATCTCCATAATTTTTCGAATCTGTTTGATATTTAAATAATCTAGGATACTTACCAATTTTTTCTGGAGTAACTGATTTATTCTTTTGTATTTTATAGTTATTAGGTTTTAACTTTAGAAACTTCATTATTCGCAGAACTTTTTTATGACTACAATTTAAATTTAAATACTTCAATAATCTTCTAGATCCATAGATTTTAACTTCATTTTTATAAACATCATTAATTCTCAAAACCAAATCTCAATTAATAGCCTTAATTTTTGGTTTACCTTTTGATATTCAATCATAGTAAGTACTTTTTGCTAGATCAATTAGTCTACAAAGTCTTCTAATTGCAATATTTGGGTTTTTAATTGTAAAGTTATAAACTACTTTTGATTTAAATGTGTTTAACTCTCACTTATTTACTTCTTTCTATCAATCAATTCTCTTAATTCTTTAAACATTTCATCTCTTAATTTTAAATCTTCACTTTCTCTTTTTGATTTTTTAAGCCCTTTTTTTAAATTTATAATCTCCTCATTATTTGCTTTAAAGGACTTTTTGAAGCCACTTCTTCCATTTTCATCATAGGTTTTTATTCAGTTTTTTAATCTTGATTTATCAATTCCTACTGCTTTTGAATATTGTGATAATAACAAATTTGATTTATAAAAATTTAATACTAATTCAATTTTTTGATCGATTGAATACTTAGTCAAAATAAAACCTCTCTTCGTTCACAAATATTTTATATCAATATATAAAGTATTTTTAAAATGTGTCCGAAAAAAGGTTACACTACAAATTAATTAAATAATAGCAATTTAGATTAATTTTTCATTTTATTAACTTTTAAAATGAGAAAAATCGACCAAAGTCGATTTTTAATGTCTACTCATTTCCTATTAAAGAAGCTAATTTAACTCTTCTAATAGATAACATAATTACTGTATAACCTAATAAGAATATTGCTAATCCTACAATAAAGACAATAGGCATAATTGTTCAACCCATTATCATTGGCACTGCAATATCAAGTGAAAGCAGTATTTGAGGGACTAAATAACTTATTAAAAGTCAAATAATTGTTATTCCCAATGCCACACCAATTGCAGCTATAGGTAAGAATATTCACATAATAATAGAGTTAATTTCTCTCATTGAATATCCTTGAATTCGCATATAGCTCATAAATCGCTTATATCTTCCTATAAACATTTCAGTAATTAGATAAATTATAATAATAGCTGTTATTAATGATAATGAAACAAATATAACAGAGATAGATATTACTGAAGTAATAAGATTACTCATAGCCATTTTTTTCATTTGAATATAGTCTGTATAACCAATTGATTGGTCCATGTATTTTGCAAATCCATCAGTTGCATTATTTGCATTAAATGGTGATAATAAAATTCTTTGCATTTGATCAGCATTTTGTATATTTGAACTCATTTTAGCATTACTTCAAATATTTACTGAAGAACCATTCTCAAACTCTCTTCTAGTATCAAAACCTTCTTTTACACCCATTAGCTCATTGGCATATAATTGATCCATGTACAATTTATTTCCATCATACAATTCCTCTACTCCTACAACTTTTGCTTTTCTTGGTGCAGAGTCCACAATTTTATTTACTAATAAACCTTTTTTTAGTGCAATATTTAATCAGCTATTTGTTCCCCCTAACAAGGTTTCTATCCCTATTTCAGTTGGAACACCATCTTCATATTTATAGATATCAAAAGGATTAACAATATAATTATCCGAATCTTCTCTATAAATTGAGTTTAAATCCTTATTTGAATATTGTTGATACTCATCATTAACTTCATCAAACAATTCCTGATTAAGCAATTTTTTTGGAAGTGACAATTGAATATCTGCCATATTGTAATAAGGCTCATAAATACTACCATTTTTAAAATAAAAGTCATGGTTGATAGCATAAGTGAACTTATCTAAATCCATTTCAAAGAGATTTTTATCTTTGAATTTTCATAAACTAGAGTCTAATTCGTTTATTGAGCTATTTTCACCTACAGTTGCTAATAAATTTTGTGAAGTTTTTAAATTAAACTCATTACCAACTTTTAATCCCTCTAACTCTCCCTTTTTATTAATTAAAACTGGAATATAGTCTAAAGAGCTATTATATTTAATTTTATTTTCATTTTTTATTAATAAATTTTTTGAGCTTTCCTCTATTAAATCCAAACCATAAACTGTGTATTTTGCTTGATTATTATTATCAATAGTTGATTCAACTCTTGTATACATTTGATCTAATTCTTTATCAACTGAGATAGTAGAAAAATTAAATGAGAAATTTTTAAACTCTTTATCGTCTTTATCTCAAAGTTCTTTTATAGTAGAAGGAAGAATATTATTAGAAACACTTTTTATACAATCATTATAATCATTAATATCACTAATAGGAGCTTGACCAAATAATGTAGGAATTACTTGACAAGAAATATTATTAAAATTTTTCTCTACAATTTTATCATTTTTAATAATCTCTGACTCTATTTTTACTAGTTCATCCATTACACCTGTTGATAAAACTGCTCCTTTAAAAGGCAATAAATTATTAAATAATATATCCTCAAAGTTTTTCTTAAATGCTAGGCCATTATCCCCCTTTCAAATATCAACTTCCAATAATGTTCTATAATCCTCTTCTTTAACCTTTATGAAAGTATTAAATAAAGATGCCTCTAAATTACTTTTACTTTTGTTATCTTCATCCATTTGATAGAATGAGTATCTTGTTATAGGATTATTTACAACTATTTTTGAATAAGTAAAATCATTATTGTATTTAATGCTTTTGTAAAACTCATTTGACATATTTTTCATAGTATTTGGTGCCACAGAAGCTAAAGTTATTACTGAGCTTGAGAATAATAATATTGTAAAGAAAACTACTAAATCTTTTATAGCAGTTGACAATATTACCAATCTTAATTTTGAAGTAAAACTAATTCCCTTTATTTTTGAAAAACTTTTTGATAAAAATATATTGGGTTTATGACTTTTGCTTGGTGCTAATAAGATAAGGGGGGATTGTTTTACAGTAAAATAACTTGTAAAAAATACCATTAAACTTACAATTCCTAAAAAAGAAAATAGCTCAACTAGTAATAACTTCCAATCAATTAAGAATACAGATGGAATATTAAAGTATCTCTCAAAAATTCCAATTAAAGAACCTTGTAAGAATAAACTAATAAATCATCCAATTGGAACAAGTATTAAAATAGGAAAAGTCATATATAAAATATAGTTAATTATTATTTTTGAGTTTGAAACTCCCAAAGCTTTTAAATTACCTATTTGACTTCTTTGTGAAGCCAAAACCCTTTTAAATATATTGTATACAACAAAAGCCAAAGCACTTGCAAAAATAATACAGAAAACTATTGCTAATGAATAAAATGCTTTAACAACACCTGGAAATAAACTACTTCTCATATTTACTAATGTTGTATCATTGTATGATTCGATATTAGATCTTGATAAATTTTCAGAATAATCTTTATTTTCTATTTTCTCAGTAATTTTTCCTAAATTTAAAACATTATCCGCAAAATAAGTTTGAAACAATTTTATATCATTATCCATGTTTTTTTTATCAGAATTTTCATAAGTTAAATATGTACGACTAACATCTTGATAACTAGTTTCTCCTGCATCTTTATTAAACTCTTGCTCAAATGCCGAGTTACTTATATAAAAAATTGCTTCATTTTTTTGGTCTGTTAATAAATCCTCTTCATATATCGTTGGATAAACATTTAATGAATCCACACCAATACCATCCATTACATATGATCCCTTATTATTTTTAAGATTTATATCATAACTTTTACCCAGTTCCATTTTATTATATTTTGCATATCCATTGGAAACTACAAATGAATTTGATGTAAAACTGTCTTCTCTATAAGTTTTTTTATATAAATTAAATATATCATCATTATAAAAATGAACATTATAACTATCACTATCTTTTTTAAGAGTATTATAAAATGCTGAAATATACCTAAATTTTTTTCCACTGGAGTCTCATTTTACTGCCTCATTAGTTGACCTTACCTTAAAATTTGATAAGTTTCCTAACAAACTAAAATAATTTATAAATCAGTCTCTATGAGTAATATTATTACTTAAAATCTGATAACCATTAATGTTATAACTGGTTTTAAATAAAGTTTTTGAGTCAAATTTTTTAATGTAAAAACTAGCTCTTTCTTTAAGAAGGTTATTCTCTTGAATATCATTTTCACCATTAAGTTTTGGTTCAATCAATGAAAATATATAATTATTGTTTTTATCAATAAAACCAATTCCCTTATTAATACTTAGTTCAATTTCTTCTTTTTTATTATCTGAATTATTATAAATTTCAATAATATCTTTTTTTATAATATCTGTTAGCACAGAATTATTTAAGTAAAACATATATTCAAAGATATTTAGAGCCGTTTTTTTAGCATCCTCAGTCAATTCCTTATCTTCAAAATAATTATGTTTTTTGTATAATTCTCCAATTAATGAGTTTTCAAAATTTTTTGCTTTTTTGTTAAATTTATATAAATCTCCAAATTCAGCTTTCCTAACTACTTCTATCTTTTGTTCAATTGTAAAGTTTGTTATAGCTTGATTTTCATTTGGTAAATACTTTTTATTACTATTATTAATCTCCAAATTTGACTCTACATCACCAAAGTGAAAATTTATATGTTTCTTATTCTTATCTTCAAAAATAGAAGATTCATAACATTGATTTTGATAATTATCACAGCCTTCAATAAATTCATATCTCTTTAATATTTCATTTTCTCCAAAACGAAGTGTTGGAAAAAAGTTACCACTTTTATCTTCAACTAATTCTGTATTAAATGCAAATCACGGAGTAAAAGTTTGTGTATCATTAGATTTATAAGCACTAGATGTGTATCTAAAAGAATAATCAAACTTTTCAAAATTTCTATTTATATTATTATTTGTACCAATTAAATTTGAAGAAACAATACCAAAAGTGGACGTAAATATAACAGCGATTGTAATAAGTACTAAATATATCCCAAACTGGATATAATCTTTTAATAATTTTCTTAAACCATTTTTAAATAAAAGCATTATTTATTAATAAATATTATAGAATTCTTCTCCGTTAGCATTAAATGATCTTAGTGAAGTAATAACTCAATATGGTGATTCTTGATTTTTAGAAATATTTTCTCAAACTATTTTATATGAATTTTTAACTGGTTTATAATCTTGTCAATTACCACGACCGTCATAACTAGCTAAATTTTTCTCATCAATTATTTTTTGTTCTAAACCTAAAATTTTTCCTGAGTTGTTAATTTTTTCTTCATCTAATTTATCTAACTCTTTAAGTTTTTTAATCTCATCTTTTTGATGTATTTCAAGAGTTTGATATGGATTAAATTTTTCTCCTACCTCCACTTTTTTAGTTTGTTGACTTGCATTAGACGTTACGTCACCATTACCACTATAATCAAGATTAAATTCCATTTTTCCTGATAATTGTGTATTGCTTGTAGTACTTATTTTAAAATTATTAACTCTCCAGTATTTATCATCAACAATATATTGTAGTACTGGCTCATGCACAGCTCTCATTGCCACTGCTACAGAGTCTTTAAACGCTGCAAAAAAATCTGCAAAATCTTTTTGTCCTAAAACTTGTTTATTAGTAAAAGCATTATATAATCTTGCTCCTAACGACCCATCTTCATATCCCTTTTCAGATCATCCAATAAGTTCTAAAAATTTATTTTTTTGTAAATTTGTTAAATCTCTAAAAGTATCTACATCTGAAAATTCATTTATAATAAGTTCAAATTTTTCTATAATATCTGTATTTGTAAACATTGTAAATGCACCTTTTGCAAAATTTAATAAATTAATACCCCCATTTTGATTTTCACCTTTAATAGATTTAATTCAATTCTCCTCTCCAATATACTCCATTATTGAACTATATGACTTATAAAAAGGAGAATTATTTTCAATAAAGAATTTATTATTAAAAGCTTCTTTATTTTCCGCATTTTTATACATATCAGTCAAACTTTCAATTATTTCAATTATATTTTTTGCATTTGTTCCTTGTTTTATTGCATCTTTGGGAGCAACCTTATAAAAGTTTTCCACTTTCGAAATACTGAAAAGACCACCAGGTACCTCATCTATATTATTTTCTATTTTTTCAAAAATTTCTTCTGTAACTAGAGACTTATCTATTTTTTTAATCCCATCTCAAACATTAGTGATCAGTGACATTCCAACTTTCTGCATAATTGATTGAGTTGAACTAACACCTCCCCCTGTAATCATTGGAAATAATACATTCATGAATTCTGATAATATAAGGGCTCCATTTTTTGTTTCTGAAATATTTTCTAACATAGATCCAAATAAACTTATAAAACCATTTATATTTTGTTCTCCTGCTACTTTTGTAATTAGGGCTCCTGTTGAATTAAATTCCATATCGTTTATAAATGACTTTAAATCTTCGTTAGCAGGTTTATAACTTTCATTATTTTTCATTTTTCCCTTCTTTATATTGATTCCTGTTTTTAGTGATGGTTTCAATGCTGGATTTCCATAATCTAAACTTCTAGTAGCTGACCCCTTCATTAATATTGAGTTATATCAAGCATAACCTGAGCCATTTGTACCAACAGCATCAGAATCTCCAAACATAGGTTTAGCATTTGTCTTTGGTGAAGATGTCCCATTAGTATCTGTAGGGTTTGCTCCATCAAATCCTAAATTTAATAAATAGTTTGATAATGCCCCTGTGTCTTGAATTCCTCATGCTAAATTTCTTCTTTCTTCATTTTTTGATAAGTTAATATCTTTCCCTAATCCTGCAGCATACCCCATTGCATTGTTACCCTTTTTGTTATAACCTTGATTACCAACTTTTGAGAATGTATCTCTAAAATAATAAGAATCTTCATCTCCATTTATAATTTCATCATAAAACTCGTCATCATACATTCCCATAACATAACTAGCAAACATTCCCGCATAGTTATCACCGTTATAGTAATTTAAAGAAGGTGCTAAATAGTTTCTAAATCTATTTATATTAGTTGCCATATTTATACTCTGATCATTATATCTATAAGAAACAGGCATGTTCATAGCTGTTGGTGTTGGTGTTAAGAAGATTGACAATATTTCATTGACATTGTAATTTAAATTTTCATGTCTACCAGCAACAATAAGTCTTGAAATAAATTCTGCTCCCTTTAACATTTCTTTCTGTAAATCGGAAATTACCGGATCAGTTTTACCCCCACCATTTCCACAAGCTGCCACTGATGTTGCAGCTGAACCAATTAAGGTTACAGATGTTAATATATTTAGTAATTTTTTCATAATTAAAATTCTCCTTTTTCTTTCATTCAATAAGTACTTAATTTTTATTAAGTATTTTTTGTTTTTATACTCATCTATTTAAAACTCAATAGTCTATCTTTTTTTATTATTTACCCTTTAACTTTTTAAATTCTTGTGTTATTAAAAATTATTTAAAATAATTTTGTTTTTCTTTATACTCTGTATTTTTCCACACTTAAATTTTTGTCCATTTTAATAAATCTAAGTGATTAACTTAAACAACGCTAAAAAATTTTTAATTAGAAAAATAACGGAGGAGTTGTTGCCTTTTTAAAGCTTTTCAATTCTTCTGATTTAATATTGCTAATTAAAATTATTATTTCTTTTCAACTATTTTCAATTTTTTTATCTTGTAATTTAATATTGTTTAAATACTTAATAAACATTTTTAAAAATAAATTTAATTTAGTAGATTTTTTATAAATAAGGTGGTTTAAGTTTTCATTAGATTTTGAAACAGTTTTTATCACAGAGTATATAAAGTAGAAAAATATAAGATAAAAGAATGAGTATAGTAAAAGTGAACTTACTAAAATAAATTGTGCAAAAAATAATATATTTATATAATCTAAATTAATTACTCTATCAAATTTATAATTTGTTCATCAATATATTTCCATTGACATTACTGTTGTTCTTTCGATTGAAATATAGGTTTGAGTTATTGAAAAAATGAAAAATAAAAATGTAACCAACATTGTCATATAAAATTTGGAATTATTATTTAACAAACTTAGACTTATTAAGTTTTTTCTTGATATTTCATCATTATATTTTTCGATAAATTTTAGTAAATTTGCAATAAATTTAGAGATGAAATACAAAGAAATTATGATTAAAGTCAGATTAACTAATATTGATAATATAAGTATATTAGTTTTTCGATTTAAGATATTTTGAATAGGAAATGTTAAAAAAAGAAGAATAAAAATAACTATTAAGTTTATATTATTTCTGACTTTCTTCATTATAATCCTCACCTTTTTTTAATTATAGTCGATAAAAAAAAAAAAAAAACATTAATTTTAAAAAATATTTTTAAAAAAATTATTTTTCATAAGTAAGGTATTGGGGAGGCTAAGTAACATTATTTCCTAAAATTTTGGATCATTTCGTTTGGTGTACATCCATTTTTTAAGATTATATTTGTACTATTAAAAATTTTAACAAATTTATATATACAACTTCTAAAATGTTGATCATTATTAAATTTATTACCAAATATTAAATAAAAATACTTTTTGACTCATCTATGTGTTTGTTCTACAAATTGATTACCTTTAAATCCTGATGCTGAATTTGATCTAATTATATTATGCTGCTTACAAAATTTTTCTGTTTCTTTACTTGTAAATGCAGAACCTAAATCACTATGCATAATAATTTTCTTTATTCTAACTAAATCCATTTTTCTTACTAAACCTTCTAGCATTTCAAGAGTTACTAGTATATTTTCAGAGTTGCCAACTGAATATGAACTAATTTCATTAGAGTAAAAGTCATATGCAGGTAAAAATAAGCGTTTTGTTTTAACTCCTCCAATATAAATATTTTTAAATCATGTACCATCAATTCCAATCTTTTCTAAATATTTATTAGAGCTATAATCTCCTTTTATAAGATCTAATGAGGTATATTTCTTATGAGTACTTATTCCCATTCTTGTTTTTGATTTAGAAGATGCTATTTCTTTTTTTAATTTTAATAAAACATCTGTTCTAAGTTCAATAATTGTCTCTCTAGAAAGATTTATATTGAAGTCTTTTAATATCTTTAATCTAGCTTTTTCAGCACCAAATATACCGTCCTTCCTTGAATAAATACTTTCTACAGCCTCTTTGGCATGAAGATGATATTGTCTTTTATATTCGGGTTTTCCTCTTTTAATTCAATTAGTATAACTACGATAACCAACACCATAAATTAGAATAGTTTGTTTTGCATCATTTCCCATTAATGATAATTCATATACTGTTTGATATATCTGAATTATATCTTTTTTTGTATATGTCTTTTTATTAACCTTTTGATAACCTATTAGAAATGATGCTATGGACTTTTTTAATAACTCAACTTCCTTCTCTGCTTGTTTTCTTTTCTTCTTTTCCTTCTTAAGTTCTATTAAATAAGCACTTCGCTTAATTTGTTCTTCTAATTCAAAAAGCCTCTTTTTCAATTCTTTATTCTCTTCACTATATTTGTTAACTTTATTTTTAAGTCTAACTTCATTGGTTTTATTACGTTTTTTCCTATCAAATACTTTAATATCAGATGACTCATGATATTTTTGATATCAATCCAAAATACTTGAATTAGCTTTTATATTATATTTAATTGCAATATCTTTTAATTTAATTCCATTAATATAATCATTAACAGCTTGAATTTTTAACTCATTTGAGTATTTCATTTAGATACAACCTTTCTTGCTAATACAATTATAATCTTGTTCGGAATTATAAAACGAAAAAATTGGGATACCTATGTACTTAGACCCCCTAATACCTAAAATTAATGTTTATATATAAAAGAATTAAATTATCTTACCTTGAGCAAATGTATCATTTCCTCCGCCTTTAACTTTAAATTTCTTATTATTATTAAAGAGATCAATTGCTTTATTATCTTTTGCAATTTTATCATTGACTGATACAATAAAAATTTTTTCATTTGTATTTCAAAGCATAATAATTAAGTTTTCAAACTTATTTTGTAATTTATCTGAAAGAAATTTCATTTCTTTCATTTCTAGATTATTAGTTTCCAATTCAATTAGATTTTTATCCTCTTTTTTAACTGGAATAACATCAGAATATTTTAGTAATTTCTCTTCAATTAATATCTCTTCAATTTCCTTTTGATATATCTTAAATGAGTTTTTTAAGTCATTTACTTTTTGTTTTATAATTACTAAATTTTCCTTACTTGCCTTTAGAGACATTATTTTATTAATTTCTTTTTCAATTAAATCATTTTTAACTTTCAATTTAAGTCTATTAAATTTATCTATTAAAACTTGGATTTCTAGTTTTTGCTTATTAAACAACTGTTCTAAATAACTACTTAATTCCTTATGACTAGTTACTGCATGATATCTAAATACTCCACTACCCTTTGACTCAACATTGGTAATTAGTAAGTCTTCAATATCTTTTGTATTAGCAACATGAGTTCCCCCACAAAGCTCACAAGAAAATGATCCAAATTTAATTACTCTAACATTTTTACCATACTTTTCTGTAAATAGTGCTAGGGCATTATGTTTTTCAATAGCTTCTTTTAATGAACAGTGAATAATTTCTCTAGGAATCTCTCTCTTAATTTCTCTTGCTATAACTGAGTGAATTTTTGCAACTTCTTCTGGAGTTGGTAATCTATTATATGAAATATCAATTCTTAAACCATTCTCATCATTATAACTACCATTTTGTAAAGCATCTTTTCCAAGAACCTCTTGAAGAGCTGCTTGTAAAATATGTGTACCTGAGTGATTTTTCATTGTATAGAATCGCTTTTCACTATCAATTATTGCTTTAACAATATCACCATTTTTTAAAGTTCCATTAACTTGAACTTTATGAATGTGTTGGCCATTTGGACCCGTTTTAACATCCATTACTAAGTGGCGATTATCTTGTGAATCAATTAAGTAACCATTATCAGCAGCTTGCCCACCTTTTTCAGCATAAAAAGGAGTTTTTGTTAAAGTTATAAATACTACTTTATTTGTTACAGATTCCAATTTTTTTTCATCTTCAAAAATGAAATTAACTTTTGAATCACATTCCTCTAAATCATAGCCAACAAATTCGCTTTCAACTTTTAACCCTGTCAGAATTGCTGATTGTTTATTTCAAGCCTTGTCATCTTTTCTTGAGTTTCTTGCTAATTGTTTTGCATCTTCCAAAAGTTTTTCATAACTTTTTAAGTCAATTTTTACATTGGCTTCATTTGCTATTTCTGTGGTTAATTCAATTGGAAATCCAAAAGATTCAAAAAGCAATAATGCATTTTTACCAGTTACTTTTTTTTCTGCTTTAATAATAGATTCTAAATGTTCATAACCTTTTGAAAGTGTTTTTAAAAATCTTAATTCTTCTTGCTTAATAACTTCTTTAACCATATCTTTTTTTTCAATTAAGTATGGATAAAAGTCCTTCATTGCTTGTATTACTTTATCTACTAGTTTATATAAGAATGACTCTTTAATTCCTAATTTTCTTCCATAGACAGAACTTCTTCTAATAAGTCTTCTAATAATATAGCCTCTATCTTTGTTTCCAGGAAACACTCCATCACTGATAGCAAAAACAGCTGCTCTTACATGATCAGCAATTACTTTAAAAGCTGTGTTAATTTTAGTTTGTTCCTTATTTTCATTATAATAATTTTCAATTGAGTATCTAAACTCTTTATTACACATTTTTTCAACTTCTTGTATTGTTGGGAAAAATATATCAGTTTCAAAGTTAGTTGGAGCTTCTTGAAAAATTGAAACTAATCTTTCAAAACCAGCACCTGTATCAATGTTTTTTCTTGGTAACTCTGTGTAATTATTATTACCATCATTATTAAATTGTGAAAAAACAATATTTCAAATTTCAATGTATCGATCATTTTCAATATCATCTTTTAAAAGTTTTGATCCAATTTTTTTAGGATCTCATTTTTCACCACGATCAAAAAATATCTCTGTATTAGGTCCACATGGTCCTTGTCCTACATCTCAAAAGTTAGTATCTCTTGTTCCTTTAAAAATGTGATCTTCTTTAATTTTAATAACTTTAGCTCAAACATCATAGGCTTCTTTATCTTCATTAAAGACAGTTATGTATAAAAGATTTGGATTAATATCAAATCACTTTGGAGAAGTTAAAAGTTCTCATGCAAATTCTATTGCTTCTTTCTTAAAATAATCCCCAATTGAGAAATTACCTAACATCTCAAACATTGTTTGATGTCGTGCTGTAACTCCTACATTTTCAATATCATTTGTTCTAATAGATTTTTGTGAATTTGTTAATCTAGGTGATGGAGGGTTCATTCTTCCATCAAAATATGGTTTTAAAGTAGCGACTCCAGAGTTTATTCATAATAAACTTGGATCTTCTACAGGTACTAAACTAACAGGTTCTAAAAAATAATGATCTTTTGATTTAAAAAAATCTAGTCACATTTTTCTAATTTCATTTGCAGAAAGTTTCTTCATTTTTTTCTCTCCTTAAAGATAACAAAATAATTTTAGCATATAAGTACTTATATTTATTTTATAAAGCATTCCTTATGAACTGCCATTGTGATACCACTAAATTCAACTAAGTTATAATTATCATTATTATAAAATTTAATATTTCATGGGTTTTTTACATTTATTTGTGAATAATGCTCATTGTAGTCCATAATTTTTAAACAAACTAAACAAATTCTGTGAATATCCAGATTGTCTTTTTCATCTCCACATTGACAAAGTAAAGCATTACTTCAGGCATTTTTTGCAATATCATCTAAATCAATTTTTTTCATAGCTATTCTCTCATTTCCATTTTGTTTAGAAAACAAAAGGTTCATACACTGAACCCAAATTTATTTATTATAGTTTGGAGCTTCTTTTGTAAGTTCCACATCATGAGGGTGACTTTCTTTTAAACTAGCATTTGTGATTTTTACAAATTGAGTGTCAAAGCGTAGTTGTTCAATAGTTTCACTTCCAGTATAACCCATTCCACTTTTTAAACCACCCATTAATTGGAAAACTACTTCTCTCATTTTTCCTTTAAATGGCACTCTTGCTTCAATACCTTCGGGTACTAATTTTTTAGCACCTTTTTGGAAATAACGATCACTACTTCCTCTTTTCATAGCAACAAGTGAACCCATTCCAACATAGGTTTTATATTTTTTACCGTTGGCAATTATTTCTTCTCCAGGTGATTCTTCAGTTCCTGCAAAAATACTTCCCATCATAACACTGTGAGCACCTGCTGCAAGAGCTTTAACAATATCACCTGAGTATTTTATTCCCCCATCAGCAATAATAGTTATTTCTTTATCTTTGGCTCAGTTAAAGACATCATTGATTGCAGTTATTTGAGGAACTCCAACTCCAGCAACAACTCTTGTTGTACAAATACTTCCAGGACCAACTCCAACTTTTACTCCGTTAGCACCAGCTTTGTATAAAGCCTCTGCTCCTTGAGCAGTACAAATATTTCCTGCAATTATTTCTAAGTTCTTATATTTACTTCTAATTGCTTTAATTACATCAATAATACCTTTACTGTGACCATGAGCTGAATCAATTACAATAACATCTGCTTGAGCTTTTACAAGCTCATCAACTCTTTGCATAAAGTCTTCACCCACTCCAACAGCAGCACCAACTCTTAATCTTCCTTTTTCATCTTTACAAGCATTTGGATGATCAATTGCTTTATCAATATCTTTTGTTGTGATTAAACCAACCAAAGTATTTTTAGCATCAACAATTGGTAATTTTTCAATTCTATTTTTTAATAGAATTGCCTTTGCTTGCTCTAATGTTGTTGATGGATTACCTGTAATTAAATTTTCTTTAGTCATAATCACTTCTACTTTTGCTTGAAAATCTTCAAAGTATTTTAGATCTCTATTTGTAAGAATTCCAATTAATTTACCACTATCATCAACAACAGGTAATCCTGATATTTTATAGGTTGCCATAATTTCGTTTGCTTGTTCAACGATTGTATCTTTTGTAATTGTAATAGGGTCTGTTATAAACCCTGATTCATTTCTTTTAACTTTTTGAACTTCTAAAGATTGTTCTTCAATTGATAAGTTTTTATGAATAATTCCAATGCCACCACATCTTGCCATTTCAATAGCAAGTTTAGATTCAGTTACAGTATCCATAGCAGAACTTATTATTGGGATATTAAGTTCTATATTTTTTGTTAACTTTGTTTTTAAAGAAACATCATTGGGTAATATTTCAGAATATCTTGGTACTAATAAAACATCATCAAAAGTAATACCTTCACTAATTATTTTCCCATTTAAATCATTTTTATTCATACAAGTTCTCCTCTATTCTCATTCTATTGTTCCTGGCGGTTTTGAAGTTATATCATAAACTACTCTATTAACTCCATCCACCTTATTAATAATTTCATTAACAACTTTATCTAAAAACTCTCAAGGTAAGTGTGTACTTGAAGCCGTCATAAAGTCAATTGTATTTACACTTCGCAATGCAACTACATAATCATAAGTTCTATTATCTCCCATAACACCAACTGTTTTTACAGGCAATAGTGTAACAAATGCTTGAGATACTTCATTATATAAATTTGCTTCAATTAAATTACTAATAAAAATATCATCTGCTTCTTTTAAAATTTCACATTTTTCTTTTGTAACTTCACCAATAACTCTTACTCCAAGACCAGGCCCTGGGAAAGGATGACGATCAATCATTAAAGCTGGAATTCCCAGTTCTCTTCCCACAGCTCTTACTTCATCTTTAAATAATTCTCTTAATGGTTCTAATAAATCAAATTTTAAATCCTTAGGTAAGCCACCAACATTATGATGTGATTTAATTGTTTTTGAAACATGACCATTACTTGATGATTCAATTACATCTGGATAAATTGTTCCCTGAGCCAAAAATTTAGCCCCTTGCATTTTTCTTGCCTCTTCACTAAAAACTTCAATAAACTTTTTACCAATAATTTTTCTTTTGTCTTCTGGATCAATTTGCCCCTTTAATTTTTTATAAAATTCTTTACTAGCGTCAACTAACTTAATATTCATATCAAATTCTTTATTATATAAATCCATTACTTTCTTAGCTTCATCTTTTCTTAATAAACCAGTATCTACTAAAATACATTTTAGTTGCTTACCAATAGCTTTTGAAATTAAAGCAGCAGCTACTGATGAATCCACTCCTCCAGAAAGACCTAAAATGACTTGCTCATTTCCAACAACTTCTTTTATCTCTTTTATTTTATTTTCAATAAATTGTTTCATTTCTCAATCTTTTTTACATTTTGAAATATCAAAAATAAAGTTTTTTAAAATTTGAATTCCTTTTTCAGAGTGAGTAACTTCAGCATGAAATTGAATTCCATAGATATTCATTTTTTCATTTTCAATACCTGCAACTGATGAATCTGAATGAGCGATTTGTTTGAAACCAGCAGGCATTTTTGTTAAGTGGTCTGCATGACTCATTCATACTTGTGAATTTTGACTAACCTTTTTAAATAATAGACTTTTTTCATCATCAATATATAATTTAGCTTTACCAAATTCTTGAGAGTCAGCTAGTTCAACTTTACCCCCAAACATTTCAGTAATTAATTGCATACCATAACAAACACCTAATATTGGAACACCAAGATTAAATATTTCCTTATCAATTTTATAAGCTTCATTTAAATAGACACTATTTGGTCCACCAGATAGAATTATTGCTTTTAAATCTTTATATTTTTTTAAATCCTCTTTTGTTTTATCAAAGGGTATAACTTCAGCATAGACATTTAAATTTCTTACTCTTCTTGCTAACAATTGAGTATATTGACTTCCAAAATCAAAAATAAGTATTTGCGTATTTAACATTTTTCTAACCTCTAACTATTTTAAATAGAACACATCAAGTTTTCTCTTTATTATACATCAAAAAAACACCATTATATTTTCTAGTAATCCTAGTTTATAAGGTGTTTTTATTAATTATTAATTTTTAAAAGTTAATTGGTTTTCCTGATTCTAATGCTTCAGCTGCTTCACCAATAGCTTCACTCAATGAAGGGTGAGGATGAATAGCTCTTGCAATCTCACTAATTGTAGCTTCAGATTCCATAACAGTTGTAATTTCTGAAATCATATCTGTTGCTGTATTTGAAATTATATGACACCCTAATACTTGTTTATATTTTGGTTCACAAATTAATTTAACAAATCCACCTGTATTTCCATCTGCAAGTGCTTTACCAATTGCTGCAAATGGGAATTTGTATACTTTGTAATCTGTTCCAGATTTTTTCAATTCATCTTCTGTTTTTCCAACACAAGCAACTTCTGGATAAGTATAAATACAGCTTGGAACTCTATCAAAGTTCATAGTTAAATCTTCAGCATGTTCATTACCTAATCTTTTTGCGATTCTATTTGCTGCAATAATACCTTGGTGAGAAGCAACATGGGCTAACATCATTTTTCCTGTAACATCACCAATTGAATAAACTCCATCAATATTTGTTTCACAATATTCATTTACATTGATGTGACCTCGTTCATTCATTTCTAAACCAATTTTATCAAATCCTTCAGTTATAACTTTACGTCCAACTGATTGTAAACAATAATCGGCTTTAATTTTATATTCTTTACCATCTTTTTCATAAACTACTTCTTTTTTACCAAAAGACTTTGTATTAACTCCATAAATTATTTCTAAATTTCCTCTAGATAATAATTCTTTTGTCATCTCTTTTGAAACATCACTGTCTAACATTTCTAAGATTGTTGGTAAGAATTGTAATACTGTAACTTTTGTTCCTAATCTCTTATAAACACAAGCAAATTCAATTCCTATAACTCCTCCACCAATAATAACTAATTCCTTTGGAATTTTAGGAAGTGCCAATGCTCCTGTTGAATCGATTAATCAACCTGATTCAATGGCTTCTTTTGCTCCTGGTAAATTGAAATGATTTGGTACACTTCCAGTAGCCACAATCAAATTATCACAAGTATATTTTTTACCATTTACACTTACAGTATTTTTATCAATTGCTTTTGCATGACCTTCAATTGCTGTAACCTTGTTTTTTTTCAAAAGACCTTTTACACCAGTTGTTAGTTTATTTACAACATCATCTTTTCTTGCTTGAATTGCTTTTCAATCAGCTTTTACTCCTGTTACATCAACTTTGATTCCATACTTATCTGCACGTTTTGTAATTTGTTCATATAAATATGCTGACTTTAATAATGTCTTAGTTGGTATACAACCAATATTTAAACAAACTCCACCATAATTACCTTTTTCAATTATTAATGTTTTCAATCCAAGTTGAGCACATTTAATAGCTGAAACATAACCTCCAACTCCAGCTCCAATTACTATTACTTCATAGTGATTTTCTGGGTTTGTTGAATTAAATTTAGGTGCTGGTTTTAATTGTCCACCTTTACCTTGTGTAAGACCTGACATGTTAACATTATTTACTGCATTTACAATAGTTTCTACTGCTGATCTTTTTGGAGGAACAGCTCTTGTTCTTCCTCTTGAAAGAAGATCATTTGAAACTGGTGTTGCACCAACAACTGATGCATTTTCCTCCACTGGTTCTGATTTAGATGTTGCTTCTTCTTTTGGAGCATCACCTTTACCATCATCAATTTCAACAACAACTTGACCAACTTTAATTTCTTGATTTGCTGAAATTAAAATTGTTGCTACTTTACCATCAACTGGTGCATAAATATCTGAAGTAACTTTATCAGTTTCAACATTAAAAAGAGCATCTCCCATTTTAACTTGATCTCCAACTTTTACAAGAACTTCAGTAACTGTACCTTCTGTTAAACCTTCTCCAATATCTGCGAATTTTACTTTAAACATATTTCTAATTCTCCTAAACTAACAGAGTTGCAGGATTTCGTAAGTAGTATGCTACTCTTGTTAAAAATCTTCCTGCATCTGCTCCATCAATTACTTTATGATCTGCAGTTATTGAAAATGGCATATAGTCTCTAATTTCGATTTCTTCTTTAATTACCCCAGGCGCTCTTGTAATTGTTCCAACACCTAAAATAGCTGCTTCTGGAAAGTTAACAATTGGTGTTGCATAATCTAATCCTACAGCTCCAAAGTTAGTTACTGTAAATGTTGCTCCACTCATTTCTGTGGCTGAAAGTTTTTTATTTCTTGCCTTAGTTGCTAAATCATTTATTTTTACAGCAATTTGTAAAACACTTAATTTATCAGCTCCTCTAATAACTGGAACCATTAAACCATCAGGTGTATCACAAGCCATACCAATATTGATTTGTTGAGCAAATTTTGTTGCTTTATTTTCTTCATCAATTCTTACATTTAAATTTGGCATATCTTTTAATGCATTAGCACTTGCTTTAATAATAAATGCTAAATAAGTTAATTTAACTCTCAATGAATCTGCATGCCCTTTAAGTTGTTTTCTAATATTTACTAACTCAGTAACATCTAAATTTCTTAATCCTGTAAATCCAGCAACTTTTTCATGAGCTGTTGTCATTGCTTTAACAGTTGCTTTTCTAATTGGATTTCAAGGTTTTGATTCAAATGTTAGAGGTTCATTAATTTCAGGAACTGAGATTAATGGATTTGAGTAATCAATTGCTGCTGCTTTTGGTCCAGGTGCTGATGCTTTTATTGACGGTGCAGCGCTTTGTGGATTTGCTGCATACCCTTCAACATCAGAAACTAATATTCTATTATTTGGACCAGTAGGACTAACTTTTGAAAGATCTACTCCCATAACTGCTGCAACTTTTCTTGCTAATGGAGATGCTTTAACATCAACATTGCTATTATCAATAATACTTATTTGAGAAGCAATATTTGCTTTAGGTGCAACTTCTCTTGCTTTTCTTGAAATAACTTCATTTGAAACTGGTGTTGCACCAACAACTGATGCATTTTCCTCCACTGGTTCTGATTTAGATGTTGCTTCTTCTTTTGGAGCATCACCTTTACCATCATCAATTTCAACAACAACTTGACCAACTTTAATTTCTTGATTTGCTGAAATTAAAATTGTTGCTACTTTACCATCAACTGGTGCATAAATATCTGAAGTAACTTTATCAGTTTCAACATTAAAAAGAGCATCTCCCATTTTAACTTGATCTCCAACTTTTACAAGAACTTCAGTAACTGTACCTTCTGTTAAACCTTCTCCAATATCTGCGAATTTTACTTTAAACATATTTCTAATTCTCCTCTTAGTATCTAAAATTTATAATTTAAGATTTCTTCCATTTTAACTAGTATTTTTTTTGGATGAGGTTGGTGGTAAGCTTCACCTGAGTCGAAAGGTATAACAATATCATATCCTGTACATCTCATTGATGGAGCTTTTAAATATTCAAAACATTCTTCATTTACTGAAGCAATAATTTCAGATGATACTGAAAATGATCTAATTGCTTCATGAACAACTAATAATCTTCCTGTTTTTTTAACAGATTCAAAAATCATTTCTTTATCTCATGGTTGAATTGAACGTAAATCAATTAATTCAATTGTAACATCTGGATTTTTTTCTTCTAACTCATCAATTGCTTTTTGACAATCAACTGTTTGAGCTCCATAAGTAACAACTGTTAAGTCATTTCCCTCTTGGATTTTAAATGCTTTTCCTATTTCAACAGTATAAAATCCTTCAGGAACTTCTTGTTTAAATGCTCTATATAATTTTGTTGGTTCAAAAACAATAACTGGATCTGGTGATTCAATTGCTGCTAAAATTAAACCTTTTGTATCATAAGGTGTTGAAGGACAAACTACTTTAATACCTGGAGTATGAGCATACATTGCTTCCATAGCTTCAGAGTGTAATTCAAGAGCTCTAATTCCACCACCCATTGGCATTCTTATAACAACTGGTGTTGGATACTTCCCTCTTGTTCTGTTTCTCATTCTACCCATATGTCCTAAAATATTTTGTAATGATGGTCATCCTAAACCTTCAAATTGTAATTCTACAACTGGTTTCATTTTATTTACTGCCATACCAATAGCTACACCAGCAAATACAGCTTCTGAGATTGGAGCATCAAAACATCTTTTTTCACCAAACTTGGCTTGCAATCCTTCTGTTGCTCTAAACACTCCACCTTCATAACCAGCATCTTCTCCATAAACAACAACGTCATCTCATTTTTCCATAGCAACTTCTAATGCTTCTGAAACTGCTTTAACATTATTTAAAACTTTCATTAATGGTGTCCTCCTTTAGCTACTTCTGGATATTTAGTGAAAAACTCTTTTGCTTCCTTATATTGTTTTTCTAAATCTGGAGTTTTTTCAGCAAATTGGAAGTTAAAGATATCTTCTAATTCATATGATTTATTTGCTTCAGCTCAGTCAAATTCAGTTCTAATAAGTTCATCTTGAGTTTTATCTAATTCCTCTTGCATTTTATCATTTCATATTTTTTTGCTAACTAAATATTTTTTCATTCTTATTAATGGATCTGATTTAAGTGCTTCTTCAAATTCAGATTTTGGTCTATAAATATCTGGGTTATCTGATGATGAATGGGCTCCTAATCTATATGTATCACATTCAATGAAAACTGGACCTTTACCACTTCTTGCATGTTCAATTGCTTCTTGTGCAACTGCATAAACTGCAAGCAAGTCATTTCCATCAACTTTAATTGAAGGCATTCCTGATGCAATACCTTTTACAGCAATATTTATTGATTTTGTAGATTTTTTATAAGGTGTTGAAATAGCTCATTTATTATTTTCACAAATGAAAACAACTGGTAGTTCATGAATTTTTGCAAAGTTCATTGCTTCATAAGTTTCACCTTCACTCATTCCTCCATCTCCTGTTGTAGTTACTGCAACTCCACCTGTTCCTCTATATTTTTCTGCAAAAGCAATTCCTGTTGCATGTGAATATTGAGAACCAATAATAATATTTGGTGGTAAAGAGTTAACACCCTCTGGTGATTGACCACCATATTCATTTCCCATTCAATAAAGCATTATATTTCTCATTGGCATACCAACGCTTAATCAAGCAGCATTATTTCTATAACCAGATGAGAATCAATCTTTTCCCTTTATTAAAGGCATTGTATATCCGATTTCAGATGCCTCTTGTCCTGTTGAAGAAAGAAATGATAATAATCTTCCTTGTCTTTGTGCTTTATTTTGAAAATCATCTTGTCTTCTTGAAAGATTCATTAATCAATATGCATCAATTAATTCTTTATCTGTCATTTCAGGCATTAATTTTTCATCAACAATTTTACCATCTTTATCCATAACACGAACTATTTCGTCCTTTAATGGATCAAATTTTCCTATAAATTTCATTTTTACCTCCTATTGTATCAATAAGTCTAGTATATCCTTACTTGTGAAGTTTTCACCAAATATATTTTTAATATCTGACTTATTTAAAACATCTTCTAAAACAAATGTCTCATATTTTAAATTTACTAATTTATTTTCAAGGTCTTCTGTTCCTTGGAAACCTAAAAAGTCTCCATAGAATTTGGCATCTTTGATAACTCCTTTTTCAATTTTTAAAAGAGCTTCAATTGATCCTTTGCCTTCCAACCTTTGTTTATTTCTATAATCAAAATCTGCATTTTTTGCATAATTCCAATCTGAGTTCCTAAATTTCTTCTCGCTAAGATCTTTTATTTCTTTTATTTCATCTTCGCTTAAATTAATTGTTTTTATTTCGTCTGATTTTTTATATGTTTCAATTAATTTATTCATAAAAGCTTCAATATCAATTTTATTTTTTACTTCTGAATTTATGTTTGTAACCCTAGCCGCAATAGATTTAATATTTTTTGAAAGAATTTTTGCTCTATCAACAGTTAAATAATTAGTTAATTTATCCAAATTGGCATTGAATAATATTGTTCCATGTTGTAAAAATCTGTCTTCATATTTTCACATAGCATTTCCAGAAATCTTTTTGCCATTTAATTCAATGTCATTTCTTCCAGAAAATTTTGCAGGAACATTTAACTCATTAAGAGTTTTAATAACAGGATCCAACATTGTTGAAAATAAAGAAACTCCTTTATTTTCTAAATCTGTATAAATAATGCTGAAATTCATATTTCCTAAATCATGAAACACTGTTCCACCACCACTATTTCTTCTGACAATGTTAACAGAATCTTTTTGAGCATTTTGAAGATTTATTTCTCAAGCCGCATTTTGATTTCTTCCAACCACAATTGTGTTATCATTTTGTCATAAAAAAAGAATTGGTTCTGCATATTTTTTATTCTTTACAAAATATTCTTCTGTTGCTAAGTTAAAAGATGGGTCAACACAAGAAGTTTTATATATAAACATTTAGATACTTCCCTTCTATACAACTATATTCTAAGGTATTTATGTCAAATTTGAGGAAATTTTTTAAATAAAGAAAATTATTTTCTAAATTTTTCCAAGCTCTATTACCTTTTTTTATCAAAAGAAATGAACTAAAAAAAGATATAATTATTAGTAAAGGAGGCAATTATGCAATTACAACATTTATCAAAAAAGAGATTAATTTTAATAGATTTAGACGGTACAACTTTAATGTCTAATGGAGAAGAAATTCATGAAACTACAAAACAAGCTTTAATTAATGCTACTAAAAATGGTCATGAAGTTTGTATAATAACAGGAAGACCTCATAGAGCAAGTATTAGATTTTTTAATGAACTTGGATTAACTACACTTTTAACAAATTTTGATGGAGCACATATACATGATCCTGTATCAATGAAATTTAAAAGAATAGTTTTTCCTATAAGTGAAGAAGTAGTTAAGGAAATAATGTTACATCCCGTTATTAAATCAAGTATTTCAAATATACTTATTGAATCATATAATAAAGCAATGGTTAAGGAAAAAAATGAGTTCATAGAAAACTTTTTTCATCTTGATGATGTAGCTGATGATGAATATAAAATTATTGACCCATATAAGCATTGAGAAGGTGCTGCAACTAACGTGGTTTTATTTATAGATACTGAAGATAATAAGGATAATGTCTTAAGAGTATTAGAAAAATTTAAAAATACAATTAAAATACAATCTGGAAATGTCTATGGAAATTTAAGTGAATCTTCAAAGTTAATGGTTACTTTAACTAATAAAATTGTAAATAAAGGTTTTGTGGCAGACATATTAGCACAATACTATAATAAAGATATTAGAGATGTTATTGCTTTTGGGGACCAAATGAATGATTATGAGATGGTTCAAAAAGTAGGCTATGGAGTAGCTATGAAAAATGGAAGTACAGCTCTAAAAAATATTGCAGCAGGAATAACAAACCTTAGTAATGATGAGGGTGGTCTTGGTGAATATCTTGAAAAACTTTTAAGAGGAATGGAAGTTTAAAAAAACTGGTTATCCAGTTTTTTATTTTGTAATTTCCTCTAATTGATTTATAAGATCATTAATCTCATCTACTAAAGGTTTATATGTTTCTGCACTTAAAAAGTCTACACCAACCTCTTTTAAGATTTCTAATGGAGGTTTTGAACCTCCTAACTTTAAGAAATTAATTATTGTATTCTTATTACCTTTTTTAAAATCCCTATATAATTTAAAGCTAGCTACTAAATCAATAGCATACTTATAAACATAAAATGGAGATTGAAAAAAATGAGAGATATAAGGTCATGAGTAATTTGGTTCATCTTTATCATCAAACTCATCATATCCAAATTCTTTTTGTTTCTCTATAAATAAATCATTTAAACTATCAGTAGTAATGGCCTCTCCATCTTCAATTAATTTATGGGCACTATACTCAAAATCTGCAAATTGAATTTGTCTATAAAATGTTGAAATTAAATCAAATATTCTTTGTTGTAGTAAATATTTTTTTTCTTCAACATCTTCTGTAGATAAATATAAATAATCAAATAATAAATGCTCATTAAATGTTGATGCAACTTCTGCTAATATAATTGGATAATTATTCAAAGGGTATTTTTGAGATTCATCTGCAAATAAAGTATGAACAGAATGACCAACCTCATGAGCTAAAGTAGTCACCGATCCTAATTGCTCATCTCAATTCATTAAAATTATTGGTTCCACACCATTACCACCAGATGAGTATGCTCCATCAGATTTATTTTCATCTTCATAATAATCAATTAATGAGTCTTTTAAAGCAGTTTTTAATTTTACTTGATATTCATTTCCTAAAACACTTAAACAGTTCTTAACAATATCTTTACCTTCTTCTACACTAAAATTTTTTTTATAATTCTTAGAGACTTTTAAAAGTCTATCAGTTGAATAAAATTTCTTAAAGTTATATATACTTTTTATCAATCTATTATACTTTTTAAAATTTATTATTGTATCTTTTCCAAATTTAATTAGATTTAAATAAATTTCCTCACTTACTTGGTCATCGAATAAATTCATTTCCAGAATTGATTTATAATTTCTAACATCTTTATCTTCATTTTGAACTTGTATAATAGATTCATATATTTTTGCATAGCTATGTTTTCTTGAACTATAATTTTTAAAATATAATTCGTTTGCTTCTCTTCGCTTTTCTTGATCTTTTATTGGATCAGAATTTTCCATAATTTCTCTATATAAAGATAAATTTAATTCTACCTCCTGATTATTTCATTCAATTATAGAGTTTTGTTTATCTGCATAAGATAATGAGTCATATAAATTTCCAACTGCATTTCTGCTTCTTGAAACTTTACTCATTAGCTCTTCATCTGTTTTTGAAAGAATAAATTTAGAAGATTTAAAAAAAGTTTTAAAATAATATTCATATTCATGCATATTATTTTCTTCTAATCATTGAAAAATTTTCTTATCTCCTATTTCCTTTAATTCATTTAATACAAAAGCTTTTTTAATATTAAAATCTTGATAAAAATTATCTAGTAGCGAGTTTAACTCTTGATTCTCATTATTTGTTTGATCAATATCAATTAAATGAGCATATTGATTTAGTCTAGATAAAATAAAATCAATACTTTTTTCAAGCTCTAAATAATGTAAAAAATTCTCTTTATTATCTAATTTACCATTTAACTTTGAGATCTCTTCAACAAATAATTTAGCCTCATTTAGATCTAGTTTTCAACTTTTAAAGTCTTTGTATAAATGAGAAAAGTCTCATTTATATTTCTTATTTATTTCATTTCTTTTCATATTTTTATTATATAGAATAAAAGAAAATTTATATTTCATATTAGCAATAATATTTTTAAATAAAAAAGGATTCTAATTAAATTAAAATCCCTCTTTTATTTATTTTATTTTTTTAATAATTCAAACATAGTTTTTAACATTGGTGCTCTACCACGTTTATTTGCATCTGCTGTTGCAGCTATATCCAAATGAATATATTCTTTTCCTTCAGCAAAAGAATCTAAAAAGGCTGCAGCTGTTGATGAACCAGCTTCTCTACCAGGTTCAGAGTTTGCTAGATCTGCTATTTTTGAACATTGCATTGCTTTTAAATGATCTCCAATTATTGGTTGTCTTCAAATTGGTTCTTGACCTTTTTTTGAAGCATTTTCAAATTCTTTATGGAATTCATCATATTTTGAAAATGTTCCAGTAAATCATCTTCCAAGTGCAATTGCAATTGCTCCTGTTAAAGTTGCTACAGTAATTGCTCTATCAGCTTTTGCTTCTCTTACTGCATAAGTAATTCCATCAGCTAATACTAATCTACCTTCTGCATCTGTATTAGTTATTTCAACAGTTTTTCCATTCATAGATTTTATTACAGATTCTGTTAAAGTTGCTTTTCCACCAATTCTATTATCAGTTAACATTGCAATAGATACAACATTACATTTTGCTTTTGCTTTTGCAAGAGCCATAATAGTTGAAGAAACTATAGCTGCACCTGACATATCAAATTTCATATTATCTAGAAAATTTGAAGGTTTTAAGTTATACCCTCCTGTATCAAAAGTAATTCCTTTACCAACTAAAGCTGTTCTTTTTTGAGAAGGATCTGACTTATATTCCATTACAACAACTCTTGGGTCAATATTACTTCCTGCATTAACTGAAAGTAATAATCCCATACCCATTGATTCAATTTGTTTTTTATCATAAACTGTTACTTTTAAATCTTTTATTTCTTTTGCTTTTGCAACAATTCTATTTGCAATTTCAACAGATGTACCAATGTTTGGTGGTAAATCTTGTAAGTCTCTTGCAAAATTTAAGTATTCCATTTTAATTGCTGATTCTTCATAAATTGCATTGAATTTTTTATCAAATGAAAAATTAATTGATTTTGGTTGTGCTTGTTTTTCTTTCATTTCAAACTCTTTATGTGCAGCAAACATAATTGTTTCTACAACTTTTTGAAAAGCTTCTTCTTCATTTTTAAACTTTGACGCAAATGACTCTACGTTAACATTTAAATCATATTTATTTGATTTAATTATTGCTTCTAGAGAATCACCTAGTTCTCTAAGACAAGGTTTATCATTTAAAAAATAATATAAAGTTTTATCTTCACTAATTAATGAAGTAACTCCATTTTCTTTAACAACTAAATCATTTAATTTATCCTTTGAGCCAACTGCTTTTAAAGTTAATGTAAATTCTTTTTTATTGTTTATTATCATTTTATTTCTCCTTTTAATTTACAAGATTATAATATCATTTTTAACACTACTTTATTACAAAGGTTTCCTTGCATTTTTTATTTGTACATTTACCATAAATTATTAACTTTAGTTTCTCAGTGTCTTTTTCATAATTTAAAAAACTTTTAACCATACCATGGCCGTTAGGACATTTTAATTTTCTATTAACCAATTTAGTATTTAAAGAATAAAATTTTGATTTTGTTGAGTAAATATAATATGTTTCCTTCATTAATCTGTCATTTTGATTATCTATTTCATCCAAAATTAAGAAGTTAATGTCTGCAATATCATCTACTTTTGATCTCATTTTAGAATAAAATCTTTCCTTGCTAGTTTTAAAACCATTAACATGTTGTTTAAATCTACTAATTAAATTCCTAGATTCACCAATGTAACAAAAATTTAATTTATTATTAACTATTGAATACACCAGATATGTTCCCGAAACCTTATAATTAATTTGACCTAATTCCAAACTATTAAAACTTGATCTAGTTATCAATAAATTATTAATAAAATGTAATAAATAATTTTCTGATAAAGATTTATATTTTAAATCACTAGAATTTTTAATATTAGTTATTGCTTTAAATTGTTCTTTTAAGTCCATAAAAAATCACCCTTACTTACTATTATAAATTAAAAAAAATTCCCTTATGGAATTTTTTATTATTTATTAAATTATTTAACAATTGAAACAACTGTTCCAGCACCAATAGTTCTTCCACCTTCACGGATTGAGAATTTTGTACCTTGTTCAACAGCAATTGGTTTAATTAATTCAATAACTAATTCAACATTATCTCCAGGCATAACCATGTCTGTTCCACTTGGTAAGTGAACTTCTCCAGTAACGTCTGTAGTTCTAAAGTAGAATTGAGGACGGTATTTGTTGAAGAATGGTTTGTGTCTTCCACCTTCTTCTTGTGTTAAAGCATAAACTGATGCGTTCAATTTTGTATGTGGTTTAATTGTTCCTGGTTTTGCAAGAACTTGTCCACGTTCAATATTATCTCTATCAACACCTCTTAATAGTGCTCCAACATTATCTCCAGCTTCAGCAAAGTCTAGTAATTTTCTAAACATTTCTAATCCTGTAACAACAACTTTTTTACTATCTTCAACTAATCCAACAATTTCGATTTCGTCGTTTACTTTAACAACTCCTCTTTCAACTCTTCCAGTTGCAACTGTTCCACGACCTGTAATTGTAAATACATCTTCTACAGGCATTAAGAAAGTTTTTTCTTTATCACGAGTTGGTGTTGGGATGTATGCATCAACAGCATCCATTAATTCTTCAACTTTAGTAACTCATTTTGCATCACCATTTAATGCTCCTAAAGCTGATCCACGAATAACAGGTGCTCCATCTCCATCAAAGTCATATGCAGATAATAAATCTCTAACTTCCATTTCAACTAAATCTATTAATTCTTCGTCATCTACCATATCACATTTATTTAAAAATACTGCGATAGCTGGTACTCCAACTTGTCTTGACAATAAGATATGCTCTCTTGTTTGAGGCATTGGTCCATCAGTTGCAGCAACAACAAGGATTCCACCATCCATTTGTGCAGCTCCTGTAATCATGTTTTTAACATAATCGGCGTGGCCAGGACAGTCTACGTGAGCGTAGTGTCTTTTTTCTGTTTTATATTCAACGTGAGAAGTATTAATTGTAATACCTCTTTCTCTTTCTTCGGGTGCATTATCAATATTTGCATAATCTTTGAATTCTGCTCCACCTTTTGCTGCTAATACTTTTGTAATTGCAGCTGTTAAAGTAGTTTTACCGTGGTCAACGTGTCCGATTGTTCCAATGTTAACGTGAGGTAAACTACGGTCAAATGCTTCTTTTGCCATGTTTTTTCATTCCTTCCATTTGGTTCTAATTTATAATTATTTTGACCAAGTGTCCTAATAATTATAAATACATTTTGTTTAAAGTACAATACTTTTTTTATTTGATAATAAGGTACTATTTACCTTGTTTTTTAATAATATCTTCAGCAATGTTTTTTGGTGCTTCATTATAGTGACTAAAAATCATTGTATAATTTCCACGACCTTGTGTAAATGAACGAAGTTCAGTTGCATAACCAAACATTTCTGAAAGAGGAACTTTTGATTTAATTGTTTGTGCATTTCCTCTTTGTTCTGAACCTTCAATTAAACCACGTTTTGATGAAATGTTACCCATTACATCTCCATAGTATTCATCTGGTACAGTTACTTCAACTGACATAATTGGTTCTAAAAGAACTGGATTAACTTTTTTAGCAGCTTCCTTTAGTGCTAATGATGCAGCAATTTTATATGCCATCTCATTTGAATCGACATCATGATATGATCCATCAACTATTGTTGCTTTTACGTCTATCATTGGGAATCCAGCAATTATTCCATTTTGTAAAGCGTTTTCTAGTCCTACTCTTGCAGCATTGATATATTCTTTTGAGATTTTACCCCCAACAATTTTATCAATTCATTCAAATCCTTTATCATGATTTGGTTCAAACTCAATCACAACGTGTCCATATTGTCCACGTCCTCCTGATTGTTTAACATATTTTCCTTCAACTTTTGCTGAGCCCTTAATTGTTTCACGATATGAAACTTGAGGTGCTCCAACATTTGTTTCTACTTTAAATTCTCTTTTTAAACGGTCAACAATAATATCAAGGTGTAGTTCACCCATTCCAGCAATAATTGTTTGTCCAGTTTCTTCATCAGTAAAAGTTCTAAAAGTTGGATCTTCTTCTGATAATTTGTTTAATGATAATCCTAGTTTTTCTTGATCTGCTTTAGTTTTTGGTTCTAATGCTAAATGAATAACTGGTTCTGGGAATACCATTGATTCTAAAATAATTTCATTTTTTTCATCTGTTAATGTATCTCCAGTTGTTGTATCTTTCAATCCAACAGCTGCAGCAATATCTCCAGCATAAACTTCATCGATTTCTTCACGGTTATTTGCATGCATTTTTAATAAACGTCCTACACGCTCTTTTTTATCTTTGGTTGCATTTAATACATAACTACCTTTTGCTAAAACTCCTGAGTAAACTCTGAAGAATGTTAGTTTTCCAACAAATGGATCAGTCATAATTTTAAAAGCTAATGCAGCAAATGGTTGGTCATCTGCAGCTTTTCTTTCAGCTTCTGTTCCATTTGGTAAGATTCCTTTAATTGAAGGAACATCTAATGGTGATGGTAAATAATCAACAACAGCGTCTAATAATAATTTAACACCTTTGTTTTTAAATGCTGACCCAGCTAGTACTGGGAAAAATTCAGCTGATATTACACCTTTACGAATTGCTGATTTTAATTCAGGAATTGTAATTTCTTCTCCATCCAAAAATTTAACCATCAAATCTTCATCATATTCAACAGCCATTTCAACAAGTTGTGCTCTTAATTGAACTGCACTATCTTTTAAATCTGCAGGAATTTCAATTTCCTTAGCAACTTCTTCAGCAGCTCCATCAAAACCTCAAGCTTTCATTTCTACTAAATCAATAATTCCGTTAAATTGATCTTCTGCTCCAATTGGTAATTGAATTGGAGCAGCTTTTGCTCCCAATCTATCTCCAATTGTTTTTACTGAGTATAAAAAATCAGCTCCAGTTTTATCCATTTTATTAACAAAAACAACTCTTGGTACTCTATATGTTGTAGCTTGTCTTCAAACAGTCTCTGTTTGTGGTTCTACACCACTTTGACCGTCTAAAACAGCTACAGCTCCATCAAGAACTCTTAATGATCTTTCAACTTCAACTGTGAAGTCAACGTGACCAGGAGTATCAATGATATTAAATCTATGATCTGCTCAAAATGCTGTTGTAGCTGCAGATGTGATTGTAATACCACGTTCTTGCTCTTGAGCCATTCAGTCCATTTGTGATTCACCTTCGTGAGTTTCACCAATTTTATGAATTCTACCTGTATGGAATAAAATACGTTCTGTAGTTGTAGTCTTACCAGCATCAATGTGAGCCATAATACCAAAGTTACGAGTCATATTTAAACTATATTCTCTTGGCATATTCTTTTCTCCTTATTTTCTATTATCAACGATAATGTGCAAATGCTTTATTAGCTTCAGCCATTTTGTGAGTATCTTCACGTTTTTTAACTGATCCACCAACACCATTTGATGCATCAATAATTTCGTTTGCTAATCTATCAATCATTTCTTTTTCATTTCTTAATCTTGAATAATTAATTAATCATCTTAAAGCTAAAGTAACTTTTCTTTCTGTTGATACTTCAACAGGAACTTGATAGTTTGCTCCCCCAATACGACGAACTTTTAATTCTAAATGAGGTTTAATATTTTCAATAGCTTTATCAAAAACTTCGATTGGAGTAGTTCCAGTCTTTTCTTTTATTTTTTCAAAAGCCTTGTATAAGATGTGTTGAGCTGTTCCTCTTTTACCATCTAACATAATTTTATTAACTGCTCTACTAACTAGTTTTGAGTTATAAATTGGATCTGGTAATACGTCTCTCTTTTCTGCTTGATGTTTACGCATATTATATTCTCCTTTCTTTTTTTATTTATAAAATGTGAATTACACTCCTTTATTTTTTCTCTTTAGGTCTTTTTGTTCCATATAAAGAACGAGATTGCATTCTTCCGTTAACTCCAGTTGTATCTAAAGTACCACGAATAATATGATAACGAACCCCAGGTAAGTCTTTTACCCTTCCCCCACGAATAAGCACAACACTATGTTCTTGTAAGTTGTGTCCTTCTCCTGGAATATAAGCTGTTACCTCCATACCGTTAGTTAATCTAACCCTTGCATACTTACGTAATGCCGAGTTAGGTTTTTTAGGAGTCATAGTTGCAACCCTTGTACAAACACCTCTTTTTTGTGGTGCTGAAACTCTAGTAACTTTTTTTAATAAAGTATTAACTCCTCTGTTTAAAGCAGGAGCTTTAGTTTTTCATGTTTTTGCTTTTCTTGGTTTTCTAACTAATTGATTGATTGTTGCCATTTAAGGTTCCTCCTTTCCACAATACCGAGTGTATTGTAATCACACAAAATATATTATATATTAAAAAAGAGCTAATTATTAATATTTTTAGCTCTTTTTTTGATTTTTTAATAGTTAAAATAAGCCTATATTTGGCATTATATTATCAAATACTGTTTGATTCATCATTCCTTCTTGTAAAGGATAAATTAAAATAAGTTCTAATAAGTAAACCATTAAATAATAGAAATTCATATACTCCATAAATATCTCAATTCTTTTTGTTGATAATTGATCCTCTTCAATTGTAGATAATCTTTTATATGTATTTGTATAATTTTGATTAAATTCTAAAATGTTCTCCATTAGTTTTGAAAAAGCTGACTGGGCATCTAATTCAGAAACTTTTTTTAAAAAATCATCCATGGGTTTAAAAGTATTATTAGTATCTTCTTTTAAATTTAATTCTTTATATTTTTCAAGTAGTTCCTTTGTTTTAACTCCAAAAGTTTGAACTGCAGTTGCAACTATTATATCAATTCCTTTAGAGTCTTTTACAATCTCTTTTTCTAATTTCTCTTTTTCTAAATTAACATCAAGAGAGATTAAAACAATAATAGCATTTTGAAAAATAGACATTAAGTGATTTAAAATAATTAATTTATCTGAATTATTATCTAAAGGTTTCCACTCTCCAAAAGTTTTATCGAATTCTTGACCAAACAGTTCCGCTTCTTCTCTTGTATGAAGCTGACTATTATTCTTTAAAAATTCTTCAATATTTTTAGGAATCTTAAACTCATTAGAGATATTTTGTTTTAAATTTTCATATACAGTATTAACTCTTTTTATAATAATTCTTTCATAATTAATAGGTTTAATTGTTTTCATAAAAATCCTTTTCTATATTTATATATAAGATAATCATACTACATTTGATATTATTAATAATAAGGAGAATACAATAATGGTATGAGGAGAATCAAATTCGAGAGACTTTTTAGATTGAGCTGATTTTTGTAGAAATAATGTTATTAAGCAAAAAGGAATAAATACAACAAGTGGGCCAAATTTTGCAAGTGATAAAAGTTCTGCAAGTTATGACACTGTTAAAAATACACTAATTAACCTTATTCAAAGTAATAGAAGTATTAGTGTACAAGAACTATATAATATTTTACCTAATGATCTTTTAGCAAATCCAACAATTAAAAATGTTCTCTTACAATTATATTTTGAAGATAACTTAAAAATACAAGGACAACAAAAAAATAATGATGATAGAGAGTCAAATTTTATTTTAGTTTTTGTTAAAAAACCCCTTCCAAAAACTGTGGTTAAAACAGAAAAACAACAATCAAATATTGAAGAACTAATTGATAATACTTGACAAGCATCAGGAAGAAAATTAGACTTTGAAAAAATTCAACGTGAGGATAAAAGTAAATTAAATATAAACTTAAAAAGAACAACACCAACACCAATTAGTAAGCCTGCTGAAAAACCAAATATTGATGTTAGGGATTTAATAAAAGAAAAAGAAATGCCAAAAGAAATAGTGAGAGCAGTTCCTAAAAAAGAAATGCCAGAGCCAAAAAACTCAAATATAACATATATCCAAATACCTAAACCAGAACCAAAAATAATAAAAGAGGATGTTATTCCAGCAGTAAAAGTAAACCTTGAATATAGACCAATGCCAAATAAAAAAGAAGTGATTATTGAAGATAAAGTTTTTCATGGTTTATCAACTTTTGATTTATATTACTTGGAGGCATTTTTAGGTGATGCTGCAATAAAGGAAAATGGCAAAAAGAGCCAGATTAAAATAACAAAAGATATTTTAAAAGTTAGAGGAGATATTAAATATGCTGAAGAAAAAAATTCTTCTGCTTTAAAGAATATTTTTGGTTTTATTGGGTGTTTAACAATAGTTGGTATACCATTTGTGATAGCTGCGAACTCTAATAAAATTAGAAAAAAAGCAGGAAAAATATATAAGGAAAATTTAAAAAGTAGAGGCTATGAAAATTTAAAAAATGAATTAAAATCACAACATCCAAAAATTATTGAGTTTTAAAAAAGAGTCCTTATTTAAATAAGGACTCTTTTTACATTTCTTGTTTTTTATAACTACTTTTTAATATTTTTGCTTCACTTTTAATATTTTTCAATTCTCTTTTTTTGATTTTTATAGCTAAGTTTGCTTGTTTCATAGTTTCTTTACATTTTTCAATTTCAGTTTCTTTATTTTCTTTTTGAACTTTAAACGCTGCTAATTTTTCTTTTAGTGCTTCTTTTGTCATTTTTATTTTCTCCTTATAGATATGATCTACTAATAGATATAATCATAGTTTAAAAAAGTCTTATTGTCAAATTACTTAATAATATATAAATAAGCAATAAAACATCAAGTAAAAGTTTTAATACCTTATACTAATAAATACCCTCTATAAAAGATAAAGCAAACATGGCACTCTCAATATCTTGTTTAACTTTATTTGCAAAGCTTTCTAAAATTTTTTCTTTTGAGAAACTCTTTATTCTATGAAATATAGCTACTTCGTTTCTAACATTAGTACTATTAACATATTGATGGCCTATTATAAAGTCATTAAATATTGCAATACCACTTAAGCTTTTTGAATTTTTCATAGTTAGACTATCAATATATTTAGGTCTAAGCAATTTAGGGCCCCTTAAATCTGTATTTGATACATTTATACCAAATCTCTTATTAAATTCTATTGACTCTGTCTGATAACTATCTTTATTTGGTTTTCCACTAAATATAACTATTCCATTGTAACTCTCATCAAATTTTGTATTTTGAACTGTAAGACCTGTAGTAGCAATATAATGATAAATATAAGTAGTTTGTGTACCATTTTTTGTAGGTACTACAATTTTTTCTACAGTCCTAATAATTTGATTAACTTGATAATTTACCAATTTGTCATCAAAAGAAAAAACTAAACAATTTCTTTTGTCATTTCCTTTAAAAAAACTATATCTTGATAATCAGCTTTTTGGACTTCCATTATAGTCTTTTATTGGAGCCCTAATAATTTTTCTTTCTAAATCTATAAATTTTGTTTTTTTAATAAGTGAATTTGAAGTAGATTCTACTACTAAATCAAATGACTTATTATAAATGTCTTTTCATTCTATCTTATTTACATAATTAAAGGCTTCAACTCTTGAGTAACTAGATTTAGTTAAATAAACTATTCCCAAAACGACAAAAGTTATATCTAATGCGATTAAAAATAAAGTCACAAATACCATTGAATTTGCTAAAACTAATGTTAAGCACATAGATATAATTGCAAGTATTCAAGATAAAAGACTTATAATTAAAAATTTCTTTCTCTTACCAATAGCTGAGTCTAATTTTGATTTATCTAAACAACCCTCAATAAAGCTTGTAATATTTTCTACTAAGTAATTATAGTCTTGCATTTTTTATTAAAATCCAATCTTAACGTCAGCTCTATCTTCTTCAGTTATTTCAAAGAAATATTTATTTTTAGCTTTTATTGATGATCCTGCTACATTTGTTGGTCATACTTTAATTGCTTGATTAAAAGTACTTACATTTCCATTGTAAATTCTTCTTGAAGCTGCAATATCTTCTTCAATCTCATTTATTGAATTAGACATAGATTGAAATAATTCTGTTGATTTTAGATTTGGATAATTTTCAACTTGGATCATAATGTTTCTTGAAACTTGGTCAAGAACTCTATTATTTTCCATCATTTCTTTTGCTCCTCCACCCATTCTCATATTAGTAACTTTTTCTAAAGTGCTTTTTTCAAAATCAATGCTTCCTTTAACAGTATCCATTAATTTAATTAAAGTATCTCTTCTTCTTTTTAATTGAACATCTATACCTGATTCTGACTCTAGTACTTTTGTATCCATTTTCTTTAATTTATTTACATTTCCAATATGAATAAATAAAGGAATAATTAATATAAATGTTAAATATCAAAAAAACTTCCCAAAAGCCGAAACTTTTGGTGAAGTATCTGCATCCCTATTTAAATCTTGCTTTTTATTTGGTGCTATCATAATTTTATTGTCCCCTTCTTTTTACACATACGTGTATATTAAAATTTTAGCACTTTAAACTATTCTGATTTAAAGTTTTATATTTTTTATTGAAGAAATTATTTTAGCTTGTTCAGTTTTTGAAATTGGCTCATACTCCATAAAAATTCTATCTTCTCTTGGATTAAGTATGAAGCAATTCTCAACAATTTTTTTGGTAGCATTTTCAAACATTTTTTTATATAGAAATAATTGTGCATTATATTTATCAATAAAATTAGTTCTACTAGTTTTTATATCCATTATGTAATAAGTTTCTTTCGATTTCAAAATTATATCAATAGTTCCAAGATAATTACAATCATAGCCCAAATATAAATAAGTTTTTTCAGAATAAATTTGATCAATATTATATTTATATATAAATGAATTTAGTTCAGTAATTATTCTTTTTGCAATATTTATATGATTTGAATTTTTACAATCTAATATGTTCAAATTTAATTTAAAATCTTTCCTCTCTTTAATGGAATGTGAAATCATATTGTGAACACATATTCCCTGCCTAATTGAATTATCCACTAAATCCTTTTTTATAAATTTATTATGAATGTAAGGAAAGTTTTTTTCTAATATTAGACTGACAAAAGGTAAGTCAATTTTATTATCTTTTCCTATAAAATTTTGCAAGTATAACGGTATTTCAATATCATTTTGAATTATATAATTAAAATTATCATCTCTAAAAATTAAATCTGTTAAATCATATATCATTTTGTTTCTCCTATATATACAATAACAAAAAAATAATGGCTAACCATTACTTTTATTATATTCATATCTTGTTGTTAAAGAATTAATAATATTCCTTGGATTGCTATTGCTTAACTCACTAACAACTTTTGAAATAGATTCCAATTGATTTGAAACACTTCTAAAGTCATAAGAAACCCTATTTTCTTTAATAATTTTAGTTTCTAATCTCTCTAATAAATTTTCAAGTTTGAATATTCTTTCTTCAATAGAACTTATCTTTTTCTTTTCAAACTCTAAAATTTTTGAACTATAACTTGCAGCTAAATTTTGTTGTTCTAATGCTAACTGTTCTCTAATTTTATTAATTTCATAATTATTATCATGATTATCAGATAAGTGTTTTTCATCTTGTTGATTCATAGAGATGTTAAATCTATTAGTTTCATCATCTGAATTTAATTCATGACTTTTATTAACTTCTTTTGTTATTAATTGATTTTTACTAAATAAATTTTCTTGTATATAGTTATCTGGAGTTAACTCATTAGTGTCTTCATTTTTTGTAATTAAATCTTCATTAAAAGTGTTTTGATTTGCATAAACGCTTTCCTCAAAATCAGATTGGTTAATATTTGTTTTTAATATGTTCTCTTCTGCCAACTTATTAGATTCTTTTTCTTCAATATTTTCAAATATAAATGTCTCTTCTGCATCTTCAACTTGATTATCTACTTCCAAACTCATTTTTGGAGGTAAAGTAATGTAAGACTTAGGTGAATTCTCAATATTATTAGAATCACTTTTTACTATTTTTTGGCTTAAATCTGATTGTTTAAAATTAAAATCAGAGTATATGGAATCTATATTAGTATTTGAAGATTCAAATAATTGATTTATATCCATGTTAACAGCTCTAGCTAATTTCTCACTAATTGATGATTGTTCCAAAATATCAGATTTCAAAACATTTCCTTCTAAATTCTCATCTTTATTTAATTCTAAATCATTAAATTCAAAATTAGGAGAATTGTTATCTTCTTTTGATTTTACTGGTAAATTAGTTTCTATAATCTCATCCATAGACATATTAATTGCTTTTGCTGAAGGACCATCAAAATTTTGGTTAAATTCACTAAACTCTAGTTTAGGAAGATCTATCATATCTAAATCTTCTTCTTTTTTAGTTTCAATTTTATCGCTAATAATTTCAGAACTACTTGAAGAATCTTTTGTAGTATCAGAAAATTCTTTAATATCAGAAATAATTATTTGATTATTATTTGAAGATTCTATATCTTCAACAATAATTCCTTCATTACTTTTTGGTTGCTGTAAATTGAAATCTTGATATATTAAATCACTTGTTACATTAGATGGTAAATCTATTTCTTCAAGTTGTTCAACAGACATATTAATGGCATTAGCTTTTTGTCCTTCTATGAAATCTTCATCAAATTCAATTTCATTCAAACTAGCTTCTATTTTTTCATTAATATTATCTTTAAAAATAACTGAAGTTTGTGGATAATTATCATCTACTAGCTTATTTAGATCCAAGTGCATTACTTGATACTCGTCAGGAATTTTTATTTTTTTACCTAGTTTATTCAGTCTGATTACATTAAAATTAAATTTTCCAACAATTTCAGATTTTTTATCTTCTTCAAATGAATAAAAGTTTTCTTCAATTTCAATTCTTTTAATTTCTAATTTTGTTTTGTACTCTTTTCATTTTAAATAGTATTTTTTATTTTTTGTTTCTTTAAAGAAGTTATCTAATTGAGTTTCATTTAAAATAGGCAACGCAGAGTTATCATTTCTTTTGTTTTGTTCGTTTTCTTTTTGGGAAACCTTTTTTTGGTTTCTCAATTCTACGTTGCCAATTAACTTTCCCTCTTTTGTTACCTCTTTTTCAAATTTTCTTTCTTCTCTATAAATTGAAATTAAATTTCTTTCTTCAGCATAATTATTTAAAGCAACTGAGTCAAATAGCACTACTTCTAATAATACAACTGCTGCAAAAATTAACATTGAAGCAATAAAGAATACTAACTGCCCTGTTAATAAAATAACAACTGCACTAGCTAATAAAGTTATTTTAACAAATGGTTTTGAAAGTTTTTGATGTTTTCTTAACCTAACAAGTTCTATAATTGATAAAACAATTAAAACTATTGCTATTGCCATTGACACTACAATTCAAATTAAGATTGGTTTTTCATTAAATTCAGGCTTTCCAATATTTGAAATATCGGCTTTCCCATTTGAACCAAATATTGAACCAAATAATGGCTCTGTGAAAATATTTAAAATTTTTGTAATAATTGCTGGTGGATTTGCTGATGTCAATAATAACATAATTGCAGAAGTAGCAAATACTATTAATGATACAGACGCTACTAGAGTTAATGACCATGCAAATATAATAAATATAGCGAACATATTGTTTTCCTCCTATTTTTTTAATTGATTCCAGTTACCAGGAACTGAAATCTGTTTTGTATTTTTATCTTGATTTACTTTATTGTTAAATGTGTTTTCAATACTAATTGGAGCTCTTCTTAATAAATTTAAATTCTTATCTATTTCTTTATAGGACTCTTGTATTTCAACACCCTCTTTTCTGTAAGAAGGAGCCTGAAATCTTCTTCTTCCTTCAGAAGGAGTAATTGAACTATCAATGACAACTTCTTTGTTTGAAAGAATTGAGGGATTGAATTCAGTATTAACTTTTCTTTTTAGAATTTCATGTTCTTCCAATTTTTTTTGATCTAACATTTCATTTCTTTGTTTTTCAATAAATTCATCAATATTAATTCTTAAAATTGAATCTATTCCCGGGTCATAATCTTCCTCTTGTTGTTGAATAGTTTCACTCTCCATTAAAAAATTTGATTTGTTATATTCCTGATTTTGGATATTAATTTTTTCGAAATCAGAATATTCATTATTATATTGGTTTAATTTAAAATCATTAAAATCCTCGTCTAAATCATTTTTAATTAGACTAAATTCCTGATTAAAATTTATCTCATCTAATATAACATAATCAAAGTTTTCAGCTATTTCATCAATTCTATTAATATCAATAACTTTTGAATCAAGATTCATTCTACAAGATAAACCAGGTATTTTAATTAAAGATTTTGCTATAAACTCATTAATTAATAAAATCTTATTTAGGTCAATTCCATCTGTATTAGTTATTACTATATTCATTTTTTCATTAAAGTTATATGAATCCAATAAGTTAATAAACTCATTAATAAACATTTTTTCTGGATCGTTTGTAATATTTAAGTCGTCTAAAATATCATCTATTTCAGATGTAGTCTTACCTCAATCTGTTGCTGCTAGTAATACAGAAGTTCTTTCTCACAAAATCTTCTTATCTTCTAAACTAATCTTTTCAGGTAAATTATTTATAAATTTTTTTAAAAAGAATAAGCAAGGTGAAGAATATATAACAATTTTTTGCAAATCTATATAAATCAAATTCTCATTATTCATATCATTTAATAATTCAGGATGATTTACCATTAATGTATTTTTTGAAAATAATTCTTTTTTATTTTTCAAAGAAATATATTTATCTTTTGATATTATTTTATTATTTAAATTTTTTGATTCTAGAATTAAATTTTTACTTTTTGTGTTTGATTTTATTAATCCACTATTTTCATTTTCAAAAATCTCATTTAGTTTTAAAACCTTGTGATTGCTTTGATCATTAACTTTTGCAAAATTTTCATTAAAATAATTTTGTTTTGACTGATTATACACTTGAGGCTCTAAATAAGGATTTTCTCTTTTTAAACCCATTTCAGGAGATATCGAATTTGTAAAATGTTTTTCTTCAAAATCTTCAAAATTATTTTCAAAGTACTTATCAGATTCGGCTTTATTATATAAATAATTATTTTCTTGAGATTCTATATTTGTATATTTATTACTATAATTATTTTTTGAAGGATTTATATTATTTTTAAAAGATGGTTCGGGATAATCATTATAATCTATAAAGCCCATTTGAGCTCCTAATCTTGTTAATCGTTCCTGCTCTTTTCTTTCTTCCAAGGCTCTTTTTTCATCGTACTCCCGTTGTTTTTTCATCCTTTCAAATGGATTTAAATACATATTATAACCTCCTAATGCCAAAATTATTATACCATATTTTTTAAAGTTTTTTACCTCTTTTATTGCAATGTAATAGATAGTTTGATATGATATATTACTTTTTTTATTAGTAATTTTGCAAAATTAAAAAGAAGAAGTTAATAAAAGCTGCTAAATATAATTTAAAAACCCCATCTTTTTTTTGTTTATTTATTTTATAAAGTTATTATAACACAAAATACTGCACTTTTATCTCTAGAACTAGTTGATCTAGTAAAGATAAAATCTAAATACTATTTTGAATTTTCTTATATTTTATGAATAGAATTGTATAAATAGTTGATAAAAAACTAAGGCTTATTATTGTTTGTGATATATACTTCAAACCACTCATTCAAGGTTCTGAAATTAAATTATCACTATCAAATGGAAATCCATATGTATTTTTTAAATAATTAAAAGATAGTGCATTTGGATTAACTTTAAAAGTCCCATTGTTTCATAAGTTAGTTATTCTTTGTGATTCATGACTTGAATATGTAATTGCAACTAAAACAGACAATATTTCAATTAGTAAAATAATAAACTGAAAAGTAAACGTTGATTTTGAAGTATTTCAGTCTTTAACATAAGCAGTAATAAAAATAAAAATACTTGCCATTAAAAAGCCAGAAATTATAATAGGTAGAAATTTAATTGCAAAATAGGAATTAGTGATATTTACTTCTTCTATAGAAATACCATTATATGTAACTGACTTATATAAATCTTTAACAATAAAAGTTCAATTAAGCATTGAGTTCATTTTTGTTCCAAAAATAGTCATATTAATTATATATGCTAGTGGAGGAAGAAAAACTAAGGCTGTTGCTATAATCAATCAAAATGAAATATTTTTACTATTATTTAAAGAAAATTTCTTTACTAACTCTTTAAATTTAGAACCACTATTTTCTTTAAAATTACTACGTTTTATTGCTACTTTATTATATTGTTGATTTTTAAATCAAATAGTTAAAAAAAGTATTACTGCTATAATTTTAATAACAGCTAATCACCATGTAGTACTATCAGATGCTCACTTATACTTATTACCAGTACTCTTTATGGACATATTATAAAAAACATCTTGCATTTCTTTTATTGCTTCTGATTCAAAAATTGAGTTATCCTTTTGAGATAAAAAATCAAAAAGATTATAAAATTTTGAATAAGAATACTCAGAAATTGCTTCTAGAACAATTGATAGAACTGCAAACATTGCTATTATCATAATATACAAAGCCTTATAATAATTTGAAAATTGTTGCCTTAAAAATAGCTTTAAAAACCCAATTAATACAAAACCAATAATTAAAAAAGATATTGATACTCACATCAAAGTTTCAATTTCAAATTGACTAACTACTAGATTTTTACCAAAGTTATTTTTAACAACATCTAAATGATTTAAATAATATTTAAGAGAATCATTAATATTGATAATAACAAGAAAAGTTATTGATTGAATAGATAAAATTAAAAAAAGCAATAAAAATTTAAATACTAAATTATTGTTAACTTTAAATTTATCTATTTTAAATTTATCCCTATTATTTTCCATAAATCTCCTTAGAAGTAATTATAAACATTCTTCAATTATTTGAATAATCTTTTTTGAAATCTATATTATATTTTACTATCTTTCCAGAGAAAATATTTTCTAATTCTTCCTTTTGCTCAAAGCCAAACTCACAAAAAATAACTAATTTACTATTTAATTGAAATAGGAAATCTAATTTATTTACTAATATTTTATAAAATTCTAGACCATCTTCTTTTGCAAAAAGAGCTAAATGAGGTTCAAAGTTTTTAACACTATTTTGAATATGTAAATCTGATAATTTAATATATGGAGGATTAATTGTAATAAAATCAGGAATTATCTTAGTCTCCTCAAAAATATTTAGAAAATCAGATATAAAAGTTTTAGCATTTTTATTATGTTTCGCCAAATTTAACTTTGCAACTTTAATAGCTTGTGGTGAAATGTCAGTTAAATGTAAATTAACTTCAGGCTGTAAGTTTTTTAAAGTTATACCTATGCATCCACTTCCACAACATATATCAAATAGATTCTTATTTTGAAGATCATATTTTATAACTTCTTCAACTATACACTCTGTTTCTTGTCTTGGTATCAATACATCTTCATTTACAAAAAAATCATATTTATAAAAATATTTATTGTTTAAGATATAAGAAAGAGGTTTTTTAGTTTCTAAAAATATTTCAGCTATTTTTAAAAATAAATCTAATTCACTTTTTGATAAAGATATATCAGCTAAAAAGTTAAAATCAGATTTATTTGTTACATGAATTATTATTTCTTTAAAGTCATTTGATGTAAATACTAATGGTACATATTTTTGTTTTAGTTTATAAATATTCATATTTAACCTTGTATATGTTGAGTAATCATATTTTTTTGTTCATCATTAATTAATTCAACAATAATTTCATCCAAATTACCTTCCATTACCTGGTCCAACTTATTTAAAGTTAAATTTACTCTATGGTCTGTAACTCTATTTTGAGCATAATTATAAGTTCTAATTTTTTCACTTCTTGCTCCTGTACCAACAGCATTTTTTCTCATACTTGCAGCTTCACTTTGTTGTTTTTCAAGCTCTGCTTCATAAATTCTTGCTCTTAATAAAGTCATTGCTTTATCTTTATTATCATGTTGACTTCTTCCATCTTGTGATGCTGCAACTATCCCAGTTGGAATATGTGTAATTCTTACAGCTGAGTCAGTTGTATTAATATGTTGTCCACCTGCACCAGATGCTCTATAAGTATCAATTCTTAAATCCGCTGTTTTAATATCAACTTCGACATCACTAACCTCTGGAAGAACTGCAACAGTTGCAGTTGAAGTTTGAATTCTACCTTTTGATTCAGTTTTAGGAACTCTTTGAACTCTGTGACTTCCAGACTCAAATTTCATTTTTGAATAAACCTTATCTCCTTTTAACATAAAAGAGATTTGACTAAATCCACCAGCTGTTGATTCATTAGCATCAATTACATCAATTTTTCAGTTATTTTTTTCAGCATATTTTGTATATAGTCTAAATAAATCTCCTGCAAAAATATTTGCTTCATCTCCACCTGCAGCACCTCTAATTTCAAAAATAACATTTTTATCATCATTAGGATCTTTGGGCAGTAATAGAAGTTCTAAATCTTTTTCAATAATTTCAATAGCTATTTGTTCTTCTTCTAATTGAAGTTTAGCAAGACCTCTCATTTCTTCTTCTTTTTCAGTTTCTAAAATTAGTTTTGCTTCATCAATATCCTTATTCACTTTTTTATACTCTTGATATTTTTGAACAATTTCTTCTAAATTTGATCTCTCTTTATTTAATTCTGTTAAAAGTTTAATATCTTTTAAAGTTTCTTCTTTTTGAATTGTTTCATCAATTGAGTTAACTCTATTTTCCATTACGTCTAAAGCTTCTAAGGTTTTCTTATTCATCATATTCTCCTATTCTGGCTTAATGTAACAATGTCTACATCTAGCCTCATATTTTTCATTTGCCGAAATTACAATTATTGGTTCATTTGCCTTTGCTGGTTTACCATCAATTATTCTTTGAGTTCTACTAGCATTACCACCACATGAATGACATATGGCACTTAACTTATCAACATATTCAGCTTCAACAAGCAATTTGTCCACATTTTTAAATGGATTATTTTTAAAATCTTTGTCTAAACCATTAACAATTGCAATGACACCCTCATCAGCAATTTTAGATATAACATCAACAACATTATCATCTAAAAATTGAACTTCATCAATACCTATTATATCAATTTTTTGCTTTGCATTTTGCTCTTTAAAAATTTTATAAATTTCTTCACTATCTTTAACAGTAACTGATTCAATTCTCATTCCAGAGTGTGAAAATACATCTTCTTTTGAGTATCTTGTATCTATTAAAGGTTTAAATACTAAAACATTTTGTTGAGCATGTTTATATCTATTTAACCTTTTAATAAATTCTTCAGTTTTACCAGCAAACATACAACCAGTTATTAACTCAATTCAACCTCTTTTACTATTCAAGTTCATTCTGTAATTCATAATATTTATTTCCCCTTTAATTTAATTAAGTTAGATAAATCATCAATTAATTTATCTAATTCCTTCCAACTGCTAATCTTAGCTCCTGACGCTAGCTTATGGCCACCACCATTATATTTTTTTGCCACTGAGTTTATATCAAAATCTCTACTTCTAATAGAGATTTTAATTTTATCGCTTCCAGGAGTTTGATAAGCCATAAGTCAAATTTTGACTTCCTCAATCCCTCCTAAAACGCTTAAAGCACTTTTTATTTCCTCATCTCCAAGATTTATTTTTTTAAAAACTCTTTCCTCCACTTTAATAATTCCAATAGAGTTGTTTTCTAAAAATTTGGCCATTCCAAAAGCTTGATTGTGTCACTTTGCTAACTCAAATTTTTTTAAAAATAAGTCAGAATAAATATCAGTAATTCTTATTCCAGTTTCAGAAAGTATCTTTGCCGCTTGAAAAGTTTCTCCATTTGTTTTGTCAAAAAGAAATCTTCCAGAGTCAGTTACTAAACCATAGTATAAAAAACTAGCTGCTTTTTTTGAAATATTTAATTTATTTTTATAAGCCCAAAGAGTTATAACTTGAGTACAAGCAATTGCACTTGAATCAACAATTTTATTTTCTCCAAATTTATCATCTTCTAAATGGTGATCTATTTTAAAAACTTCCTTGACAATATTTTTAAATAAAAAATCTACTCTTTCAAAATTTGCAACATCCACTGTTATTAAAATAGAATCGCTTATTACTTCCTCAGTTAAAATATCTTCAGATTCTTCTCTTAAACCCAAATTAAGTTTTTCTCCTACAACATAAACATTTTTATTTTTAAAATTATCTAAAATAATTTCTTTAAGCCCATACGCGCTACCCTGAGTGTCTCAATCAGGAGATACATGCTTAGCAATTATTATATTTTTATAATCTTTTATTTTTTTAATTAGAGTATCTTTCATTTTTCTCCTTATAGCACTTTTAATATTGACTCTTCTGTTAAATATAATTTAACTTTTTCATTATTATTATATTTTTTTATTGAGTAAAAATATAATTTTAAATCATTTTCTTTGGTTATAACTTCATACATATTTGTATCTAAAAACTCTTTGTTATAGTTAATTATTCCAGTTATCTCTAAAATAATATTTCCATTCTCTTTTTTATTGGTTGATACCTTCATTGGATTAATTATTATCTGACCCGATTCTTTAAATTTCGAACTTTGAATTTTTAAAGACTCATTCATAGTTTCTAATTTTTTACCATCATACTTATAATTGAATCTATTATTTTTTGCAAAGAATTCTCCTCCATAAGTAGTTCAATTTTTTTGTAGAACTTTTTCAAAACTTGTTTCAGCTATTTCATTTTCATTAATTAAATAAATATTTTTATTTAATTCAGGTATTTCATAAATACTCTCTTCAATAAAAACTATTGAGAATTTAGGATTAATAGTTAATAAATTATTTATTACTTTTAATAATTCTTCTCTCTCAACTTGATTTATTTTTGAAAAGACATTATAAAAGATAATATTATATTGCTTTAAATAAATAGCAGTTAAAAGTTGAAATCATATTTCTTCCATTCTATTGAATTTTAATGAAAGAATATTAAATTCAAATCCAAGTTCTTTTGCAGTTTCATCAATAAATAAAAGTGACTGTTTATATATAGTTACTATCTCACTTTTCAACATCTGTTTTTTTTCTCTAAACTCTTCAATATTTCCCTTTTCACATTCATCATTTAATACTTTTTTATGATACCTATGCATTACTTCAACTATTTTACCTCTTAAAGTATTAGCCTCATCTGATAGACCCTCAAAAAACATTTTTTCTTGCTTAATTTTAAATTCAAATCTTTGGTCTTCAGATGCCTTTCTTCAAGAAAATAGTTCTTCTAAGTTTTTAGTTTTTTTAGTTTGAGTTTCAGATTTATCCAATTCAAAAAGGATTTGTTTTTTTAAGTTTTTGATTATGAAATTAGTTTTTGCTAATTTTCTTTTAATATCATTTACTTTTAAATCAATAATTTTTAATTGTTTTCTTGTAACAAAATTTGTTTGATTAAAGTTTAACTCTTTTGCTAATTTTCTTTTTTGTCTATCTTTTGACTTTTTTGTATTATATTCACAAGTACATAATGAAGATAATTCCATAAAAGAATAAACCTTATCTCATAAAGTTTGCAAAAAAGTTTGCATTAACTCAAGATTTTGACCTTTCTCAATTAAATAATAATAATCCTTAACAATAATTTTTATATGGTCTTCTAGGGTCCCAAAGTTTTTTTCTAAATTTTTATTATTAAAATCAATAATTTGTTCCAAAAATTCAGACAATCATTGTTCTTCAATATCTAATGAATTATTAATAAATTTAGATATCATACTTTCAACCTTATCTCTCATTTCTAAATCTGTTTTATTATTTTTTGATGTAGAAAAAGATAAATATGAATACTTTTTATCGATGTAATTTATTTTAGCCTTGCTAAGAAAATTTTTATTTAATAATAAAGATGTATATAGTCAAAACTTTTCAGGTCATTTTTTTAATAACTTATTAACTCCTATAACTGAAACTTTCCTTTTAGTTCATTGTTTATTAACCATATCATACTGATTAATTTTAAAAACCCCGGATCTAACAAGGTGCTTACCTTGCAATACATTTCTAAAATTTTTTCTTAAATATCTATCTTGAGAAATCACTGCTACCATCTGAGAATCTTCACATTTAAAATTAATTGTTTTAGGCAATAATTTTCTGTTAAAAAATTTAACATTTGAAATTGTAAAACTCATATAAAGACCCCCATAACTTTATAATTGTATAACATTTTCAATAAAAATAATAAAACTAGACTAATTGATAGTCTAGTTTTTTGTATTAAATTATTTTTTAGCTTCTTTTGCTTTTTTTTCATTTTCTGCTTTTTGAGCTGCTGAAGCTTTTTCTGCTTCAGCTAATTTAGCATCTTTTTTAACAAATTTTTCTTTGAATTTTTCAACACGTCCCTCTGCGTTTGCAAAGTTTTGTTTTCCAGTGTAAAAAGGATGACAATTTGAACAAGTATCTATTCTTACTTCTTCTCCTTTTGTTGATCCTGACATGAATTCATTGCTACAAGTTGTACAAACAATTTTAGCTTCAAAATATTGTGGATGTATGTTTGCTTTTGGCATGTTTTCACCGTCCTTTATTTAAAGTCTTTCTAATACAAATTAAATAATACCATATTTTTAATAAAACTTTTCTTTTTTAAGTATTTCTTATATAAATAATCGAATTTTTATTAAAAATACTTCTAATAATACTGTGTATAAAAAGAAACAGTTTAGTTTATTTCCCTTATATTAAAGAGTCTATAAATTACTTTTTACTACTCTTATAATTCTTTATTTACTACAATATCTTCCTTATTATTCATTTTTTTATAATCAAAGACCTTATCTAAAATAATTAAAATTTGATTGACTAAAGGTCCCACCAAAAAAGTAAAGCATATTGTTCCTAATCCAAAGTTTGTTAATAGAAAATCAGTTTTACTTGCTCCTTCTCCTTTAACGAATGGGAAAAAGGCAAAGGCTATTATCAATATTGCAATATCTATTATTAATCTACCCTTAGAATAATTCATTTTTGTTAATCTTAAAAATTGTTCACAGATATTATTAAATGGTCCTAATAATCAGCCTGATTTGACTCAAAAAGCTATACCTAATACAAAACATAAAAAACCTGCTATAAAAATTAAATTTCTAGCTCCTGGGATTAACTCTCTAATACCCATTTGACTTAAAGGAGTTATAAATAAACCTACAATTTGGGGTACTATAAAAGTTATAATTATATCTGCCAAAATAAATCATGAGAATTTAAATCAGGCACTTTTACTTTTTGTTTTTTTATATTCATCAATAGTTGGCTTAATTGAAAAACAAATGGCAAACAATATTAAAACAATATAAAGAGTTGTTAAACTTATAGCGTAATTATCATAGACTCCTTGTCCAACTTTTCCCTCTTTTACAAAAGGTATTGAGATGGAAAGTACATTATAAATAAGTCAGTCAATTTGACTTCCTCCAACAGATGGTTGCTGATATAAAGCCAATCCAAATGAAGTTAATAGGATACCTAATATAAGTAATATAAATTTAACCATAATTATTTTTCAATTTTTTGAAAAACTCTTCATATTTTCATTAAATAAATTTTTCATATTTTAAATTTCCTCTTTAATAAAAAAATAGGCTAAAAAAACCTACTTTTCATATTTTGTTTTTAAAGCTTCTTCTCCACCTTGTTCATATCTTTTAACTCAATTTCTTAAAGAAACTACACTAACATTTCTTGTTGGCGCAAACTGAGTAGCTGTAACACCACTATTTTTAAAATCTCTAATAATCTTAATTTTCTCTTCAACTGTTAAATGCATAATGTAATCCTCCATTATTTCATTATTAATATTATTTAGCTTTTCCTTGACAACCAAACACTTTTGTTAAATCTAAGAATGTTTGTTTTATTGCTTTAAATCCTGGAGCTAATAATTTACGTGGATCAAATCCCTTAGCTTCATCATCTAAATCTTTTTTAGCTTCAATATATTCTCTTGTTGCATCTCTAAAAGCTAATTGCAATTCTGTATTAACATTAATTTTTGAAATTCCTAATTTAATTGCTTTTTCTACTTGGTCTTGAGGAATTCCTGAACCTCCATGTAATACCATAGGTAACTTACATGCTGACTGTAATTCTTGTAATGTATCAAAAGATAATGATTTTCATCATTCTGGGTATTTTCCATGAATATTTCCAATACCAGCTGCTAGCATAGAAATCCCTGTAGTAGACATTTCAGCAGCTTGTTTAGGATCTCCTAATTCACCCTCACCAACTACACCATCTTCTTCTCCACCAATTGAACCAATTTCTGCTTCAACTGAAATTTCATGTTTATTTGCAAAATTCATTAATTCCCTAACTTTTGAAATATTTTCTTCATATGGTAAATGAGAACCATCAAACATTACTGATGAATATCCAGCTTCTATACATTTTTTAGCAGTTTCAATTGATTGACCATGATCTAAATGTAAAGCAACAGGAACAGTAATATTTAATGAATCTAATAGTCCATTAACCATTCCTACTACAACATTTGGTCCACCCATATATTTCATTGCTCCCTCTGATGTAGCAATAATTACTGGTGTTTTAGATTCTTGAGCAGCTTCTAAAATAGCTTTAGTTCACTCTAAATTATTGATGTTAAAATGCCCAATTGCATATTTCTTTGCATGTGCATCTTTAATCATTTTTGTAGAATTAACTAATTTTGAATGATAAATTCTTGACATATTTTTTCCTCCTAAATTTTTATTATACCTTATGATTATACTCCTTATTTTTGATAGACGAGATTTTTTTAAGTATATTAGAGTGGGTGCTTTCACTTTTGAACTAGTGGACTTAATAATTTTTTGCTCTATCCCAATTTTTTTAAAATATAAATATAAAGCTAGTGCAAGTAATGTATTAGTAAAATATTGTATTGTATCTGTTAATAATTCAACAATAGCTAAAGAAGAATCAAATAAAAAATATGCGTATAATACATATATAAAAATTCATAAATAACTAATAAAAATATTTAAATAGGATCAAATAAAATTTTTTAGAGCTATGAAACTTATTCCAATTAAAAGTTTTACAATAATTGTTATAGGGATATAAATTATCCCACCTGTAAATAAATCAGTTAAAACTCCTGCCAGTATTGCAGATAAAATTGATATAAATGGATTAAGAAAGTCTAAAAGAGCAATATACAAAAAATCTGATACTTGAAAAATACCTTTACCAGTTCCAACTGAAATTAGATTAGTTACTAATCCAATAATAAACATAACAGATGTTAATAAGCCACAAATTGCTATTTGTTTTGAATTAATCTTTTTCATAATCTCACCTTAAATTAATTTTAGATAAAAAAAACAAAAAATATACTAATACTTTTTGTTCACTGCATTTACAAATCCCATAAATAAAGGATTTGGTTTATTTGGTCTTGAAGTAAATTCAGGATGATATTGAGCTGCAATAAAGAAATCATTTTTAGGATATTCTATTATTTCTACTAAATCTTTTTCTAAATACAATCCTGAAAAAACCATTCCATTTTTTTCAAAGTCACTTCTGAAAGTGTTATTAAATTCATATCTATGTCTATGTCTTTCAATAACTTCATTTGATTTATAAAGTTCATACGCTAATGTATTTTCTTTTAGAGAAGTTACATATCTTCCTAATCTTAAAGTTCCACCAATATTTTCTCTATTTTTGCCTTCTAAAATATCTATTATTGGATATTTTGTATTTGGTTTTAATTCTGTTGTATTAGCGTCTTTTAAGTTTAAAACATTTCTTGCAAATTCAATACAAGCTACTTGCATACCAAGGCAAATACCTAAATAGGGAATGTTATTCTCCCTTGCAAATTTAGCTGCCAGGATTTTTCCTTCAACACCATCTTCACCAAAACCACCTGGCACTAAAATACCTTTTGCATCTTTTAATTCCATTGCTATATTTTCTTGATTTAATGTTCTGGCATTTACTCAATTGAATTTAATTTTTTTACTAATCTCATAACCAGAAAATTTTAAAGATTCCATAACTGATAAATATGCATCGCTTAATTCAACATATTTCCCAACTATATGAATTGTTAAAATTTCTTTTGATTTTTCAATATTATTAACAAATTTTTTTCAATCTTTTAAATTAGTTGCTTTTAATTTTAAACCTAACTGTTTTGCTGTAATTTTATGCAGATTACCTTCTTCAACAACTAAAGGTACTTTATAAATTGAATCACTATCTGGACAAGCGATAACATTCTCTACTGGAATACTACATAATAAAGAGATTTTATCTTTAAGTTTTTTATCAAATTCTAATTCACTTCTTGCAACAATTACATCGGGTTGAATTCCTAAATTTAGTAATTCCTTAACTGAATGTTGAATTGGCTTTGTTTTAAATTCTCCAGATACTTTTAAATAAGGTAATAATGCCACATGAATAAACATTACATTTTCCTTACCTTTTTCCATTCTAATTTGTCTTAATGCTTCTAAAAATGGTTGAGATTCAATATCTCCTACTGTACCACCAATTTCAGTAATAACTACATCCGCTTTGCTTTCAACCTCTGCAGCATAAATTCTTTGCTTAATTTCGTTAGTAATATGAGGGATAACTTGAACAGTTTTACCTTCATACTTACCATTTCTTTCTTTTTCTAATGCCTCATAATATATTCTTCCAGCTGAAGTTGAAGATATTTTAGAAAGGTTTACATCAATAAATCTCTCATAATGACCTAAATCTAGATCAGTTTCTCCCCCATCATCTGTAACATAAACTTCCCCATGTTCAATTGGATTAATAGTTCCTGGATCTATATTTAAATATGGATCAAATTTTTGCATAAATATTTTCAATCCACTATTTTTTAAAAGTACTCCCAGTGAGCTTCCAGTAATTCCTTTTCCCAAACCAGAAACAACTCCACCAGTAATAAATATGTGTTTTACCATAATCTAATTCCCCCAAAAATAAAAAGTAGTTAGTTAAACTACTTGTGATTAAATTCTACTAATAATCATCGTCATCATCGTCATCATCGAAGTCATCATCGTCGAGATCTTCATCTAAATTTATATCTATAGAATCATCATTTCCTTTATGATTTAATAATTTTTTAATTTTACCAACATTTTCTCCAGTATCATCATCAAAAGTATCAATACCAAGAATTGAATCAGTATCAAAATCTTCAAACTCTTCTGTTGTTTCAAATTTATCAACATATTCATATTGTTTTTTAACATCATCAAATTTTAGATATTCTCTTAAACCTCATTTACCATCTGAAGTCAGTGCAAATCTATTGTCAAGAACCAAATCACTGTATAGTTCAGCTATAATTTCATTTTTGCTATCATTATCTCCATGTATTTCTTTTGAAATTGTATTTCAAATATCTTCAAATGAAGCGTCATCTTTACATTGACTTAGGTAATCATAGGCCAAATTAATTGGTGATAGTTTACTCATAAGATTTTCCCCCATAATTTCTATTCTACATTATACATTGGAAAAATATATATTTTTTTTATTTTATTATTTCAATCAACATTTATTATTTCTGACAAGTCCTTTATATTAGTTAATTTATCCTTATTTAATATGTATATATTTTCATCTTTTTTTTCAGAACTGCGTTTATAAATCGAGATATCTCTTATTGTAGCAATATCAAAGTAATATTTACTATCACCTTGAAATTCAGTTTTCATTTTTTCAATTGTCTCTCGAGAAAGATCTGAAGATACTTTTAATAATTTTCGATTTATTAATCTATTTGATAAATCCTTTAAGATAATATCATCTTCATCTCTTAATACTTTAAATATTTCAAACATTGTATAATCATCTAAATTAGTATACTTTTCTAAAGGCATAATTTTGTTTTCAAATACTTCTTTAAAAATCTCAATTGTCTTTGATGCTCTAAATTGATATTTATCAATATATAAGTCTTTTAATCTTTTAAACCACATTTTAAATGTATTATCAAAAGCAATAGAAATTTTGTGTTCATACACTTGTTTAAACATATGATATCTTCCTAATAAAAAATTCTCAATTGCATTTATGGCTTTATTTGTAAATACAATTTGACCTTCATAAATTCTAGCATTTCTTATTATTCAATCAATATCAGGTTTAGAATAGTTAACTCCAGCACCTTTTGAATCTCTTAATAAGTAATCTAACCTATCTGCATCCAACTGACTTGAAACTAGAAAATTAACTATTTTATTTTTATGTTTACCTTCAATTACAGAAACAACCTCTTTAGGATTAATTCCATTATTAATTAGTACTTTATTAATTTGAGTATTTCCTCTTATAATTTCTACAGTATATTGCTCATGAGATACAGCAGATATCAACTCAAAAGTATGTGAAAATGGACCATGCCCCACATCATGAAGTAAACCTGCTATTTTTAAAATCTTTTTATCTTTTGCTGAGATATTTTTATTAATAATCTCATTTTCTAAAAACTTACAAATAACATGATAAACGCCTATACAATGAGAAAACCTTGTATGATTGGCACTTGGGAAAACAAATTGTCCTCCTCCTAGTTGAATAATTCTTCTTAATCTTTGAAATTCATCTGTATCAATTAATTCTGAAAACACTTTATCCTCAAAATAAATTTCTCCATGAACATTATCTCTTATAAACTTTTCCATAATCAACCTCTTATTTAATACTATTTATATTAAGTATAACTTGTTCTTTTCCTATCAGTGAAATTGTTTTTGCCAACTCTGGACCATGTTCACTTAAAGTTGTAAATATTCTTACAGGCATAAATAAATCTCTACCTTTTAATTCAAATTTTTTACCAATACTATTTATCAAAGCCTTAATGTTTTCTTCATTGAATTCAACTATTTTTTTTAATTCATCTTCTAAAAAAACTATTAAATCTTTTTTAATATTAAACTCTGCCAAAATATTTTTTGTTTTATCATCTATTTTCTTATTAAAGAAAATATCTAAATGATCATTAATTTGAGATGCGAACTCTAATTCTTTTTTAAATAAAAGTAAAACAGATCTGATTCAATTATCCTTTTTATTTTTAATTTCAAACTTATTCTCATCAATAAAATTAATCACAAATTTTATGTAATCATCATCACTAATTTTTTTTATTCATTGACTATTAATTCACTTCATTTTTATCATGTCGAAAGTACTAGGAGATTTAGAAAATCTTTTTTCATCAAAAACTTTTATTAGTTCTTCTTTAGAAAAAATTTCTTGCTCGCTATTTGGACTTCAACCAAGTAAAGAAATATAGTTAAAAATTGCTTCAGGTAAATAACCTTGTTCTTTATATTGTGAGATAAAAAACATTGCGTTTCCACTTCTTTTAGAAAGTTTTTTCTTTGTTTCATCAACTATTAATGTTAAGTGACAAAATAGAGGTTCTTGTCAACCAAAAGCTTCATATATCATACATTGTCTTGGAGTATTTGAGATATGCTCTTCACCTCTAGCAACATGAGTTATTTTCATATCATAATCATCAATTACAACAGCAAAATTATATGTTGCAATTCCATTTGATTTTAGAATTACAAAATCTCCAATTTCTTTTGAATTAAACTCAACATTACCACGAACTAAATCATTAATTCTATATAATTTATTATCTGGAACTTTAAATCTAATATTAAATGGTTTTGTCTCATCATTATTTTTATTAGATAAACATTTTCTATTATACTGAGGAGCAATAATGCCTTTTGCTAATTGCATTTCTCTATCCTTTTCCAGTTCTTCTGAAGTACAATAACATTTATATGCTTTTCCTTGCTTTAATAAAATATTTGCATAATTTTGATATACTTCAAACTTTTCAGACTGCATATATTTTCCAAAATCTTTTTTTGGATTTCTAAATGATTCATCTGGTAGAATACCCAATCATTTCATATTATCAAATTGAGAGTCTATTGCTCCATCAACATTTCTCTCGATATCTGTATCTTCAATTCTCAAAATAAAATCTCCATTATAGTGTTTTGCAAAAAGATAATTCATTAAAGCTGTTCTTGTATTTCCTATATGTAAGTAACCAGTTGGTGATGGTGCGTATCTTAATCTAAATTTTCCCATTTTCATTTTCCTCACTTTTATAAATTAATATATTACAATAACTTGTAATTATATTTTTAAAGTTTCCTTCTGTCGTAGTAGCTTTTATTGATATTTGATCCAATCCAATGTTTAAAATCTCTGAAAGATTTTTTTTAATAGCTGCTTTAAAATTTCTAAGATTTGGTGCATCAAGCTCTATTAAAATATCTATGTTAGATATTTTATATTCTTTTTTCTTTAAAAGAATTAAAGAATCTTTAACCATAATAATTGATTCGAAATTTTCTTTCATATTTTTTGAATTATAATTTTGACCTAAATCTTCTTCTCCAAGTGATCCAAAGATAGCTTCTGCTAAACTATGAAATAAAACATCTCCATCACTATATGCATCAACCTTAGTTTTTGAAGGTATATTAATTCCACCAAGTAAAATATAATCTCCAATTATTAAATTATGCATATCTTTAGAAAATCCAACTTTAAATTTCATACTTATTCCTCTTAACAAAATGATTATAAAATAAAAAATGATTTATAACTAATTAAAGTTATAAATCCTTAATGCTATTTATTAAATTTAAAAAAACAAACATCTCCATCTTGAACGATATAGTTTTTTCCTTCAAGTTTTATTTTTCCGCTATTCTTTAAACTTTGTTCATCTCCAAGTTCAAAAATATCTTCACACTTATAAACATCAGCTTTAATAAAACCTTTTTCAAAGTCTGTATGAATAATTCCAGCACATTGTGGAGCATTAAAACCATCTTTGAACTGTCATCCTCTTGCTTCTTGAGGACCACAAGTAAAATATGTCTTTAACCCCAGTGTTGAATATGCAGCTTTGATTAATTGTTCAAGTCCTGACGCTTCAATTCCAGCTTCTTGTAAGAAAACCTCTTTGTCATTTTTTTCAAGTTCACTTAAATCCTCTTCAATTTTTGCAGAAATTTTAACAACTTGTGAATTACATGATTTAGCATATTCTCTAACAAGCTTTACATAATTATTATCTTCTCTAACTTCGTCTTCACCAACATTAGCAACATAAATAAATTTTTTTGTTGTTAAAAGTTGAAATAATTTTAAAGCAATTTTTTCTTCTTCACTAAAATCAAGTTTATTTAATAACTTACCATCAGAAAGTTGAGTTGCCAGTTTTTTAAGTAAAGTATACTCAAAGATGATTTCTTTATCTTTTGTTGACTTAAATTTTGGTTCAACTTTTGCAAGTCTTTTTTTAACAGTTGCTTCATCAGATAAAATTAATTCTAGCTCTATTATTTCAATATCTCTTATCGGATCAACGCTTCCCTCAACATGAGTTATTTCCTTTGAATCAAAGCATCTAATAACTTCACAGATAGCATCTGTTTCTCTAATGTTTGCTAAAAAGGCATTACCTAATCCTTCACCTTTGCTTGCTCCTGCAATTAAACCAGCAATATCAACAAATTCAATTGTTGTATAAATAGTTTTTTTTGATTTGAATATATCAGCTAATTTATCTAATCTTCAATCTGGTACTTCTACTACCCCAACATTTGGTTCAATTGTTGCAAATGGATAATTTGCTGCTTCAACTTTTGAATTTGTAATTGCATTAAATAAAGTGGATTTCCCAACATTTGGTAAACCAACTATCCCTACTTGTAATCCCATATTATTCTCCACTTTCTACTTTTTTAATTTTTTTTAAAAGATCATCTTTTTGAAATTCTAATATTATTTTTTCATCTATATTAGATTGCAATTTATAAATAGTACCAATCCTTAAAACAATTCAAAATATGGTTTTACTTGGATGAGGTTTTTTTAAAAATACTTTATCTCCTAAATTAATCTTCATTAGTTAATCCTAAAATCTCTAAAACTCTATTTAAATCAGATTCGTCTGAATATCTAATAGTTAACTTACCATTTTCAATACTTACTTTTGTTCCAAGTTTTCTCATCATCTTATTTTCCATATGAACTATTGAGTTATTTTTAGAATCTTGTTTTTTTTCATTTTTTGCTAAATTACTTTTTTTAATTAAATTTTCTACTTCTCTTGAAGTTAAATCTTTTTCTAAAATTTGTTTAAATATAGAATCTAATAATTTTTCATTATTAACAATTGCTAATAAAGGTTTTGCCTGACCCATTGATACTTTCTTTTGTAACATAGCATCTTGTACTTTTTCAGGCAGATTTAAAAGTCTCATAATATTTGCTATATGTGATCTTGATTTACCAACTCTTGTTGCAATATCTTCTTGTTTTAGTTTTAAATTATCTGAAAGCTTTTTGTATGCAACTGCTTCTTCAATATCCAATAAATCAACTCTTTGAATATTTTCAATTATCGCAAACTCTTCCATTTGACTTTCACTTAGTTCTAAAACTATTGCAGGAATTTTCTTAAGTCCTGCCAACTTAGCAGCTCTAGTTCTTCTTTCACCTGCAATAATTTGATTCTTACTATTAATTATAATTGGTTGAATTATCCCATGTGTTTTAATTGAACTTGCCAGTTCGTTTAATTCCTCTTTTTCAAAGTTCTTTCTTGGTTGATATGGATTTGCCACAAGAACTTTTATATCTATCATTGTCTTATTATCTTCAACTTTGTTTTTATCGTTTTCAATAACACCAATAATATCTGAAACTGATTCTCCAAAAATATCATCTAATCCTTTAAAATTATATTTTCCTTTAGCTTTGGCCATTTTCTTTTAACACCTCTTTTACAAACTCAATATAAGCAATTGAGCCAGCTCCATTTTTATCATATTCATATATTGATTTACCTTCCATTGAAGATTCAGATATTCTAACATTTCTAGGAATAACTGATTTGTAAACCTTTGGTCCAAACGTTTTCATTATTTCTTCTAAAACATCGTGTGCTAGTTTTGTTCTTGAATCAAACATTGTTACTAATACACCTTCAATAGTAAGATTTGGATTTAATGTCTCTTTTACTTTTTTAATAGTTCTTAATAATTGCGCCACTCCGTGCATTGCATAATGCTCTGCTTGTATGGGAATTAATACTGTATCAGAAATTGCAAGTCCATTTCTATTAATTAATCCTAAACTTGGTGGGCAATCAATAATAACAAAATCATAATTATGCCCAATTTTATTAATTTCTTCTCTTAAAACATTTTGATTATTATTTTTTTGTTCTAAAAGAATAAGGTCAACTGCTGCCACATCAATTGAACTTGGTGCCAAGTCTATATTTTTTTTAATATTTTTGATAACTACTTCACCAAGAGTTTTTTCTCCCACAAAGACATGATACATACTTAAGGTATTACTATCTATTTCAAAGCCCACTCCTGTTGTTGCATTGAACTGAGGGTCCATATCTATAAGTAGTACCCTTTTATTTGCCAGAGCAAGGCCACATGCTAAGTTTACTGAGGTTGTAGTTTTACCAACACCACCCTTTTGATTCGAAACTGAAATTACTTTTGCCATAAAATACCTCTCATAATCATTATTATATATTAAATATTTATTATTTTCCCAAAGGTCTTTTTCTAATTTGACTATATTGTCTTGGATATTCTAAGGGTGTTTCTTTATATTTTGAATAGAACAAATTATTTCTTTCTCCTAAAACTTCATCTTTTAATTCTTGTTTTAAAAATAAATTTAATCCTAATTTTTTTTCTTGATTATTCAAATCATTTAATTCTACATTTACATTTTTAGACTTTAAGCATATAAAAGTTCCATTTATTTTTAAACCCTGTACACCCACTTCTAACAAAATATTAAGCGGTGCCATTGCTCTTGAAATAATTACATCAAATTTTTCTTTATTTTCTATTGTGTACTCTTCTGCTCTAGCATTTATAGTTGAAATATTTTTTAAATCCAATTCTAAAATTACTTTCTTTAAAAAATTTATTTTTTTAGAGTTTGATTCTAAAAGAAATACTTTTGTATTTGGATAGAATATTTTTATTACAATTCCTGGAAAGCCAGCACCTGTTCCTATGTCAAGTATTTCTAAATTATCTGGATTAAAAACTTTTGTAAATAATAAGCTATCAAAAAAATGCTTATCCAATATTTCTTGATCTTCAACAATTGCAGTAAGATTATGAATTTCATTCTCTTTTTGCAAAATATTTTTATAGTTTAATAATAAATTTTTTTGATAATCAGTTAGCTCAATATTTAATTCTTCAAATCTATTTCAATCCATTTAATCACTCCTCTAAAAAAAATAAAAAAGATTAATTTCTTTTTTATTTTACATTACTTTTACTTTTAAATTTTTCAATTTCTAACTCTTTATTATAATTAAATCAATTTTTAGGTTTAATTCTTAAAACAAAATCATTAACATCAATATTATTTTTTGAAATTAAACTTTCATTAATTATTCAAGCTATCGCGAGTATCATAGCAAAAAATATTAATAAAATAGGATCAATCATTGTCTTTAAATCATTTGACATAAACTTGCCAATTAAAAAGTCATAATATGCATATGCCATTATAATAGATAATATTGTTGATGTTATTATTCCAATTACAAAACCACCCTTGATTTTTAAAGTCTCTACTTTTTTGGTTTTTCTATTATGTAATACAAAAATCATTAATATTAAATAGACTACAAAACCAAACATTACTGTACTATTTGAGGAATAGTCTGCAACTAAGAAGTAATTAATTTCTGCACTATTTCAGTCAATTAAAATTGATATTGTAATAAATAATACATAAATTGACATTGTTATTGCCATTCCAATAAAACCAGATTTTACATAGCTAATATTATCTTTCCCATTTTTTGAATAAATAAATTTTTCTTGAACACCAGATTGAACTGTTTTAGGGATTAAAGTTGTATAACCATTTACAGTTGTCAAAATTGTACAAGCAATTACAATTTTGAATAATAAAGATACTCAAGGAGATTTACTAAACATATTATCAAATAACTTAAATACATCTCCATCATTTGCTCCAAAAAAAATTGAAATAGTAATTATTATATAAAACAATGTCACTGCAATAATTGCAGAAAGCATTGCTGGAGCTACAACTTCTTTATGTTCACAATCCTTTTGTAAAGTTGCTGCATAAATAAATCCATCAAATGCAAATAGTATTGGGATCATTGTTCCAAAAAAAGTATTTACTTGTCACGATTCAAAGTCTGATGGAGGATTAAATGAATTATTGCCATCTGAGTTAATTGCAAAGAGTGTAAACCCACCAATTACAATAGTTATTAAAGGTAAAAACTTAACAATAGTAAAAATACTCTGAATAAGTTTACTTGGTTTATGGGTAAAAATATTCATTAATGAAAAACCAATTAATACTAATGTTGAGAAAAATAACTCCAACGACATCCATTGTACTTTTCCAATTTTTAAAATTAGACTTTCTTCATTTACAATAAAATAAAATGAGTTAATTCCACTAAAGACCGTTTTAACTGTAAATAGCGCTCCCAAACCAGCTAAAATCGGAAGATACATACAAATATATAAAATAGAAAATAAAGAAGCCGTTCTTCTATTAATAAATTTATTTGCTCAACTTTGAGCTGTAGAATGGCCATCATTTTTTGTTGCAGATGCTGCTTCAATGAAAGTTAACATTATAAGTGAGCATAAAACTCCTATAAATAATCAAACAGTTAGTGCTAATCAAGGGTTCCTTCCAGCTTCATGTAATACTCCACCAGCCTCTACCTTGTTTTTTAAATAGATTCCACTACCAACTACAATTCCAAAAACCATTGAAAATATAGTTAAAAATTCAAATGACTTATTTTTTGCCTTGTTTACTTTGTTTACCTTTATCATTTTTTAAAACCTTTCTAGCATTAAAAATATCTAAACATTTTTGCTTATCATAGTTAAATCAATTTTTTGGATTTATTCTAAAATGAAAATCATTTATTTCAATATTATTTTTTGAAATAATCATTTCATTAATAATCCAAAAAACTACTAATATTATTATAAATACAAATCACATTATTGGAGATACCAGCTGTCCATCTATTAATGATTTTATAATATTTAAATAATAAATGTAACCCAAAGTCAAAATTAACATTGAAGAAGAAAATATTGCCGCACAATAGGCCCCTCTGACTTTTCTAACTTCAATTTTTTTGGTTTTTCTATTTATAAGCATTTGCACTAACAAAGGAATGTGAAATAAGTAAACAATTATTATTGTTGAGTCAGAAGATAAATATGCTGTATATAAGTAAGAGTCATCTCCAGTTATACTTTTTGGTAGTAATAAACTTGAACCAACAAAGGCAATAAAAAATATAAAAACAATTAATATTGAGATTCAACTTGATTTTATTTTAGACAATTCTACTCCATTTTTTTTGGAATAAACAAATTTCTCTTCAATTGAAGCTCTTATAACTATTGGATAAATAACACTATATGCATTTACCATTGTCAATAAAGTTAAAGTAATTATTAAATTAAAAGTAAAATGAATTCTTGGATCTATACCCTCTCTTTTAAAAATATTTAATATATTCCCATCAGAAGCTCCCATAAAAATTGCAACACTAATTATTATATAAAATATAGAAACCGCAACAATTCCAGTCATCATAGCTGGAGCTACGACTTCTTTATGTTCACAATCCTTTTGTATTGCAGCTGAGTCTAGAAAGCCATCAAAAGCAAACATAATTGGAACCATGGTCAAAAATATATTATTAATTTGAAAACCTCCTACTTTTTCTGGATCAAATGAACTTTCTTTACCAAGCGAGAAAAAAGTAATTCCTGCTATTAAGACAGTAATTAAAGGAATAAACTTTAAAAAAGAAAGAGTAGTTTGCAGAATTTTACCTGGCTTGGTTGTATAAGTATTAACAATTTGAAATAAAATTAATACTAATGAAGCTACAAATATTTCAACAATAATTTTTGTATCTCCTGTTAATCAACTTTCCTTACCTGTAGAGAATTCATAAATAATATTAATAGATTGAAAAAAACTACTGGTTGTAAATAATGCTCCAATTATTATTAAAACTGGAAGATAAATAATGGCATATAGTATTGTTACTAATGAGCCATATCTTCTCCCAAGAAATCTTCCAGCTCAAGCAGTTAAGGTATTATGTTCACCTTTTTTGGTTGAACTTGATAACTCTATAAAAGATAACATCATTGAACAACAAAAAAATGCCATAAGTGTTCAAACAGCTATTGCTAAATAGGGATTATTCCCAGCTTTTGCAAGTACACCATTATCTCCAGCATTTTTTAAATAAATTCCACTACCAACAACTATTCCAAAAGTCATTGAGAAAACAGATAAAAATTCAAAAATCTTGTTCTTAGTTTTATTTTTCTTATTAACATTAATCATGAATTATACCTCATTATATTTCCTTTTTAAGTGAAATAGTAACATTTGAATATCTGCAGGATTTACTCCTGTTATTCTTGAAGCTTGACCAATTGAAGTAGGTTTAACCTTTTCCAACTTTTGTCTTGCCTCTAAAGCAATATTCTCAACTTTTGAATAATCAACATCCTTAGGTATTTTTTTATTCTCCAGTTTTACGAATTTTTCAATTGTTTCATTTTCCTTTTTGATATAACCTTCAAATCTTATTAATATTAATAAAGTTTGAAGCTGCTGTTTTGAAAGTTCATTTAATTCTTTAATATATTTTTTAAAAATATTTATATCTACTTTAGGCTGTTTTAAAATTTCATAAGCACTAAATCCCTGAGTTAAAACAGCTTGACCAGTTTCTTTTAATTCTATTGCTAAATCTGTTTTAGGACTAAATCTTACTTCTTTTAATAAATCCATTTTTTCAAAAATTTCTCTTTCAAATTTTTGATGTAGTTTTCATTCTTTTTCTGAAACTAAACCCACTTCATAGCCATATTTTTTTAGTCGTATTTCAGAATTATCATTTCTCAAAGTTAATCTATTTTCTGCTCTACTTGTAAGTAATCTATAAGGTTCAATTACTCCCTTATTAATTAAGTCATCAATCATAACTCCTATATAAGATTCATTTCTTTTTAAAATTAGAGGTTTTAAATTATCAATTTTTCTTACTGCATTTATTCCAGCAATTAAACCTTGACCTGCAGCTTCTTCATAGCCACTAGTTCCATTAATCTGACCTGCCAAAAATAAATTACCTATCAATTTTAATTCTAAAGATAATTTTAGTTGTTGAGGATCAATGCAATCGTACTCAATTGCATAAGCTCATTTATCTACTACAACGTTTTCAAAACCTGGTAAACTTCTAAGCATCTTATCTTGTATCTCAATAGGCATAGAAGTTGAGAATCCTTGAACATAAAAAGTATCCAAAGATTTTGATTCTGGCTCTAAAAAAATTTGATGAGTTTCTTTTGAACTAAATCTTACAATTTTATCTTCAAAACTTGGGCAATATCTTGGTCCTACAGACTCAATTTCTCCAGAATACATTGCTGACCTATGTAAATTATCTTCAATAATTTTTTTAGTTTTTGAAGTTGAATGAATTAAATAACAAACTTCTTGTTTTTCAAATGATAAAAATTTCTTTGTAGAAAAAGAAAAAGCTAACTCTTCATTTGTACCGGGTTCAATTAATGCTTCTTCTAAATTTATAGAGTTCATTTTAACTCTTGGAGGTGTTCCGGTTTTAAATCTAAAAGTTCTAAGTCCGAGTTTAACTAATGTTTCACTTAATGATTTCGTTGTAATTTCATCATTTGGACCACCTTCATATTTTTCTTCACCTCGATATATTAAAGAAGAGAGATAAGTTCCAGTAGTTAATATAACTGCACTACAATGAATTTCAGTTTTGTCTTCAAGTATAACTGACTTAATATTATTATTTGAATCCAAAGATATATCTTTAACTACTCCAACGACTAATTCTAAATTTTTTTGATTATTAACAACATTTTCCATATACTTTGAATATTCAATTTTGTCTGATTGAGCACGTAATGCCCAAATACCAGGTCCTCTAGAAGAATTTAATAGTTTAACTTGCATTGCAGTAGCATCCGCAGCTTTACCCATTTCTCCACCAAGTGAATCAATTTCTCTTACAACAATTCCTTTAGCTGGACCACCAATTGATGGATTACATGGCATTGTTGCAATTTTATCTTTATACAAGTTAACTAAAATTGTTTTTTTTCCCATTCTTGCAGAAGCTAATGCTGCTTCTACACCAGCATGGCCTGCACCAACTACAACTATTTCAGCTTGCATGTGCACGCCTCCTTCTCTTTTATTTTATTCTTTCAAATAATACTAATTTATCAACTATTTTTTTAAATTTAAAATCCTCTTTTAAATTATTAAAATTAATTTGTTTTGGATCTAATCCCATCTGATTTATCATATCAGGATATGAATTAACTAAAATTGGTTTCAATAAATAAGAAATTATAACTATATTTTTTTGTAAAACAGATAATACCTCTAGTAACTCTTCAGTCTTATTTTCTTTTTCTAAAGTTCAAGGTTTTGCATCTTCAATAAATTTATTACATTCTTGTGCTAACATTAAAATAATCTGAGTTGCTTGTGACATATTATATTTATCCATTTGTTCTTTATAATTTTCGATTGTTTCAAAAGCATTTTTAACCAATCAATGATTTAAAACATTTTTATTTGGAAGTAAACCGTCAAAATATTTAATTATCATATTAGATACTCTTGAAATTAAATTTCCAATATTATTTGCAAGGTTATTATTAAATGATTCTATAAATAATTCATTTGTAAAACTTCCGTCTTTATCTGTAGGTAAATTATTTATTATATAGAATCGTAATGCATCACTTGAGTATTTATTAATTATTTCAATTGGGTCTAAAACATTACCAATTGATTTTGACATTTTCTTATCACCACTTAATATTCAACCATGAGATAATAATTTATCAGGAGTTTTTAAACCAAGTGAGTTTAATATTACTGGTCAATAAATTGAATGAAATCTTGTAATTTCTTTTCCAATAATTTGTAAAATTTCAGTATCCTTTGATCAGAATTTTTTTAATAGTTCATCATTTTTTGATTTATAACCTAACGCAGTAATATAATTTGAAAGTGCATCCAATCATACATATATTACGTGTTTTGGATTTTCTTTTATTTGAATTCCCCAATTAAAGCTTACTCTTGTAACTGATAAATCTTCTAAATCGTTATTAATAAAATTATTTAGCATCTCTTTTTTTCTTGATTCTGGCTCTAAGAAATCTGTAGTAAATAACTCTTGCAAATACTTCTTAAAACTTGAGACTTTTAACATATATGTTTCTTCTTCAAAATCTTCAGCTTTTTTACCACAAATAAAATGATTATATGACTCATCCATTTGTTCTTTTGTTAAAAATTCTTCACAACTAATACAATATTTTCCCTTGTAAGTTGATGGATATATTAATTTTTTTTCTAATAGTTCACTAAAAATTTCTTTAACGGCTGCCACATGATCTTCATCAGTAGTTCTGATAAAGCGATTATAATCAATATTTAATAACTTTCATAAATTTAAAAAACCTTGAACTATTTTATCAACATATTGCTTTGGCTTTAAATTATTTTCCTTTGCTTTTTCTTCAATTTTTTGACCATGTTCATCAGAACCAGTTAAAAAGAAAACTTCAAATCCATTTTCCTTCTTATATCTTGAAATAACATCTGCTAAGGTTGTTGTATAAGCATGACCAATATGCAAGTTTCCACTTGGATAATATATAGGAGTTGTTACAAAAAAATATTTTTTCATAACTATTTTTCTATTGAAAGACTATATATTCCCTTTAGTCCTCTATAACTTTCTTTATAAGTTAATCCATAACCAACAACAAATACATCTTCTAATTTAAATAGTGATGCACTTTCTAATTCCATTTTTCTATCCTTAATGTTTTTTTCAATTAAGTTTAAAATTTGAATATTCGCAGGCTTTTCTTTTTCAACAAGATTATGTAATTTTTCTAGCCTATTACCTTTATTTAAAACATCATTTACAATTAATACATTTTTATCTGTCAAAGTATGTTTTAAACCTAGGTCTATTAATAAATCTTCATTTTCTTTTGGTGTTGTTACAAACTGAATTGTCACATCAATTGGCAACTCTCTAATTAAATCAGCTATAAAAATAAATGAGCTAGATAAATCAGCCACAATAACTAATTGCTGATTTTCATAAGTTTTACCTAAATCTGTTCCTACCTTTGCAATTGCTGCTTTAATTTCTTCTTCTGTTATTAAAGTTACTAACTTTTGATTATCCATGATTATTCATCACCCTTCTAAATATTTTTTCAACATTTCTAATGAAAAAATTAATATCAAAAAGCTCATTTAATTCATTCTTTGATGAAATATATTTCATAATTCCATTTTTAAGTAAAATTTCTTTAAAGCTTTTTTTTGAGGTTTGACATTCCAAAGTACACTTTTGTATAAAGTCATAAATCTCTTCTCTTGAAAATTCATATTTCATTAAAATGTAGGTTAATATTCTTTGACTAAAAAATATTCCTTTTTGGTCATTAATATGTAAGGCAATTAAATCTTCATTAATCACCAAATCATTAATTGTATTTGTCATTCTTTTTGATACATAAATGATTATATTATAAATATCTGGAAAAACTAATCTTTCGTTTGAACTATGTGAAATATCTCTTTCATGTCATAAAACGTTATTTTCAAAGGCTGTATTAACAAAAGACCTTGCATATCTTGAAAGACCACATATATTTTCCGAACTTATTGGATTTTTTTTATGAGGCATTGAACTAGACCCCTTTTGCTCTTTACCAAAACCTTCACATATTTCTTGAACTTCACTTCTTTGAAAATGTCTTATTTCAGTAGCTATTTTTTCAAAAGTTGATGCTATATTAGCAATTACAGATATTAAAAATGCATGTCTATCTCTTTGAGTAACTTGAGTAGATATATTATCTAAATTTAAATTCATTGAATTTGCAACATATTCCTCAACTTCAAGTTCTAAATTTGCATAGTTTCCCATAGAACCAGATATTTTAGCAACCTCTATTTGATGCCTTGCTAATTTTAATCTTATGATTTGTCTTTGAATTTCATCAAATCATAAAAGAAATTTTAGACCAAGAGATGTTGGTTCTCCATACATACCATGAGTTCTTCCCATTATAATTATTTTTTTGGTTTGTTCTGCTTTTTGTTTTAAAATAACGCTTAAATTAATTAAAGCTTCTTCCAATAAAATATTTGATTGTTGAATCATTTTATTTTGAGCAGTATCGACAACATCTGTAGATGTTAATCCAAAATGAACTCATTTTTTTTCTGATCCAAGTTGTTCTGAAATCATCCTTGTAAATGCTACAACGTCATGTTTTGTTTTTTGCTCAATTTCAAGCATTCTTTTAATATCAACTTTTGCACTTTTTTCAATTTTTTTTGCTTCCTCAAGCGGGACATAGCCTAATTGTGCTCAAGCCTTTACAACATTAATTTCTACTTGTAATCAGATATTAAGTTTATTATTATCAGCTCAAATTTTTTCAACTTCTTTTATAGCATAACGTTCTATCATTTTAATTTACCTCACTTAAAAAATGTTTTCTAATATTATTGTTTGTTCTCTATCTGGTCCTACTGAAAATCCTGATACTTTTATTTCACATATTTTTTCAATCATCATTAAATAATTTCTAGCAGCATGTGGTAATTGATCAAATGAAGTTACTTTAGTTATATCTTCTTTTCAGCCAGGATTTGATAAATATATTGGTTTACATCTTTCATATTTTTGATTTACACTAGGTAAATTATTAATTTCTTTTCCATCTAATTCATATTTTATACAAATATTAATTTCATCAACTCCCGATAAAACATCAAGTAATGTAATAAATATTGAGTCTATCCCAGATGTTCTAATTGCGTGTTTTAATGCAACAGCATCTAATCATCCAATTCTTCTAGGTCTTTTTGTATTTGAACCATACTCATTACCGCGTTCTCTTATTCCATCACCAATTTTATCATTTAATTCCGTAGGAAATGCACCTGCACCAACTCTAGTTGAATATGCCTTAACAACACCCATAGTTGAATCAATTAATTTATGACTTATTCCACTACCTGTTGAAGCATTATTTGCAGATGTATTAGAACTAGTTACATAAGGATAAGTTCCATGATCTATATCCAATAGAGCTCCCTGAGCTCCTTCAAATAAAACTTTTTTGCCTTCTTTAATTGCTGATTCAATAAATGAGTCAGTATCAATTACTCTCTCTTTAATTTTATTGTATGCTTCAATTAAATCTTTATATGTATTTTCAAAATCCAAAGCTTTGATATTAAACATATTCTTTAGAAATTTCATTTGATAATCAAAAACTAATTTAAATCGCTCTTTGAAGTTTTCTTCACCTAATTCACCAAGTCTTATTCCTAATCTAGAAACTTTATCTTGATAAGCAGGTCCTATTCCTCTTTTTGTAGTTCCTATTTTATTTTCTCCACGTTCATTTTCCTGAGCTTCATCAATCATCACATGATAAGGTAAAATTAATTGAACTCTATCTGAAATTAAAAGATTACCATAATCAACTCCACTTTGTTTAATAATTTCAAATTCTTTAACTAAGTTTAATAAATTTACAACACAACCATTGGCAATTATATTTGTTACTCTCCTATTAAAAATTCCTGAAGGTATTATTGTAACTTTATGCTTTTGACCATTAAAATTAATAACATGACCTGCATTATCTCCACCAGCAAATCTAACAACTAGATTTGCTTTTTGAGCAAAATAATCAGTCATTTTACCTTTACCTTCATCACCCCATTGGGCTCCAACTACAACTAATGAATTATATTTTTTCATTTTTCTCCTTAATTGAACTTATTCATAATATTTTTTAAATCTTCTTCAAAAATAAATTCTTCTACAAAAGATGAAATATTTAAAATTTGATTTTTAATTAAATTAATTTCATCTTCTGACATTTTTGATAATACTCAATCCACAATTTTATAATTTCCTGGATTGCCTATTCCTATTTTTAATCTATTAAAATTTTCAGTTTTTAAATGACTTATAATATTTTTAATTCCATTATGACCACCTGAACTACCAGTATTTCTAAATCTAGTTTTAGATAATTCCAAATCTTTATCATCATACAAAACTATAAAGTCTTTAATTTCTATTTTATAATATTGCAATATTGATATAACTGCTTCTCCAGATAAATTCATAAAGGTTTGTGGCTTTACAAAAAGTACTTTTTCTCCTTTTATATTTGAGAAGAAAATTTCAGCATTAAAATTTTCTGCACTTTTTTGAAAACCATATTTCTCTAATAAAACATCAATAGCAATAAAACCTGCATTATGTCTTGTCTTAAAATAGTTTTTTCCAGGATTACCTAAACCAACAATTAATTTAGGCATTCTATTTTTTATATCCTTTAATATATCCATTAACTCTTTTTACTATTTTATCTTGCTCTTCATTATAAACTCCTGTTAATGAAGATTTTTCATATGAGCTTTTTATCATTCGAGCAAGAAGTTTTGCAACAGAGATAATTTTTAATCCTTTAAATTTACGATCTTCTGGGATTTGAATTGTATCTGTTACAACAACACTATTAACAGTTTTATTATCAATCACTGCTTGCATTTTTGAAACAGCTTCACCATTAAATAAACCGTGACAAGCAATTATATGTATATCTTTTGCGCCTTGTTCTCTTAAAGCCTGAGCTCCTTTTATAATTGTTCCCCCAGTGTCGATCATGTCATCAATAATAAAACAAGTTTTATCCTTAACATCTCCCAAAATAAATTCTACTTCTGCTTTATTTGGTTCTGGTCTTCTTTTTGCAATAACAGCAATACCATTAGTTATATTACCTGTATATTTTGCAACACCATGTACTCTTGATAAACCTCCATGGTCTGGAGATACAAGTATACACTGTGATGGATCTAATTTATTTTTTGATATTGTATCTATAATTTCTGAAGCTACTATTTGAGCAGTTGAAAAATTATCTGTTGGAATATTGAAAAATCCCATAATTTGAGCAGAGTGCAAATCAACAGTTATTACTCTATGTGCACCAGCTGTTTCAATAAGATTAGCAACTAATCTTGAAGTAATTGGTTGTCTACCTTTTGCTTTTCTATCTTGTCGAGCATAACCAAAATATGGAATTACAACATTTATTTTAGCTGCATTTGCTCTTTTAAAAGCATCTACTGCAATCAATAATTCCATTAAATTATCATTTACTGGTTGATTTGTTGATTGAACAATATATATCTCTTGTCCTCTAACAGAATCCAATGATTGAACAATCATTTCTCCATCTAAAAATTTTGATGTATTGGCTTGTGATTCTTCAACCCCTAATATCTCACATATTTTTTTTGTTAAATTCTTGTTTGATGATAAACCAAAAATTTTAATATCTTGTTTGTTCATAAATATAAGTCTCCTTAAATATAATATCAAATTTTTAACTACCTTTTATGATTTGCTAAATTTAAAAACCCTAAATATAACACTTATTATTTAATTTAAATAAACCTTAAAATTAAATAAAACACGCCATATTTGAAAAAATTAAATTCATAAAAAAGATAAATATTACTTGAAAAAAGTTAAATAAAGGAAATTAATATATAATCTAATAGGAGTTAATAAAAATTCCTATACTTGTTTATTTATAAGTCTTAAGGACTTTTTTTATTGCAATAATCATGGAGGTTAAAATGGGATTAGTTTTTTTAGATAATTTAATACATGCCAATGGTGGGAAAAAATTGTATGATAATACAAGCTTTAGACTAAATAGAGGTGAACATATTGCTTTGATTGGTCCAAATGGAGCTGGGAAAACAACTTTATTAAACATAATAGCTGGAAAAATGTTATGTGATAAAGGTGAATTAAAAATACATTCAAAAACAAAAATTGGATATTTAGATCAACATCAAGATGTTGATCTAAATGAAACTGTTGATGCATATTTAAAAGGAGCCTTTATAGAACTTTTTGAATTAGAAGCACGAATGAATAAAATTTATGAAGATATGGCTGTTGAATATAAAGAAGATGATTTAGTAAAAGCTTTAAGTTATCAAGATACTTTAAATTTAAATGACTTTGATTCTATTGATAAAAAAATTGGAAATTTAGTTACTGGATTAGGAATAGGCTTAGAAAAACTTCAAGCAACAATGGGTGAACTAAGTGGAGGTCAAAGAGGTAAAGTAATACTTGCAAAATTATTATTAAGTGGAGATGACTTTTTATTACTTGATGAGCCTACAAACTTTTTAGATTTAGAACAAGTTAAATGACTGGCAAAATTCCTACAATCCTTTGAAAAGGCTTTCATAATGGTTTCACATGATAATGATTTTATTAATAAAACTTGTGGAATAATCTACGCACTTGATAATTTAAAACTTACAAGATATGTTGGAAATTATGATAAATATATTGAAGAAGCAGAAATTCAAAAGGAACAATATGACAAAGCTTTTGTAGCTCAACAAAGAGAAATTAAAAAACTAGAAACTTATGTTGCAAAAAATAAAGCAAGAGCTTCTACTGCAAAATCAGCGCAATCAAGACAAAAACAATTAGAAAAAATTGATGTAATACAAGAGAGAAGAGATTTAACAAAGCCTAAATTTTCTTTTTCTTATAAAAGACCAAGTACTAATGTTATTGTAAAAGCTCATAATTTAATTATTGGCTATGACTCACCTCTTTTACACGAGCTTAACTTTGAATTAAGAGAAGGAGAAAAATGTATTATTAGTGGTAGAAATGGTATTGGAAAAACAACATTTCTAAAAACTATGTCTACAGAAATACCTGCATTTAAAGGTGAAGTAGAACTTGGAAACGCTGTTGAATACGCTTACTTTAAACAAATTGAAGACGTAAGAGGAATTAGTCCTGTTCAATATTTAATTAATAAATTCAATGATATTACTGAATCAGAAGCAAGAGCTAAAATTGCTCAATTTGGTGTTAAAAGTGGATTAATGATGCAACCCATGGAAAAATTATCTGGGGGAGAGCAAACAAGAGTTAGATTAGCAGCTTTAAGTATGATTCCATGTAGTTTGTTAGTTCTTGACGAACCAACTAATCATATTGATGTTTTAGCAAAAGAAGCTTTATTGGAAGCAATAGAAAGCTTTAAGGGAACAGTAATTCTTACAACTCATGATATTAACTTCTCTACAAACTGAGCAAATAGAACACTAGATTTTTCAGATTTAGTGTAGAATAACTTTATAACTGGGAGGTTTACATAATGAAAAAAGAATTTGATTCATCATGTTTTAAATGTGTTGAGGAAATGAGAAAAACAAATCAAGGTGGAGCTGCTGCAAGTGTATTGGCTATGAAAATGCAACAAAATGTTGCTAACCAAGATTTAGATAACATTAAAGTTTGTTCAAGACATGCTTAAAAAATAAAAACTAGTTTATTTTAATAAACTAGTTTTTTTAATAAAAGTTGATCCTGAACCACTCATCTGACCTATTTCTTTATATTTCTTTAAATTAGGATACAGTTGCAAAGCAGGAATCTCCAACATGTTTTTTTCTAAAACATTTTTTCAAGCTTCAATTTCATCAAACTTGTCATAAACCTCTTTTGTATTACATTTAACTTTTGTAAAAATTAAATCCCGTTTTTTTATTTGAGTAACATCTGAAATCTTTTTAACATTATTTCCATAGCCTTTTACTCTTGCAGTATTGAAATTTCATATAAAAAAATAGCAATCTGAACCTATAATTTTTGAGATTTTTTTTAATATTCTAATATTTTTTGTAAAATACTTTGCTACAGTAATTGCGTTACTACTACCTCCACCTAATCCAGAACCAATAGGAATATTTTTAAAAATATCAATATGATAATAAGAATTAATAATTTTTTTATCTCTTAAGAAATTTAAAACTTTATAAACAAAATTATCTTTTTCTAGTTGCTTAAAGTTACAAGTTATTAAATCTTTTTTTTGATTAGATTTTTTAATGTCTATCTCATCATACAAATCATTTACTTTTGTAAAGACAGAATTAATCTTGTGAAGCTTTTTTTTGCTTTTACTTACCTTTAAACTTAAATTTACTTTTGCATAACTTTTTAATAGCATTTCTTTACCTCATTATAAATATTTATGTACTGATCTAAACTAATATTCTCTGGTCTAAGATTTTCTCTTATTTCAACCTTATTAAGAATATTAAAAGCTTCCTCTTTATTATTTGTAATAACTGATAAATTATTTAATATTGTTTTTCTCTTATTATTAAATAACTTTCTTACAAATGATACAAACTTTAAATCATTATCATTTAATTTATTTAAATTAGTATTATTAAATTTAAAAGATATAATTGCAGAATCAACTTTTGGAATTGGTTTAAACATATTCTTATTAACAGTAAATTCATATTTTATATCCGAGTAAAGCTGAGCAGCTACTGATAAACTATTGTAATTATTTTCATTAACTTTTGCACAAATTCTTTGAGCAACCTCTTTTTGAACCATAAATATTGCTTTATTTAATTTTTTAGAAATATTTAATGCTTTAAAAATTATTTCGCTTGTGATGTAATATGGAGTATTTGAAATAATTGAAACTTTTTTATACTGATATTTCTCTATTAGTTCCTTAAAATCAACTTCTAGACAATCATTAATTACTAATTCAAGTCTTTCAGAATTGATCTCTGATTTTAAAATACTCTCCATATCTCTGTCAATTTCTATGGCTATAATTTTATTAAATCTCTTAACTAACTCTTTTGTTAAAGCTCCTTTTCCTGGCCCAATTTCAATTATTAAATGATCTTCATCTTGATCTAAAATATCAATAATTTTATTAATTAAATTTTTATCTGTTATAAAGTTTTGTCCAAACTTTTTCTTTGCATATTGCATTCTTATTCTCCTACTATTTTTTTAAGTTCTTCAACATTTAGATTAATATAATTAACCCATTTAAATAAGGTCTTAGAGTTTATTTTTTCACTTCAATTATACTTTTGAGCTATTTTTTTTCTTGCTTGTGGTTTATAGAACTCATTTTTTAAAAACTCTTCTCAGCTTATACTTAAGTTTAATGAATCAAATGAAATTAAATTAGATAAGGCCTCTTTTATATCGTTATCCTCAGCTTCTGCTAAACCAATTTTTTTTGAATTATTTATGCGTTTCTTATTGATAAATGCATTAAAACATTTAAAATTAAGAAAGATATTAATAGTCTCGCGAATTTTTAAACCAGATCCATCAGGGTCTGTTAATATAATTACACCACGTGTGCTATTAACATCAGAAATAAAATTTAAAGTATTTTTAGATAAAGCAAGACCATTTGTTTCTATGGTATCAACATTATCATTTCCAAATATTTTCTTAAGTTTGGCAGTGTCTGTAACACCTTCAACAATTATAACTTGCTTTATCTTCATAGACTTAACATTACCTTTCTCGTGTATATTACTAGTATTCAAAATACATTTATAGTATAATTATACACGAAGGGTTTTTTTCTTATAAAGGAGGAAATAAATATGGCATCATGAGATCGTAAAAGAGAATTCGTTGCTTTAGATTTAGGAACAGCTAACGTTGTTGCTTATCTAGGTGGACAAGGTATCATTTATAATGAGCCTTCAACAATGGCATACGACGTTCACACAAACACTGTTATTGCTTCAGGTGAAGCAGCATACGAAATGATCGGAAAAACAAACGATGATATTAGAATGGTAGTTCCATTAGTTGATGGAGTTATAGCAGACCTTGACGCAGCTAAAGATTTAATTAAAATAATCTTTTCACGTATTAAATTATCAGACATCTTAAAACATGCATTAGTAGTTCTTGCCTGCCCTTCAGGAGTTACTGAATTAGAGAGAAGTGCATTAAAACAAGTTGTCTCAGATATGGGAGCAAGACATGTTCTTGTTGAAGAAGAAGTTAAATTATCAGCAATCGGAGCTGGAATTAATATTTCTATCGCTAGTGGTCACTTAGTTGTTGACATTGGTGGAGGAACTACTGATATAGCAATTATTTCAGCAGGAGATATTATTATTTCAAGATCAATTAAAGTTGCTGGAAATCATTTAGATGAAGAAATTAGAAAATATATTCGTGCTGAATATAACGTTTTAATCGGAATTAAAACTGCTGAAAAAATCAAAGTTGAAATTGGAGCATTAACAAAAATAGATAATGGACGTACATTCCGTGCATTCGGACGTGACGTTATCTCTGGATTACCAAGAGAAGTTGTTATCTCACCAGATGAAGTAAAAAATGCTTTATTAGCACCATTTTCAAAAATAACAGACCTAATTGTTGAAGTTATGGAAAACACACCAGCTGAATTAGCTGGAGATATCATTAGAAATGGTATTACTATATGTGGAGGAGGAGCTTTAATTAGAGGAATTGATACTTACTTTGAATCAATTTTCCAATTAAAAGTAACTAAAGCTCAAGATCCATTACTAACAGTTATTGAAGGTACTAAAGAATACGAAAAACAAGCAGAAAAATGATTAGAAATTATTGAAATACGTGATTCAAGAGAATATAACATAAAATAATAAATAAGGAAGAGAATGAATCTTCCTTTTTTATTTGTTTATTTTATTTAATAAACACTAGATTATTTAAAGAAAAATGTTTAAACTAAATATATAGTAAAAAAGTGAGGTAACCATTGTGGGGAGAGCAAGTTTAAGAACAAAAAGACATATTGCAATAGACATTGGAACAAGCAAAACTAGAATCTTTATTGAAAAATTAGGAATGGTTTTTAATGAAGCTAGTTTAATAGCTATTGACTATAAAACTAAAAAAGTAATCTCAATTGGGGATGCTACAAAAAAGTTTGTAGGTAAATTAAGTGGAGCAATGCAAATTAAAAGTCTTTTAAAACGCGGGATTTTAACTGATATGAATTTATTAAAACAATTTTTATCAAATATTCTTTTAAAATATGAAGAAGAAGTAAAAAACTCAGTTGTTACTGTAGCTTGTCCTATTAGTATGAGTGATATCGAAAGAAGAGCTCTTATTGAATCAATTAAATCTCTTGGGGTTTCTCATGTAATTATTGAAGATGATATTAAATTGGCATTACTTGGAGCAGGATACAACATCTATGGTTCAGATTCATATATGTGTTTAGAGCTTGGAGCAGGAAAAGCAACAATAGGTTTAGTTAATAATGGAGAAACAATAAATTATAAATGAACAAAGGCTTGTGGAGAAGCAATTGATCAAGAAATTATAAAAACTCTAAAAACAAAAGAAGGTATTTTAATTGGAGATGTTACTGCTGAGGCAATTAAAATTGCTGTAGGTTCAGTTCTAAAAAATAAGGAACCTTTAAAAACAAAAGCATATGGTTACGACTTAAACTCAGCAAGACCAAGAGAAATTGAAGTTCAAGATAAAGATATATCTAAACTTATTTTGTCAGTATTTGGAAATATAACTAATACAATCACTTCACTTCTTGAAGAAACTCAAAGTGAAATAGCTGGAGATATAATAAAGAATGGTTTAATTATTACTGGAGGTCTTTCAAGAATACCTGGTGTAAAATTATTCTTCGAAAACTTTTTCGAAATTCCAGTAATTGTTGCAAAAAATGCTGCAACAGCAACTATTGAAGGCGCTATAATGCATAAAGAAAAAACATTTGATATTATAGAAGCAATGGGTTAGTAATAATATTTTTTATTAATAAGACAAAGTCTTATTTTTTTTTATAAAATAAGACTATAGAACTTAGAGGAAATTATGAATATATTAATAAATAAAATTAGAGATGTTATGGAAAAAGCAATAAAAAAACTCAATTTAAAGGGAGATATTTTAATTGAAAGACCTAAGTTAATTCAAAATGCTGATTTTGCAACAAATTTTGCATTAATTAACTCTAAATTAAATAAGCTAAATCCAATAGAACTAGCACAATTAATTGTTGAAGAAGTTAAAGATAATGAAATTTTTGAAAACGTTGAATTTATAAAACCCGGTTTTATAAATTTTAGAATAAATAATTCTCTTTTAAATGAAGTAATTAAAATGGTAATAAAAGAAGGTCATAATTTTGGTAAATCAAAATCTAAGGGAAAAAAATATAATCTAGAAATTGTTTCTGCTAATCCAACTGGATATTTGCATGTTGGCCATGCAAGAAATGGTTCTATTGGAGACTCTGTTGCAAGAATTTTGAGATTTGCAGGTTATGATGTTGAAACAGAATATTATGTTAATGACGCAGGTAATCAAATTAATATATCTGCAGCAACCCTTTTTTATCATTATAAGGAAATGCAAGGACTTAGTGTTGATAAACCCGAAGAGATTTATGGTGGGGAAATGTATAAAGAGATTGCTCAGATTTTTATAAATGAATATAAGGATAAATTTAAAGATATCTCAATAGTAAATAATAAAATTGATAATGAAGAAGTTAATAATTTATTCAAGCAAAAATCAATTGTCTTTTTTATGAAAGAAATTAAAAATCAAATGAACAGTTTAGGAGTTACAATCAATCACTTCTCAAGTGAGGCAAAGATGTATGAAAATAACTCAATTAATAAAATAATAAAAAAATACAATGAACTTGGCGCAACATATGAAAAAGACAATGCTTTATGACTTAAAACAACTGAATTTGGTGACGATAAAGATAGAGTTCTTAAAAAAGGTGACGGAAGTTTTACATATATAACTCCAGATATAGCATCACACAGTGATAGAATTGATAGAACAAAAGCTAATAAGTATATTAATTTTTGAGGTGGAGATCATCATGGTTATATAACAAGATTAAAAGCAGGTCTTGCTTTATTGGGATATGACTTTAACCTTATTGATATTGATATGATTCAAATGGTTCGTTTAATGAAAGATGGACAAGAATATAAAATGTCAAAAAGAAAAGGCACTGCTGTTTGATTAATAGATCTTTTGGAAATGGTTGGAAAGGATTGTATTAGATACACATTGGTTTCTAAAACCCCTTCTAGTCATATGGATTTTGATTTAGACTTAGCTCTAGAGAAAAATTCAACTAATCCAGTCTATTATGCACAATATGCCACAGCAAGATGTAATAAAATTATTTCTAGTTTTAAAAACTTAAAACTAGAAATAAATAAGTCTATTGAATTTGAAAATCAAAAAGAAAAAGAAATTATAATCTTATTAGATAGCTTTAACTCAATACTTGAATACTCAGCAAGCTCTAGACTTCCTAATATAATTTGTGACTTTATACAATCACTATCAAAATATTTTCATTCTTATTATGCAGAAACAAAAATATTGGATGATGAAAATATTAGTTTAACAAATCAAAGAGTTTTATTAATAAAATCAGTTTATCAAGTATTATCAAATGCATTTAATTTAATAGGAATTGATGTTAAAAATAGCATGTAAAAAACATCCAGTTATTTAAAAATAGCTGGATGTTTTTATTTTTTAAGTTTTTATCATTTCTTGAACAATATCTGCAACGTGTTCGACATCAGTACCAATTATAAGTTGAAGGCCTTGATTACCAAGTCTTTTAATACCATATATTCCTAAGGCCTTTAAATCTTTATCATCAATTCCAGATTTATTATCCTTAACGGTTAACCTTAGTCTAGTACTGCAATTTTCTACTTTTACAATATTTTCTACTTTTACAATATCAATAATACCTTTAGCCATCATTTCATATTTTTGATTTGTCTTATTATTTTTACCTTTTTGAAGTAAAGGTACTGCATCTCCTTCTTCTTCACGACCAGGAGTTTTAATATCAAGTTTTTTAATTAAAATACTAAATGTAAAGTAATATGCAGGGAAAGCCAATCCAGCCAAAACAAACATTCAAAGTGGATTTGATGTTACTCCATACATTTTACCATTTACCATTCCTTCATATTTACTCATTCCTCAAGCATTAGGGAATGAGATTATATAATCAATAAGACCACCACTAAATCCAAAACCAATATGCATATGCATTGCAATAGCAATAGCTGCAAAAATTGAGGTATATAGTGCATTTACCATTCAAAGAATGGGTCCCACAAAAATAAATGAGAAAACTAAAGGTTCATCAATTCCTGTTAAAGCTGCTACAAATGCAACCCCTGCTAAGAAAGTTGTTACCTCTTTTCTTTTTTCTTTTTTAGAACACATTATCATAGCTAATGCTGCCCCTGGTAGTCCTCCTCAAAACATTGGGAAAAATCCTGTCTGAAAATTCCCTGAGACCATAGATTTTTGGAAAGCATTAATATCTCCAAAAATTGTAAAACTTGTTATTCCATCAACATTATTCATTAATACACCATCAGGTAATCCAGACATTTTAATGTTAAAAAACTCTTTGAAGTTATCATTAGTAATGGTAACTCCCCCTAAAAAGTAATTTGATATTGGTTGTAAAATTGTCTCAATAGCCTTTGAATCCAATATACCATTTTCACCAATTAATGGGGATTCATTCATATTGTTAAATAAAACAATACTTCCTGAAAAGTCAACAATTTGACCTTCAATTGGCATTTGGAATCACAAGAATGTATTTACAATATGATGTAATCCTGTGGGTTGAACAATCCTATTTAATAGAGCATATAAGAATGCTCCTGGAACTGCTCAAGAATCACCAGAGGATACTAATTTACCAAATGATACTAAACCATATTGAAATCATGGTCAAAGTATTGCAAATAAGAATGCTACTGGTAGAGATGCTACCATTATAACCATAGGTACAAATCTTCTTCCTCCAAAGAATGAAAGAGCTTGGGGTAATTTAATTCCTTTAAATTTATTGTAAGATCAAGCTGATAAGCATCCTGCTACTATTCCGCCTAATACACCAATATTCAAAATATATGTTCCACCAATAATTTCTAGCTTCTGATTAATCATTCCATATTTTGGTACATAGAATAGCCCTGAAAGAGCACCTGCTAATTCCTTATTTCCCTCTGATTCCTTATAGAAATCAAATGTTACTACTTTATCATAAAATAACTTTGGCAATCCACCTTCAGCAAGAAATGCTACTAGTATAAGATAAAATGCCGCTCCCACTAAAGCTGCTTCACCACGCTGGTCCTTTGATAGACCAAAAGCGGTTCCTATTGCAAATAATAATGGTAATTGATCAAAAATTGTTGCACCAGGTTTTTGTATAATAAATCCAATTCACCAACCAACATTATATTGAGCATCACTATTTAATTCCATAGCTAAAGAGCCAAATCTATTAAGTAGAGCTGCAAATGGCAATAATGCAATTGGATACATCAAGGATTTACCAAGACCTTGTAGTTTTATCAATAAGTTACTAAAAAAGTTATTTTTTTTAGTCTTATCAAAATTTTTTTCTTTCTTCATTTTTGTTTCTTTTGAAACTGTATTCATTTTTTCTTTTTCCTTTCTCACTTATATTCTCTATATAAAATTATAAGAAAAACTTTTTAAATGAGAAATTTTCACTTTTTTTGGAATAATTTGAGATAAAGTTTCATTATTTAGTCATTTCAACTATAAACATTGAGAAACAAAAAATAAAAACAAGAGTAATAAAAAAAATACAAAATACAATCATTCACCCTTTAAATAATTGAAACATTTCCCCCCTAGGTTTCACTGTCAATTGAGGATTTCTATTTTTATAGTGAATAATTAAATATACTATTACGGCAATAATTAAAATTAAAGATAAAATCATTCCTATTAGCAAAGCTATTTTAGTTAAGTTCACTAATTAGAATAGCTCATGAATTAATACTCCCTTAACAACACGATTAACTTCACCTGATGGACATGGATTATCTGGATTAATATTTAATTTGATAGATGTACTTAAAGATAAAATTTGAGCAAACAATATATAATTTAAGCCAATAAAAATTTCATTCAAATCTTCATTTTCAAAATTCAATACATTATCAGAATATTTTTTTATCTCATCAGAATTTGTATTATCAAGAACTATTAGATTTTTAACAACTTTTTCTAAAGCAATCTCTTTTAATAAATCAATTTCATACTTTCTTGCATATTTATTTTTACTCATAAGAATAATAACTGTTGTATTATTATTTATTATTGATTTTGGACCATGTCTAAATGCTAATATTCCATCATAAAAACATGGTATTTTTCCTTGCGTTAATTCTAATAGTTTCAAATGAGCTTCCTTTGAAAAACCCTTAAATTCTGAACTTCCTAAATAAACAACTCTATCATTTTCATCTAGTTTAATATTTTGAATACTTGAATCAATAAGACTTAAGTTTTTCTCAAAATCATTACATAATTTTTTAATATTAATTTCATTACTTGTTTTTAATATAATTTCTAATATTAAAAAAGCTGCCAAAAGCATTCCAGAATAACTTGATGTCATAGCAAAACCTTTATCATTTGATTCTCTTGGTAGTAAAAATACTTTTGCATTTTTACTTTCTTTTCCTATTTTTGCCAATTCTCCCTTTTCATTACAAGTTATAATTAAATGATGAATTTCATCTATTAACTTATTAGCAATATTAAAAGTAGCTATCGATTCTGGTGAATTACCACTTCTTGCAAAAGAGATCAAAATAGTTTTCTCCTCTTTTTTTAAAAAGTTTAGGGGATTTGAAACAATATCTGTTGTTGCTATTGATGATACATTAAGTCCTTTTTTATAGAAATAAGGACTTAATGCTTGCCCTATAAACTCACTAGTTCCAGCTCCAGTAAATACTATTTTGTAGTCCCTATACTTTTCAAAATACTCTTTAAAAACCTCTATTTGTTTAACAACTTCCTTATTTATTTTTTTTCATATAAGAGATTGTTGTAAAATCTCTTTAACAGTATTAAATTTTTCTTCTCTAAAATTTTTACTCATTTTCTTCTCCATTAGAGTAAATTATATTTAAATTTTGAAATGAATCTCCAATTTTTTCTTTACTCTTTTCATCTGTAATTACAAAATCTATATCTTTTATATTAGTAACCTTTTCCACTCCTTCATCCTTTATTTTTGATGAATCTACAAGCAGAATTTTCCCTTTGGCTATTCTTAAAACATCTCTTATTGTCTCTACTTCTGGTAGAAAATCATCATAAATATTTCCTTCCAAATCTAAAGATAAGCAACTAAAAAATATTTTAGAAAACTTAATTCCTTCAAGGTATTTTTTAGTACTACGACTATAAAATACCTGAGACTTTTCTTTAAAAACTCCTCCAAGTAACAGCACATCCATTACTTTATTATTTTTCCATGCTTCTAAAAAAACTGGAAAAGAGTTTGTAACTAATAATTTAACCTTTGTTTTAATCTCTCTTACAAATCTCTCAATAGTTGTTCCAGGAGAACAAAAAATAATTTCATCACTCTTAATAAACTTTGCAGCCTCTTTTGCAATAACATTTTTTTCAAAATGATCTTTTTGAACCTTCCCCATTCTATCTGGTTCGTATATGTTTTCAACTCTTGAAATAATTCCCCCAAAAGTTAAACTTATTTTTTCTTCTTGTTCCAATTCATTAAGATCTCTTCTAGCAGTTGATTTATTAATATTTACACTCGCTGCATAATCAAAGAAATCCTTTGAAGACATAAAATTTTTTTCTATAATTCTATTTAACAAAATATCTTTTCTTTCTAATTTGTGCATATAACCTCCACAAATTAATTGTATCACCATTGGTATAGTTTGAAATAATTTGAAATAATTTGAATAGGTATAAATATAAAAAATATCTATGGTTACCTTATATAAAGTTTTAAAAATTTGAAAAAAAAGTTTATAATAAATTAAATAATAGTTTATATGCATTGTACTAATAAGTCTTGTTTGCAACTTTGCTTTTTTTATGGTAGAATTGTTAAAGATTATATATTCTAGTTTTGAATAGAAATATATAATTCATTTATTTAGAAATATTAAAGGAGAAAACGGTATGGCAAATAAAAAACCAACATTCGTTTCTATGGACCTTGGAACAGCTAATACATTAGTATACATTGCTGGACAAGGAATCGTTTATAACGAACCATCAATAGTAGCTTACAGAATTAAAGAAAACAAAATAATCGCTGTAGGTGAAGAAGCATACAAAATGATAGGTAAAGGAAACAAAACTATTCGTGTTGTAAGACCAATGGTTGACGGAGTTATTACTGATATTAGAGCTACTGAAGCTCAGTTAAGATATATATTTTCAAAACTTAGAATTACAAAACAATTAAAACATTCAATAATGTTGTTAGCATGTCCTTCAGTTATTACTGAATTGGAAAAAACAGCTCTTAAAAAAATTGCTGTTAACCTTGGAGCATCTCAAGTATTTGTTGAAGAAGAAGTAAAAATGGCAGCTTTAGGTGGAGGAGTAAATATTTATGCTCCTACAGGAAACTTAATAGTTGATATGGGTGGAGGAACTACTGATATAGCTGTTTTAGCTTCAGGAGATATAGTTCTTTCAAAATCAGTTAAAGTTGCAGGAAACTATTTAAATGATGAATGTCAAAAATTTATTCGTTCACAATATGGATTAGAAGTGGGATCAAAAACAGCAGAATCAATTAAAGTTAACGTTGGTTCATTAGCAAAATTCCCAGATGAAAGACGTATGAAAGTTTATGGACGTGATGTTGTTTCTGGATTACCAAGAGAAATTGAAATTACTCCAGAAGAAGTACGTGAAGTACTAAAAGTACCAGTATCAAGAATTATTGACTTAACAGTACAAGTTTTAGAAGATACACCACCTGAATTAGCAGGAGATATCTTTAGAAATGGTATTACAATTTGTGGAGGTGGAGCCCTAATTAAAGGAATCGACAAATACTTCGCAGATACATTACAATTACCAACAAAAATTGGTGAACAACCATTATTAGCAGTTATTAACGGAACTAAAAAATTCGAAAGTGAAATCTGAGAAATTATTAAAGCCGAAAAATGACATGAAGATATACTTGGTAGATAATTATTAAGTATTTAAAATAATAAAAATAACATTTCCCTTATATGACTCTCCACAAAGTTATATAATAGGGAAATTTTTTATTTTTAAAATAGAAAAAGATTAATAACTTTTATACATATTATTAAAATTTTTTTATTTTAGATTATGTCATAATTTATCTTGAACGAGGTAAACAGTATGGATAATCACATTATAAAAATAGAAGAGAATAATGAGTATTATGAATTAATTTCTGAAATTATATTTAAGTTTTTTACAATAAACAATAAAAGTATTCTTAAGGGTAACAACAATAGAATCAATGATAATTGTCGTGTTTGATTTATTAATTTTGTTGAAACAAAAAAGAAGGAAGAAGTAATGAAATTAGAAAAATATGCAATATTTCCTTCAGAAAATCTAGAAGAAATAACTTTGTACAATAATACTGGATCAGAGGAATTGAAAATAAAAAGATATGAAAAATTGAAAAAAGAGAATGACGATATAATAGTATTTGCAAAATTTAAAGACAATCTTATTTATAAAGGATATAAATTTTTAGGTATATTTAAATTTAAAGAATTACCAAAAAATGAGAAGTCTTATCAACTATTTATTAAAACTCAAAATTCAATTATATTAAAAATTAAGTAAAAGCTATATGTCAATAACAAATGAAAATGTCTCAAAATCGTAGATTTATTAAACTGTAAATCTACGATTTTTATATTGTTCCTTTCATGTTTTAGAAAAGTAAATATAATTTGTATATCTAAAGTGATTAGATGGAACACTAGGTTTTTTAATTTTAGACTCAGTTTTTTTAACTTCATTAACCTGACCAACTGGTGTATTTTTAGTTTTGACTTCCACTAATCTATAGAACTTATCTGTATAATTTGCATAGAGCTCATTATCATATGTTTCAGTTATTAGTAATTTTGTTTTACTTGCAAAAGTTGTTATATCGTATCCATCATATGTTAAATATGTTTTTGTTTTATATTTAATTATTCCACCTTTATGAACTTGTCTTTCTTCTCTTCTAGCTAAAACAAAATTAATATCCGTATTTTTATTTCAAATTTTCATTTTATTTTTGTTATTATCAATTTGAGTAGAGAACTTGTGATTAAAATTAGGTATGAAAACATTAATTAAGTAATCATTGGCCTGCTCAATAGTTTTGATATTGAATTGTCTTAGTTCTTGGGGAAGTCGTTTTTGAAAAGAACCTCAAAGACGTTCAATCTTGCCTTTGGTTTGCGCGCAACTAGTACTTGTTAGCTTAATTCCAAGTTGTTGACACGTAAAGGCATACTGTATATTAGAGTCTGTTTCAGTAGACTCTTTTTCTTTTGTCTTATAATAAAATACTGTTCTTTTATCTGTAAGTATTTCCTCAGGAGTTCCATAATTTAGAAACATTTGTTTTGTAGCTGTATAATATCCAAATAATGTTTCTTGATAATCAAAATAACCTGCTAATACTTTTCCTGTTGAGTCATCAATGAAAGCATGTAGCGATCATTTTTCATTGGTTACTCAATTATGGCTACATGCGTCTGTTTGAATTCTTTCTCCAAAATATTCCTTTCTATTTTGCATGGGTCTACATTCTTCTAAACTAATAATCTTATCTTTAAAAAACTCTTGTTCCTTATTTGTTAATTTATTTTCTAAGGACTTTTGTCTTAATTGTCTAATTAATTCTTTTCTAGTTGATCTGTGCATATAAGGGGAGTAAACCTCATTTTTAAATAATAAATCTCTTAAGTAAGTGTAACTAACTTTTAAATCTTCATATTCTTCTAAGGATTCTTTGAAATGAACTAGATTATAGTCATGATATTTTTCATTTCTCAAATTTAATATTTTTTGTTCAATTTCATAGGGTGTAGATCTATTTGATAATTTACCTCAGTTTTTATGTATAAATGCAGATATACCTTCATTTGATAATCTTTTAATATTTCTATTAATTGTTCTTCGTGTGCAGTTAAGAATTTGCTCTGCTCTCATTTTTGTTATTTCCCCAGAAATAACTTTTTTAATTGTTTTATATTTTAAATTCTCCATATAACTTAATTTCCTTTTTAATTTCATAATTTGTTACCTCTAATACTTAATTGTAATTGGAGGATATCAATATTTATATAAATATTGGGACATTTCTATTTGTTATACATTGAGACATTATCATATGTTATTTACAATTATATTAAAAATTAAGTAAAAGCTATATGTCAATAACAAATGAAAATGTCTCAAAATCGTAGATTTATTAAACTGTAAATCTACGATTTTTATATTGTTCCTTTCATGTTTTAGAAAAGTAAATATAATTTGTATATCTAAAGTGATTAGATGGAACACTAGGTTTTTTAATTTTAGACTCAGTTTTTTTAACTTCATTAACCTGACCAACTGGTGTATTTTTAGTTTTGACTTCCACTAATCTATAGAACTTATCTGTATAATTTGCATAGAGCTCATTATCATATGTTTCAGTTATTAGTAATTTTGTTTTACTTGCAAAAGTTGTTATATCGTATCCATCATATGTTAAATATGTTTTTGTTTTATATTTAATTATTCCACCTTTATGAACTTGTCTTTCTTCTCTTCTAGCTAAAACAAAATTAATATCCGTATTTTTATTTCAAATTTTCATTTTATTTTTGTTATTATCAATTTGAGTAGAGAACTTGTGATTAAAATTAGGTATGAAAACATTAATTAAGTAATCATTGGCCTGCTCAATAGTTTTGATATTGAATTGTCTTAGTTCTTGGGGAAGTCGTTTTTGAAAAGAACCTCAAAGACGTTCAATCTTGCCTTTGGTTTGCGCGCAACTAGTACTTGTTAGCTTAATTCCAAGTTGTTGACACGTAAAGGCATACTGTATATTAGAGTCTGTTTCAGTAGACTCTTTTTCTTTTGTCTTATAATAAAATACTGTTCTTTTATCTGTAAGTATTTCCTCAGGAGTTCCATAATTTAGAAACATTTGTTTTGTAGCTGTATAATATCCAAATAATGTTTCTTGATAATCAAAATAACCTGCTAATACTTTTCCTGTTGAGTCATCAATGAAAGCATGTAGCGATCATTTTTCATTGGTTACTCAATTATGGCTACATGCGTCTGTTTGAATTCTTTCTCCAAAATATTCCTTTCTATTTTGCATGGGTCTACATTCTTCTAAACTAATAATCTTATCTTTAAAAAACTCTTGTTCCTTATTTGTTAATTTATTTTCTAAGGACTTTTGTCTTAATTGTCTAATTAATTCTTTTCTAGTTGATCTGTGCATATAAGGGGAGTAAACCTCATTTTTAAATAATAAATCTCTTAAGTAAGTGTAACTAACTTTTAAATCTTCATATTCTTCTAAGGATTCTTTGAAATGAACTAGATTATAGTCATGATATTTTTCATTTCTCAAATTTAATATTTTTTGTTCAATTTCATAGGGTGTAGATCTATTTGATAATTTACCTCAGTTTTTATGTATAAATGCAGATATACCTTCATTTGATAATCTTTTAATATTTCTATTAATTGTTCTTCGTGTGCAGTTAAGAATTTGCTCTGCTCTCATTTTTGTTATTTCCCCAGAAATAACTTTTTTAATTGTTTTATATTTTAAATTCTCCATATAACTTAATTTCCTTTTTAATTTCATAATTTGTTACCTCTAATACTTAATTGTAATTGGAGGATATCAATATTTATATAAATATTGGGACATTTCTATTTGTTATACATTGAGACATTATCATATGTTATTTACAATTAAGTAAAAGCTATATTGTTTTATGTAATTAAAAAAGGTATAATTATATTACAAACTTTATGACATAGGAGGTATTTATGAAAATAGAGGAACGTACATTTATTGCATTGGATTTAGGAACAAGTAACATATTGGCTTATGTAGGAAGACAAGGTATAGTTTACGACGAACCTTCAATTATGGCATATGACAATATAACTAATACACTAGTTGCATTAGGTCAAGATGCATATAATTTAATTGGAAAAACTAATGATAATATCAGAATGGAAATACCAATTAGAGATGGTGTAATTACAGATTTAGATGCTGCAAGAGATATGTTAAAACATGTATTTAGTAAGTTAAAAATGTTAAATGAATGAAAAAATTCAATTATTTTATTAGCTTGTCCAAGTGAAGTAACTGAACTTGAAAGAGAAGCTTTAAAACAAGTTGCTTACGATATGGGAGCTGAAATTGTTATTGTTGAAGAAGAAGTAAAAATGGCAGCTTTAGGAGCAGGAATTAATATTGAAATTCCAAAAGGAAATATAGTAATTGATATTGGTGGAGGAACTACTGATATAGCAATTATTTCAGCTGGAGATATAATTATCTCTAGATCAATTAAAATTGCAGGAAATGCATTTAACGAAGAAGTAAAAAAATACATCAGATCAGAATATAATGTAACAATTGGTGATAAAACTGCCGAAGAAGTAAAAAAAGAATTAGGTTCATTAGCAAAATATAAAGGTGAAAGAACTATGTCTGTTTTTGGTAGAGATATTATTTCAGGATTACCAAAAGAAGCTATTATTAGTTCTGAAGAAATAAGAAACGTTTTAGTTAACGCTTTTAGTAGAATTACAGACTTACTAATTGAATTAATGGAAAATACACCACCTGAATTAGCTGGAGATATAATTACTAATGGATTTACAATATGTGGTGGTGGATCAAAAATTAGAGGTATTAAAGAGTACTTTAATGGGATTTTCTCAGTACCTTGTCACTTAACACCAAATCCACTAACTGGAGTTATTGAAGGTTCAAAAGTATTTGAAAAAACTATTAATCAAAGAATTGACAACGATTACTACGGTAAAAACGCAAAAAATGTTAAAAAAGGTAGTCAAACATCTTATTTATCATAAAAAAAATTGGTTTTATAAAACCAATTTTTTTTATGCTATTTTAAATATCTTCATTGCATTACTTGTTGTTGCCTCAATAATATCAGCTTTATTAAGCTTTTTAATATTTGCAATTTTTTCAATAGTATAAGCTATATTTTTAGACATATTTAATTTTCCTCTTTTGGGTTCTGGAGTTAAATATGGTGCATCAGTTTCTACAATCATTTCATTTAAAGATAACTTCTCCACAGTTTCATGAAGTTTAGTTGCATTTTTAAATGTTACAACACCTGGTATTGATATTAGATAACCTCTTTTAGTAAATTTTTTTGCAAGCTCAATTCCTCTTGTATAACAATGGACTATGGCTCTTTTAACTTGAAGTTTATCCAAAATTTCTAGTGCATCTAAGTAAGCTAGTTCTGAGTCATCCTTATCTCTAATATGCATCATAACTACTAGTTCATTTTTCTTTGCAATTTTTATTTGTTCTTTAAAAAACTCTTTTTGAATTTCCTTATGTTCATCTGTATAAAAATAATCAAGTCCTACTTCTCCAATTGCAACTACATTATCACTATGAGCCATTTCATCAATTTCTAGTAGATCTTCTTTTTTAAATTTATAAACATCATTAGGGTGAATACCAATTGCTGCATAAACATTAGGGTATTTTAAAGCATACTTACATGCCTCCTTAGAAGAATTAATATCAAACCCTACACAACAAAAATGAGATACTCCATTTATTTTTGCATCTTTTATCATTTCAGAGACTTCAATCTCTTGTTCCTTATATACAACATCATTAAAGTGTGTGTGTGTATCAAATATACCTGCCATAATTAAAACCTACTTTCCTAGACAATACTTTCTAAAAATATTGTCAATAACTTCTTCATCCGCGTCATAAATTCCTAAAAGATTATTTAGAATTTTTAAAATTTCATAAAGATCTACATTTATTAAATCAGTTGTAAAACCTTCTTTAATATTTTTTAAACTATTTTCTAATAATGTTAATATATTCTTAAACATTTCTATGTGAAATAAATTTGATAAAACTGGAATATCACTTTCTAAAATATCTTCATTATTAAATTCTAATTCAATTTTGCTAATAAGGTCCTTTATATCTCCCTTAAGAGCAGAAACAACAACTAAATCTTTAAACTCTTTTCTAATCTCTTCAATATCACTTTTTTTAAGCAATTCAGATTTATTTAGTACAACGAGATGTTTTTTATTTCTTATTTTTTCATATATCTCATAATTAATTTTACCTTTATTTATAACAAATAAAATAAGATTTGATGTATTGATTAAAGAAATACTTTTTTCAATTCCAATTTTTTCAACCTTATTATCAGTTTTTCTTATACCTGCACTATCTATTAAATTTAGTGTAAAGTTTGTAAAATTTAATTCTCCTTCAACAATATCTCTAGTAGTACCTTCAATTTCTGTTACTATAGCTTTTTCTTCTGAAATTAAAGTATTTAAAAGTGAGGATTTTCCAACATTTGTTTCTCCGAGTATTAGGGTATTTATTCCAGTTTTTAAAAAATTAAATCTTTTACTTATATCCAATATTTTTAAGGTCTCTTGTTTTAAAAAATCTAGTTGTTCAATAATTTCTTCAGGGCTTGAACCCTCAACGTCATCATAGTCTGGGTAATCAATCGATGTTTGAATTTTTGAAATTAAATCTATTAAATCATTTTTCATATCTATTAGTGACTTATGATTTTTTCCTTCTAAATTTAGAGCACTAATTTTTAAGGACAGTTCATTTTTAGAATCAATTAAATTATTAATGCTTTCAGCTTGTATAAGGTTTATTTTTCCATTTAAGTAAGCTCTTTGAGAAAATTCACCTGGTAGGGCTGGTCTTGCTCCATATGATATTAATAGAGATACAATATGATTTGTAAGTAGAATTCCTCCATGACATTGTATTTCTACAACATCCTCACCTGTAAATGAATTACCATTTGCAAATGTCAAAATTAAAGCTTCATCAATAAGATCTTTCTTATCAAATAATTTTCTAATTTGAATTTTGCTACTCTTTGTTAATTTATTTTTTAATAGCCTATTTGTAATTTTAAAAGCATTTTCTCCAGATATTCTAATAATAGATATTGCTTGCTTTGCTATTTTAGTAGCACAAGCAACTATAGTATCATTTATATTTAATTTCATTTTACCAACTTCCCAATCTTGATTATAACAAAAAGAAAATCAGAATATTAATGTTCTGACTTGTATATTATTCTAATTTTTCTTTCGCCAATTTGACCTGATGTCTTTGTTTTAAGGTTATTATACTTGGAAATTATCATATTGATCTCTTTTCTCAAAGGCTTAGGATATGATGGTAATATCTCTTCTTGCTTTGAAAGTAGAACATTATTTATAATCTTATTCAATTTTAATCTATTGAAATCCTTCTTATTTTTATTTGAAATATTAAAATTAATAATCTCAAAATCCAGAAAGATATTAAACTTCATTTTTATTAAGCTTTTAATAACCCTTCATAAATTCAATTTTGTTTCTTTATTAAGTTCTAAAATTGAATCATATGCAATTACATTTTTACTCTTTGACTCAATTCTAAAAATTGATATTATTTTAATTTTAGAAATTTTTAATAGCTGCTCATTTAAAAACTTCATTATTTCAATTCTTTTTTGACTAGAAATAAATAAAATCACTTCATTTATTTTTTCGTAAAAAACCAGTGTTGTTTTTGACTTTTTACTTATTAGGAAGTGATTTATTTTATTATTTTTTATTTTTAGATTCATTTGAGACTTTTGCAGCTAATGTCTTATTTTTATTATTTTGTTTTTCTCTTTTTTTCTTTAATCTTGAAACTCTAGTTTCTTTTAAGTAATGGAAACCTAAAGTTTGCATTATTTGGAATGTCGAAGAGAAAATTCAATAGATAGCAACACCAGAAGCAATATTAAATACAACGAATAGGAATACAACCATAAATACTATTTGCATAATTAATTGTTTTTTTCTAGCTTTTTTTTGTTGCTCTGATTCTAATTTTGGTTTCTTTTTAAACATCTGCAGTATCATTGGAAGTAACATTGAAGTAATTTGTAGGGGTAAATAAATAACAATTAAAGTTAAATATATTCAGTTCCCTTGTTTTATTTGTTCAAATGGTACTTCTACCAAAGTTATTTTACCAACAGTTGCAACTTTTAGTGCATGTGTTGCTCTAACAACAGAAAACATCGCAAATAAGAAAGGCATAGATAAGAATGACGTTGCAAGCGAACTCATTGGGCTTATACCTTCCTTTTTATATAATCCCATTAATTCAATTTGTTGTTTTTGTTTTGCACTTGGATCCGATGAATGCTTATACTTTTCTTGAATTTCAGCTTGTTTTGACTGTAGACCCTGCATTTTTTCTTGATTTATTTGTGTTTTTCAAGTAAATGCTAATGTAATTCCTCTAATTATTAAAGAAGTGAAGAATATTGCAAATATTGCTGAAACTCCATATGATGCTGAATTAGGATCTAATCCTTTCTCATTATGAGTAGAGAATAGACTTATAAACCCAACTAATACCCAAGAGATTGGGTAAACAAAGAACCCATAAAAAGGAGATGAAGTGACTGTAAATGCTTGACCTCAAGAGGATATTGGATTAAAGGCATATTCAACCATATTACCATTATTGTCTACTTGGAATCAATGATTCTTTGAACTTCAATCACCTAATGAATTAATAATTATTTCAAAAGAGACACCTGGAGAAAATATTTTATTTCCAGACATATCAGTAATAGTACTAACTGTATACTTTGGTTGATACATTTGTACACAACCTCAAAGCATTGAGACAATAATAAATACAAATAATATCAACTTAGTTCAAACTCAAAAGATTTTTAACTTATCTTTTGTAGTTTTTTTATTATTATTATTATTTAGATATTTAGAATAATCCTGTTTGTACAAGATGTTCACCTCTCTTTTATTTTATTTGTAATAAAGACTTTCTCAGAACTTCTAAATTAAAGCTATAGTCTTTATTTAAGAATAAATTTCTAGCTATTAAAATAATATCAAAGTTCTTATCTTTGTGATCATCTAATAATTCATAAATCATTGACCTTAGTTGTCTTTTAATTTTATTTCTAAATACTGCATTACCCATTTTTTTTCCAACAGATATTCCGTATCTAAATCTATTTAAAGTATTTTTTTTAAAATAAATCACAAATTCCTTTGATTTAATAAATCTTTTAGAACCTATAATACTTTGAAATTCATGATTCTTTTTAATTATATTTTTGTTTTTCATATTTATTATTATGCAGTAAGTTTAGTTCTACCTTTAGCTCTTCTTGCTTTAATAACTTTTCTACCATTTTTAGTTGCCATTCTAGCTCTAAAACCATGAGTTCTAGCATGCTTGATTTTACTTGGCTGTCAAGTTCTTTTCATAAAATACCTCCTTTTTTTAAAACAAAACTTCATTAAATATTATAACTTAAAACACAGATATTTTGATACTAATTATTGTATTTTGTGTAACTTCTTATGAGTAATAAGCGATTATGTCCCTACATATTAACAAGCGACTTTGTCCTCCTTTATAATCAATAAATGGAGGTTTTATGAAAGGACTAATATTAAATACCATGAAACAAGAACAACTAAGATTAATTAAAGACTTATCTTTAAGAAAAGAATCTATTAAAAATACAGCCTATAAATTAGGTTATAGTGTTAGACACACAAGAAGAAAACTTAAAGAATATCAAGAGATTGGAGCAAAATCTTTTATTCATAAAAATACCAATAAAATACCTATAAATAAAATTTCACAGTTATTTAAAGATGAAATAATTGAATTATTTCAAACTAAATATTATGACTTTAGTATTAAACATTATTGAGAAAGAAATTGAAAAAGCAAAATAAGCTATTCTGCAATTAGACACATATTAATAGAAGAAAATATTTTAATTGATACTCTTAACAGAAAAACAAAAAAAGATATTCGTAAAAATTTAAAGGCAGCAAACCAAGAAAATTTAACAAGCGAGTATCTTTCAAAATCAATTATAACAAGCAAACCCCATCCTACTCAAAAGAAAATTGTAAAGTTTGGAGAAATCTATGAAACTGATGCTTCAAATCATCAATGGATTAAAAACTTAAAATGTCATTTGCATATTGTAATTGATAAAGCTAGTAAAAGGATTTTGGCAGGCTATTTCAGTGAACAAGAAACTACTGAAAGCTATTACAATATCTATAAAAAAACCTTTAAACATTACGGTTTACCAAAATTAAATGTTAGTGATAATAGAAATGTTTTTAGTAGTAAAAATAATCGTGATCACTTTGGTGATAGCGTTTCAAATACACAATTACAATTTATTTTTCACTCTCTTGGAGTAAATACAAAAACAACTTCAATCCCCCAAGAAAAAGCATTAGTTGAAAGAACTTTTGGAACATTGCAAAGAAGATGACCTCAAATAATTAGACTCTTAAATTTAAAAAATATTGATCAGTTAAATAATTATTTACCTCATCTTATTCAAGAATACAATCAAGATTTTTCAATCCCTTTAGACCAATTAGAATCAGTAACTAGAGAATTTGATCAAGATGAAGATATTGTTTTCTCTTATCGAAGTGAAAGAATTATTGATAATGGTCATAGTATTAGTTTTAAAAAAAATAAGTGATTTATATGTAAGGGCTTTACTCCAATTTACTTTAAGCCAAAGTTAAAAGTAATGGTTATGGAAACTGTAAATAAAAAGTATTATGCATTAATTGGAAATGACATTTACAATCTTATTCAAGTTGAAGATGAACGTTTACATGGAAGTATGAAAACACTATCTGATAAAGAATTTGAAACTACCAAAATACCCAAAATTGAATCTCCTTGAAAAGCAACTAACTGATATTTTTTTGATAGAAAAAGAAAAAATACAAGATCTATTTATTAGATAAATCTTGTATTTTGAGACATAATCGCTTATTATCTACATACTAATTATTGTATTTTGTGTAACTTCTAACAACTTATTAATAACATTTGTATGTGGATAACTATTGAAATAACCTTTATTTAAGGCATATTTTAACTTTTTTTATCCCCAATTTAAGTATTTTTGGTATATTTTTAAAGTTATGCACATCAAAACTATGTGGATAACTTATAATTTAAATGTTGTATTCAAGGTGGGTAAAAAAATGAGTAACATAGCATTATGAAAAGAAATTAAAAAGTGATTAATATCTTCTGATTTAATCGAACCAAACGTATATGAAGAGTATGTAAAGAGTGCTTCAATTGAAGATCTTTCAGAAAATCAGAAGGTTATTGTTGTTAATAAAGACTTGTCTAAGTACTATTTGGAAAACATTGTAAAAGAACTTAAGGATAAAATAAGTAAAATATTGGAAAAGGATATTTCAATAAGTTTTTTATCAAAAGAAGAATTTAAAAAAGAAAAAAAGATAAGTGAAATAATAATAAGTAAGAAAAAAAATATTGGAAAAGATTTTAATTTTGATAGTTTTATTTCAGGTAAAAGTAATAGTGAAGCATATAATGCTTCAAAAGCTTTAATAAATAATTTAGGTAATAAATGAAATCCATTATTTATCTATGGAGATTCTGGTTTAGGTAAAACTCATTTACTTAAAGCTATAAATAATGAACTAAATTTGCAAAAGGATGATTTAAATATCAAATACTATGCATCAAATGACTTTAGAAAAGAAATTTTAGATTCACTACTAGGTGGTTTCAAAGAAATAGAACAAACAAAAACTGAAATGAATGAAATTGATGTTCTATTAATAGACGATATTCAATTTCTTGCAAATAGTGGAAAGACTAATGAAATATTTTTCAATATTTTTAATGCTTTTATTGAGGAAGGTAAACAAATTGTAATAACTTCAGATAAATTTCCTGAATTATTAAATGGTTTTGATAAAAGATTAGTTTCAAGATTTAATCAAGGTTTAAGTATAAAAATTGAACCACCAGATGTTGAAACAGCTTTAAAAATAATTGATTATAAAACTCAAATTGCAAATTTAAATTTAACAAATGAATCAAAAAAATATATTGCATCTCATTTTGGATCTGATGTAAGAAAAATTGAAGGAATAATTAATAAAATTGAATTTAAACTAATACAAGAACAAGATTCAATAGGAGAAATAATAGAACTTGATACTATACAAAAATTATTAGAGGACTATTCATATGCTCCTGGTGGAGAAATAACTGTTCAAAAAATAAAAAGTGTTGTTGCTCAAAATTATGGAGTTAATGTAAAATCAATTGATGCAAAAAATAAAGTATCTAGTGTTGTTATTGCAAGACACGTTTCAATGTATTTAACAAATGAACTAATGAAAAAAAATTATTCAGAAGTTGGTATATTGTTTGGTGGAAAAGATCATACAACTGTTATAAATGCATGTAATAAAATTAAAAAGGCTATTGCTGAAGATAAAATTTTTAAGAATACATTAAAGAAGATTAAAAAGGACATAACTTCTTAATTATAAAAAAATAGTATAAAGTGGTAAAATATTTTCATAAAGTTCTTATTTTATTGGTATTTTAAAAGTTATCCACATTTTAAGAGCATAATAATAATATAAATAATAGATAATAAATATGGAGGTATTTTAAATGTTCTTTAGTATAAATAGGCTATCTTTTATTGAAGAGATAAATAAATGTAATAGAATTATTGATTCAAAATCACCTACACCAAGTATTAGTGGAATTTTATTAGAAATTGAAGCAGATAAAGTTTCTTTAATTTCTTCAAATACATCAATGTCAATAAAAACAATTATTGACATGGGAACTAATGGTTTATTAATAAAAGAAACTGGTTCTATCTTAATAAGAAGTAAATATTTCCTTGAAATACTTAGACGTATGGATGATGACATTGTTAATGTTTCTAGTATAGAAGAAAATTTAGTTTCCTTATCAGGAGAAAAATCTGAATTCTCATTAAACATTTTAAATTACAATGATTATCCAACTATTGGTTTTAGAGAAAAAGGAAACATTGTTACAGTAAAAAATATAGATCTTAAAAAAAGTTTGAATCAAACAATAATTTCTGTAAATGAATGAAATCAAAAAATAGTATTAGCTGGTTTAAATTTTTCTATAGACAATTCAATGTTTTATATTACAGGAACTGATGGTTTTAGAGTATCAAGAAAAAGAATACAGTTGTTTGATGAAATTCCAACTAAGTTTGAAACTAATATACCTCATAAAAGCGTTTTAGAATTAATAAAATTATTACCAGAAAAAGGAGAATGTAAAATTGTCTCTGTTGATAGTCATGTAACTTTTATAATTAATAATACATTATTTCAAACAACAATCTTAGAGGGACAATTTCCTGATGTTAATGCAGTATTTCCAACAGATTTTAATACAACATTATATATGGACAATAAAAAGTTTTTTAAACTAATATCAAGAGCAGATATTCCAAGTGAAGAAAATACGTCAACAGTTGTAAATCTTATTTTAAATAATGATAGTATTTTTATTAAATCTAATATTCATCAAATTGGTAGTTTTGAAGAAATTTTTAAGGAATTTGAATTAAAAGGATTAGATGAACAAAATATTTGTTTTAACTCAAAATATTTAATTGATTCATTAAAAACTTTTGAAACTAAAAATGTGGAAATTAATTTAATTGATTCTAAAAAACCAATTGTTATATCTTCTTCTGAGGATATGGATTTGAGTCAAATTATTTTACCTATGTTTTCAAATTAATAACTTATATGTACATACCTTTCACTTACTTAAATGATATAATTAAAGTAAGTGAGAGGTATTTTTATTATGGAAAATAATAAGTATGGAGCTAATCAAATTCAAGTACTTGAAGGATTAGAAGCTGTTAGAAAAAGACCTGGAATGTATATTGGAAATACAAATAAAACTGGTCTTCATCATATGATTTGAGAAATATTGGATAACTCTGTGGATGAGGCATTAGCAGGTTTTTGTAATGAAATATCTATTTTTATAACTGATCAAAATGAAATAATAATTAAAGATAATGGGAGAGGAATACCAGTTGATATTCACCCAAAAACAAAAAAAACAACTTTAGAAACAATTTTTACTATTTTACATGCTGGGGGTAAATTTGATGAAGCCACTTATAAAGTCTCAGGTGGTTTACATGGTGTTGGTGCTTCGGTTGTAAATGCATTATCATTATATGTTGAAGCAATGATTTCAAGGGATGGAAAAATTTATCATCAAAGATTTTCTGAAGGTGGTAGAAATGCAACTGCTCTTAAAGAAATTGGAAATTCTGATTCAAATGGATCAATTATAAAATTTAAACCTGATCCAGGAATTTTTAAAGAGGTTATAGATTTTGATTTTAAGGTAATTCAAAATAAAATTAGACAATTGGCTTTTTTAAATAAAAAATTAAAACTAAATTTATATGACCAAAGAAATGATAAATATCTTAGCTATATTTTTGAAGATGGAATAAAGGATTATATAAAAGAAATAAATAGTGGAAAAGAAAAAGTACATGATGAAATTTTTTATATGTCAAATAGTTTTAATGATATTGAAGTTGAAATTTCAATTCAGTATAACGAAACATATGATGAAAATTTATTTTCATTCTGTAATAATATTTTTACATCTGAAGGTGGTTCACATGAAGAGGGATTTAGAAGCGCATTATTAAAAGCAGTTAATTCTTATACTAATGATCTAAAAAACTTTAAAGGTAATAAATTTACTTGAGATGATTTAAAAGAAGGAATTGTAGCTGTTGTTTCAATTAGACATAGAGATCCTTTATATGAGGGACAAACAAAAGCAAAATTATCTAATACAGATGCTAAGGAAGCAGTTTTAGAAATAACAAATGAAGCATTTAAAGAATTCTTATTGAAAAATCCAAATGATGCTAAAAAGATTATTGAGAAAATTTTAGTTTCTCAAAAAGCAAGAAAAGCAGCTCAAAGAGCAAGAGAAGATACAAGAAGAAAATCAGCAATTGATAATTTTTCATTACCTGGAAAATTAGCAGATTGTGAGTCAAAAGATATTCAAGAATGTGAATTATATCTTGTCGAGGGTGATTCTGCTGGAGGTAGTGCAAAAACTGGTAGAAATAGAAAAACACAAGCAATTCTTTCCTTAAGAGGAAAAGTTTTAAATGTTGAAAAAGTAAAACAGTCTAAAGTTTTTGATAATAATGAAATTCAATCTATTATTGCAGCAGTTGGAATTGGTGTTAAAAATGATATTGATCTTAAAAAATTAAGATATGGAAAAATAATTATTATGACCGATGCTGATGTTGATGGTGCGCATATAAGAGTATTACTGTTGACTTTCTTTTATAGATATATGAAGGAATTAATTTTAAATGGAAATGTTTATATTGCTCAACCACCGTTATATAAAATTGATAATGGAAAAAACATTTTTGACTATGCATATAATGATTTGGAACTTGATCAATTAAAAGATGAAAAGTATAAAGAATTAAAATATACAATTCAAAGATATAAAGGGCTTGGTGAAATGGATCCTATTCAGTTATGAGAAACAACAATGGATCCTGAAAGAAGAACTATGATTCAAATTAAAGTTGAAGATGCATTTCTTGCAAATGAAGTTTTCTCTAGTTTAATGGGAGAAAATGCAGATTTAAGAAAACAGTTTATTACTGAGAATGCACAGTTTGTAGAAAATATAGATATTTAAAAATAGGTAGGTATAACTAAATGAGTGAAATAAAACACGGTCGTATTTTGGAAATGGACATTAAAAGTGAAGTTGAAAAAGATTTTTTAGAATACTCAATGAGTGTTATTGTTAGTAGAGCTCTTCCTGATTTAAAAGATGGATTAAAACCTGTACATAGACGAATTATTTATGCTATGAATGATTTAAAAATTACATCAGATACTCCTCATAAAAAGTCTGCTCGTATTGTTGGTGAAGTTATTGGTAAATATCATCCACATGGAGATTCATCAGTTTATGAAGCTATGGTTAGAATGTCACAAGATTTTTCTTACAGATATCCATTGGTTGAGGGACATGGGAATTTTGGTTCAATTGATGGTGATGGTGCAGCTGCAATGCGTTATACTGAAGCAAGACTTTCAAAAATTACATCTTTATTATTAAAAGATATTGATATGGAAACAGTGCCATTTGTTGATAACTATGACGCTTCTGAAAGAGAGCCAAAGTATTTAACTGGTTATTTTCCAAATCTTTTAGTTAATGGAGCAACTGGTATTGCTGTTGGTATGGCCACTAATATTCCACCTCATAATCTAAGAGAAGTTGTAGGGGCAACTATTGCATATATAAAAGATGATCAAATGACAATTGATGATATTTTAAAGTTTATTAAAGGTCCAGATTTTCCAACAGGAGCTTTAATGACAAATGGAAAAAGTATGATTGAAGGTTACAGAACCGGTAAAGGTAATTTAATAATAAGGTCAAAAATTGATATTGAAGAAACTAGCAAAAATCAAAGAATTGTTGTTAGTGAAATCCCATATCAAACTAATAAATTAAAGGTTGTTGAAAAAATTGTAGAACTTTATAAAAACAAAATTATAATGGGTATCTCAGACATTAGAGATGAATCTAACTATGAAGGAATTAGAATTGTTATAGAATTATCTAAAAACTCTAACCCTCAACTTATAATTAAAAAACTTTATAAATATACAAATCTACAATCTAGTTTTGCAATAAATATGCTTTCTCTAAATAATGGGATTCCTGTTGTTTTAAACATTAAAGATATAATTAAATTTTATGTAAAGCATCAAATTGAAATAATTGTTAAAAGAAGTATTTTTGAAAAAAATAAGTTAAATTCTAAACTACACATTCTAAATGCAATTAGAATCACATTAGATCATATTGACGAAATTATAAAAATTATAAAGGAATCAAAAACTACTGAAATTGCACATCAAAAATTATTTAAAGCTTTTGGATTTGATGAAAAACAATCCAAAGCAATTTTAGATATGAGATTACAAAGATTAGTAGGATTGGAAAGAGAAAAAGTAGAATTAGATATTAAAAATATAGAAATAAGAATATCTGAACTTGAAGAAATTTTAGTTTCAAAAGAGAAACAAAATGATTTACTTATTAGTCAACTTGAAGAAATAGTAAATAAATTTGGTGATGAAAGAAGAACAAAAATTATTGAAGAGGATGAAACTCAAATTGATGATGAAGAGTTAATTCAAGATAGTCAAATGTTAATAACTTTATCAGAAGATGGATATATTAGAAGACTTTCTAATGAGGAATTTAAAACTCAAAAACGTGGTGGTAAAGGTGTCATTATAAATAATAATCATGAAGATAATATCTCTATTGCAAAATTTGGTAAAACAAAAGATGATGTATTATTTTTTACAGATGAAGGAAAAGTTTATAGAATCAAAGCCTATAATATAACACAATTTTCTAGAAATGCTAGAGGTGTTCCAGTAATTAACTTTATTGGAATAAACTCATCTGAAAGAGTAACATCGATTCTACCTTTAAAAAATAAAAAAAATATCTTTAAATATTTACTTTTTGTAACTCAAAAAGGAGTTGTTAAAAAAGTTGAAATAGAAGAATTTAACAGAATTAATAACTTTGGAAAAATTGCAATTAATTTAGACGAAGGAGATAAACTAGTTTCAGTAATACCAACAATTGGAGGTACTGAAATTTTAATAGCCTCATTGAATGGAAAAATAATTAAAGTAAATGAAGATAATTTCAGACCAATGTCTAGATCATCTAGAGGAGTAAAAGGTATGGGATTAGACAAAAATGATTTTGTTGTTTCTTCATGCTCAAGTTACAAAAACGAAAGTGTGGCAACAATATCGGAAAAAGGAATTGTTAAAAAAACACTTATAAGTGAGTATAATATTTTTGGTAGAGGTGCTAAGGGTGTTTTAGGAATGAAACTTAGTGATAAGACAGGAAAATTTAAATCTCTTTTAGCAATTAGAGAAACAGATGAAATTTTAATGATTTCTTCAAAAGGTAAAATAATAAAAATTGGGGCTCAAGATATCAACTTGCAATCAAGAAACTCTGCTGGGGTAATTGGATTTAACTTAGAAGAGGATGAAACTATTACATCAACTACATTAGAATGAAATAAAGGTGAATAAAAATGCTAGATATAAATAAAATTGAAAGTGACTTTGATAAGGTCAGTTCAAGTTTAAAAAAGAGAAATAAGGATTTTAATTCAGATTTAAAAGAAATTATTAAACTAAATTCACAAAGAAAAGAAGTAACTTTTAAAGTAGAAGAATTAAAAGCTAAAAAAAATAAAATCTCAAAAGATATTGGAATTTTAAGTAAAAATAATAAAAAAGATGAAATTGAAAAATTAAAAAATGAGGTTTCAAAAATAAATCAAAAGATTGAAAAGTTAGATAATGATCTAAAAACAATTAGCAACGAAATCAATCATAAATTGAGTTATATACCAAATATACCAAATGAAAACATTCCTTTAGGTAAAAGCGAAGATGATAATGTTGAAATTAAGACATGAAAAGTAGGAAAAATAAAGAATAATGGTGAAGCACACTGAGATATTGCATCAAAACTAGGGTTAGTAGATTTTGAACTAGGTTCAAAATTGTCTGGTTCAAGATTTGTTGTCTATACTAATTTGGGGGCAAAAATAATTAGAGCTCTTGCAGATATACTAATTAATAGACATACAAACAATGGTTACAAGGAAATGTTTCTTCCTTTAATAGTAAACAAGGAAAATATGTTTGGAACTGGTCAACTTCCAAAATTTGAAGAAGATGCATATAAAATTGGTGATCAATACTTAATACCAACTTCTGAGGTTCCTTTGACAAACATTGTTAGAGATAAAATATTGGAAAAATCTCAATTACCTATGTATTTAACTGCTTTTACTCAATGTTTTAGAAAAGAAGCTGGTAGTGCTGGTAGAGATACAAAAGGTTTAATAAGACTACATCAATTCAATAAAGTTGAAATGGTTAAAATTACTGATAGTGAGTCATCTTACTTAGAATTAGAAAAAATGCTTGTAGATGCAGAAGAATGTCTAAAGTTATTTAATCTACCATATAGAGTTGTTGAATTATGTGGAGGAGATATAGGGTTTTCATCAGCAAAAACTTACGATTTAGAGGTTTGATTCCCACATCAAAATAAATATAGGGAAATATCTTCATGTTCAAATTGCTTAGATTTTCAAGCAAAAAGAATAATGGCAAGATATAAGAATGAAAATGGTAAGAATGAAAATGTACACACATTAAATGGTTCAGGATTAGCAATTGATAGATTATTCGCAGCTATTTTAGAAAATTATTATGATGGTAACAAACTATTAATTCCTGACGTATTAAAACCTTATTTAGGTAATATTAACTTTTTAGAATAGTGTTTCACGTGAAACATTATTTTTTTTATTTTTTTTAAATTGTTTCACGTGAAACAATTTAGAAAAAATAAAAAGACTATAATTTTGTCCAAAAAATGTTATTATATAAATGTCATTGTAAGGGTGACGTTCGAAGTTGGTCAGGACCGGAAGGTAGCAGCCATAAGAATCTAGTGCCTTGTACAGTGACTTTTTTTATTTTTAGGAGAACTTTTTTATGGAATTAATTTTTAATATACTAGTTAAAGAATTAAAGAAATGTAAGAAGAATAAGGATGTTCCAGTATCAGCCTTATTAATTGATACTAATAATAAAATTGTTGCAAAATCCTTTAACAGTAGGCAAAAGAAGTATAATTTCTCAAATCATGCTGAAATTAGAGTTTTAAATAAAATGTATAAAAGAATGAGAACTAAAAATTTGGGAGAATATAAGTTAGTAACTACATTAAAGCCTTGTTTGATGTGTATTACAGTTATTGAAGAGGCTAATATTAAGAATGTTCTATATTATTTAGATAATATAAAGTGCAATTATAATAGAATATCAACTTATATAAAATTTGAAAAAATGGGAGATCATAAGGAATATAAAGTTTTTGAAAGCGAATTAAAAGAATTCTTTTTAAATTTGAGGAAATAACTAGGTAAAATATTTATGCAAGGGGAGTAAAAATAATGGAGAATAAGAAGTCACTTTATAGAGAATATAGACCAAAGAATTTTGACCAAGTTGCAGGGCATTCTGGAATTAAAGAGATATTAATATCTCAGATTAATTCAAATTCATTTGGTCATGCTTTATTATTTTCTGGTCAAAGAGGAACAGGAAAGACATCAATTGCTAAAATATTTGCAAAGATAGTTGATTGTCAAAATTTAAATGGATATAACCCATGTGATAATTGCACTAGTTGTAAAGAATTTAATAATAATTCACACTCTGATATATTTGAAATAGATGCAGCTTCAAACAATGGAGTTGAAGAAATTAGACATATAAAATCTAATATATCTTTATTACCAAGTTTTTCTAAGTATAAAGTTTATATAATTGATGAAGTACATATGTTATCAAACTCTGCTTTTAATGCGTTACTTAAAACCTTAGAAGAACCTCCTAAACATGTAATCTTTATTTTGGCAACTACAGAATTTTCAAAAATTCCAGCAACAATAATTTCAAGATGTCAGCTGTTTAATTTTAAAAAAATTGCTCAAGTAAATTTGGAACAAAAAGTTGAAGAAATATGTAATTTAGAAGGAAAAGAAATAACTAAGGAAGCTTTAAGCGAGATTTATTACATGTCAGATGGATCTTTAAGAGATGCTCTTAATTACTTAGAGCAAGCTTTAACAATTTCTAGTCAAGAGGTTAGCGTTGAAATTCTTAAGAAAATATTTTATATTGCTACAAAAATGGAAAAAATTAATATTATTAGAAATGTAATTCAAGGTAATACAAAAGAAATAATATCGTATTTTGAAGTTTCAAATAATCAAGGAATTGATTTTCAAACAATGACTTTGAGTCTATTAGATATTATTAAAGAGATAATTGAAGTTAAACTTACACAGGATTATGCTTTTTTAAAAAATTTAACAATTGATGAATTTAATAGTTTTAATGAAACTAATATAAAAATATTCTTTGATTTAGCAGATAACATATCTAACTCTTATACAAAGTCTAAAAACTCAAATATAAGTTTTCAATATATATTAATAAATATATTAAAAACTGTTTCTACTAATAAACTTATAAGTGTTAAAAATATAGAAGAAGATATTACTCCTATCTACAGCTCTAAAATAAATTGAGATGAACCAAAGGCAGAAAATTCAAATAATTCTAAAGATATTTTATTTGATAAGAGTATTGAAACACCAATAGAAAATATAGAGGAAGTTAAATCTCAAAATATTCAAAAGGAAAATATAGAAGATAATAGCTTTGAAATTAAAAATAATATAGCAGACTTTTTTAAAGAAAATGGAGAATCTAAATTCTTAAAGTTACAAATGAAATTATTAATTTCAGAATCAAATATTTATAAAAATTTTATAGATTTTACAAATGATCAGATTATAAATGTTTTAGTAGGTGCCAATAAAGAAGCAAGAAAATATTTTGAAGAAAAATTTGAGTGTATTTTTGATGAAGATGTAATTAATAATAGTTCTAAATTTATAGAAAATTTTATTATGTTTTATGGTTCAAAAATAACAGCATCTAGTCAAGATTCTATTATCTTAGTATCTGAGGAAAGAACTATATCAAAATGAATTAATAATAGACTTCAAAATTCAGAGATAAGAAAGTTAATATATAAATACTTTGGTAAGGAAGTAAAAATAATTTCCTTAGATAAAAAAAGATGATCTGAAATCAGAATTGAATTTATGGATAGAAAAGATAATAATAAATTGACTAACTTTGAAAGCATTAATACTGAGTCTTTCTATGAAATGTTAAAAACAAAAGATGATAATGAAGAAAATGAATATTTAAAAAGAGCTAAAGAAATTTTAGGAGATCAAAATATTAAGGTTGTGAATTAATGGATAAAATAATTGAAGAGTTAAAAACTATTGATGGAATTGGTAAAAAGGCGGCTGAAAAAATTATTTTTGATTTAATAATTAACAAAAATAAAATTAGTTCATTGGAATCTATAATATCTCAAATAAAGGACTCATATAGTGAATGCGATATATGTTTTTACTTTAGAGAAAATGGAGAATGTACTTTTTGTGATAATAAAAATAGAAATCAAAATATTATCTGTGTTGTTTCTACAAAGCTTGATGCTATAAAAATTGCCAAAAGTAATTACAATGGAATAATTCATGTATTAAATGGTGAAATAAATTTAAATAAAAATATAGGTCCCGAAAAAATAAAAATAAGTGAATTATTTGTTAGAATTAATAAAGGTATAGAATTATTGCTAGCTTTAAATTTAACATTTGAAGGAGAAGTTACTTCAAACTATATAGCTAATAAGACAAAAGGAATAAGCGAAAAAATTTCTAGAATTGCAAGAGGAATTCCGTTGGGTGGAGTTTTAGATTATATTGACCAAGAGACGTTAAATGATGCAATTTTAAATAGAAAGAAACTAGATGATTAGTTTAGAGGAATTGTAATATGTTATTTATTTCATTAGAGGGTATTGATGGTTCAGGGAAAACAACAATTTCAAAAATGATTAAAGATAATTTAATTCAAAAGGGATACAAAGTTCTATTAACAAGAGAACCTGGTGGAGAACCATTGGCAGAAGAATTAAGAAGAATTATTCTAGATGAAAAAAATTCAATTAATCCATGAGCTGAAACTCTTTTATATGTAGCAGCAAGAAAACAACATTTAGATTCAATTATACTTCCTGCTTTAAAAGAAGGAACAATTGTTGTTTGTGATAGATTTATGGACTCAACATCTGCTTATCAAGGATATGCAAGAAATATTGGTATGGCTGATGTAAACGAATTACAAAGCATTGTTTTAGGTTCAACAAAACCGGACTTAACAATATTTTTTGATATAACTCCAAAGGAATCTCAAATAAGATTAATGAATAGAAAAAGAAGTGCTGATAGAATGGAACAAGAAAACCAAAAGTTTCATGAGGCAGTTTACGAAGGATATCAAATTTTGATTTCTGAAAATTCAGATAGAATTAAAGTTGTTGATTCTAGAAAACAAATTAACGAGGTTTTACAACAAGTAGATTTTTTAATTGATAATGCTCTTAATGAAAGAACAAAAAAATAATGAAAAAAATGGAGGTATTTAACATTATTAATGAACTAATAAAGGAGAGAAGACTTTATCATTCAATAATAATTTCAAATGAAAATCAAACTGATCTTGATAATATCTCAAATGAAGTTTTAAGACAGATATATTGTTTAAATAACTCGATTGAAAATGATAATTGTGATTGATGTTTAAAAACCGTTAATAAAAATAATTTAAATATTTCTTATATTGGAGATTCAACATCAAAAATATCAAAAGAAGATATTAAACAATTAATTATAAAATTTTCATCTTCAGGAATTGAGAATAACAAAAATAAGGTTTACATTTTATCAAATGGTGAAAATTTAAGTGATAATGCATCAAATGCTCTACTAAAATTTCTAGAAGAACCACCTCAAAATACATATGCAGTTATATTAACAAAAGATAGAAATAAAATTTTGAGTACTATTAAATCTAGATGTAAACTTTTCTCAATCGAAAATGAAAATGAAAAAGAACAAATAGACTCAGAAATTATTAATTTATTTTTAAATAAGGACAAGAAGAAGTTATTAAAATATTTAATAAATTTCAAAAAGATGGAAAGATCGGAAATTATAGCAATCCTAAGTATAGCTTTTGAGAATTCAATAAATTTAAATATAAAATTTTTACAAGAACTTTTATTAGATACGATAAATGAAATAAAGGAAACAAATTATATTAATTTGATTTTAGAAAATCTATTTATAAAAATGTATGAGGTGATTTAATGGAAGTGAAAAATGACATTTTAAATTATAAGAAACTTAAAATAATTCAAGATAATAAAATGTTTAACTTTTGTATTGACTCAATTTTATTGGCTAGATTTTGGAAACCTTCAAATAAGTATAAAAGCATTTTGGATTTTGGAACAAATAATGCAATTATTCCATTAATAATTTCGAGATATACTAAATCAAAAATTACAGCTGTTGAGATTCAAGAAGAGTCATGTAAAATTGCAAAAAAAAATATATTATTAAATAATTTAGAAAAACAAATTGAAATAGTTAATATGGATATTAAAAAATTTGTTTTGGATAAAAATAATCAATATGATTTAATATTTTGTAACCCTCCATTTTTTAAAGTAGATAAAGAGTCAAATCTTAATAAGAAAAGTAAATTTTTAATTCCAGCAAGACATGAGGTATTAATAACTTTAGAAGAAATAATAAAAAGTGCAAAAATAGCATTAAAAAATGGTGGTAAATTTCTTATGGTTCACTTAAGCAATAGGTTGGATGAAATTATTATTTTATTGAAGCAAAATAATTTCTCAGTAAAGAAAATACAAATAGTTTATTCTAAAGAAAAACAAGAATCAAAAAGAGTTCTTATTGAAGCAATTAATGATGGTAATGATGGAATGAAAATTTTGGAACCTTTATATATTCACAATGATGATGGAACTTATAAAAAAGAAATATTAGAAATGTTCGGTGATTAAATTGCTAAAAAAAGAAGAGAAATATATTTTAGGATTATCAGGCGGACCTGATAGTGTTTTTCTTTTTAATTACCTTTTGGAAAATGAATTTAAAAATTTTGTAGTTTGTCATGTAAATTATAATTTTAGAAAAGATTCAAACAAAGATGTAGAGCTTATTAAAAAACTTTGTAAAGAGAATAATATTAATTTTTTTATTAAAACTATTAAACAAAATTATAATGAATTAAAAGAAAATTTTGAATCATGAGCAAGAGATATAAGATATGATTTTTTTTGTAAAAAATTGGAGAATCAAGGAGCTGATGCAATATTGATTGCTCACAATTTAAATGATCATATTGAAACATATTTGATGCAAAAACAAAGTAATAAAAAGGTCTCTTATTTTGGCATAAATAATCAATCTTTTTATAAAAATAAGAAAATATTAAGACCAATATTATCTATTAAAAAATCTGAAATTTTAGAATATTTAGATGATATGAAAATTTCTTATATCACTGACTATACAAATTCTAATTTAATATATGAAAGAAATAAAATAAGATCGACTCTTAGAGAAAGTGATTTTAGTGAATTAATTAAAGAAATTAATAATAAAAATAATCAATTGTCAGACTATCAATTAAAAATAAAAAACTTGTCTTTCTCTAATCAGTTAGAATTAAATTACTTTTCTAATAACAATGATTGAAATGAATATCTTTTATTTAATTTTTTAGAGAAAAATGACTTTGCACAGTTTTTATATAAAACAAAAAAGGCAATTGTTAAAGAATTCCTAAAGCAACTATTGTCTAAAAAAAAGTTAATTGAAATTAAAAAAGGTAATCAAGTTTTAATGAAAGATTATGAAACCATTAGAGTATTAAAATCTAAGGATTTAAATATTTTTGAAATTGAAGATAGTCAAAATAAATACTTTAAAGAGCAATTAATTAAAAATAATATAGTGAATAATGAAAATATTATAATTACAAATAACTGAAAAAAATATCAATCTAAGATTTTTTTCAATGCTAAGTTGTTATCAAAAATATATAAAGATAAAAAGGTAAATTATCTTAAAAGATATGAAAATATTTTAATTTTTGATAAAACAAACAAAATACTTTTAAATAAAATAAACATATAATGATAAAATTATAAAGAAATTAGAAAACGGTGAAGAAAAATGAAAAAGAAAAAATCTATATGATTATGGGTTTTATTTATAGTTATGTTAATAGTAATAGGAATTGTTATTTGACAGTTTATTGCAGGTACATCAGATAAACTAACAGAATCAGAATTCCTTGAACTATTAATGAATAATAAAATAAGTAAAAATTCAACAGAACAGGTATACAGTGGTTTACACATTATATCTGGATCATATACTAATAGCTCTGGAGTAGTAAGGAAGTTTGTTTTAACTTTAACTAATTCATCTTATACTTCACTTCGTGATGATAATAATGCTTTTAAGGATTTTACTCAAAACATAATAACATTATCACAAGGAAACTCACCGTTTATGACTTTAATAATTAATTTATTACCAATGGTAATTTTAATTGGTTTTTATATTTGAATATTTTCATCTATGTCAAAAGGTGGAATGGGTGGAGGAATGTTTGGCCCAGGTAAAAACACAAGACCAAGAGAAATTAAATCAGATGTTAAATTTTCAGACGTTGCAGGTATTAATGAAGAAAAAATTGAACTTGTTGAACTTGTTGATTATCTAAAAAATCCTAATAAATATGCATTAATGGGAGCTAGAGTACCAAAAGGTGTTCTTATGGAGGGACCTCCTGGTACAGGTAAGACTTTATTAGCAAAAGCAGTTGCTGGAGAAGCTGGTGTTGCATTTTTCTCAATGGCTGGTTCTGAGTTTGAAGAAATGTTTGTTGGTTTAGGAGCAAGTAGAGTAAGAGATCTTTTTAGTGACGCTAAAAAAGCAGCACCATGTATAATTTTTATTGATGAAATTGATGCTGTTGGTAGAAAACGTAGTGGTGGAATGGGAGCTTCAACAAATGAGCAAACATTAAATCAATTACTTGTTGAAATGGATGGTTTTGCATCAAATACTGGGGTTATTGTTATGGCAGCAACTAACAGAGTTGATGTTTTAGATAGTGCCTTATTAAGACCAGGAAGATTTGATAGAACTATTCAGATATCATTACCAGATATTCGTGAGAGAGAAGCAATATTAAAACTTCACTCAAGAAATAAATCTGTATCACCTGAAATTGATTGAAAGCGTATTGCTGAAAGAACTCCAGGTTTTTCAGGAGCACAATTAGAAAACGTTCTTAATGAAGCAGCAATTCTTGTTGTTAGAGATAAAAGAAAAATGATTAATATTTTAGATATAGATGAAGCTATTGATAGAGTAGTTGGTGGACCTGCTAAAAAATCAAGAGCTATGACAATTCAAGATAAACAAATTGTTTCATATCACGAAGCAGGACATGCATTGATGGGATTAAGATTAGAGTCTGCATCAAAGGTTCAAAAAGTTACTATAATTCCTAGAGGTAATGCAGGTGGTTATACAATTATGACTCCAAAGGATGAATCAAATTTTTCATCAAAAGAAGATTTATTTGCATCAATTGCTGGTTATCTTGGGGGTAGAGCTGCTGAAGAAATTATGTTTGGTAAAAATAAAATTACAACAGGAGCACATGATGATTTAGATAAAGCTACAAATATTGCAAGAAGAATGGTTACACAATTTGGTATGTCAACTTTAGGGCTTACTAAATATTTAACAATGCAAGAGGAATCATATGGACAAACAAAAGGGGTTTATTCAGATGAGGTGGCATTTAAAATCGATACAGAGATAAACACTATTTTAGAGAAATGTTATAAAACTGCATTAGAAGTTATAAATAAACATAAAGATGTTTTAGAATTAATTGCAGAATCTTTAAGAGTATTAGAAACAATTACTGCTGAGCAAATTGATTACATTGATAAACATAATAAATTACCAAAAGAAGTTGTAGAAGAAAAAAACAGAAAAGATGCTGAAGATAAGAAAAAAGAAACTGGAGCAATATTAGAATTTGAACCAGATGAAGATGATAAGTAAAACACTTTATCTTAAAGTAAGCATATTATGTCAAGTATAGAATAGCTTTTTTATTCTATTTAGAACACCATGTTTCTCATGGTGTTTTTTCATGCTTTACCATTATTCTTTTGAAATTATAAAATTGAATATACTCCAAAACATTATTGTATACTTCTTGAAAAGAGTTCAAGTTCTTTTGATATCACTCTGTTTTTAAAGAAGAAAAAAAAGTTTCACAAGCAGCATTATCTAGTGAGTTTCCAGGTCTACTTAAAGATATAGAGATTTTATTCATCTTACAATACATCTGACTAAAAATTGATGTATATTGAAAGCCATTATCTGAGTGAATTATTAAGTTCTTATTTTTTAGCATATAGCCTTCAGCCATTTTCAATGTTCTAAAATAAATTTTATTATCATTTCTCATAGATATATCATATCCAACTATAAAGCCAGTATTAACATCTTTCATAATACTCAAATATGCAAACTTATTATAACCATAAGGCAAATATGTAACGTCCATTACAAATAATTCACCTTTATCAAAACTATTTCATTGCCTATTAACAATATTAGGGTATTTAGAATTTCTAACTTTGATCTCTTTTGGTTTTATATTTCTCTTTATTCTAATTTTTGATCTTATTCCCAAAAGTTTCATATATTTATAAACTAATTTATTTGAAACATTGATATTATAAAAGCGCTTTAAAACTATATTGATTCTAGGATAACCATAAATATGATTATAATAATTAAATATCTCTAAAATATAATCGGCTAAAACCTCATCAAACTTATAATTAAATGAGGGCCTTTCTTTTTTTACTCACCTGTAATAACTTGATTGTGTTGTTTTAAGTGCTTTACATAAAAAAATAATTGATCAATCAGATTTATTTTTCTCAATATAGTTATACTTTAATTGTTGTTTTTTTCTCAATCCTCCAGGAACTGATTGAACTTTTTTAGTATCTCATTCTCCATTTCTAAAAGTTTATTTTTCTTTTTAAGTTCCAGAATCTCTTTTCTAAATGGGTTATTTTTTAGCTCTATATCAATTTTTTTAATTCCTGCGGTTTGTCCCTTTCTTGAAGAAATCTTCTTGAGATATTCAATTCCATATTCTTCATATCCTAAAGCTCATTTTCTTGCAGCAGAATATGAAACATTATGTTTTTTTGCTAATTTCTTTCAACTTTGTTGATTAATTGCTCAATCCTTTGCAACTTCTATTTTAGTTTCCAAAGATACCATATTTGATTTATTTCCTTTAAAATTTGCCATATAAAAAATCCTCTTCTATATAGATTATATTAGAATTTTTTTATTCTAACTCTATACATAGAGGATTATATTCACTTTATCTTAAAGTGTTTTTTTATTTTTTAAACAAGTATAATAATAAAAGTGAATTTCAAGGAGAATAAAATTATGGATATGGAAATTAGAGCTATAAGTAAAAAAAATAATGTGAAAATATCAATAGTTGATATTACAGAAAGTTTTAATGAAATTGCAGTATTGCAAAATACAAATCCTCTTGCCACAGTTGCATTAGGTAGAACAATTATTGATAGTGCTCTTTTGAGTTTATCTATAAAAGATGGAAGCAAGATGACTACTAATTTAAATGGAATGGGTCTAGGCGGATCAATAATTGCTGAATTTCAGGATAAAAAAGTAAGAGGATATATTCAAAACCCAAACTTTGAAATTGATAAAATTAATCTTGAAGAGGGAAGTGCATTATCACAAGTAGTTGGAAAACAAGGATTTTTACAAATATCTAGAGATAATGGTGAAACTACTCCTTATACTTCAAGAGTCGAAATAATTTCAGGTGAGATTAATTTTGATTTTATGTATTATTTACAACAAAGTGATCAAATTAATTCTTTAATTACTTCAACAATTGAGTTGAATGAAGATGCCAGCATTAAAAAGGCTTGTGGAATAATTATTCAATTACTTCCTGGATTTAAAGATGAAGATATTGATTTTGTAGAAGAGAAGATAGGAACATTAGATCATTTAGTTAAAACTCTAATTAATACAACTAACTATGAATCTTTAATAAAAGATATTTGTAGTGATGCAAAAATATTAGGTATTAGTGAGTTAAAATTTGAATGTACTTGTAATATGGATAGGGTAGTATCTTCAGTTAAATTATTAGGAGAAAAAGAAATTAAAAAAATTATTGAACATGGAGAAATTGTAGAAGTTATTTGTGATTTTTGTAAAAAACAATATAATGTAAAACCAAATGAGATTAAATAAGTTTTATGTTATACTATTATAGGTGTATTTAAGTTCTATATTAAGGAGTTTAATATGGAAGACAAAGATTTAAAACAACAAAAAAGGGTTGAAGCAGATTTAAAACAATCTGAAAAGATTGACAATAAAAAACTAACTAAAAAAACTTCGGTTGGCATGGATCAAACTCTTATAAGAGAGTTTGAACATGTTCAGTTACCATTAGTAACTGAAGAAGGTGTTAAAGGATTGAAATTGAAAAATAAGATCCAAAAACAAAATACCTCAAAATATTCAAAAAAAATATTAGAAGGTAAAATAGTATCTACAACAGGGAATAATCCTGATTTAGATAAAAACGTTATTGAGCTATACAACGTAAAAAGATGATATGTGACTGGAGATATGTTAACTCCTGTGTTACGCGGTGTGGACTTGAAACTTGAAAAGGGTAAATTTATTGTAATACTTGGACCATCTGGTTCAGGAAAAACAACTTTATTAAATACAATCTCAGGATTGGATAAGGCATCAGAGGGTGATGTCTTTGTTCTAGGTAATAATTTGTCTTTATTAAAAGACTCTCATTTAACAAAATTTCGTAGAGAAAATGTTGGTTTTATATTCCAACAATACAATCTGCTTTCAAACTTAACTGCAAAAGAAAATGCAGAAGTTGGAGAAAACTTAAGTAAATCAAAAGAAAATAAAATGTCAATTGAAGAAATCTTTAAAACTATTGGTATGGAAGAACAAATGAATAAATACCCACATCAAATGTCTGGTGGACAGCAACAAAGGGTTTCCATTGCTAGAGCATTAGCAAAAAACCCCGAAATTCTATTTGGTGATGAACCAACAGGTGCACTAGATGAAGAGATGGGTAGAAAAGTATTAGATATTCTTGTTGATGTAAAAGAAAAATATAATACAACTGTAATCATTGTTACACATAATCCAAATATTAGTGAAATTGGAGATACTGTAATACACGTAAGAAATGGTTTAATTGATGAAATTAAGCACAATAAATCTCCAAAAAGACCAGCTCAAATTGACTGATCATAGTTCAAAAACTCTAAACTACAAATGAATAATTTGTAGTTTTTTAATCTTAAAATGGGTTTAAAAAAAGTATATAATTATAATTGTTAAAGGTGGGGAAATTATGCCAATTTTTAGTTTTAAAGGTGTGGATGAAACTCACCTTAAAGAATATTTTAAAAAAATTGATGAGTTAGCTTTAATTATAAATACTGATTCTAAAAAAATAGTTTTTTGAAATGACCCAAGTACTTTAATTGGAAATGGTTATGAAAAAGATACAATTCAAATAAATATTGATTGAATTGCAAGACCTTTAAAACAAGCTGAGGTTGTTAATCATATTCAAAAATTCTTTTCAAAAATATCAAAAAATATATACGTTATATTTAAAGAAATAAATAATTTATTATATATAAATGGAGAAAATAAAAATTAATGAAAATTAGGAATATAGACATAAAAGGTAAAGTATTTTTGGGTCCAATGGCAGGAACTACAAATGCAGCTTTCAGAATTATTTGTAAAGAAAAAGGAGCTTCTTTAGTATATGCTGAGATGGTTAGTACAGAAGGTTTAGTTCATAATAATCAAAAAACTAAAACTATGATTGAGGTTTCTGAATTGGAACATCCAATCACTTTACAAATTTTTGGATTTGATATTGAGTCATTTGTTGAAGGTGCAAAAATTGTTGAAGAATTCTCTGAGTGTGATGTTATAGATATAAATATGGGTTGTCCTGCACCAAAAGTTGCATTAAGAAGTCAAGCAGGAGCAAATTTATTAAAATATCCAGAAAGAGTTGGAGAAGTTATCAAAGCAGTTGTTGAAAATACTTCTAAACCAGTTACTGTAAAAATGAGAATTGGTTGAGATGATGAAAACAGAAATGTGGTTGAACTTGCAAAAATAGCTGAAAAAAATGGAGCAAGTGCTATAGCTGTTCATGGAAGAACAAGAAATCAATTTTATAATGGTAAAGCAGATTGAAGTTGGATTAGAAAAGTAAAAGAGGCAGTTAAAATTCCTGTAATTGGGAATGGTGATGTTTTTGATGGTCCTTCAGCAAAAGCAATGATTGAAGAAACAGGTTGTGATGGAATTATGATTGCAAGAGCAGCACAAGGGAACCCATGAGTTTTTGGAGAAATACAACATTATCTTGATACTGGGGAATTTTTAGAGGGACCAAGTTATCAAGAATGAAAAGCAACAGTGACAAGACATGCAAATATTTTAATTGAAATGCGTGGAGAAGAATTTGCTATTAGAGAAATGAGAAAGCAACTTCTTTGATATTTGGGAACGTTAGGTTCAGATAATAAAATAAAAGAAATGAAAAAAATGGCAACAACTATAGAATCATTAGAAGATATACAAAAAATATTTAAATTTTATGAAGATGGAAACTTAGGAGAATATGAAAATGAGTAATAATTTTGAAAGAAATTTTTCAGAACAAGAAAATATTAGAAGGGAAAAATTAAAAAAACTTATTAATGATAAGAGAGATCCATTTATTGAGAATGAGTTTAATAAAAGTCATTCTATAAATGAACTAAAAGAAAAATTTTCTTCATTTTCAAAAGAGGAATTACAAGAAAAAACAAATATTAAAATATCTACAGCAGGAAGAATAAGACTATTTAGAGAAGCTGGTAAAAAAGCAATTTTTGGAAATATTCAAGATCAAGATAATGCAATACAAATTTATGTAAGGCAAGATGAAATTGGGGAAAAAGAATTTGAGTATTTTAGGGATTTAGACCTTGGTGATATAATTGGAATTGAAGGCATTATGATGAAAACAGATCATGGTGAATTAACAATAAGAGTTAAAAATGCTAAATTACTATCCAAAGCTTTAAAACCTTTGCCAGATAAGCATTTAGGTATTGCAGATATTGAAGAAAAATATAGAAGAAGATATGTTGATTTAATTGTTAACCCTGAATCAAAACAAGTTTTTATCGATAGAACAAAAATTATAAGAACCATTCAATCAATTTTAGATTCTAAAGGTTATATGGAAGTTGAAACTCCAATTTTACAATCTGTAAAAGGTGGAGCAAGTGCAAAACCTTTTGTGACTCATTATAATGCATTAGATAATGAATTCTTTTTAAGAATTGCAACTGAATTGCACTTAAAGAGATGCATTGTTGGTGGATTTGATGGAGTATATGAAATAGGAAGAATTTTTAGAAATGAAGGTATAAGTACAAGACATAATCCTGAATTTACTTCTGTTGAACTTTATGTTGCTTACAAAAATATGGATTTTCTAATGACATTATGTGAGGAACTATTTAAAGAATGTTCAATTGCAGTTAGAGGAACTGCAAAAATTAATTATTCTGGACATGATTTAAACTTAGAAAAACCTTTTAAAAGATGACATATGGTTGATGCAATTAAAGATGTATGTGGTGTAGATTTTTGAAAAAAAATGACTTTTAAAGAAGCATGTACAATTGCAAAAAAACATAATATCAAAGTAGATAAACATCATTTTTCAGTAGGTCATATTATTAATTTATTTTTTGAAGAATTTGTAGAAGAAAAAATAATTGAGCCTACTTTCATTTGAGGACATCCAAAAGAAATATCTCCTCTTTCAAAATTAAATGCAAAAGACCCTAGGTTTACTGATAGATTTGAATTATTTATTATTAATAGAGAATATGCAAATGCATTTGCTGAGTTAAATAATCCAATTGATCAATATGAGAGATTTATTGATCAAATAAAAGAAGCTGATGCAGGAAATGATGAAGCAAATGATATGGATATTGATTTCATAGAAGCTTTAGAATATGGAATGCCTCCAACAGCTGGAATTGGAATTGGAATAGATAGGTTAGTTATGTTATTAACAAATTCTGATTCAATAAAAGATGTTCTACTTTTCCCTCAAATGAAACCAAGGGGTATCTAATGAAATATGGTATTGCTTTAGGTTATGTATCTAAATTAAATTTTAAAGATACTATAGAGGGAATAGAATTTATTAAAGAAAATATATTCTCTTCTTTAAAAAATAAATTTAATTTATTAAATATGTCTAGTGCTCTAATTACAAATAAATCTGTATGACTAAATGATGATTTTCAACAAACAAAGAGACCAATTGATTTTGATATTGTAAGTCAAAATGAATATGGGGAAGTAATACAAGCAAATAATAAATGAAGAAGATATTTTTTAAGAAATCTAGAAAATGATGATAAAACTATAAGAGGAATAATAACTAATTTTACTACAGTTAACAGAGATGTTAATTTAGATAATACAAGCTCTTTAATATATGAAGAAGTTGGTTTAGAAATTCTTGTTGATGAAGTTGACATGGAATTATTAAATAATAAATTGATAGATATTTATAAAATTTTATGTTTTATTGATTTAAAGATAAGTGAGAAGTTTCAAAATTTAAATAGTTTTCACTACTCAAAAACTTTAACATTTATAACTTATGAAAAACTTAGAGAATTATATCCTTTATTAACTTTTACTGAGAGATTAAATAAGTTTGGTAAAGATAATGGTAGCTTTGTAATTCAAAATTATGCAGATAAAATTTTTAATCAAAAAAATATTGGTCAGTTTTCTGAAGATGTTTTTAATTTAAAAACCTATTCTAAACTTTATATTTATAATGGGGAATGTGAAAAATCTATCTCAGTTTCTTATGCAGGATTTCAAGTTGATAGAAAAACCTTAAAAGAGCAAAATTTAATACTGAAAGAAAATAGTAAAATTAATAATGATTATAATCACTTAATTAAATCAAATGAGTTACCATTAACTTTATCTGCAGGTATTTTAATAAATAGAGTTGTTATGACAATTCTTGAGAAGCAACATATTGGAGAAGTTCATTCTTCAATATGAGGTAAGGAATTTATGGAATATTGTAAAATAAATAATATTAATATTTTTTAATCACAACATTGTTGTGATTTTATTTATAATTAGATTGGTGATAAAAAATGATATCTTTAATTATTGTTGCAAATGGTTCAAGTGAAAGATTTGGACAAAATAAAATTTTAGTCAAAATTGGAAATGAGTTATTGATAAATAAAACAATAAGTAGTTTTTATAATATTAAAGAAATTGAAGAGATTATTTTAGTATCAAATAAGGATGTCTTTAATTTAATTAAAGATAAGAAAGTTATTTTAGTTGAAGGTGGAGAAACAAGAGCTGACTCTGTAAAAAAAGGTTTAGAATTAAGTAGAGAAAATTATGTGTTAATTCATGATGGAGCAAGACCTTTTGTGTCTAAAGAACTTATTCAATCAATTATAGAAAATTTAAAAAAATATGATTGCGTAGTTCCTACATTAAAAGTAACAAATTGTTTAAAGTTCATTAAAAATAATAAAATAAAAACTGTTAATAGAGATTTTTATATTCAAACTCAAACACCCCAAGGTTTTAAAACTGAAATAATAAAAAAAGCCTATGGTAAAAAAAATTATAAAAATTTTGATGATTGTCAATTAATTGAAAAACAAAATAATAAAGTTAAATTTATTGATGGTGAAGAAAGTAATATAAAAATTACTTTTAAAAAAGATTTAGAAGGTTCCTTATAAATTCAATCTATGTTTGTAGATAATAAGCGATTATGTCCCAAAATACAAGATTTATCTAATAAATAGATCTTGTATTTTTTCTTTTTCTATCAAAAAAATATCAGTTAGTTGCTTTTCAAGGAGAGTCAATTTTGGGTACTTTAGTAGTTTCAAATTCTTCATTAGATATTGTTTTAACATTTCCATGTAAGCGTTCATCTTCAACTTGAATAAGATTGTAAATGTCATTTCCAATTAATGCATAATTTTTTTTATTTATTGTTTCCATAATCATTACTTTTAACTTTGGTTTAAAGTAAATTGGAGTAAAGCCCTTACATATAAATCACTTATCTTTTTTAAAACTAATACTGTGACCATTATCAATAATTCTTTCACTTCGATAAGAGAAAACAATGTCTTCATCTTGATCAAATTTTCTAGTTACTGATTCTAATTGGTCTAAAGGTATTGAAAAATCTTGATTGTATTCTTGAATAAGATGGGGTAAATAATTATTTAATTGTTCAATATTTTTTAAATCTAAGAGTCTAATTATTTGAGGTCATCTTCTTTGCAATGTTCCAAAAGTTCTTTCAACTAATGCTTTTTCTTGGGGGATTGAAGTTGTTTTTGTATTTACTCCAAGAGAGTGAAAAATAAATTGTAATTGTGTATTTGAAACGCTATCACCAAAGTGATCACGATTATTTTTACTACTAAAAACATTTCTATTATCACTAACATTTAATTTTGGTAAACCGTAATGTTTAAAGACTTTTTTATAGATATTGTAATAACTTTCAGTAGTTTCTTGTTCACTGAAATAACCTGCCAAAATCCTTTTACTAGCTTTATCAATTACAATATGCAAATGACATTTTAAGTTTTTAATCCATTGATGATTTGAAGCATCAGTTTCATAAATTTCTCCAAACTTTACAATTTTCTTTTGCGTAGGATGGGGTTTGCTTGTTATAATTGACTTTGAAAGATACTCGATTGTTAAATTTTCTTGGTTTGCGGCCTTTAAATTTTTACGAATATCTTTTTTTGTTTTTCTGTTAAGAGTCTCAATTAAAATATTTTCTTCTATTAATATGTGCCCAATTGCAGAGTAACTTATTCTCTTTTTTCAATTTAGTTCTCAATAATGTTTAATACTAAAGTCCTAATATTTTGCTTGAAATAATTCAATTATTTCATCTTTAAATATTTGTTGAATTTTATTTACAGGTATTTTATTGGTATTTTTATGAATAAAAACTTTTGCTCCAATCTCTTGATATTCTTTAAGTTTTCTTCTTGTGTGTCTAACACTATAACCTAACTTAAAGGCTGTATTTTTAATAGATTCTTTTTTTTAAAGATAATTCCTTAATTAATCTTAGTTGTTCTTGTTTCATGGTATTTAATAGTAATCCTTTCATAAAACCTCCATTTATTGATTATAAAGGAGGACAAAGTCGCTTGTTAATATGTAGGGACATAATCGCTTATTACTCATAGAAGGTTCCTTATAAATTCAATCTATGTTGAATAAACATTAAATTTTACTATATAATAAATAAGCGAGTTAATTTTTATTAACTCCTTGCCTTTAATTAGGCCAAAAGACCACAAGGAGATAGAATATGATTAGAAAATACGAAATAATGTATATCATTGATCAAGAAGTAACAGATATTAAAGCTGTACAAAAAAAATTACATGACATACTTACTAATAATGGCGGAAAAATTTTAGAATCAGAAGACTGAGGTTTAAAAGATTTTGCATATGTGATTAAGAAAAAGAAAAAAGGTTATTATACTGTTGTAATAGCTGAAACAGATTCTGCAAATATTAATGAATTTGAACGTGTGTCAAGAATTGATAAAAATGTTGTTAGATATCAAGTAATTAATACTGAAAATGAAAAAAGATACATTCAATCAACAAAATTATCAAAAACTGATATGTCTAAATTTAAAGAAGAGAAAAAACCTTCAAGAGGATTCGATAGAAGAATGCCAAGAAGAGATGAAAATAGTAATTCACAAGAATTTAGTGAAACAAAAGTTAATAGAGAAGTAAAAGAAGTAAAAGAAGTAAAACCAAAAGTTGTTGCCAAAACTGAAGATAAAGAAGTAAAACTAACAAAAGCTAAAAAAGAAGCTGCTTAATATATTTGAAGGAGAATTTAAATGAATTCAGTAAATTTAATTGGAAGAATAACAAAGGACCCTGAACTTAGAAGTTCATCAAATGGTAAATCTTTTGTTGCGTTCACATTGGCTGTTAATGAATTTTCTGGTGGTAATCAATTTACACAATTTGTACCATGTTTTGCATGAGAAAAAACAGCAGAAAATCTTGCAAAGTTTGTAAAAAAGGGAGCTCAGATTTCTGTTGAGGGTTCTATTAATGTTAGACAAGAAAATAATAATGGCCAATTTTCGCAAATAGTTACAGTCAGAGCTAATAGAATAGAATTTTTGAGTGGTACTGGAACTTCAAGTAATAACCAATCTGGATCAAATAATTCATTTGAATCAAACCAATCAAAATCATCTACGCAACAAACATCAAATAATTTTGATTTTGATCTAATAGACGATTCAAAATCATCAAATGATGATTCAATTTTATGAGAAGACTAAAAAAGGAGAATAAAAAATGAAAAAATTTGTAAGAAGAAAAAAAGTTAATTTCTTTGCAAAAAACAATATTGATTATATTGATTATAAAGATGTAGATCTTTTAAAAAAATTTATATCAGCTAATGGGCAAATATTGCCAAAAAGAGTAACAGGTACATCACCTAAACATCAAAGAATGTTAGCTATTGCAATTAAAAGAGCAAGAGGAATGGGTTTATTACCTTTTGTTGTTCAATAATAATTTTTCAAACACCAACAAGGTGTTTTTTATTTGTTATAATTATTAAGGTGAAAAAAATGAAAGTAATTCTATTAAGTGATGTAAAAAACTATGGTAAAAAAGATGATGTTGTAAATGTATCTGATGGATATGCAACAAATTTTTTAATTCCAAAGGGTTTAGCAATTGTTGCATCAAAAGGAGATTTAAGCCACTTAAATGTTAGAAAAGTAAAAGAAGAAAAAATTAAAGAGGAAAAAGAAATTGAAGTAAACAATTTAAAGTTAAAGATTGAAGATATTCAATTGAACTTTAAAATAAAAACAAAAGATGGGAAACCCTTTGGCTCAATTTCACTTTCTCAAATTACAGATAGAATTAAAAAAGAATTTCTTATTGATTTAGATAAAAGAAAATTTGAGAAGCATGAAAATATTAATAAGCTTGGTTTATTTTATTTAAAAATTAAGCTTGATTTTAAAATTATTGCGACACTAAAAGTCTTTGTAGAGGGTACAGAATAATGAAAGAAAATATGAATATTAGTATTGAAAGTGTTTTAATTGACTCGGAAAAAGCAGTTTTAGCAATTGCAATGCATTCACCAAAAGCAAGTTTTGATATTTTAACGCAGTTAAATTCAGAAGATTTTAGTTTAGAGAAACATCAAATTATTTTTGAAGCAATAAATACAGTTTCAATTAATAGTCAAAATATAACTATTACAAAACTAGCTGAGTATTTAGAAGATAAAAAGTCACTGGAAAAAGTTGGAGGGGTATCATATTTATCTGATGTATCTGGTTACTTTTATACAGATGAGGGTTTTGAAGATTATGTAGAAATAGTTTTTAAAAATTCAATTGGAAGACAATTAGATAGAGCTTTAATACACATTAAGCAATTAAGAGATAGTAAATCACCTATTGATGAAGTTTTTGTTATTGCTCAGCAAAAAATTCTTAATATAAAAACTGATGTTAAAAAAGATGATGCAACCGAAGTTAAAGAAACTGTAGTTGACGTGATTAAAAAAATTGAAGCATTAGAAAAAAATGGAGGTTTAGTAAATGGGGTCCCATCAGGGTTTTCTGATTTGGATCAAATTACTAATGGATGACAAAAAGGAGATTTTATAATTTTAGCTGCTCGTCCATCAATGGGTAAAACAGCATTTGCTCTTAACTTGGCAGTAAATGCAGCAGAAAGACAAAAAGGTGTGGCATTTTTTTCTTTAGAAATGCCAAAAGAACAATTAGTTCAACGTATATTAAGTTCAATCTCGGGTATAGAATCTAGTTCATTAAGAAATGCTCAAGGGTTAACAACAGAAAAATGGTCTAGAATTACAGCTAGTGGTGAGCAAATAAAAAATATGAATATTGTTATTGATGATACTCCGGGAATTACTGTTTTACAATTGCAATCAAAACTTAGAAAAATGAAAAGAGATTTTGGAGTAGAAATTTGTTTTATTGATTATCTACAATTGATTTCTTCAATGTCAAATAAGTTTGATAGTAGACAAAATGAAGTGGCAACTATATCTAGACATTTAAAAAAAATAGCTAGGGAATTAAATATGCCAATAATTTGTTTATCACAATTATCTCGTAGTGTTGAAAAGAGAGAAGAGAAAACACCATTAATGTCTGATTTAAGGGATAGTGGAGCTATTGAACAAGATGCAGATATAATTATGTTTTTATATAGAGATGCATATTATAAAACAAAAGAATATAATCTTGCTTCTGAAGATCCAACTGATGAAACAGATGTAATAATATCAAAACATCGTAATGGGGCTACAGGAGTTATTAAAGTAAATTTCCTTAGAAGTTATGGTAAATTTATTGATCAGTCTAAAAATTCCTAATGCTTTTTTCCTTCAAATAAGGTAAAATAGAGTAAAGATTTTTTTAAAAGAGGTTTAAATTATGAAAAAGTTATTATCGGTTTTAGGTTCATTACTAGTTGTTGCTCCAAGTATATCAGCTGTTGTATCTTGTGGTATTGAAACAAATCCAATAAAAATTACAATTGATGAAAAGGAAGAATTTAAAATTGCTAATAATAAAATTAACTTTCAAAAACTTTTTGGTAGTGCAGCAACTTTACCCGTTTTAGCTAATTTAATTTTGGAGTCTTTAACTTTTAGTGAAACTAAATATCCAAATATTAAAAAAAGAGAAGAGCAAAAAAAAGTTTTGGGTGAAAAAGGCTTGGGTATGGCGTTAGAAAATCTTTTTATTGATGGTGAAAAAGATTATGTTGAATTTATTGATAATACAATAGATAAACAATCTGATGAATCAGCGTTTAGAAAAGATTATGAAGCTCCAAAAAATTCAAACTTTATTGAAATTAATTATAATTTAGGTATTACTAAATCTGAATTAAGTGAAAATGAAAAGTGAACTGCATCAAATGCTTCAGTATATGAAGCATCAAATGCTTTAACAATGAATACAAAAATAGATTATAAAGATGGTAAGGTTCAAAAAATTCAAGAAAATCAAGATGGAAATAAAAAGAATCTTAAAGATTATATTGAACTTAAATGAAAAGAAAGTAATTACAATAAATACTTTAATGAAGGTGAGTTTAGTAGTTACAAAGATAAAAAAATTTATAATATGACTGATGAAGATGCAAATGAACTTTACACAAAGATTAAAGAATCTCAAAATGAAGAAATGAAAAAGGATTTGGGTGTAAACAGTTTGACTCAAGCACAATTTAAAACATTACATACACAATTAAATAAAGTAGATGAAAAATTTAGAAATGGTATATTAATGCCTGGAAAATTTGATGGCAACTTTGTTCAAAGTGATGCAGAATTTAAACAGTGTAATGCTGAAGATTGTATAGAAGCAAGACATGACATATCAACTGGAGTTGCTTTTTATACTGCAAATGATGGAAAATCAATGCAGGCACAAGTTGTTGGTTCAAAAGAAAATGATAAAAGAACTTTTATTTATGGAAAATCAGATAATGATCAAAAATTAAGTATAGATTTTATATTTAATGCTCCTGGGGATAAAAAAGATTCTAAAGAGAGAAATTATAAATTAAAACTTACTTTGGATAATTTGATTGTGGGTTATCAATTAAATGGAATAGTATTAGAAAAAGGTTTTGATAACGACAATAAAGAAAGAACAGATGAAGTTATCTATTGATATGAACCAAGTATTTATCAGTTTACTGAAGAAGAAATTTTTAGAGCTGGAAATGATGATATATTTAAAGATTTACAAAAGGCAAAGTTAGAAATAGAGACTATTTAATAATAAAAAACGAGAAGGGTGAGGGTCACTATGAATTATTATGTAAAATTTGAAAATGATTTTTTTAATATAGTTGACGGAAGAACAAATCAAGTAGTGGCATCTTTTATTGGTGAATTGGAAGCAAATAAATTTATACAATCTCTTATAAAAACTACTAATAGGGCTATTTCAAATTGACAAAAACCTCAAAGAAATAATTTTTTGTATGACAATAATTTTAGTAGTAAAAAAATTGGTATTCATGAAGATCCATTTCAATTAAAATTAGGACAATCAGCTCCTTATGGTGTTTCTAATAAATATTTAAATGAAAATAGAGGGTCAAATACTCAACCAGTTAACAACGTACAAAATGGTATTCCTCAACAAAATTGTGAAAAAAGTCAAGTTCCAAGTATTGTACAGAATTTTATTCAATCACCATATCCAAATATGCAACAACCAACTTTTTATAATCCAAATATGCAACAACCACCTTTTGGATATCCAAATATGCAACAACCTTCATATCCTACATATAATGGGCCAACACAAAATTTTGGAATTATGAACGGTCAAAGTAGTGTACCTTTTGCACCATTTCAAAATGGGGGTTATGTTGCTGATTCTTCAAACTTTAATAATCAAATGTATAATCAAAATAATAATGAGAATAACAAAATAAATAATGAAGATTCTAACTCTAAAATATTATCAGGTCAGATAAATAATCTTTCTGATCAATTGCTAAACTTAAGCGGTCAAGTAAATAGTATTTCTGGTAAATTAAGAAATGATGAAAATAATAACATTGAAAATAATAGAGAATCTGAAATTAAGAACATATATTTTGAAGAACCTAATGAAAAGATTAATAACTTCTTAAATATCAATGAACAAAGTATGAATGAATCTATTGGAAATTCTAAGCATAATTTATTTAGTAATAAAAAGTTTGAGGACAGATATAAGCAAGAGAAGATAAATGAATTTGAAGATAGATATGAGCAAGCAAAGATAAAGGAATTTGAAAATAAATCTCAGCTTGAAGATAAATATCAATTTAAAGATAAATATCAATTTGAAGATAAACAAGAAGTAGAACAAAATAATGAAGAAGATTTTAAATTTGGATTTAATGATAATACTATTTCAATTGATTCAAGTTTGTTTGAAGAAGATAAATTAGGAGCTATTATTCAAGAAAATAAAGCTTTTATTAATAATACTGATGATGATAGCTTAGGGGAAGTTTCTGCATATAAAGACTTAACAAGCTTTAATACTTTTAGAAATAATAGTGAAAGTGTAATTGAGCAAGAAAATATTAATTTAGAAGATGACTTACAAATAGTTAATCAGGATTTTATTGATAAGCAAAATAAAAAAGCTAAAATTAATGGACTTGATGATTTACCTGAAGTAAATGCAGATTTCGAAGAAACTCCAACTTTATATTTAAGTGAAGTAGCTAGTGAATTAATTAAAGAACATCAAGAGCAAAAAAATGGAAAAGAAATAATTGATCAAATTCCTGAAGAGGAAAAAGTATTTGGATTAGATGATTTACCAGAAACAAGTAAAAATATTACTATTGGTGATGATGACTCTGAGGAATTTGAAAAAAAAGCAATAACAGAAATATACCAAAAGAATTTAATTCCAGAGAATAATTTATTGAAAAAGAGAGATCCAAATGTAATAGACTTAGGACCTGTTAATGAAGATGATGAAATATTTTCAACTCCAAGAAGAGATGCAGAATTAGAAGATTTAGATAATATTTCTCTTTCAAAAAAAGAAAAAAAAGAACTAAGAAGAATTAAAAGAAGAGAAGAAAACTCTAGAAAGAAATATGAAAAGCTACTTAAATAATGAATATATTAAAAGAATTACCAAAAGAGTGAATTGATTTATTTTCAGATAAAGATATTATTAAAGACATTGAAAATATTCTTAATAAGATTGAAAGTTTTGAAAATATATATCCTGAAAAGGATGATATTTTTAGAGTTTTTAAATTAATTAAACCAAAAGATATTAAGGTCATTATTATAGGACAGGATCCCTATCATGGCAAAAAACAAGCAAACGGGATTGCTTTTAGTGTATCTAATAGTGTTAGGACTCCCCCAAGTTTAAAGAATATTTTTAAAGAATTAAAAAGTGATTTAGACATTGATCATTTTCAAAATAATGACTTATCAAATTGAGTTAAACAAGGTGTTTTTTTAATTAACTCTTCTCTTACTGTTGAAAAGGGCTTACCAAATTCTCATAAAGATTTAGGATGAGATAAACTAATTTTAAAAATTTTAAATGAAATCAATAATCTTAATGAAAATATTATTTATTGTTTATGGGGAAATTTTGCAAAAAAACTATATAATAGTCTTGTATGTAAAAATGAGAAGAAAATTATTTTTTCTGCTCATCCCTCACCATTTAGTTTTAAAAGGGGATTTGAAAATAGTAAACCATTTTCAAAAATAAACTCAATGTTGAAAAATAATAATGAAGAAAAAATTTATTGAGAAGACTAAGGAGCAATAATATGAATAACATTAGTAAATGGTTATTAGAGGGAAATAATATGGCCTATGCAATGTCTGCATTTATAGGTTTCTTTATTGCTGTCTATTTCTTTTATAATGCAATATCATATTGAGTTCTTAAAGAAAGATATCATGGTATAAGATTTACTACAAAAAACATTGCCTATATAACAATGTTTACAGCTATAAATGTAAGTGTTACTGTTGTTATTTCATTAACACTGCCAATAACTGTATTTCCACCAATTAGAATTGCCTTTGAAGGTGTTATGGTAAAAATAACTGGTTTTATTTTTGGACCAATTATTGGAGTTTTAGTAGCACTTATAACAGAAGTCTTAGTAATGATTTTTGTTCCATCATTTATACACCCTGCATTTATAATTGTAATAATCTGTTATGGTTTTATTGCAGGTATTGGATCAAGTTTTTTAAGATTAGGTAAAGGATATAATTGAGTACCAGTAGCTTTAATTAATTTATTTTTAATATTGTTTGCAATTTTTATTGTATATGTAATTAGCGCATATCCTGAGGGTGAATCAATAAAAATTTTAAGTTTTGAAGTATCTAAGGAAGTTTATAAGTGAATTTTTTTAGGCTCAATAATTGTTTGTCTTGCTTTATTTTGAGTTATTTATTTTGTTCTTCTCATTCGAGGGCAAAGGAAGACATTACATGTACTACTCCCAATAATACTTTTTGCAACGGCTTCAGAATATCTAGTAACAGCTGTTATTTCGGCTTGGGGAGATGCTGGTTTTTTAGGAATACCATCAGAAGGTGGATATACAGCAATGTTTATTGGAAGACTTATTCAAGCACCATTAAAAATAATATTTAATTCAGCAGTTTTATATTTAACCTATAAAGCTGTAGCTCCGTTAATTAAGAGAGATAGATAATTTAACCTAGAGGTAAAAGTAAATGAAATTATATGATTCTTTAAAAAGGGAATTTACTGAAATTAATGTGCCTAAATTTTGTATTTATACTTGTGGACCAACAGTTTATGATTATATTCACATTGGTAATGCAAGACCATTAATTCTAACTGATATTATTGTTAGATACTTAGAATATAAGGAAATAAAGTATAAATACCTTTTAAATATCACAGATATTGATGACAAAATAATTCAAAAGGCAGCTGAGCAAAATATTACAGAAGAAGATCACGCCCAAATATATGCGGATGCTTTTTTTAATGACCTTAAAAACCTAAATATAAAAAGTCCTACTTTAATAACACCGATTTCTTCAAAAATAAGTGAAATCCTAATTTTTATTGATGATTTAATAAAAAAAGGATTTGCTTATGAAAAAAAAGGAAATGTTTATTTTGATATTGGTCAATGAAACGGTGAATATGGAGCTTTATCAAATCAAAATATTAATAATCTAAATATGGGTGAAAGAATTGAAATCGATGAGAATAAAAAAAATCCCCAAGATTTTATTCTTTGAAAAAAGACTAAAACTGGCAAAAAATGATTATCTAAATGAGGTTTTGGAAGACCCGGATGACATACTGAATGTGCACTTTTAATAGATGATTTTTTTAAAGATACAATTGATATTCATGTTGGAGGAATTGATTTAAAATTCCCCCATCATGAAAATGAAAGAATTCAATATATGGCAAAAAACTCAAAAGAGTTATCTAATATCTGACTACACAATGGTCACTTGTCAATTGATGATATTAAGATGTCTAAATCTCTAAAAAATACAATTCTTGTAAAAGATTATTTAGAGGAAAATGGAGTTAATTCACTAAGATATATCTTTTTGAACTCAAATTATACACAACCTTTAAATATCAATCAAGATTTGATTAACCAATCAATTGACTGAGTAACAAAAGTTGAAGCTTTATTAAGAACAGTTAATTGAGGTACGGCAATTGGAGAAGTAGTATTAATAAATGAAACTCCAATTGATGAGGATTTTAACTCATATAAATTTATTACAAATTTTGAGTCTTTATTAGATGATGACTTAAACACACCAATGGTAATTTCTCTTATTGATGAAATGTGTAAAAATATTAATATTCAAATTAAAAATAAGAGAGTTGATTTAACTTATAAAAAATTATTAAAAATAATAAAGGTCTTGGGATTTAATTTTGATATTAAAAAATTAGATAAAAAAGACATTGAAAAAATAAAAGAGTGAAAATTATTAATATATCAGAAAAAGTTTGACAAAGCAGATAAATTGAGAGAAACTCTTAAACAGGGGAATATCATTTAATGAAAAACTATATTTATGGAAAAAATGCAGTTGAAAATACAATAAAAAACTTCTTAATTGAAATTAAGCAAGTTTTTATTTTAAAAGGAAGCTCATTTAATCCAGAGATCTTTAGTATCATAAAACAAAATAATTTGGAATGACATTCTTTGGAAAGGCAAGAGTTTAACTCACTAATAAAAGAGGGAGTCAATCATCAAGGATTAATTGCACAAGTAAGAGACTTCAATTATCTTGAATTAAAGGATTTCTATAATAATTCAAAATTAAAACAAAAAGTTTTAATTTTAGACAAAATACAAGATCCACAGAATTTTGGATCAATAATTAGAACAGCTAGTCTTTTTGGAGTTGATGGGATTATTATACAAGAATCCAATCAAGTTCAAGTTACACCAGCAGTTATGAAAGCGTCTGCAGGAACAATTTACAATGTACCGATCATCAAAGTTAGTAATCTTAAGTCTGCAATAAGCAGTCTAAAAGACAGGGGATTTTGGATATATAGTTCTCATTTAAGTGAGAATAGTAAATCCATTGGGGAAATTGATTTTGATAATAAGTCAGTAGTAATTATAGGGAATGAGGGAAATGGAATTGGAAGTAAAATAATAGAAATGTCTGATTTTACTTTTAAAATTGAAACTAATAACGTGATTGACTCGTTAAATGTTTCTGTTGCAACAGGAATAATCCTTTTTGAATTATCTAAAAAATAGATTTTGAAAGGAAAAACAAATGCCAAATCAATATGGCGCGGTAGACGCAATTAAAGAAAGTATAAGAATAGAATTTGAAAATGATATTTCTGAAAAAGAATTAGTACATTTTCAAAAATCCGTAATAAAAATTATCAATACAGAACATATTAAGTTAGGTTATCTCCAATTGGATAAAGATGATTTTACATCTCATGTTTTTTTTGCTCTTAAAGAGATTAAAAACAAATTTGATATAAATAGAAAAGTGCCTCTATTAGCATATGCAAATTTTATAATAAAAAGACGTATCTTAGATTATGCAAAATATCTTAAAAGAGATAAAAGAAAAATAACTTTATTGATAATAAACTCATTTAGAAGTGGACTTACAGAAGAAGGCCAAACTTTTATAGATAGAGATATAGATAGATTTTCTTTACAAAAATATAATGATGAGCAAAAAAATATTTATATAAGAGAGACTTTAAAACATTTTATTAAGTATGAGTGTGTAACAACAGAGGCAAATATGGCAAAAATGTTGTATAAAGGATATAACCAAAAAGAGATTATTGAGAAATTAAAGATTAAAAGAAAAGATTTTTTAGAGTTTAAAGAAAAACTAAAAAATCTTTTTAAGGGTTTTATTAAAGATACTTCTAATATATAATATGTAGGAAAAGAAGAGAGTGTTTTCATGCCACAATCAAAAAAAAAGGTTATACTAGTTTGTAGTGAATGTCTTTCAAGAAATTATACTATTCAAAAAAGTACTATTTCTCAGAGAGAAAGACTGCAAATTAAAAAACATTGTATTACTTGTAATGCACATGTTTTACATAAGGAGACAAGATAAACATGTCTGATAAAAATAATTCTAAAGAGCAAAAAGCTCAGGAAAAATTGAAAAAAATTCAGGACAAAAAAACTCAAAAGGATAGTAAAAAAACTCAAAAAACTCAAAAAAAAGAGGAATTTACTAAATTATTTAATGAGTTTGAAGGGCATGATGGAACACAAGAAGGAAAAATCAAAGCAGCTAAAAAAAGAAAAGTAAAAAAAGAAAAAGAAAAAATAAATTATAAATTAGCTATAAAAGAAGCTCCTATTAAATTCTTGAAAGAAGTAAATAAAATTCAATGATCTTCAAGAAAAAATTTGGGAACTAAGTTTCTATGAGTTATAATATTTATTGCAATATTTGGAGTATTCTTTTTCTTTGTTGACTGAGGTTTTCAAAGCTTATTTGAACTTATTAAAATTATCTAAAAGGAGATTATCATGGAACAACGCTTATTTGAATTAGAAGATGAATTAGCATCTTATAAAGGACAATGATTTGTAATTAATTGTAATAGTGGACACGAAGATCGTGTTAGAACTGACTTACTTCAAAAAATTGAAACATCAGGATTAGAGGATAGAATATTCGATATTAGAATTTCAAAAGGACCTGTTGTAGGAAAAAATAATAAAATTAATGAAAAAAATAAATTTCCAGGATATCTGTTCATAAATATGAATATGACTGATGAAACTTGATTTATTGTAAGAAATACTCCAGGAGTAACTGGTTTCATTGGTTCATCAGGTAAAGGTGCAAAACCATTACCATTAACAGTTGAAGAAGTTTCAAGAATGTTAGAACAAAATAGTCAACAAGATAAAAGTGAAAAAACATCAAAAGGTAATGCAAATCAACCTAAAAAGGAAAAAGTGTTGTTTACTGCGAAATTCAATACAAAAGAAGTTGTTAGAGTAAAAGACGGTCCTTTTGCAGGTACCGAAGGACAAGTAATGGAGATGGATTTCGAAAAAGGAATTGCCGTTGTTAATATTGAATTGTTTGGAAGAATTACACAAACAGAATTTGAATTTTCAAATTTAGAAAAAGCATATATTGATTAATTTGAACTTTGTTTTATACAAAGTTCTTTTATTTTCTTGTATGATTATTTCATGAGGTAAAAATATATGAAAATAATAGAATTTGAAATAATTTTAAGGGATGGCAGAAAAATGCAAGCTCAAATGTTTCCAGATTTAGCACCACTTACAGTTAAAAATTTTGTAAGTTTAATTCAAGAAAAATATTTCAATGGTCTAGTTTTTCACAGAGTTATAAAAGATTTTATGATTCAAGGTGGAGGAATGGATATTGAAATGAATGAGAAGGGTGGTTAAAACCAATTAAGGGAGAATTCTCAATTAATGGATGAAATAAGAATACATCTACTTTAAAACACACTCCTGGAGTTTTATCAATGGCAAGAACAAATGATATGAATAGTGCAAATAGTCAATTTTTTATTGTAACAGGTGATGCAAGTTTTCTAGATGGACAATATGCATCATTTGGAAAGTTATCTAATGAAGAAAGTTTAAAAGTAGCATTGGAAATTAGTAATAGTGAAACAACAACACATGGCTTTCATGAAGATGTACCAGTAGAGCAAATTGTTATAGAAACGATGAATCTTATTTAGTAAAAAGAGATTGTAGATAATAAGCGATTATGTCTCAAAATACAAGATTTATCTAATAAATAGATCTTGTATTTTTTCTTTTTCTATCAAAAAAATATCAGTTAGTTGCTTTTCAAGGAGATTCAATTTTGGGTATTTTGGTAGTTTCAAATTCTTTATCAGATAGTGTTTTCATACTTCCATGTAAACGTTCATCTTCAACTTGAATAAGATTGTAAATGTCATTTCCAATTAATGCATAATACTTTTTATTTACAGTTTCCATAACCATTACTTTTAACTTTGGCTTAAAGTAAATTGGAGTAAAGCCCTTACATATAAATCACTTATTTTTTTTAAAACTAATACTATGACCATTATCAATAATTCTTTCACTTCGATAAGAGAAAACAATATCTTCATCTTGATCAAATTCTCTAGTTACTGATTCTAATTGGTCTAAAGGGATTGAAAAATCTTGATTGTATTCTTGAATAAGATGAGGTAAATAATTATTTAACTGATCAATATTTTTTAAATTTAAGAGTCTAATTATTTGAGGTCATCTTCTTTGCAATGTTCCAAAAGTTCTTTCAACTAATGCTTTTTCTTGGGGGATTGAAGTTGTTTTTGTATTTACTCCAAGAGAGTGAAAAATAAATTGTAATTGTGTATTTGAAACGCTATCACCAAAGTGATCACGATTATTTTTACTACTAAAAACATTTCTATTATCACTAACATTTAATTTTGGTAAACCGTAATGTTTAAAGGTTTTTTTATAGATATTGTAATAGCTTTCAGTAGTTTCTTGTTCACTGAAATAGCCTGCCAAAATCCTTTTACTAGCTTTATCAATTACAATATGCAAATGACATTTTAAGTTTTTAATCCATTGATGATTTGAAGCATCAGTTTCATAGATTTCTCCAAACTTTACAATTTTCTTTTGAGTAGGATGGGGTTTGCTTGTTATAATTGATTTTGAAAGATACTCGCTTGTTAAATTTTCTTGGTTTGCTGCCTTTAAATTTTTACGAATATCTTTTTTTGTTTTTCTGTTAAGAGTATCAATTAAAATATTTTCTTCTATTAATATGTGTCTAATTGCAGAATAGCTTATTTTGCTTTTTCAATTTCTTTCTCAATAATGTTTAATACTAAAGTCATAATATTTAGTTTGAAATAATTCAATTATTTCATCTTTAAATAACTGTGAAATTTTATTTATAGGTATTTTATTGGTATTTTTATGAATAAAAGATTTTGCTCCAATCTCTTGATATTCTTTAAGTTTTCTTCTTGTGTGTCTAACACTATAACCTAATTTATAGGCTGTATTTTTAATAGATTCTTTTCTTAAAGATAAGTCTTTAATTAATCTTAGTTGTTCTTGTTTCATGGTATTTAATATTAGTCCTTTCATAAAACCTCCATTTATTGATTATAAAGGAGGACAAAGTCGCTTGTTAATATGTAGGGACATAATCGCTTATTACTCATAACGATGAATCTTATTTAGTAAAAAGAGATTCATTTTACTTTTAAATTATGTTATTATTAATTATGGCAGATTTTAATTGTGGAAGTAAGATAAGCAAATGCATATCATTACGTTAGGACCACAGCGAAAACAGGAGGTGTTGTTCGTGGCAAAAAGAATCACACGTATAGCAAAATTAGAATTTATGGCAATGCAAGCAAAACCAGGTGCAGAATTAGCTTCACTTGGAATTAACATGCCTCAATTCACACAACAATTTAATGATGCCACTAAAGATAGAGCTGGAGAAGTAGTACCTGTAGTTATTACAGCTTATGATGATAAATCTTTTGATTTCATTTTAAAAACTACTCCAGCAGCATTTATGTTAAAAAAGGCTGCAGGAATTGCTAAAGGATCATCAAAATCAGGAACTGAAACTGTTGCAACTATTACAGCAGAAGATGTTAAAAAAATTGCTGAGTATAAAATGGTTGATTTAAATGCAAATACAATTGATGCAGCAATGAGAATTATTGAAGGTTCAGCAAGAAACATGGGTATTAAAGTTACTGGAATGCCAGAAAAAGAAGGTAAATAATAATGGCAAAATTAAGTAAAAAATTAAAAGCTGTTAACCAAAAAGTTGATAAAACTAAACTATACCCAATTGTAGAAGCTATTAAATTAGTAAAAGAAACTTCAGTTACTAAATTTGACTCAACTGTGGAAATTGCATTTAACTTAAATGTAGATCCAAGACATGCAGACCAACAAATAAGAGGGGCTATTGTAATGCCTGGTGGAACTGGTAAAACTCAAAAAGTTTTAGTTCTAACAAAAACAAAGATTAAAGAAGCTGAAGATGCAAAAGCAGATTTTGTAGGAGCAGAAGATTTAATTCAAAAAATTGCAAAAGAAAACTGATTTGATTTTGATATTATTGTTGCAACACCAGAAATGATGGCTGAATTAGGTAAAATTGGTAAAATCTTAGGACCAAAAGGATTGATGCCAAACCCTAAAACAGGAACAGTAACAATGGATATTGCAAAAGCATTAGACGAAATTAAAAAAGGTAAAGTTGAATATAGAACTGATAAAGAGGGAAATGTTCACTCAATATTAGGAAAAGTTTCATTTAATGAAGATAATTTAATGAAAAACTATACAGCTATTTTAGATGTAATAAAAAAAGCAAAACCAGCAGCTGTAAAGGGAACATATATTAAAAATATATCTCTTTCAACAACTATGGGACCTGGAATTAAAGTGCTTATTGAAAATTAGTAAAATCTCACATTTGTGAGATTTTTATTTTTTTATTTTATAATAATTAAGAAAGGAATATGAAACTATGAAATGATGATTTTCAGATTATGATGGAACAATTAATTTAACACACAATGATTATATTGACCCAAGAGATTTAGAATTTATTAAAGATTGAATTAAGGAGGGAAATAAATTTGCAATAGCTACAGGAAGAATGGAACATGAAATTCAACCAGTACTGGAAAAAGCTAAAATACCATATGATTATATGATCTGCAATAATGGTGCTGTTATATATGAAAATGGTAAAGGAGTAATTGCAAATGCATCAATTCCAAAAGAATCAAGAGAAGAAATAAAAGATATTTTTGATAGTTTAAAAGAAAAATATGTTTTGGGATATTGTTTAAAAGATAAAAGAATGAGTTATTCAAAAGTTGATCAACCTGAAGTTTATGGTAATGCTTTTTTAAAAAAATATGCTTCAACACACAATAATTTTGAACAAGGAAATTATGATATTTTAAACTCAGAAGATTTAAATTTATTATATTTTTTCTTAGCAGAATCAGAAATAGAAGAAGTTAAAAAAATATTATCAGGAAAAATAAAAGGATGTAAAGCAGTAAGAACTCATAAAAATGTTATTGAAATAATGAGAGAAGATGTTTCAAAAGCTTATGGTATTAAAGTTATACAAGAACTTAACAACTTTTCATCTAAGGACGTTTATACAAGTGGTGATGGTGAAAACGATATTGAAATGTTAGAATTTACAAAAAACTCTTTTGCTATGAAAAATCACCAAAAAGGAGTAGATAAAGCTGCAAAACATATTATAAATAATGTTTTTGAAATAAAAAACTTTTAAATAAAGTAGAATCTCTATTGCATTAAAGTAACTTTAATGAATTATAATTTTTAATAAGGGATCACTTTTAAAGTTAGTCTTTTAGAAAATTGGAGACAGGCATGAACAAAATATATTTAAATGAACTTGCAAAGATTCTTAAAATTAATGAATCTGCTTTGAGATATTATGACTCACAAGGTTTAATAACAAAATTACAAAGAGATAAAAATAACTATCGCTTTATTCTTGAAGAAGACTTAGCATTTCCAAAAACAGTTATATGTTTAAAAAAAACAGGTATGTCATTAAAAGAAATTAAGAAATATTTGGATTTTATTGAAAAAGGAGATTCCTCTATTAAAGAGAGATATGAAATGATATTAAAGCAAGAAGATATTGTTTTAAATAAACTCAAAGATATTCAAGAACAAATTGAATTTATTGAGTATAAAAAAAGTTTATATTTAGAAAAGTTAAATAAATAAGAGAGGTAATAAATATTTTGAAAACAAGAAAATTAGGAAAAGACTTAATTGTTTCTGAAATTGGTTTGGGTTGTATGGGGCTTAGCTTCTCATTTCCGCCATTTCCAACAAAACAAGAGGCTGTGAATTTTATTAAAAAAGCATATGAAAAGGGAGTAACATTTTTTGATACTGCTGAAGTATATGGTCCTTTTGATAATGAAGAAATTTTAGGAGAAGCATTAGAATCAATTAGAGATAAAGTTGTTATTGCAACAAAATTTGGATTTAGCTTTAATGAAGATGGAACAAGAAAAGGCACAGATAGTAGTGAGAAAAATATAAGAAGAGCAATAGAAGGTTCTTTAAAAAGATTAAAAACAAGCTATATAGATTTATTTTATCAACATAGAGTTGACCCAAATACTCCAATAGAAGAAGTTGCAGAAGTTATGAAACAACTTCACAAAGAAGGAAAAATCAAACACTGAGGTTTAAGTGAGGCTTCTGCAAATACTATAAGAAGAGCTCATAAAATTTTTCCTGTGACAGCTTTACAAAGTGAGTATTCATTATTTTGAAGAGATCCAGAAAAAGAAATAATACCAACACTTGAAGAATTGGGAATAGGTTTTGTACCATTTTCTCCTTTAGGAAGAGGATTCTTAACAGGTAATATTGATTTAAATACTAAATTGGAACCAGGAGACTTTAGATTAACAATGCCAAGATTTCAAAATAGAGAGTACTTAAAAGAAAATCTTAAATTAGTAGAATTTGTAAAAGAACTAGCTAAAAGAAAAAAAACAACACCTGCAGCTGTTGCAATTGGTTGAGTTTTAGCTCAAAAAGAGTGAATTGTTCCAATTCCTGGTACAAAAAAACTTGAGAGATTAGAAGAAAATTTAACAGGTGCTGATGTTAAATTTACTAAACAAGAATTAAATGAAATTAAAGAAAGACTTGATAAAATTGAACTTATTGGTGAAAGATATAATGAAGCTGCAAATAAGACAATTGATAGAACTTAAAAATATTTAAAACTAATTAAAAGTTGTTTAATAGGAAACAACTTTTTTTAATTAATTTATAATTTTTTTAGGAGAAGACTATGACAAATATTAAACATAAATTAAAATTGTTAATTTCAAAACAGGAGATAGAACAACAAATAATAAAATTGGCAAATGAGTTGAATGAGGAGTTTAAGGAAAATGAAATAGGTCTAATATTTATTCTTAATGGTTCTGTTTTCTTTTTTGCAGATTTAGCAAGAAAGTTGAATATGCCAATTAAAATAGATACTATTTCTGTATCAAGTTACTTAGGTACTCAATCAACAAGAGAAGTAAAATTTTATAAAAAAGTAACAAAACCAATTGTTGAGAATAGACATGTTTTAATAATTGAAGATATTATTGATACAGGTAAAACTTTAACTACTGTTTATGAATATTTAGATTCGTTAAAACCCAAGACACTAGATATAATTGCTCTTGCCGATAAGCAAGGTTGTCATCCTAATTTTAAATATAAGTATAAATCGCTCTTTGAAGTTCCAAATAAATTTATAGTGGGCTATGGGTTTGAAATTGATGATTTATATAGACAACTTGATCAAATTTATACAATAGAAAATAATTAATAATATAGAGATAAAAATTCTCATCAAGTACTACAAATATGATATTATATAAGTGCTATTCGTACCGAAGAAAGTAACTGGGATTTTATCCCTTAATTTGTTACCGAGGAATGAAATTACATATACTAATTGTAAGAATGCTTACAATGTTTATTGTATTTTTAATTGACCTCGGAAATTATCTGAGGTTTTTATTTTGATTTTAAATGCGAAAGTAAAAAAAGGAGGTTGTTAATAATGTCAAACACAAGACCAACTCATGCTAAAAAGAATGAGATAGTTAAAGAAATTTCAGACAGAATCCAAAACTGTAAAGGTATGGTAATTGCTGAATATAAAAATTTAACTGTAGCACAAATGACAGACTTAAGAAACAAGGCTCGTGATAAAGGGATTTTTATTAAAGTTTATAAAGACTCATTATTTAGAAGAGCAACTGAAGAATTAAAAATTAAAGGACTAGATTCATATTTAGTACAACAAAATATTTATATTTTTTCAGATGAAGAAGCTTTATTTCCAGCAAAATTAGTTTCTGAATTTGCAAAATTAAATTCAGATCTAGTTCTTAAAGCAGGTATTTATGAAGGAAATGTTATGGATACAGCAGCAATTAATGAAATTGCTTCTCTTCCATCAAAAGAAGAGTTATACTCAATGTTTGCTTCATCACTTATTTACCCATTACGTCAATTTATGTTGACTGTAAAAGAAATAGCAAATACAAAAGCAGAATAAAAAAACAATTAAGCGTACAAATAGCAATAAAATAAAAGAAAGAAAAAAAGGAGAAAACAAAAATGGCAATTACAAAAGACGATATTATTAAAGCATTAGAAGAAATGAAATTAACAGAATTAAACGATTTAGTTAAATCAATAGAAGATCACTTCGGAGTTGTAGCAGCTGCTCCTGCTGCTGCACCAGCTGCAGCAGCAGGAGCAGCAGCACCAAGTGAAGTTAGTGTTATGTTAACAAGTGCTGGAGGAAATAAAGTTTCAGTTATTAAATTAGTTAAAGAAATGACTGGCTTAGGATTAATGGATGCTAAAAAATTAGTTGATGGAACATTACCAGTAGCTATTAAAGAAAATGTAAAAGTTGAAGAAGCAGAAGAAATGAAAAAACAATTAATCGAAGCAGGAGCTTCAGTAGATTTAAAATAAGAATTAATTTATAATGACCTTGAAGGTCATTTTTTATTAGAGGGAATTTTATATGTCTAAATCATCAAAAATATATTTACTTAAAGATTACATTACTAATGCTGCTATTGAAGTTGGAGAGTATAGTTACTTTTATAGTTTTCAAAATGAAAAAGGAGCAAAAGAATTTCAAAATAGAAATATTTTATATCATTTTCCAAATGTTCATAAAGATAAGCTAGTCATTGGTAATTTCTGTGCAATTGCAGAAGATGTTAAATTCTTAATGAATGGTGCAAATCATAGAATTAATTCAGTTTCAACATATCCTTTTGAAATGTTTGATGAGTTTGAAGTAAACAAAAAAAATATCAAACCTTTTAAAAGTAAAGGAGATACAATTATTGGTCATGATGTATGAATTGGCTATGGAGCAACTATTATGCCAGGAGTTAAGATTGGTAATGGAAGTATTATTGCAGCAAAGGCTGTTGTCACAAAAGACGTAGAACCTTACTCAATTGTTGCTGGAAATCCAGCAAAAGTAAAAAGAAAAAGATTTGAAGAAAATAAAATAAAAGAGCTGGAAGACTTGCAATGATGAAATGAAAGTATAGAATCAATTAAGACTATGTTAGAGAAATTAACTAAATAACTAAAAAAATGCAAAGAAATAATTATTCTTTGCTATTTGCTATTGATTTAGTCTTTAAAATAAGATAGAATTTTTTTGCGTATGTTTTATTTGAACGGGGGACACTATTAAATGAATTACAAAATCAAGAAAATTAATGCACTAGTGGAAAGGCGTGACTATGCCAAGGTATCAGGTGATTTAGAATTACCAAATCTTATTGAGTTACAAACAGACACATTTGATTGATTTAAAAATAAGGGAATAAATGAAGTATTTGAAGAAGTTTTTCCAGTTGTTTCAGCTGATGGAGATATAGTATTATCAATGACTGATTGAGAGTTTAGAGAACCAAGACTTTCAATAACAAAAGCAAAAGAAGAGTCAAAAATATTTGAAGCACCAATTTATTCAAATTTATCTTTAACTATTCATATGGAAGATGTTGAAGTTTTTAAAGAAGAAACTTCAGGATCAATGGAAACATTCCTAAAAGGATGATTACAAGAAAAATTAGAATCAACTGGAGTTGAATTTAAAGACAGTAAAGGATCACTTTACTTTTTTGAGTTCAAAAGTAAAGTTGGGGAAAAAGATACAATTCAAATTGAAATTAAAGAAGACAAAGAAGAGTTCTATTTAGCAAATATTGATGTTTACAAAACTGGAGAAGTTTTCTTTGGGGAATTCCCTCTAATGACAGATAGAGGAACATTTGTTATTAATGGTAGTGAAAAAGTAGTTGTTTCACAATTAGTTCGTTCACCAGGAAGTTATTTTAAAGAAGAAATGAACCGTAAAAATGGGGAAATGATTTACTTTGCAGATATTATTCCTTCAAGAGGAACATGATTAGAATTTGAATTAGATTCAAAAAAAGCTTTAGATAATAAAGTATTAAATGTATTCTATGTAAAAATTGACAAATCTAGAAAAACTACTGCAACAAGTTTATTAACTGCATTTAAAATGCAAAAAGAACAAATTTTAGACTTATTTGATAATAATGAAGTAATTTCATCAAGTTATGATTTAGATACATTAACTGGTGATATTGAAATAGATTATGAAAACCAAGTTCAAGAAATTTATAAAAAAATACGTCAAGGTGAAACAGCAACAGCTGATGGAGCAAGTAAATATTTATATGGTTTACTATTTGATAAAAGAAAATATGATTTAACAAAAGCAGGAAGATTTAAATTACAACAAAAATTATCTGTAAAAAATAGATTAATTGGACGTGTTTTAGCTGAAGACATTATAGATGTGAAAGGTAAAGTTGCTTTTGAAAAAGGAACAGAAATTACAAAAGATATTTTAGATGACTTAGATAGAGTTTTAGAAGCTGGAGCAATGGTTCAAAAAATTAATTTTAATGAACAAATAACTTCAGGGAATGAAATTCAAAAAGTAAAAGTATTTAAAGATAATGACTTAAGAGATGAAACAGCAACAATTATTGGGATTACAAAAAAATCAAAAGATGAATTTATTAATCTACCAGATATAGTTGCAACAATTTCATATGCTATAAATCTAATGGATGGTATTGGTGAAATAGATGATATTGATCATTTAGGAAACAGAAGAGTTAGAACTGTTGGAGAATTACTACAAAATCAATTTAGAATTGGTATGATGCGTATTGAAAAAAATGTAAGAGAAAAACTTGCTACTTCAAATCCATTCAAAATGAAACCATCAAGTATTATTAACAATAAGCCATTAACTGCAATAATTGGTGAATTTTTTAATCTTTCACAATTATCACAATTTATGGATCAAACTAATCCATTAGCAGAATTAACAAATAAACGTAGACTAACTGCTTTAGGACCGGGTGGTCTAAGTAGAGATAGAGCTGCTTTAGAAGTGCGTGACGTTCACCCTTCTCACTATGGTAGAATATGTCCAATTGAAACCCCTGAGGGACCAAATATTGGATTGATTAATAATTTATCAACTTATGCAAAAATTAACGAATATGGGTTCATTGAGACTCCGTATAGAAAAGTTAAAAATACTAAAGTTATGTCAGGAGAATACGAATATTTAACTGCAGATAAAGAAAAAGATTACGTTGTTGCTCAGGCAAATATTAATCTTGGTGAAGATGGAACAATTTTAGATGACCAAGTAATTGCTCGTTATAGAGGTGATGACATAATGGTTAGTCCAAAGGATGTTGACTATGTTGACGTTTCTCCAAAACAAATTGTTTCAATTGCTACTTCATGTATTCCATTCTTAGAAAACGATGATGCTAACCGTGCACTTATGGGTGCTAACATGCAACGTCAAGCTGTACCATTGATTAATCCAGAATCTCCAATTGTTGGAACTGGTGTTGAACATGAAGCTGCTCGTGACTCAGGAGATGCTATTGTTGCAACAGCTCCAGGGATTATTAAATATGTGGATTCTAAAAAAGTTGTTGTTGAACAAAAAGATGGAATTAAAACATATGACTTAAATGATTTTAGTCGTTCAAATAATGGAACAGCTTTAACTCATTTACCAATTGTTAAAATTGGAGATAAAGTTAAAGCAAGAGATATTTTAGCTGATGGACCATCAATGGAAAATGGGGAATTAGCTCTTGGACAAAATGTAGTTGTAGCTTTCACAACTTGAAATGGTTATAACTATGAAGATGCTGTTATTGTTTCTGAACGTATTGTAATTGAAGATAGATTTACTTCAATTCATATTGATGAATATACAATTGAAAGAAGACAAACAAAACAAGGACCAGAAGAAATTACTAGAGATATTCCAAATATTTCTGAAGCAAGTAAAAAATACTTAGATGAAGATGGTATTGTTGCAATTGGAGCAGAGGTTAAAGTTGGAGATATTTTAGTAGGTAAAGTTACTCCAAAATCACAAACTCAATTATCACCAGAAGATAAATTGTTACATGCTATCTTTGGAGAAAAATCAAGAAATGTTAAAGATAATTCATTAAGAGTACCAAATGGTGGTGAAGGAATTATTAAATCAATTAAACGTTTCTCAAGAGTTGATGGACATGATCTACCAGCTGATATCTTAGAAATTATTAAAGTTTATGTTGTTCAAAAACGTAAAATTCAAGAGGGAGATAAAATGGCTGGACGTCATGGTAACAAAGGTGTTATTTCAAAAATCTTACCTGTTGAAGATATGCCTCATATGGAAGATGGAACTCCAGTTGACATTATGTTAAATCCACAAGGGGTTCCTTCACGTATGAATATTGGACAAGTACTAGAAATTCACTTAGGAATGGCTGCAAAAAAACTTGGAATTAAAGTTAATACTCCTGTTTTTGAGGGAGTTAAAGAACAAGAATTACAAGATATTATGAAAGAAGCTGGAATGGATAACTATGGAAAAGTAACATTGATTGATGGTCAAACAGGAGAAGCGTTTGATAAACCAATCTCTGTTGGTGTAATGTACATGTTAAAACTATCTCACATGGTTGATGATAAATTACATACAAGAAACATTGGTCCATACTCATTAATTACTCAACAACCATTAGGAGGAAAAGCTCAAAATGGTGGTCAAAGATTTGGAGAAATGGAAGTTTGAGCACTTGAAGCTTATGGTGCTGCTTATACATTACGAGAAATCTTAACTATTAAATCTGATGATATTAAAGGTCGTATTAAAACATATGAATCAATTGTTAGATCTAAACCAATTCCTAAACCAGGAATCCCTGAATCATTTAATGTTCTTACAAAAGAAATTATGGGATTAGGATTTGATATGCATATGATTGACCAAGATGGTAAAAAAGTGCAAATCAATGCATATGATGATGACGATGATTTTGAAATCGACGAAGAATTATTAGCAGATTCATCATTTAATGATTCTGATCTTACAGGATTTAGTGAAACTAGCGAAGATGATGTTATTACTTTTGAAGATGAAAGTATAGAAGAATAAAAGAGGAGAAGTTTTAAGATGGCAATTTCAAATAAGAGAATGATTAAAATTGAATTAGCTTCTCCAGATGTGATTAGATCTTGATCACGTGGTGAGGTTACAAAACCAGAAACTATTAACTATAAAACATTAAAAACAGAAAAAGAAGGTTTATTTGACGAAAGAATATTTGGACCAACTAGAAATTATGAATGTGCCTGTGGGAAATACAAAAAAGTAAAAAACAAAGGTAAAATTTGTGAGCGTTGTGGAGTAGAAATTACAGAATCAATTGTTAGACGTGAAAGAATGGGACATATTGAGCTTGAAGAGCCAGTAACTCATATTTGAATGTTAAAAGTTGCTCCTTCAAGAATTGCTTCAATTTTAGATTTAAAAACTAAAGAAGTTGAAGAAGTTGTTTATTTTGTAAGTTATATTGTTTTAGATCCTGGAAATTCAAAACACCTTAAAAAAGGAATGGTTTTAGATTTAGGGAATGCAAAAGCAAGTTTAAAAACAAGAGAAAAATTATTAAAAACACTTGAAGATATTAAAGCTGGAATTGAACCAGAGACATTTTCTTGAAAAAGAGCTGAGAATTTAATTAATCAATTAAGAACTCCAAGTTTACCATTTTCAATGGATGAAGCAGCAACTTTTATTTCAAGATATATTAATGCTAAGTTTGGAATTGGTGCTAATGCCATTGAAGACTTATTAAAAAATATTAATTTAGAAAAAGAAATTGAAAAAATCAGATATGACTTAAAAGAAAAAAGAGGATCATCTGAACAAAATAAACTAATGAAACGTTTAGAAGTTTTAGACTCACTAAAAAAATCTAAATCAAGACCGGAATGAATGATCTTACATGTTATTCCAGTAATTCCACCAGATATTAGACCAATTATTCAATTGGATGGTGGTAGATTTACTACTTCTGAAATTAACGATTTATATAGAAGAATTATTATTAGAAATGAACGTCTAAAAAAAGTTAAATCAATGGGAGCTCCAAGCATTATTGTTAATAATGAAAAACGTATGCTTCAAGAAGCAGTTGATGCTTTATTAGATAATGAACGTAAACCAAGACCAGTAACTGGTAAAGATAAACGTCCTTTAAAATCATTAACATCAATTTTAAAAGGTAAACAAGGAAGATTCCGTCAAAACCTTTTAGGAAAACGTGTCGACTATTCAGGACGTTCAGTTATTGCAATTGGACCTGATTTAAAAATGTATCAAGCTGGTATTCCAAGAGATATGGCAATTACATTATTTAAACCATTTATCATTAGAAGATTACAAGAAAAAGATCTTGCTGAGAACGTAAAAGTTGCAGAAAAAATGATATTAACAAATGATGCGAAAGTATGAGACGTTTTAGAAGAAGTAATTAAAGATAGACCGGTTTTATTAAACCGTGCTCCTACTCTTCACCGTTTAGGTATTCAAGCATTTGAACCAAAATTAGTTAAAGGTAAAGCAATTAGACTTCACCCATTAGTAACAACAGCATTTAATGCCGATTTCGATGGTGATCAAATGGCTGTCCATTTACCAATTAGTGATGAAGCTGTTGCTGAAGCTAGAGCACTTATGTTAGGTTCAAAAGCTATTCTTGGACCAAAAGATGGTAAGCCAATTGTTACTCCAACTCAAGATATGATTTTAGGAAACTATTACATAACAACAGAGGAAAAAGGTGTACTTGGTGAGGGAACTTTATTTACAAATTATGATGAAGTAAAAATCGCATATGAAACTGATTCTGTTTCATTGAATGCAATTGTTGCAATTCCAATTAGTGAACTTAAAAATAAAAAAATATCAGATAAACATAAGGATAAATTCTTAATTACAACTGTTGGTAAAATATTCTTTAACCAAATGTTTGTTGAAGAATTCCCTTGAATTGTTAATGCAAATATTAACAATGCAGAAGAAGAAATTGAGAAATTTGTGATTGATGGAAATACTGATATAAGAACTTATATTCAAAAAGAATATCAAATTCAACAACCAATTAAGAAAAAAGAATTATCTTCAATTATTGAAAGATACTTCAAATTATTTGGGGCACAAAGAACTGCTCAAATGTTAGATAATATGAAGGATTTAGGATTTAAATTCTCATCAAAATCTGGAACAACAATTAGTGCAGCTGACGTTGTTGCTTATACACAAAAATTTGAAGATTTTAAAATTGCAGATGAAAAAGTAACTCAAATTACTAATTTCTATAATATGGGTATGTTAACAAAAACTGAGAAAAAACGTAGAGTAATTACTGTATGATCTCAAGTAAAAGATAAAATTCAAAATAAACTTGAAGAAGTTCTAAAAAAAGATCCAAAAAATCCAGTATTTGTTATGGCCGATTCAGGAGCTCGTGGTAATGTTTCGAACTTTACACAGTTAGTAGGTATGAGGGGTCTTATGAATGACCCGAAAGGTGATATTAAAGAAATTCCAATTAAGTCTTCATTCCGTGAAGGTTTAACTGTTTCAGAATATTTCATTTCTACTCACGGAGCAAGAAAAGGTATGGCTGACGTTGCCTTGAAAACAGCTGACTCAGGTTATTTAACAAGAAGACTTGTTGATATATCACAAGAAATTATTGTTACTGAAGATGATTGTAAAACAACAAAAGGATTTGATGTGCATTCAATTATTGAAACTAAGCATGATAATATAATTGTTCCTTTAAAAGATAGATTAGTTGGAAGATTTACTTTCAATGATGTTATTAGCTCAAAAGGAAAAACAATTGTTGAAGCTAATGAACTTATTACATTACAATTAGCAGATGATATTATTAATGCTGGAATTGAAGAAGTTCAAATTAGAACAGTTTTAACATGTGATACAAACCGTGGTGTATGTAGAAAATGTTATGGAATAAACTTAGCAACAGGAGAGATTGTTACAATTGGTGAACCTGTTGGAGTTATTGCAGCACAATCTATTGGTGAACCAGGTACTCAGCTAACTATGCGTACTTTCCATACTGGGGGGGTTGCTGGTGGAGCAGATATTACTCAAGGGTTACCTCGTATTAAAGAATTACTTGACGTTACAAATCCGAAAGGTTCAATTGCTATAATTTCACAAATTGATGGTGTTATTAAAGAAGCAAAAGAAGAAGAAGGAATTATAACAATAGTTGTTGCTTCTGAACAAGACGAAAGAAAATACAAATCACAATATGGAGCTATTTTAAGAGTAACAGAAGGTGAATTTGTAACTCGTGGTCAAAAATTAACAGAAGGTGCAATAAATATTAAAGAATTATTAGAAGTTGCAAGAATTGAAGATGTACAGAACTATATTTTAAAAGAAGTTCAAAAAGTATATCGTCTACAAGGTATTGAAATTTCAGATAAGTATATTGAAATTATTGTTAAACAAATGTTAAATAAAGTTAAAATTATTGACTCAGGAGAAACTGAATTACTTCCTGGAGAAGTTATTTCTTCAAGAACATTCAGAAATGAAGTTAAACTTGCAATTATTGCTGGTAAAAAACCACCACTTGCAAAACATGTTATCTTTGGTATTAAAAAAGCTCCACTTGAATCAGATTCTTGATTATCAAGTGCGTCATTCCAAGATACGGCAAGAGTTCTTGTAAAAGCAGTAATCAAAGGAAAAATTGATAAACTAGAAGGATTAAAAGAAAACATTATGTTAGGAAATTTAATTCCAGCTGGAACAGGATTAACTGGTAGTGCAGATATAATTAAAAAAGGTAAGGAAACTTACGACTCAGAATATTAAAAAAAGGTGAAAACCTTTTTTTATTTTAAGTTTTTTTAATTTTAAAATAGTGTATATTCATTTTGAGGGAGCTTTTAATTATGAAAATATATATTGGAAATGATCATGCAGGTGTTGAAATGAAAAATCAAATAGTGGAATTTTTAAAAACAAAAGGTCATGAAGTGATAAACATTGGAACAGATAATAGTCATTCAGTAGACTATCCTGATTTTGGTAAAGAAGTTGCAAAAAAAGTTGTTGAAAATAATACCTATGGAATAATAATTTGTGGGACAGGTATTGGAATATCAATAGCTGCAAACAAAATAAAGGGTGCACGTGCAGCTTTATGTTATGAAGATCAAACAACAATCTTGGCAAGACAACATAATAATGCAAATATCTTAGCTCTTGGAGCAAGAATAATTGCAAATGAAAAAGCAGTTAGACTTGTAGAACTTTTTTTAAATACAGAATTTGAAGAAAGACATAAAAATAGAGTAGAAAAATTAAATAATCAATAAGGGGGTTATCAAATGGCTTTTACAATTATTAAACATCCTCTTATTCTAGATAAATTGACTAGAATGAGAAAAGAAGATACATCATCTAAAGACTTTAGAGAAAACTTAAATGAAATAGGGCAACTAATGGTTTATGAAATTTTTAGAGATGTACCTATACAAGAAATTGATATCAAAACACCTGTGACTTTAACAAAGGGATATACGTTAGATGTTCCAGTAGTTTTAGTACCAATTATTAGAGCAGGATTAGGAATGACAGAGGGAATACAAAGATTAGTACCTACTTCAAGAATTGCACATATTGGACTTTATAGAGATGAAGAAACTTTAGAACCTGTGCAATACTTTGCAAAAACAACAAGAGATATTGAAAGTAGTTATGTTATTGTTGTTGACCCCATGTTAGCAACCGGGGGTAGTGCTTCAAAAGCAATTGAAATAGCTAAATCTTGAGGAGCAGTTCAAATAAAATTTGTTTGTTTAGTTGCTGTTCAAAAAGGTGTGGACAGAATTATAAAAGATCATCCAGATGTAGATATTTATACTGCTAGTTTAGACCCAATTTTAAACGAAAGTGGATTTATAGAACCTGGGCTTGGAGATGCTGGAGATAGAATTTTTGGAACAAAATAGATACATTTAATGTATCTATTTTTTTATTATGAGTATAATTTTCCTGTCAATAACAAATGAAAATGTCTCAAAATCGTAGATTTATTAAACTGTAAATCTACGATTTTTATATTGTTCCTTTCATGTTTTAGAAAAGTAAATATAATTTGTATATCTAAAGTGATTAGATGGAACACTAGGTTTTTTAATTTTAGACTCAGTTTTTTTAACTTCATTAACCTGACCAACTGGTGTATTTTTAGTTTTGACTTCCACTAATCTATAGAACTTATCTGTATAATTTGCATAGAGCTCATTATCATATGTTTCAGTTATTAGTAATTTTGTTTTACTTGCAAAAGTTGTTATATCGTATCCATCATATGTTAAATATGTTTTTGTTTTATATTTAATTATTCCACCTTTATGAACTTGTCTTTCTTCTCTTCTAGCTAAAACAAAATTAATATCCGTATTTTTATTTCAAATTTTCATTTTATTTTTGTTATTATCAATTTGAGTAGAGAACTTGTGATTAAAATTAGGTATGAAAACATTAATTAAGTAATCATTGGCCTGCTCAATAGTTTTGATATTGAATTGTCTTAGTTCTTGGGGAAGTCGTTTTTGAAAAGAACCTCAAAGACGTTCAATCTTGCCTTTGGTTTGCGCGCAACTAGTACTTGTTAGCTTAATTCCAAGTTGTTGACACGTAAAGGCATACTGTATATTAGAGTCTGTTTCAGTAGACTCTTTTTCTTTTGTCTTATAATAAAATACTGTTCTTTTATCTGTAAGTATTTCCTCAGGAGTTCCATAATTTAGAAACATTTGTTTTGTAGCTGTATAATATCCAAATAATGTTTCTTGATAATCAAAATAACCTGCTAATACTTTTCCTGTTGAGTCATCAATGAAAGCATGTAGCGATCATTTTTCATTGGTTACTCAATTATGGCTACATGCGTCTGTTTGAATTCTTTCTCCAAAATATTCCTTTCTATTTTGCATGGGTCTACATTCTTCTAAACTAATAATCTTATCTTTAAAAAACTCTTGTTCCTTATTTGTTAATTTATTTTCTAAGGACTTTTGTCTTAATTGTCTAATTAATTCTTTTCTAGTTGATCTGTGCATATAAGGGGAGTAAACCTCATTTTTAAATAATAAATCTCTTAAGTAAGTGTAACTAACTTTTAAATCTTCATATTCTTCTAAGGATTCTTTGAAATGAACTAGATTATAGTCATGATATTTTTCATTTCTCAAATTTAATATTTTTTGTTCAATTTCATAGGGTGTAGATCTATTTGATAATTTACCTCAGTTTTTATGTATAAATGCAGATATACCTTCATTTGATAATCTTTTAATATTTCTATTAATTGTTCTTCGTGTGCAGTTAAGAATTTGCTCTGCTCTCATTTTTGTTATTTCCCCAGAAATAACTTTTTTAATTGTTTTATATTTTAAATTCTCCATATAACTTAATTTCCTTTTTAATTTCATAATTTGTTACCTCTAATACTTAATTGTAATTGGAGGATATCAATATTTATATAAATATTGGGACATTTCTATTTGTTACACATTGAGACATTATCATATGTTATTTACAATTTTTTTATTATGAGTATAATTTTCCTAGATTTTATAAATTAATAAGAGTATTATTAATTAGATGGAACTTAATAAGGAGAGTATAATTTGTTTAAAAATAAAGGAAAAATTATATTAATATCTCTTATATCAATGATTACATGCTTATTAACAATTTTATTTATTTTAAAATTGGTAAATTTTTCATTAGTTACTGGGTATATCTTAGGTTCTTGTTTTTTATTTTTTTCATTATTTTTTATGAAATTAGGAATAAAAAATTTGATCGATAATTTAAATCCTTATAGTTATATGTTTATTACAACATTGCGAATAGGGTTTTATATTGTTCCATTCCTTATAAGTTTTTACTTACCTAACATATTTAATATATATGGATTAGTAATTGCTTTTATAGTAAATTGAATTCCCTCAGTTTATTTTAGTAAAGCCAAGTAAGTGAATTTTTATATGGTAACTATTAAAAGAGAAAGGAGTATATATGTTCCTTGCAGATGACAAAGGTTTTGGTGATGTTCTATTTTCAATTACCCCTCAACTTCTATCAATACTAATAACTTGCATTATTATTTGTACATTTTGTATAGTTTATAATGTAAAAATTAGAAATTATAAAGAAGATAAAAAATTAACTGGATTTTTAGTTTTAACAGAAATGTTTATTACTAAGGTTGAAAATATGGTTATTACGATCATGGGTAAAAAATACAGAAAATTAACTCCATACATAATGTATATTTTTATGTATATAATAGTTTCTTCTGTAGTATCAATTTTGGGAATAGAGTCATTAACAACTTCTTATACAGTTACATTCTCAATGGGATTTGTAACATTTATAGGAATTTATTATTATGGATTAAGGTATCAAAAGTTAGCTTTTTTCAAAAGATATTATAATCCAATAGAGATTTTAGGACAGTTTGTCCCTTTAATATCTCTTTCCTTTAGACTATTTGGAAATATGCTTGGAGGTAGTATTTTATTAGGATTGCTTTATGCAAGTCTGATACAACTTCAAGGTAATATATTTTGACCAAATGGTCCTGGAATGGATTGAGATAATAAATTAAACTACTGATGAGCTGGATTTAATGTTTTCACAGTAGTTTCATTACCATGGTTACATTTATACTTTGATTTATTTGATGGAACCATTCAAGCAGTTGTATTTTCAATGTTAACTCTTTCTTATTGATCTGGGGCTAAACTAGGTGAAGGTCTTAATGATGGAGAAGAAAAAATTGAAAGATAATTTATAAAAGGAGAAAAAAATATGTTTGCACAAATACTTACAAATCTAGGGGGTAACTTTATTTCAATTATGCCCTTATACTCAACATTATTAATGTTTTTTGCTGAAGCAAAAGAAGTAGGAGATGGATTAAAACTTCTTGGGGCAGGACTTACAGGAATGGGAATGGTTGGAGCATCAATTGGACAAGGAATAGTAGGATATGGAGCTTGTATAGCAATTGGTAGAAATCCAGAAACAGCACCAAAAATTACCTCTACACTAATTATTACTGCTGGTTTTGCAGAATCAGGAGCTATATACGCACTTGTAATTGCAATTTTATTAATTTTTGTAGCTTAAGAAAGATGAGATGAATTTTATGTTTTTAGACGCTGGAATACCAAATATTATTGAAAATTTATTTCCTAACTTAGCAAATTTTATTGCTCATATTCTATCAACAATAATTATATTAATATTATTAACTAAATTAGTTTATAAACCTTTTAGAGAAACAATAAAAGAACGTAGAAAAAAAATTAGTGAATTATTGGATGATGCTGTTTCAAAACAGGCAAAAGCAAATAAAAATAATAAAGAAGCTTTTCAAATCTTAGATTCAGCAAAAGAAGAATCTAAGATGATAATGAATTCAGCAAAATTATCAGCTGATAATTTAAAGTTAGAGATTATGGAAAATGCAAGAGCAGAAGCTGCAAATATTCAAAACCATGCTCAAAAGACAATTCAACTTGAAAAAAATGAAATGTATGAACAAATGAGACAAGAGGTTATTGATCTAGCATTTGTAGCAGCTGAAAAAATTTTAAACGAAAATATTTCTAAAGATAAAAATGAAAAAATGATTAAAGAGTTTATAAATAGTTTGGATTAATTAAGTGATTAAACAATCTTTAATTAATAATTGAGCGACAGCAATTTGTGAATTAATTGTTGAAGAAAAAAAAGCCAAATCATTTACAAAAACTTTAGAAGAATTAAAAAACATTTTTGAGTTAAATCAAGAAGCAATAAACTTTTTATCAAATAAATTTATTGATGTTAAAACTAGAATAAAATTTATTGAAGATATTTTTAAAAAAGATTTAGAACCTTTAGTTCTAAATTGTTTAAAATTAATTGTTGAAAGAGAAATTTTTTCATATATAGAATATATCTTAAATGCTGCAATAAAAAAATTATGAGAGAGTTTAGATATTAAAAAAGGAATAATTTACTCAACTTTAAAAATTGACCAAAAATATATTTCTACCATTGAAGAAAAAATTAAAAATAAAATAAATCAAAATATAAAACTAGAAAACAAAATTGATAATTCTTTAATTGCTGGTATTAGAATTGAAGTTGCTAATAATATTTTTGACTTTTCATTAAAAGGAAAAGTTGAAGATATGAAAAATATTATTTTGGAAAATAGAGAGCAGAGGTAAAGATATGTCACTTAAAATAAATGAAATATCAGAGGTTATAAAAAAACAAATTAAAGAATATGGCAAAAATATTATTCAATCACAAGAAGGTACTGTTGCAAGTATTGGTGATGGTGTTGCTCTTTTATTTGGACTTGAAGATGTTATGATGGGTGAACTTTTAATTTTCTCAAATGATATTTATGGTATTGCTCTTAATTTAGAAGAGGGTGCAGTTGGTGCAGTTATTATGGGTGATGATTCAAAAATTCGCCAGGGTGATAAAGTTGTTAGAACCTGCAAAGTTGTTGAAACTCCAGTTGGTGATACTCTTCTGGGAAGAGTTTTAAATGGAATGGGTTCACCAATTGATGGAAATGGACCATTAAAGAATACAAAATTTGCACCAGTAGAAAAAATTGCTTCAGGAGTTATGTCTAGAAAATCAGTTAATCAACCAATGGAAACTGGAATTATGTCAATCGACTCAATAATACCTATTGGAAAAGGTCAACGTGAATTAATTATTGGTGATAGACAAACTGGTAAAACAGCAATTGCTATTGATGCAATTATTAATCAAAAAGGAAAAAATGTTAAGTGCATTTATGTGGCTATTGGTCAAAAAGAGTCAACAGTTGCTCAAGTTGTTGAAAAATTAAAACAAGCTGGGTCAATGGAATATACAACAGTTATTTCAGCTTCAGCAAGTGAATCAGCACCAATTCAATATATAGCTCCTTATACTGGAGTTTCAATTGCAGAGGAATGAATGTCTAAAGGTGATGATGTTTTAATTATTTATGATGACTTATCAAAACATGCAATTGCTTATAGAACTTTAGCTTTATTATTAAGACGTCCACCAGGACGTGAAGCATATCCAGGAGATGTTTTTTATCTACACTCAAGATTACTTGAAAGAGCAGCAAGAGTAAATGAAAATTTTGGTGGAGGAAGTATTACAGCTTTACCAATTGTTGAAACTCAAGCTGGAGATATATCTGCATATATACCAACCAATGTAATTTCAATTACTGATGGGCAAATATTTTTATCAGAGCAATTATTTAACTCAGGTATTAGACCAGCTGTTGATACTGGATTGTCAGTATCAAGGGTAGGTTCTGCAGCTCAAATTAAAGCAGTTAAACAAGTAGCTAGTACTTTAAAATTAGAATTGGCTCAATATTATGAGTTGCAAGCATTTGCAAAATTTGGAAGTGATCTTGATGAAACTACAAAAGAAACATTAAATCATGGTCAGAAAATTGTTGAGCTTTTAAAGCAAAGACAATATAAACCAACAGCACAAATTGATCAAGCAATTTTATTATTATCTATAAAAGAAAGATTAATAAAATGATTACCACTAAGTGAAATGATCAATTTTAAAGAGTCAGTTTTTTATCATTTTGAAAATGATAAAAATGCTAAAGCTCTTAGAAAAATGCTAGAAGCAGAAAAAGAGTTTAGTGATACTTTATATGCTTCTGTAAAATCTCAATTGATACTGGTTTTAAAAAATATTACTTCAAAATTACAAGGTTATAAAGTTGATGAGTATGGTAAAAAAGATGAGTATGAAAGTTTAGGTTAGTATGGCAAATTTAAGTGAATTAAAAGCTGGGATAAGTTCAATAAAAGATATTGGGAAAATTACGGGGGCAATGGAATTAGTTGCAACAGCAAAATTAAAAAAAATATCTAAAAGGATGGGAAACATTCAAACTTATTTAGATGAAGTATACGATGTTTTTAATTATATTATTTCACACTCAGAAGACTCAATATATTTAAAAAAACAAAACCAAGTATTAAATAGTACTTTATGAATTGTTATTGGTTCTAATTTAGGATTGTGTGGAGGATATAACTCAAGTATTTTTAAAGTATTAAAACCTTTAGTAAATAAAAAAACAGATAGTGTAATCGCTATTGGAACAAAGGTTGTTAACTTTTGTAAAGCAAATAATATAAATATTAAAGAGGAATTTTTAGATATTGATGTTGATTTCTCAAATGAGCAATCAAGAAAAATGTCAGTTAATTTACTAAACTCTTTTGTTCAAAAAGAATTTGATCAAATAAAAATTGTCTATACAAAATTTATTAACAATGTTACTTTTGAACCAACTGTTTTAGATATGTTTCCAATTGAAAAAAAACAAGATGAGAATGAATTACATCAAGATTTAATTTTAGAACCAGATCCAGAAACTGTATTAACAACAAGTGTTTCAATGTATTTGAATACAATTTTATTTGGTACAGTCATTGAATCACAAGTTTCAGAACATGCAAGTAGAAGAATGGCTATGGAAGCTGCAAATAAAAATGGTAAAGAACTTTCAGATAATTTAAGCGTAGTATTTAATAGAAAAAGACAAGAAAATATTACACAAGAAATTAGTGAAATTATTGGAGGAGCTAATGCTCAAAATGAAGATTAGAGGTAATAAGTATGACAGAAAAAATTACACAAGGTAAAGTTGTTCAAGTAATGGGTCCTGTTGTGGATGTAAAATTCAAACAAGAGGATATGCCAAAGCTTTATAATACAATTGAATTGGATAATAATGGAGTAAAACTTGTTTTAGAAGTTGTTCAACATATTGGGGATGACCTGGTTAGAACTATTGCTATGGGTCCTACTGAAGGTTTAGTTCGAGGAATCACTGGAACAAATACTGGAGGACCAATTAGTGTTCCAGTAGGAGATAAAGTTCTGGGAAGAATGTTTAATGTTTTAGGTGACCCAATAGATGATAAACCTCCAGTTAAAGGGGAAAGAATGCCAATTCATAGATTAGCTCCAAATTATGACGAACTTGCTACTTCTGCTGAAATTTTAGAAACAGGAATTAAAGTTATAGATTTAATGATGCCTTTTGCAAAAGGAGGTAAAATTGGTTTATTTGGTGGAGCGGGAGTTGGAAAAACAGTTCTTGTTCAAGAGTTAATTAATAATGTTGCTAAAGCCCATGGTGGTATTTCTGTATTTGCAGGAGTTGGTGAAAGAACAAGAGAAGGTAATGATTTATATTTTGAAATGATAGATGCTGGAGTTATTGATAAAACATCTCTGGTTTTTGGTCAAATGAATGAACCACCTGGTGCAAGAATGAGAGTTGCTCTTACTGGTTTAACAATTGCAGAATATTTTAGAGATATTAAAAATCAAGATGTACTTTTATTTATTGATAATATTTTTAGATTTACGCAAGCAGGTTCAGAGGTTTCTGCGCTTTTAGGAAGAATGCCTTCAGCTGTTGGATATCAACCAACATTAGCAACTGAAATGGGAGCACTTCAAGAGAGAATTACATCAACTCAAAAAGGTTCAATTACATCTGTACAAGCCGTTTATGTACCAGCAGATGACTTGACTGATCCAGCGCCAGCTACAACATTTACTCACTTAGATGCTTCTGTAGTTTTGGATAGAACTATTGCATCATTGGGAATTTATCCAGCAATTGATCCACTAAATTCAAATTCTAGGATGTTAGATCCACAAATTGTAGGAGAGAATCATTATCAGATAGCTTTAAAAGTACAAGAAACTTTACAAAAATATAAGGAGCTACAATCAATAATAGCAATCCTTGGTATGGAAGAACTTTCAGAAGAAGATAAAATTGTAGTTAATAGAGCAAGAAAAATAAGAAATTTTATGTCTCAACCATTTACTGTTGGTGAAAAGTTTACAGGTAGAAGTGGTAAGTATGTTGCAGTTAAAGATACAGTAAGCTCATTTGAATCTATATTAAATGGTAGTTTAGATCATATTCCTGAGATTTTATTTATGTATGCAGGTTCAGTTGAAGAAGTTATTGAAAGATTCAAAACTAAAAAATAATGCAACTAACTAAATTAAAAATCATTACTCCTGAGGGTGTATATATAGATGATTTAGAAGTAGAATATGCAAATGTAAAAACTTCAGATGGACAGATAACAATTTATGCTAACCATACTTCAATTGTTTCAACACTTCTTATTGGTGATATGAAATATGAAATTGATGGAACTATAAAATATATTCATCTTCATAGAGGAATAATAAGAGTTTCGAAAGATCAAATTGGAATACTAACTCAAAGACTTTATGAAGTTGATGAAAAAGGTCAAAAAATAAAAACAGAGATTTAAGAAAGTTCTTGTATCTCTGTTTTTATTTTTTCTCTATAACTAAGTTGTTGTTTAACTTTATCTTCAATCATTTTAGTAAATGCTCACATTTTCTCTCTTTTTAGAAAACCCATAAATCTTATGTAGTTAATTCTTAAAGGTTTAAAGTTAATTCTACCAATATCAACATTTTTTAATATTTTTGCAATCTGTTTATTCATTAAAACTTTTTCTTTGCAAAGCTCAAGTTTTTTTCTTTGCTCTTCAGGAAAGTCAGTTAAGTTTTTATAAATATTTTCAACACATCCATATTTTGCAACTAATTTTGTTGCTGTATTATAATGCATTCCTCTAACACCCTTTATGTTATCTGATTGATCACCTAATAGTGATTTTATATCAGGTATTTGACAAGGTTTGCAACCAAATTTTTCAAAAACTTCTTTTTTTGTTATTATTTCTTGTTTACATTTTTTTGATTGTTGCGAAACAACCTTTACATCATCACAAATTAATTGATATGTATCTTTATCATTTGAAACTATTTCAACTTGATAACCAAGTTTAACAGCTATTCTAGAAATAGTTCCCATGATATCGTCACCTTCATATTTAACTTTTTCATATCATGGTATATTTGCGGCTGTTAAAAAATCTCTAACTAATTGCATTTGTGGAATTAAATCTGATGGTGTTTCTTTTCTTGTTGCTTTATATTCTGGATATATTTCTTTTCTTCAACATTCTTTTCCCACATCAAATGTAACTAGTACAGTATGATATTCATTTGATTGAACTAATTGAAAGACGTTTGCTACAAAGACGTATACAGCATTTATTAAAACTCCGTCTCTATTTATAGCAACTTTTTTTCTCTTTAAACTTCCATAATAACCTTTGTGAAGAAGATGGTAACCATCTATAATCACAACTTTTTTCTTATCCATTATTGTTCTCCTTTAATAATACCCTTGCTTAATTTTTAAAATGTTTATTTTATCTTTAATAGAGTCCATTTTTTCAATTTTATCTAAATTGAATTCTACCGTAACTAAATCTTCAGTATACGTATAATTAATGTCTTCAGCTTGTTTTAATAAAAATAAATTAATAGTTTTAATATCTGCTATATTAAAATTTATTTTTATATTATTTAGAAGTCTTAAATTCTTAAAGTCACTTTCCTTCATTATTTCAATTGCTGAATTAGTATAGGCTTTTTGTAATCCGCCTGTTCCTAACTTTACTCCACCATAATATCTTTTAACAAATATTATAATATCAGTAACATTACTTACTTCAATTAGTTTTAATAATGGTTCTCCTGCAGTTCCATTTGGTTCACCATCATTGTTGTATCCATAATTTAAATTATCATGGCCATACTTAAAAGCATAACAATTATGAGTTGCTCCTTTATCAGTATACTTTTTTATAAAATTTTCTAATTCAGTTTTATTTGTTACTTTTGAAATATAGGTAGTGAATCTTGATTTCTTAGTTAAGAAGCTTCTTATCACAATATTGTTATTGCTTAATATTTTTATACTTACCATAACTTTACCACGAATTATTTTACTCTTTTATTACAAAAAATAATAGTTTTTATTAAAATATTTTATTTTATTATATTGGAAAAATTTATATTAATTTAATAAAAAATGGAGAAAATATTGGTTTTTTTTTTTTTTTTATCATATGAGTGGTTATAAGTTTTTATAGCCATAGAAAGAAAAGAATGAGAAAGGAAAATATTATAGTGAAAGAAGATTCACAGTTACTTTTATCAAAGCAAGAACATAAGAAAAAATTTGCTAAATGGATGTTATTTTTTTCTATTGCAATGGTAGTAACTATTATATCAATTTTAATTAACTATTTAGTTTTTTTCCCTTGACAAAACCCTGGGAAGGTTATTTGAGAGGGAGAACAATTAATTGCTTTTATAATTTGCATATTTTTATTATTATCGGCAGTTGTCTTTAGTGTAATTTACTTTTGATTTACATTAAAAGTTAAATACGAAGATGTAAATGAAAAGGAAAAAGCAATTTTAGCAGTAGGTTTCACTGGAGGATTTACAGATACAATTGGTGTTGGTTCTTTTGGAGTTATCACTGGTTTATTAAAAGGAACAAGAGCAATAAAAGATGATACAAAGTTACCTGGCACATTAAATGTGGCTTTAGGTGTGAGTGCTTTGATAGAGTCAGCTTTATTTGTTGGTTCCATTCAAGTAAACATTGCAACTCTATTAATTTTAGTTATAGCAATTATTTGTGGAACTTTTGTAGGTTCTTTATTTGTATCAAAGATAAAAGATCAAACTTCAATAAAAATTATTATGGGAGTAGTTTTATTTTTTGTAGCAATACTAATGATTTTAACTCATCCTCAAGTTAACGTAATTAGTACATCAGATATTGGAGATAAAACATCACTTATGGATAAACCTTGAAGAATTATTATTGGAACAGTTGTATTCTTCTTTTTAGGAATGATTCAATCATTTGGAATTGGTTTATATGCACCAGCAATGGCAACATTATCTTTTTTAGGATTACAACAAGAAGTAGTGTTTCCTATAATGGCTTGTGGCTCAGCTTTATGTATGTTGCCTGCAGCCTATACTTTTATAAAAAGAAAAAAATATTTACAACAAACGTCCAATTTAATTTTAATATCAGCTATTTTTGGTGTTGTATGTTCATTTTTATTAATCTTTGTAGGATTGCAAATGGGAGCAGGAATGGACAAAAGAACTTTTGATATAGTTCTTAAATGATTAGCAATAGCTGTTATATTTTATGTCTCAATATCTATGTTAGTTGAGTTTTATTTAATTAAACAAAAACAGAAAGTTAATAAAGGAGAATAAAATGAGTTTATATAATCGTTTAGAAGAAGAATTAAAAATTAGAAAAGAAGATAAACTTTATAACATTATAAAAATACTTGAGGGAGTTCAAAGTGATATTGTAAAAATTAATAATAAAGATTTTCTAAATATGTGCTCGAATAACTATTTAGGGTTTGCAAATGATCCAATCACAGTCCAAGCAATTAAAGAAGCAGCAGACAAATATGGAGTAGGGCCTGGAGCTGTAAGATCAATTTCGGGTAGTTACTCTGTTCATAGAGAATTTGAAAAAATTTTAGCAGAGTTTAAAAATTCTGAAGATGCTTTAGTTGTTCAAAGTGGATTTCAAGCAAATACTGGACTAATACCAACTATTACAAATGATAATGATTTAATTATTTCTGATGAGTTGAATCATGCTTCTATAATTGATGGAATTCGTTTATCAAAAGCTAAAAGAGTTGTTTATAAACATTGCGATATGAGTGATTTAGAAAATATATTAAAAATTAATTCTAATGAAGTAACAGGCAATATTTTTATTATCACAGATGGTGTTTTCTCTATGGATGGAGATATTGCTCCATTAGATAAAATTAGCTATTTAGCAAAAAAATATAATGCTTATAGCATTGTTGATGATGCACATGGTGAAGGAGTACTTGGACCAAATGGTCAAGGCTCAATTGCCCACTTTGGTTTGGAAGGAAAAATTGTTATAGAAGTTGGAACATTATCAAAGGCTTATGGACTTGTTGGAGGTTTTGTTTGTGGTAAGTCAATACTAATTGAATATCTAAAGCAAAAATCAAGAGTCTTTTTATTCTCATCATCACTACAAACAGGAATTTGTTATGCTGGAATAAAAATTATAAAAGAGATGAAAAAATCAAATGATAGAATTAAAAAACTTTGAGAAAACACAAAATATATTCAAAATAAGTTTATTGATAATGGTTATTCAATAGGTAATACAAAAACTCCAATTACACCATTTATGGTAGGTGAAGAATCAATTGCTACAGAATTAACTAAGATATTATTTGAGAAACAAATTTTAGTATCTCCCATTATTTATCCAACAGTTTCAAAAGGAAAAGTCAGAATAAGATTAATGATTTCATCATTACATTCCAAAGAACAATTAGATCAAGTCTATAAAGTTATTACAGAAGAGTTTGAAAAAATTAAAACAAAAGGAGAGAAATAGATATGAAAAAAGTTTTAATTACAGGAGCTTTAGGACAAATAGGTTCAGAGTTAGTTTTACGTTTAAGAAAAGATTTGGGAAATGATAATGTTATAGCAACAGATATAAGAAAACTTGAAGATAATTTTATTTGTGATGAAGGAATTTTTGAAAAATTAGATGTCACTAATTATGACTCATTTTTACAATTGGCAAAAAAATATGAAGTAGATACAATTATTCATTTAGCAGCTTTATTGTCAGCAACTGCTGAAAAAAATCCTAAATTTGCTTGAGACTTAAATATGAATGGATTGATGAATGCTTTGGAAATAGCTAAAGAATTAAATACTAAATTTTTTGCTCCATCATCAATAGCAGCATATGGACCAGATGCAGAAGCAAATAATACTCCTCAAGATACAGTTATGAACCCTACAACAATGTATGGAGTAACAAAAGTTGCTGGAGAATTATTAGAAAATTATTATAATAAGAAATATGGTGTTGACTCAAGATCAGTAAGGTTCCCAGGATTAATATCTTATAAAGTTGAACCTGGTGGAGGAACTACTGATTATGCTGTTGATATTTATTATCAAGCTTTATTAAATGGTAGCTATGAAAGTTATATTGATAAAGGAACAAAAATGGACATGATGTATATGGATGATACAATTGATGTAATTGTCCAATTAATGAATGCAGATCCAAAAAAATTAATTCATAGAAATTCATTTAATATAACTGCTATGTCTTTTGCACCAGAAGAAATTTTTGAATCAATTAAAAAGTATATCCCAGATTTCAAAATGGATTATAAAGTTGATACTGTTCGTCAAAAAATTGCAGATTCTTGACCAAATAGTATTGATGATAGTTGTGCACGAAAAGAATGAGATTCTAATCCTAAATATAACTTAGATGCAATGACAAAAGAAATGTTAGAAAAATTAAAAGAGAAATTAAAAGCAGAGGGCAAAATTTAATAAATAAGTTTCTTTAACTTTTTAAATTAGAGGAACTTTGCAATTTAAATTAGTTGACTAGTTTCTGTAGATTTATTCTTCGGTTACTAAAACATTTATATATAAAATAATTTATATTTATAATCAAGTTAACCAGTAATTTTTATTTACTGGTTTTTTTAATTAAATAATATGGATTGTAAATTTATTTAAAATTTTAATCTAATTAATTTATATTTGGGATTTATTTTTTGATAAAAAATAATATAATTAGTTTAATATCAAATTTTACATAAGAAAATTTTAAATAACTGGATATTTAATATATTAAAAAATTTTTATGAAATATTTTTCCGTTTATAACTTTCTATTTGGCAATAATAATTGTATAATGATTAAGATTTTTGACTTAGCAAAAAAAGGAGTAGTTTTTAATGGCAAGAGACAAATCAATAGTTAAGAAGCACGGTAAAATAGCAGATCAAATTATTTCACTGGAAGCGGACTATGAAAAATTAAGTGAAACAGAATTATCAAATAAAACACAAGAATTTAAAGAGAGATTAGCAAACGGTGAAACTTTAGATGAACTTTTAGTTGAAGCTTTTGCAGTAGTTAGAGAAGTTGCATTTAGGGTTTTAAAACTAAAAGCTTATAAAGTTCAATTAATTGGTGCTATTATTTTACATCAAGGTGATGTTGCAGAGATGAGAACTGGTGAAGGTAAAACTTTAACTGGTCTTTTTCCTGCATACCTAAATGCTTTATCTGGTTTAGGAGTTCACGTTGTTACTGTTAATGAGTATTTATCTAGAAGAGATAGTGAAATTAATGGTCAAGTTTATGACATGTTAGGAATTAGTGTTGGATTAAATGGTAGAGATTTATCTAAAGAACAAAAAAGAAGTGCTTATTCTAAAGATATTACTTATACAACAAACTCAGAATTGGGATTTGATTACTTAAGAGATAATATGGTATATCGTTTAGATCAAAAAGTTCAAAGAAAACTTAACTTTGCAATTATTGATGAGGCTGACTCAATACTTATTGATGAGGCAAGAACACCTTTAATTATTTCTGGGGGAAGCCAAAATAGAATTAATTTATATAAAGCAGCTGATTCATTTTCTAAATCATTGGATGAAAAAACAGACATTGAAATAGATTTAGAATCAAAACAAGTTTATTTAATTGAACCAGGAATTCAAAAAGCACATAAATTCTTTAGTATTGATAATCTATTTGATTTTAGAAATACTGAGGTATTTCACTTAATTATGAATGCTTTAAAAGCAATGTTTACTTTTAAGAAAGAAGTTGAGTATACTGTTCAAGGTAATGAAATTATTTTAATTGATCAGTTTACAGGAAGAACAATGCCAGGTAGAGCTTATAGTGATGGTTTGCAACAAGCATTACAAGCAAAAGAGGGTGTTGAAATTGAAGAAGAAACAACAACTTTAGCTACAATTACTTATCAAAATTTTTACAGACTTTATAATAAACTTTCAGGAATGACAGGAACTGCAAAAACTGAAGAAGAAGAATTCTTAAAAATATATAATACAAGAGTTATTGTTTGTCCAACAAATAAACCAATTATTAGAGTAGATGAACCAGACTTAACTTTTGGAACAATTAATGCTAAATTAAAACACTTAGTAAAAGACTTAGAAGAAGTAACACAATCTGGAAGACCAGTACTTATTGGAACAACATCAGTTGATTCTTCTGAACAAGTTTCTCATTATTTACAAAAAGCTGGTTTAAAGTTTGAAATGATTAATGCTAAAAATCACCATAGAGAAGCTGAAATAGTTGAAAAAGCTGGACAAGTAGGATCTATAACATTAGCAACAAACATGGCTGGACGTGGAACAGATATTAAACTTTCAGATGAAGCTAGAAAAAATGGTGGTCTGTTTGTTATGGGTATTGAACGTAACGAAGCAAGACGTATTGACAATCAGTTAAGAGGTAGAGCTGGTAGACAAGGTGATCCTGGAAGTTCAAGATTTTATATTTCTATGGAAGATGAATTAATGATTCGTTTCTCAGCTCCTAAATTAAGACAGATGTTTTTAAAATTGGGTGATGATCATATTAAATCAAGACTATTTACAAGAGCAATTACAAATGCTCAAAAAAAACTTGAGGGATTAAATTTTGACCAACGTAAAAATGTTCTTGATTATGATAATATTCTTTCACAACAACGTGAAGCTATTTACTCACAAAGAGATTCAATTTTAGAACAAGAAACTTTAAAGGGAGTTATTGCAAGATTTCAATATACAATTGCATATGAAATTGTGGAAAGAAACTCAGAACTTGTTAGAGGAGAAAGAACAATTAATATCTCTTCTCTAATAAAAGAAATTAACTCAAGATTTGTTATTGAAGGTTCATTAAGTGAAAAAGACTTTGGTGGATTAGAAAAAGCACAAATTGCAAAAAAAATTTCTGAAAGTATGATGGAATTATATTTAAGCAAAACAAACTCTGTACCACAAGAAGTTATAAGTGAAATGGAAAGAAGAACTATTCTTCAATCACTTGACTATCATTGACAAAAACATATTAATATAAATCAAAAATTGAGAAGTGGTATTTATTTACAACAATATGCACAAAATAATCCATTGCATGAATATGTAGAAGAATCAGCTAGGTTATTCAATAAAATGAAAATAATGATTGCAGAAGAAACAATTATTAAACTATATGGATCATTTGTAAGAGAAGTTGGTCCAAATGAAAAAACTATTGAATTTAATAATGAAGAACCAAAAACTATTAACATAAGTGATAAAGATATCGATAAAATTCTAGAAGAATGAGAAATTCCTAAAGAAAAATTTGCAAGAGCAAATGTTGATAAAAGATTTAAAGAACTTAAAAAGGACTTAAAAGGTAAAAAAGAAGAGTTAGAAAAAGTTAAATTTCAATATGCAATTCTTGAGGGTCTAATGAAAAAACTTGATGAAATTTTCTCTCAGCAACAAAAACAATCAGCTGAAATTCCTTTTGAAGAAGTTGAAAGAATGGTAACTAAATTTAAGTTGAAAAAAATCTTTACTGCAAAAGATGTTAAAGCAAGTTATGAAAAATTAGCTAAAAAAGAAACTGATAAAGCTGAAAAAGCAAAACTACTAATTGAAACACAGATATTAATGGCACTAGCAACTGAATTAGAAAAAAAACAAAAAGAATTTAAAGTTTTAGATGAAAATGGTAAAGTTAAAAAAACATTTAAAACTAACCCAGATGGTTCAATTTCAGAAGAAGATATTGAAGACACTGAACAAGTTCAAACAAAAACAAAAATTGGATAGAATATTTTTTCTATTTTTTACAACAAGACAAAAGTCTTGTTTTTTTAATTAATCTATGTAAAATATTGCTAGGCAATATTATTTCTAGGGGCCAATCTCTAGATTTTTTAGGTCTTATTAAAGAGGTAATAATATGGAAAGTAAAAATCAAAAATTTAGTATAGTTACAGAATATAAACCAGATGGAGACCAACCTAATGCAATTAAGAAGTTAATCTCTGGCTTAAAAAACAATGTAAAACATCAAGTTTTAATGGGTGCAACAGGAACAGGAAAAACTTTCACGATGGCAAATGTAATTCAGGAAATGAATAAACCAACACTTGTTTTAGCTCATAATAAAACATTAGCAATGCAATTGTATATTGAGCTAAAAGAGCTATTTCCAAATAATAGAGTTGAATATTATGTTTCCAATTTCGACTTTTATCAGCCAGAGGCATATATTCCATCAAGAGATTTATATATAGATAAAGATGCAAAAAGAAATAATGATTTAGAAATGATGAGACTAAGTTCTATGAATGCTTTAATGATTAGAAGAGATACAATAGTAGTTGCATCTGTTGCATGTATCTATGCAACACAAGATCCAAAAGAGTACGGAGATGTTTTTTTTGAATTAGAAGTTGGTCAAGTTTTATCTAAAAAAGAGTTATTAACTTTTCTTGTTCAAACAGGTTATACTCGAGACGAAAATGATTTAGCTATGGGTTATTTTAGCGCAAAGGGTGATGTTATAAGAATTGCACCAAGTTGAACTGATAAATATCATATTAGAATTTCAATGTTTGGAGATGAGATTGAAGCAATTGAAATGATAGATGTATTAAATAATACGGTTTTAGAAAAAATTAGAATGTTTACAGTTTATCCAGCTGCAGCCTATGTTACAAACTTTGATAAAATGAAATTAGTTGTAGAAAATATTGGTAAAGAATTAAATCAGAGAGTTCAATGATTTCAAGATCAAAAGAAATTTATTGAAGCAGATAGATTAATGAAAAGAACTAAATATGATATGGAAACAATGAGTGAGTTTGGAATATGTAGTGGAATTGAAAATTATTCACCTCACTTAGACTTTAGAACTCCAGGTACTCCACCATTTACTTTAATTGATTATTTTGGTGAAGACTTTTTAACTATTATAGATGAATCTCATATGATGATTCCTCAACTAAATGCTATGTATAATACTGATAGAAGTAGAAAAGAAACTTTGGTTGAACATGGTTTTAGATTGCCAAGTGCTATTGATAATAGACCTTTGAAGTTTCAAGAATTTGCAGGTAAATTAAAAAATGTAATCTATACATCTGCAACCCCAGGTCCGTATGAACTTGATTTAGTTAATAATGATGTAATTGAACAAATCATTAGACCTACAGGATTAGTAGATCCTCAAATTGAAATTCGCTCAACTATTAATCAAATGAATGATATTGTAGATGAGATTAATAAAGTAGTTGCAAAAAAACAAAAGGTCTTTATAACTGCAATTACAATTAGAATTTCTGAAGATATTACAACTTACTTACAATCAAGAAATTTAAAAGTAGCTTACCTACATTCAGAATTAAAAACTTTGGAAAGAAATCAAGTACTAACTGATTTAAGGAAAGGTGTTTATGATGTTATTGTTGGTGTTAACTTATTAAGAGAGGGTTTAGATATTCCTGAAGTAAGTTTAGTTTGTATTCTTGATGCAGATAAACAAGGATTTTTAAGAAATACAAGAAGTTTAATTCAAACAATAGGAAGAGCTGCTAGAAACTCTGAAGGTCGTGTAATTTTTTATGCAGACTCAACTTCTCCTGCTATGAAAGAAGCAATTGAAGAAACTGATAGAAGACGAAATATTCAACAAGAATATAATGAACTTCATGGAATTACTCCAAAAACTATTATCAAAAAAATTACAGATATTATTTCTGATTCAAATATTAGAAACAAAGTTGATGAATTAAAAAAACTAAAGAAAAAAGAAAAAGAAAAGAAAAAGGAAGATTTAATTTCTGATTTAAGAAAACAAATGTTGAGTGTTGCAAAAGAACAAAATTATGAAAAGGCAGCTGAACTTAGAGATCTTATTTTAGAGTTACAAGCAGAAGGGTAAAGGTTATTATGAACAAAAAAATTATTATAAAAGGAGCAAGAGAGCATAATTTAAAAAATATTGATATAGAAATTCCAAAGGAGAAACTTGTAGTTTTTACAGGTTTATCTGGTAGTGGAAAATCGTCACTAGCTTTTAATACTATTTATGCTGAAGGTGAAAGAAGATATATTGAATCATTATCTTCATTTTCACGACAATTTTTAAAATCTGTAGAAAAGCCTGACGTTGACGAAATTGAAGGTTTAAGTCCTGCTATTTCAATTGATCAAAAAACAACAAGTCATAATCCAAGATCAACTGTAGGAACAACAACAGAAATACATGATCATCTTAGATTATTATTTGCAAATATTGGAACTCCATTTTGTGTAAACGGTCATGGACCAATTAAAACATCATCTCTTAAAGAAATTATAGAGACATTAAAAAAAGAAACAAAAGAAGAAGATCAAATCTTTATTTTAGCTCCAGTTATAAGAGATAAAAAAGGAACTCATAAAGATCTCTTTATAAAATTAAAAAGAGAAAACTTTTTAAGAGTTCAAATAAATGGCGAAGTAAGAAATCTTGAAGAAGATATTCAATTAGAACAAAATAAAAGACATAATATTGATATTGTTGTAGACAGATTAATTTTTAAAGCAGGAGATGAAGAACTTCAATCAAGAATTTATTCAGCAATAGAAGTTGGGTTAGGATACTCAAATGGTCTTATTAAAATTTATTATCCAAAGAGAAATAATGAAACAAAATTATTCTCAACAAAATATTCTTGTAGTGAATGTGGTTTTTCAATTCCAAACTTAGAAGCTAATCTATTTTCTTTTAATAAAAAAAATGGAGCTTGCGAAACTTGTTCAGGTTTAGGGGTTAATTTAGAAGCAGATCCAGGTCTGATAATTCCAGACCCTTCATTATCTATTCGTGAAGGTGGTATTTTATATTATAAAAATATTGTTGATTCAACAAACATAGAATGACAAAAATTTAAGTTACTTTGTGATTATTATTTAATTGATATAAATTCACAAATAAATAAATTAAATGAAAAACAAATAAATGTTATTTTATATGGAAGTGATGAACCAATTGAAACTAAAATTACTACTGTTAGTGGAAATACATTAAGAGCTTTTGATTATATTGAAGGAATTGCAAATATTATTGAAAGAAAATATATTGAAACTAAATCAGAAGATAATAGAAAATATTATGGAAAATATATGATGTCAAAGGTTTGTAAAACTTGTAAGGGAAAAAGATTAAATGACATTGCATTAAGTGTTAAAATTAATGACATCTCAATTGCTGACTTTGTAGAATTAACTATTGAAGAGGAATTAACTTTCCTACTAAACTTAAATTTAAATGAGCAACAAGCAAAAATTGCAAGTCTTGTTTTAAATCAACTTGTTTCAAGAATTAGTTTTTTAAATGAAGTTGGTTTAAATTACTTAACACTTTCTAGAAGTGCAACAACTCTTTCTGGAGGAGAAGCTCAAAGAATTAGACTAGCAAAACAATTAGGTTCAAAATTATCAGGAGTTCTTTATGTTTTAGATGAACCTTCAATTGGTTTACATCAAAGAGACAATGATAAATTAATTACTACCTTAAAAAAACTAAGAGATTTAGGAAATACTTTAATTGTTGTAGAACACGATGAAGATACAATGAAAGCATCAGATTGAATAGTTGATATTGGGCCTGGTGCTGGAGTTGAAGGTGGAAATATTACAGCACAAGGTACATATGAAGATATTTGTAAAAATCCAAATTCCTTAACAGGAAAATATCTATCTAAGCAATTATCAATTCCTACCCCAAAAAAACGTAGAGGTGGTAATGGCTTAAAAATTGAAATAAAGGGTGCTAGTGAAAATAATTTAAAAAATATTGATGTAACTCTTCCATTAGGTAAATTTATCTCAGTTACAGGAGTTAGTGGAAGTGGAAAATCAACTTTGGTTGAAGAAGTTATTTATAAAGGATTAAAAAAAGAAATAAACAAAGAATTAATTCGTCCAGGTAAATATAAATCAATGAAAGGTTGAGAAAACATTGATAAAATAATTTATGTATCACAAGATCCTATTGGTAAAACACCAAGATCTAATCCAGCAACATATACATCTGTTTTTGATGATATTAGAGATCTTTACACAGAGATTCCCGAGTCTAAAATTAGGGGTTATAAAAAAGGAAGATTTAGTTTTAATGTTCCTGGTGGAAGATGTGATTCATGTTGAGGAGATGGTGTTGTTCGTGTTGATATGCAATTTCTTGGATATGTAGAAGTGGTTTGTGAAATATGTGATGGAAAAAGATATAATGAAGAAACTCTTCAAATAAAATATAGAGGAAAAAATATCTGAAATGTCTTAAGTATGACTGTTCAAGAAGCTCATGATTTTTTTGAAAATATTCCTAAAATTAGAGAGAAGTTAGAAACAATACTAGCGGTAGGTCTTGGTTATATAAAATTAGGACAGAATGCAACAACACTTTCTGGTGGAGAAGCACAAAGAGTTAAATTATCAACTTTCTTATTAAAAAGACAAACTGGAAAAACTTTATTTTTATTAGATGAACCAACAACAGGTTTACATATTGATGATGTAAAAAGATTAATAAGTGTTCTAAATATTTTAGTTGATCAAGGAAATACAGTTTTGACAATTGAACATAATCTTGATTTTATAAAAGTTTCAGACTATGTAATTGATTTAGGTCCTGAAGGTGGAAGCGGAGGAGGAACTATTCTTGCTACTGGTACACCAGAACAAATAATTGAAAATAAAGACAGTTTTACTGCCAAATATTTAAAGGAGTATTTAAATGATTAGTGTCGAAGAAAATTTAATACCTTCTGAAATAATTTTTAAAAAGAACTATAATTTAAAAAAATTATTAGAAGATATTGGTAATCCTCAAAATAGTTTTAATGTTATTAATGTTGTAGGAACAAATGGTAAAGGATCAACTTCACAATTTATTTTCAATGGTCTAAAAACCAAGTTTAAAAAAGTGGGCCTATTTATATCACCTGCATTTTTAAATCAAAATGAGAGAATTCAATATAATGGTGAAATGATTTCTGATGAAAACTTAAAAAGGCTGCTTGCAGAAAACCAAAAGTTAATTAAAAAATATGAGTTAACTTTTTTTGAAATTTGAACACTTATTGCAATTCTATATTTCTATGAATTAAAAATTGATATAGCTGTTATTGAAGCAGGAATTGGTGGTTTAAAAGATTCAACAAGTGTTTTTGAAAAACAATTGGCAGTTTGTGTAACTTCTCTTGGTATGGATCATCAAGAAGTTTTGGGATATACAATCGAAGAAATTATTTATCAAAAATTAACTATTGCAAAAGAGAATGTCAAAATATTTTTAAGTGCAGATAATATAAAATATAAAAAAATTATTAAAAAAGTAAATGATAATCCAAAGTTCTTTACAAAAAAAATTATTGACCCGATATATTTTCAAAGTTTTAATAAAGGATTAGCTATTGAACTACTTAATTATTTGGGTATTACAATCAATTCATTTGAAGAAGCTCCACTTGGTAGGTATAGCCTATTAAAGAAAGATCCAATTTTTATTATTGATGGTTGTCATAATTATGATGGAGCTTTAAAACTATCTAAACAAATAAAACAAATTAAAGACCTTATAATTTTGTTTGGTGCAAGTGAAGGTAAAGACTATAAGAAAATATTGGAAGGCTTAAAAAAGAGAGATAGAAAAATTTATTTAACAGAATTTGATCATAAAAAATCTTGAAAAATAAATAAAGAAGATTTTACAGATTTTACAATTGTCAAAGATTGAAAAGATTTTCTTAAAGAAAATAGGCATAAAAATATATTAGTTTGTGGAAGTCTATACTTTATTCCATTAATATATAAATGAATGGAGGAGGAGTAAAATGTCTTTATATTTATATACAAATATTGCAGCCATATTTCTTGTCCTAGGTATTCTATTGTGCGCTTTGGCATTAGAAAATTTCACTTTCAAAAAAATTAGTTTAAAGCACTTAACTGTAATTTCATTATTTGCAGCTTGTAGTGCAGTATTGACAGGTTTCACTTATAATTTTCCACCAATTTTTGGAAATATTCATATAGCTTTAGGGGATTGAATTATCTTTCTAATAGGTCTTTTATTTGGTCCATTATGTGGAGTTATTTCTGCAATTTGTACAGATACCTTAATGGCAATTGTCATGCCTAGCAGTTACGGTTATCATGGTGGTTATATGTTTGGTAAATGTGTTTTGGCATTTTTTGGATCTCTTGTTTTCTTAACAAGAGCACAAAATAGAATATTATTAAAAGTAATAATTTTATATTCAGTAGCATATATTTTTCAAAGTTTAATATTAAATCAAATTTGAATGATGTCTTGAAAAGGAAATGCTGCTTGGGTTGATTTTGCAGCTAAATTAATTAAGTTACCAATAACTTTACCAATTTATATTTCCTTTACTTATTCAACATTTTTACCTATAAGAAAAATGTTAAAAAGCTGAAATACTGAGTTTGTATGGTGTTTTAAAACGGAATACTTATTAAAAAATCTAGATTACTAAATCTAGATTTTTTAATTAATTTATTAGATATAATTACTATTGAGGTAAAAAAATGAGTAAACTTTATGCAAAAAAAATAATTGAAGAATTTAAACTAAAAGTAGTTTCAGGTCAAAATAAGTTGGAAAATCAAATTGATGTCTATGGAATTAATAGAGCAGGTTTAGAACTAACTGGTTACTTTGAAAGTGGAGAGAAGTCTCATAGAATAATTGTTATGTCTACAAAGGAATATTTGTATATTATGAACTTCGAAGAAAAAGAAAGAAGACTAAGATATCAGAAGCTTTTTTCAAGAAATATACCTTTGATAATTCTTACAGATAAATTTGAAGATAATTTAGCAATTGAAGTTGCCAAAGAGACAGACTCTTTACTTGTGAGAACTAGAACAGAATCAACAAGTGATTTTACTCAAAATGTTCTTGAGTTTATGGATGACTATTTCGCACCTGTAGTTGAAGTACATGCTTCTTGTGTAAATATCTTTGGTAAGGGTGTTTTATTAATTGGAGAATCAGGAATAGGGAAATCAGAAATTACATTAGACTTAGTAAAAACAAATCACTTATTTGTAGGTGATGATAGAATAGTTATTACTAAAAAGTCAAATGAATTATATGGTAAAAGCCATGAAATATTAAAAAATTTAGTTGAAGTTAGAGGAATTGGTATAGTGGATGTTTCACAAACAAATGGATATCAAGTTATTTTAGAAAAAACAAAAATCGATCTTGTTATTGAATTAACACAATTTAAAAAAAATGGTATTGATGATTCAGAGAGATTGGGTACTTCTTTTGCAACATATGAAATATTAGGGGTTTTAGTTCCTTATATTAAAATTCCTGTTTCTTCAGGAAGAAATATTCCAAATATAATTGAAGCAGCGGTTGCTAAATTAAAAATTAAACAAAGTGGACTTTATAAAGATGAAACTGAAATATTAAGTGAAAGAGCAATTAAGTTTAACAATGATTAGCTTTTTATCTAATATTATTTGAGAAAATGGAGAAAAGATTCCATATGAATCTGACTCACTATCATTTTTATATTCTCTTTTAGTTGTTGCTGGTATTTTAAGTGTAATATTTGTTTCTGCTTTCAAATTATATAAAAGAGGAATTCCACTAAAAGACTTTATGAATGGAATATACATATCGCTACCTGTAGGAATTATTGGAGCAAGTATATTTGGAAAATTAGGATCATCAGGAGATCAATGGAAGTTATATATGTTAATTTTCTTTTGGGAGCCTGGAATGAGTTTTTTTGGTTCGATGCTTTGTGGAGGAACTGCTGCATTTTTATGGCTATGACATAAAAGTAGATATACTAAAATCTCAATTTATGTTTATGCAGATTGTATTGTTCCAAATATATTATTAGGTCAATCAATTGGAAGATGAGGTAACTTATTTAATCATGAAATATTAGGAAGAGAAGTACATGATTTAAATAAAATAAACTGATTGCCAGATTTTATTTGACATAGATTATTTTATTTTAAAGATTTAACTACATCTTCGGAATTGGAAACACTTCAATTTCGTGAACCTCTATTTCTGTATGAATCTTTTGCCACATTACTTCTTTGAATTTTAATTACTTTTGTTTTTGCTAATCTATGAAAGGTAATTAGTAAAAAACCATGAAAAGTTGATCCAGAAAACTTCCCATGTAAATGAAATAAAAGTTTTAAGTCTATTTATGAAAAAGATTTAAAAAGTTATAATACACAAACTACTATTGAATATTTAAAGGATAAAGATGGTAAGTTATATTTGTCAACATCATGAGCTTGAAAAAAAGCTTATACATTGTATGAACCTCCAAAAGATTTAGTTGAAAAAGCACAAGAAAAAATAGAGAAAAGAAAAATATTAGCAATAAAGGCAAAACAAAAATATCAGTCTATAATTAGAAAAAATAATGAAGAAATTGAAAAGCAAAGAGTTAAATTGAAAAGTAATAAAATAACAAAACAAGAGTTTTATAACTTTAAAAGCGAATTAAAGAAAAGTAGTAAAGTTGAATTACAGAAATTAAAATTAGAAAAAAATCAACTTGTAGTTTTTCTAAAAAGTGATTCAAAAGAACTGTATGAAATAAATAATCCAAATAATTATAAAATTATTCACAGTGGAGTATTAGCAGGAATATATATCTTAGGTTATACTATTATAAGACTTATCCTTGATCAGTTAAGAAATCCTTATGAGTTAACTGTAAAAGATAATGTGGTTTTAAATTATTTATTTTTAGCAGGATTTTTGCTATTAGGGTTAGCTGTAATTATATTTGCACAATTTATAGCTCCAAAAAAATGAAGGGAAGAAGGTTGATTATATGAAAAATCATATTAATGTTGATTATGATTTGATAATAGCAGGTGCAGGACCTGCTGGTTTGAGTGCAGCAATATATGCTGGTAGAGCAGGTTTAAATGTACTTGTTTTAGAAAAAGAAGCACCTGGAGGTAAAGTTATTAAAACTGGAGAAATTGAAAATTATCCAGGGTTTACAAATATTCAAGGACCAGATTTAGCTATGCACTTTTTTGAGCAAGCTACAGCAATGGGAGCAAAATTTGAGTTCTCTGGTTTAAAAGATTTTGAAAAAAAGGAATCCTTTAATATAACATTAGAAAATGGAAAAACTTTAACATCAAAAGCTTTAGTAATTGCTACTGGAACAAAAGAGAATTTATTGGGGGTTCCTGGAGAAATTGAACTTTATGGTAAGGGAGTATCTTATTGCGCTGTTTGTGATGGAAGTTTTTATAAGGAAATGCCAGTTGCAGTTGTTGGTGGAGGATATAGTGCAATTGAAGAAGCTATATTTTTAACAAGATTTGTCTCAAAAGTATATTTAATTCATAGAAGTAAAAAATTTAGAGTGGATAATAAAACATTGGAAAAGGCTAAATCTAATGAAAAAATAGTATTTATTTTGGACTCAGTTGTTGAAAGTATTGAAGGTAGTGATAAAGTCTCATTAATTAAAATAAAAAACATTTTAGAAAATACTACATCAAAAATTGATGTAAATGCTATTTTTCCATTTATTGGACATTATCCAGTCACAAGTTTTGTAAAACAAATTCAGATCTTAAATGAAGAAAAACACATTATTGGTGATGAAAGAATGAAAACTAAAATAGAAGGTCTATTTGTTGCGGGAGATGTTAGAAATACACCGTTTAGACAAATTGCAACAGCTACTTCTGATGGAGCGATTGCGGGTCAAAATGCTGTAAATTATATTGAAAATCTTGATTAATTATCAAGGTTTTTTATTAATTGCTATGTTAAAATAATTTAAGTTAAAAAAGGTGTTGAGAAAATGTTTTATAGCTGAATACAAAAGGACAATTGAAAAGAAGCTACAGAATGATGAACTGTCAGAGATGATTATGGAATTATTCATGTTTATGCACTAACAATGACTTTAGGAGTTATTTTTGCTGTCGGTATTTCTGCAATAAAACTTTATAGAAGAGGAGTTTCACTTACTGAATTATGAATTGGAGCAGCTATAATTGTTCCAGTATCTTTAATAGGAGCAAGTTTTTTTGGTAAGTTAAATGCAGCAGGTTATGGTCAAAATAACTCTGGCTTTTTTGGACTCTTTGCTTTCTGAAATGGTGGTATGGCAATTCATGGTGGAGTTTATGTTGGAACTTTGGCAGGATTGATAATATTTTATTTTTTAGGTAGAAGAACAAAAGTATCATTATGGGTATATACTGATTGCATAATTCCAAATATTCTTATTGGTCAGGGAATTGGAAGATGAGGAAATTTCTTCAATCATGAAATATTTGGTAAACCATTAGCAGAATGAAATTCAAAATCTACTACTTTAAATTGATTACCAGAAGTAATTAGAAGAAACATGGTTTGAACTTATTCTGGAAAAGATGGCGAAACTTTAAATGGTTTAGTACTTGAAAATGGCAAAGATTATATTATGTCACCAATATTTTTATATGAGTCAATGAGTTTAATAGCAGCGTGACTAATAATAACTTTTATAATACCTAACATTGGTAAATGGTTTGGGAAAAAACCTTGAAAACAAGAAACATCATTTACAGGACTTTCTAGTTATGAAGCTTGACAACTATCTAAATTTAATATTTGAAAAAAAGAAGTATATGCAAATCATCATAAAAAAGAAATAGAAGTATATAAGACAGAAGTAACTAAAATTGATGATAAAAATTATGTTAAAAGAAAATGAAAACAAGGAAAACTTTTATCCAAATGTAACAACCCCGAAAACTATACTTTAATTAGATCGGGGGTGCAAGCAGGAGCATATTTCTTTGCATGAAACTTGGTAAGATTCATTTTAGAAGTAGGAAGACCAGATGATCATTTATTCTTAATGTATCAAAGAACTTTATCTTTAACCATAATTGGTTTATCAATGTTCTTTGGTTTATTAGTAGCAATAATGGCACAATTTGTTTTTCCATATTTATTTAGAACTACAGGTTTTATATATGAACAAGAATATTTCTACTTAGACCATGAAAATAATAAGGAGTTTAAAAAGGAAATAGAAACAAAGAAAATAGAGAAAAACAAGATTAAAGAAGAAAAAGCAAGACAAAAATTAAAAGAAAAATTAGAAAAAAAATAGGAGGGTAATATGTCTTTTGCAATGGAAGTTAAAGAAGAAATTTTGAACCACACTTTTACAAATGAGCAAAAGATTATGTTACTCTCTGGTTTTATAAAATATAATGGTGAAATTATATATGCGAATAGTGGAGTTGCTTTAAGACTTACAAGTAATAGTAATAACATTATTAGACATGTATTTTCGCTTTTAAAAACAATATATAATGGAAAAATTGAGATATCAATTATACAAGTTCAAAAACTTAGAAATAGTAAAAGTTATCAACTTACGCTAACTGAAAATGTCATTGAATTTTTATCAGAAAATGATATATTTCATCCAGAGTTAGCAAATAAAATAATTGAAATTAATTTAGAAAAATATATTAAAAAAACTTGAGAAGGATTAACACGAGCCTATATTTCTGGACTATTTATAGCTATTGGAAGTGTTAATTCTCCTGAAACTACAAATTATCATTTAGAGTTACAATTTAAAGAAAATGAATCAGCTCAATATATTAGAAAAGTTTTAAAGAAATACCACTTTAACTTTAAAACTACAAATAAAAGAAATAAAATAGTTTGCTATATTAAAAAATCTATAGCTGTTTCTGATTTCCTAAAATTCATAGATGCTCCAATTTCTGTTATGAAATTTGAAAACACAAGAATTAATAGAGATGTTAGTAACAATATAAATAGAATGATAAATATAGATATCTATAATCAGCAGAAATCGTCAGAGACTGGATTAAAGCAGATAGAAGAGATTAACAAAATTATAAAAAATAATCTTCTCCTTGAATTATCGCCTAAAGCTCAGTTGCTGTCAGAAATAAGATTAGAGAATCCAGACGCATCGTTTTCAGAATTGGAAGTCTTAATGAACGATAAAAATATATCAATAACAAAATCTGGAATAAGCAATTTATTTAGAATGATAAATAAATTGGCAAATACAATTGGAGAATAAATATGGAAAAAAACATTATAAAAACATTTAGTAAGAACATGAAAAGAATAAGGGTAGATGCAAAATTAACACAGGAAGAATTAAGCTTCACTTCAGAGCTACACAGAAATTATATTTCCGATACTGAAAGAGGTAAAAGAAATATATCATTAAAATCTGTTGAAAAAATAGCAAAAGCACTAAATGTAGAGCCAATTGAATTTTTTAGGGACGTAGATTAGTATTAAAAAAACAGAACTTAGATTCTGTGAATATAATCCTCTATGTATAGAGTTAGAATAAAAAAATTCTAATATAATCTATATAGAAGAGGATTTTTTATATGGCAAATTTTAAAGGAAATAAATCAAATATGGTATCTTTGGAAACTAAAATAGAAGTTGCAAAGGATTGAGCAATTAATCAACAAAGTTGAAAGAAATTAGCAAAAAAACATAATGTTTCATATTCTGCTGCAAGAAAATGAGCTTTAGGATATGAAGAATATGGAATTGAATATCTCAAGAAGATTTCTTCAAGAAAGGGACAAACCGCAGGAATTAAAAAAATTGATATAGAGCTAAAAAATAACCCATTTAGAAAAGAGATTCTGGAACTTAAAAAGAAAAATAAACTTTTAGAAATGGAGAATGAGATACTAAAAAAGTTCAATCAGTTCCTGGAGGATTGAGAAAAAAACAACAATTAAAGTATAACTATATTGAGAAAAATAAATCTGATTGATCAATTATTTTTTTATGTAAAGCACTTAAAACAACACAATCAAGTTATTACAGGTGAGTAAAAAAAGAAAGGCCCTCATTTAATTATAAGTTTGATGAGGTTTTAGCCGATTATATTTTAGAGATATTTAATTATTATAATCATATTTATGGTTATCCTAGAATCAATATAGTTTTAAAGCGCTTTTATAATATCAATGTTTCAAATAAATTAGTTTATAAATATATGAAACTTTTGGGAATAAGATCAAAAATTAGAATAAAGAGAAATATAAAACCAAAAGAGATCAAAGTTAGAAATTCTAAATACCCTAATATTGTTAATAGGCAATGAAATAGTTTTGATAAAGGTGAATTATTTGTAACGGACGTTACATATTTGCCTTATGGTTATAATAAGTTTGCATATTTGAGTATTATGAAAGATGTTAATACTGGCTTTATAGTTGGATATGATATATCTATGAGAAATGATAATAAAATTTATTTTAGAACATTGAAAATGGCTGAAGGCTATATGCTAAAAAATAAGAACTTAATAATTCACTCAGATAATGGCTTTCAATATACATCAATTTTTAGTCAGATGTATTGTAAGATGAATAAAATCTCTATATCTTTAAGTAGACCTGGAAACTCACTAGATAATGCTGCTTGTGAAACTTTTTTTTCTTCTTTAAAAACAGAGTGATATCAAAAGAACTTGAACTCTTTTCAAGAAGTATACAATAATGTTTTGGAGTATATTCAATTTTATAATTTCAAAAGAATAATGGTAAAGCATGAAAAAACACCATGAGAAACATGGTGTTCTAAATAGAATAAAAAAGCTATTCTATACTTGACATAATATGCTTAGAACTTAGATTCTGTTTTTTTTTTTTTTTTAATAAACAATAACTTTAGTTAAATTATCAAAATCTGCATTATTCTTAATATTTTTGTAACCCTCATACAGAATGTATGATTTAAAACCCTTTGCTTTTAAACTCTTATAAATAGATAAATGACTTCTTGAATCTTCATCAATAATAAGTACCTTATTTTTTTTATCTAATATTTTAAAATACTTTAAATTAAAAGTAAGTAGAGGAATATTTATAGATCCTTTAAGGTGATTTTGATTATATGAAATGCTATTTCTAATATCAATAACTTGTCACTTTTTACTCTTTAAAATATTATTGAGACTTTTCATATTTTTCGTTTTATATTTAGCCTTAAAAGCATTTTTTCTAAAAATCTTTTCTAAAAATTTAAATACATATTCTAGTCATTGCATTTTTTATCACCAAACTAATTATAACTTGAAAATAATAAATTTTCATAATGCTTATTGGAATAATTCTCTTAATTATTCCATTTTATAGCAAGATAGATGTATAAAATATTCTTTTTTTGTAGCAATTGTAGTATTATATACTTAATGAATGGAGGCCTTGTATGAATTTACTTGCCGGAACAGCGTCACAACAAACACTAGCAAATCAAATAATTTTAGGTTTTGAAATTCTTGGATTAATTGTCTCAATATTAATGATAATTGTTGGTTTAGTACAGAACAAAAGCTCGCAAACTGGATTAAGTGCTTTAAATGGTGGTAATGATGAATTATTCTCAAACTCCAAAGAGAGAGGTATGGATAAGACAACATCAATTTGGATGTTCAGCTTAGGAATTACACTATTTATAATTACAATTGTAATGGGAATTATTTCAAACACTGTTCTAAGTTAATAGTGTTTTTTTTAATAGAAAGAGAATTTATGAAAAATATAATATTGGAGCGGTTAAAGAAAAAAGATAGACTGCATTTAAATGATTTAACTAATAATATTAATGGAAAATATGAAAGTATTACAGATGCTTTAAGATTACTTCAAGAAGAGCATTTAATTGGTTGGACTAAAGAAAATGTTATTTATTTTGTGGGAGAAAAATATAGAATTGGGTCAATAAAAATAAATGATAAAGGGTTTGGATTTATAAAAGAATTAAACAGTGAAGATGATGATTTCTTTGTTCCTCCAAATGCACTTAATGGTTCTATTTCATCTGATGAAGTTATTTTTACTGTTCAAAAAGAAAATGATGATAGACTTAAAGCAAATGTAGAAGACATTGTTTTAAGAACTAAAACATCATTAATTGGAGAAATGAGAAAAAGTAGTTGTGGTAGGTTTATAGACTTTATTCCCAATGAACCGGGATTTAAGAATTATAGAATTGTATTAGTTAATTTGAAAGATTTTAAATTAAAAGAAGATTTAATTGTAAAAGTTAAAATATTAGATGTAAGAGATAGAAAACTATTTACAAGAATTCAAAAAATTATTGGAGATGCAAATAAGGCAATAGATAGAATTATTTCAATAGCCTATGAATTTGATATTAAACCAGAATTTAATAAGTTAACATTAGATAATGCAATTGAGGTTGCAAAACCAATTGATTATAAAGATGAAAAAATTAAAAGAAGACTTTCAAATTCTTTAATTAATAAAAATTTAGTAACAATTGATGGTGCAGATTCCAAAGATTTAGATGATGCAATTTATGTTGAAAAAACAAATAATGGATATAAACTTATTGTAGCTATTGCAGATGTAAGTTATTATGTAACTCCATTTTCACCTTTAGATAATACAGCTTTATTTAGAGGTAATTCTGTTTATTTAGCAAACAAAGTAATACCAATGCTGCCTGAAAAATTATCTAATGGAGTTTGTAGTTTAAATCCCAATGAAGAAAAACTTTGTATGGTAGCAGAAATGGATTTTGATCTAAAGGGAAATGTTATAAATAAAAAAGTTTATGAATCAATTATGATATCAAAAGCACGTTTAACTTATAAACAAGTTAATGAACTTTATTCTCAAAAAAATGTAGATATTAAAGAAGAAATTATAGATATGCTAATGACAGCAAAAGAACTTCATGAAATAATTGATGTGGAGAGATCAAATAGAGGAGCAATTGAATTTGATATTGCAGAACCAAAGATAATATTAGATAAGGATTCTAATGTAATTGAAATTGCAAAACGTGGAAGAGGTATTAGTGAAAAACTAATTGAGAACTTCATGGTAAGTGCAAATGAATGTGTAGCAAGTGTTATTTTTGAAAAGAAATTGCCCTTTATTTATAGAAATCATGATGTTCCAAAAGAAGAAAATCTTATTGAATGGCATTCAATATTAAGAGCTTTAGGAGTAAATGTAAAATTAAATGAGTTGGATAAAATAAATCCCAAAATGATTAAACATGCCTTAACTCAAATTGAAAGTCAAATAACAGATTCTACTGAAAGAGATGTTATTAATGTTACTTTATTAAAGTTTATGGAAAAAGCTGCATATGAATTGGAAAATATAGGTCACTTTGGATTAGCAAGTAATTGCTATACACATTTTACAAGTCCAATTAGAAGGTATAGTGATTTAATTGTTCATAGATTTTTAAAGCAGTACTTAATTAGTAAGGATTTAAGAGATCTAAAGTTAGAGCAAAATAAAAATTTTGTTTTAAAAGCTTGTGGAATTATTAATGATACTGAAAAACAAGCAGTTTCAGCCGAAAGAGAAGTTAATAAAGTATGTATGGCTGAATATATGCAATCTAAAATTGGTCAAGAGTACGAGGGAATAGTTGCTGCAGTCTTGAAGTTTGGTATTTTTGTGCAACTAGAAAATTGTGTAGAAGGATTAATTCATATCTCAGAACTTCCTGATTTTACTTTTGAAGAAAAGACAAATATTATGGTAAATAAACAAAACAAAATCTTTAGACTAGGTCAAAAAATAAAAATAAAAGTAAAAAATGCAGATGTTAAAAAAAGAATTATAGACTTTGTGCTTGTTTAACGGTGGTGATAAATATGGGTGAGCATGTATTATTAAAAAATAAAAAAGCATATTTTAGTTATGAGATATTAGATACTTGAGAAGTGGGAATAGTTTTAACTGGTCCAGAAATTAAATCAATTAGAAATAAAGATGTTTCTATTGAGGAATCATTTATTCTTATTAGAAAAGGTCAAGTTGAAATTTTAAATATGAATATAAAAAACTATGAATTTGCAAATCACATTAAGCAAGATCCGTCTAGAAATAGAGTTTTGCTTATGCGCAAAAGTGAAATAAAAAAGATTATAAAAAGAGTTCAATTAGAGAACCTTACTCTAATTCCTTTAAAATTATATTTAAAAGATAACTTGGCAAAATTGCAGATAGCTTTAGGTAAGGGAAAAAGAGAAATTGATAAAAGAGAAACAATTAAAAAAAGAGATATTGAAAGAAGATTAAGTAAAATAAAATAAAATTTATTTTGTGAAAATAAAATATTTTATTAACTTTTAATAAGTGCTATAATCTCATTGTTATAAAAAGGAGAAAAAAAGATGAGACAAGCAGCATATATTTGTTCAATTATAAGTACAGTATTAGCATCATTTTTATTAATACCATTAATTTGAATGATTCCAATGACAATAGCTACTAAAAAAACTATTGGTGATAACCAACCACATATCGCTTTAGGAATTTGTAGTATATTCTTTATGGGACTGTTAGGATTGGTATCTGGTATATTAATTTTAATTCCTGAAGAACAATAGTTTATTAAATCTTATATTAATTTATAAGATTTTTTTTATTTATATATAAAAAAAATCTCCTTATATAAATTTTGATTTTTAGTCTTATTTATATTTAGAGAATTATATTTAATCTTCAAATTTTAATCAGTTTTAAATATCTTTATTTTCTTCTGTTAAAATTGTATGATTTTCTTCAGTTACATTATTTTTTTGTTCTTTTTTGTATTTGTTATATTCAACACAAATCATAATACCACTTGCAAGCATTAAACCAGCGGGTACTAAATTTAAAAAACCATAGTTACTTGTAAATAATGAAAGTAGTGATAAACCTGCTACAACTATTTCCATTATTCCTGCTGTAAATACTCTTTTTTTGTTCTTTGATTTTAAAAATACTAAAATTATAATGTATAAAATCAGTGAAATTGATAATGGAACAATTAGAAATATAATTGAAACTATATAAAATGCTGATTCTATTTCTTGTTGTACTAATGAAGCAGTACCTAATATTGCAATACTTGCTAATACTGTTACTAGTACGCTAAAAACTATTGATATTATAGTTCCTGCTATACCTAAACCTTTTGATGTTTTAGTCATATTTTTTTCCTCCTATTAAATAATAGTTGATTTTTAGAATAAAACAACTTATTTATAGAAAATTTAATAGCACTAAAATTTGTATGAATAATGTTTTATAATATAACTATGGGGGTGTCACGGTTTCGACAGGATATGGCCGACTCATAACTGCAGTGGTTTGGTAGACCTTAATACTACTAGGTTTGATAAAATGCAAACGAAGAAAAAAATGAATTTGAAATGCCAGCATTTATGATCAATAATGCATCAGCTGGAGTTGCTTTAGCAGCTTAATAAACTTTTAAAGTTTATAGTATTTCAACGTTATGAAGTGTGTTTGTGCTTCATTGATTAACGTATTACCTAGCACAATAGAACAAATGATTCTAATAATAAATTTGTTTGAAAATAATTATTAGCGCTAGAAATTTAAATCTTGTTGACTCTGTTGGTTTTTAGTGTAAGTTAGAGACAACTAAACTGTAGACGTTATGGGTTGGAGTATTTTGGACGCGGGTTCGATTCCCGCCATCTCCACCATTTTTTTATGCTTAATTGTTTTGTAAGAAAGGAATGTAATTTTATGGATATTATAAGTGTTTTAATTACATGTCTCTCTTATACAGCAATTATTGCTTTTTGTTATACTTTAGTTTGAGGTTTAACAAGACATCTATTTAAGAAAATAGAAATATATTATGAAATACTTTTAGGTTTTATTTTAGGTTTTGTTTCAACATTTTCTCTTATTATAATTTCAATTCTTGGAATTAACACGGGTAATTTAGGAATAACAATTTTGCTACCAACTTTCTTATATTGAGTTGCTATAGTTTTTATTTCACCATTTAGTGGTATTGGAATTTTAACTTGTAACATTTTAAACCTAGCTGTTTTTTCTTCACTTTTTAGTGATTACTTTGGGAAACCTACTGGGGCTTGGAATATAACAATGTTAACGTTGGCTTACATAATTCCTGTTATAAATTACTTAATATCAAGATTTTGAATTAAAGTTTCAAATTGGTCAAATTGGTCAATAACAACAATTAGTATACTTATAGTTGGTTTAATTTGAGCTTTAGCTACAATTAAAAATTCACTTGCGCTTGATAATTTAACAAACTTACTTTTTTGATTGGGAAGTGGTTATTTGGCTTATGCATATATTGCTGTTATAAATCAAATATACTTGCATGCTTTAAAACTTCAAAATATTGTAGTATATGATAATACTTATTATTTGAACTTTACATCAGCCCATCAACAAATTTCAAATAAGATTCAAGAACATAAATATAAGTATGGATTATATGTAACATATTTTATTTCAAATTTTGAAAAGTTTGAAGCAAAAGTAAATGGAAGTATAAGAGAGGAAGTTGTAAATTCAATTTCAGAGGAAAGTTATACTTTATTGCAACAGCAATTTCCTAATGCAATATTCTTTAAACCAAATTATAAAACATTTGCAACATTTATTCCATTTGAAATTAAACATGAATTTAATGAAAAAAATAATTTGGAGTTAAAAAAAATTAAAGAGATTTTTTCTAAGGTCAACACCTCATTTATAATTTCCAATTATAAGATTAGTGTAAAATTAAAATCAATTTGTTCCTTCTATGGACTACATTCAAATAATTTAGATACTTTATTAGAATATAATTTACATGTTGAAAAAGATTTGTTACTTAAATATCAAGATGAAAATATAGTTGTTAATCCGATGGAAATAATAAAAGAGAAAAACCAAAATAAGAAAATGTTGTCTCTGAATGAAATTGCAAATTTAAATCAGTTTGTAACTCTATTTGAACCAATTTATTCGACTGATAAAAATGACTTTGAGTATTATTTTCTAAACGGTCTTATAGGTGGTATGGATATAAATGCAGATGAATTTTCTCAAAAAAGCCAATTGATAATGGATATGGGTTTATCATCTTTATTTTTGAGATACATCTCACTTCATTCATTAAAAAAAATGGCTAAGCAAAATGATAAAATAAAGAATAAGAAATTTTTTACAAATTATGACAGTGATTATTTATCTGATAAGGATTTTGATTCAGACGAGTTTATTTTAAAATTAAAAAATCTTAAAATAAACTTATTTAAATTAGTGCTTAATTTTGATATAAATAAAGAAGTAGATGATAAAAAAGAGTTAGAGAAAAATATTGAAAGACTTAAAAAACAAGGGATCCAAATATCAATAAGTAATTTTGGTTCTCTTAAAACAGACTTTACTCTATTAAATTCTTATAAACCTGATTTTATTGTTCTAGAAAATGAAATATCAAAAAAAATAAATTTTGTAAAGGAAAACGAAAATATAGTAATTGAAAGTTTAAAAATAGCAAAAAAATTAGAGGCAAAATTAGTAGCGTCATCAGTAAATAGTTATTTGATTTATAAACATCTTAAACAATTAGGAGTTAAATTATTTACTGGTGAATTAATTGGAAGTTCAATAGAACCAAGAGAAAATATATCAGATGAGTTAAAATATTTATTAAATAAATAAGAAATAAGAGGGAATAATATGTTGGAAAGAGAAGAACAGTTAAAGACGTTAAGTGAAGAAATTGAAAAAGCGATTCAAGCAAATGATATTAAAGAGTTAAGAAAATTAGAGGAAAATCATTATCCACAAGATATTGCTGAGGCTCTTGAAAAATTAGATGAGAAAATAATAATTGTTGCATTAAGATTATTCACAAATGATACAAGTAGTGAAATTTTTCCTCATCTTGATACAGATATTCAAGAAGAAATAATTAACAAAATGTCTTCAAAACAAGTTAGTCAGTTATTCTCAGAATTATATACAGATGATATTGTAGATATATTAGAGGAGATGCCTTCAAATATTGTAAAGAAGATTCTAAGGGCTTCAACTCCAGAAGCTAGGGCTCAAATAAATAGTATTTTAAAATATAACGATGATACTGCTGGAAGTATCATGAGCGTTGATTATACTAGATTTAAAATTAATTGAACTGTTACAGAAGCAATTGAAAAAATCAGAGAAAGAGATGAAGAGTCAGAAGATCATAATACATTTTATGTAGTTGATGATTTAAATAATTTAAAGGGTATCGTTGAATTAAAGGACTTAGTTTTTTCAAAAGGTGAATCACTATTATCTGAAGTAATGGATGAAAGAGTTATATTTGCTCATACAAAAGATGATCAAGAAAGCGTTATAGAATTATTTAAAAAATATGATATTACAACTCTTCCAGTTATTAATGTTCAACAGAAACTTGTAGGAATTGTTACTGTAGATGATGTTTTAGATGTGATTGAAGAAGAAGTAACTGAAGATATCCATAAAATGGCTGGTATAAGTCCAACAGATGATGAATATTTTAAAACAAGTATTTGAAAAATGGTTAAATCTAGAAGTGTTTGATTGTTACTGTTAATGATTTCTGCTACGTTTTCACAAATTATAATCTCAGTTTTTATAAAAATTTATCACTCCAAAAGTGAAGCTAATATTTCAGACCCAAGTTACATTATTATGATGTTATTAACTCCTTTGCTAACTGTAATCTCTGGAACTACAGGTAATGCTGGAAGTCAATCCTCAACGATGATTGTAAGGGCATTATCCTTAAAAGAGGTTGAAACAAAAGATTATGCAAGAGTAATGTGGAAAGAATTTAGAGTAGCTATCATTACAGGTATAATACTAGTTTCAGTAAATTTTATAAGAATGGTTATTATTTATTCAATTGAGTTTAAAGGTGATTTAAAAGATCCTAGAATATGATATACAATTGCTACACTTTCAATTGCTATGTATCTATCATTAATAATGGCAAAATTAATTGGAGGAACTCTTCCAATAATTGCTAAAAAACTTAAATTAGATCCTGCACTTATGGCAGCTCCATTATTGACAACTTTGGTAGATGCTCTATCAACTGCATTATTTTTCTCAGTAGGTTTAATTTTCTTTGCAAGTTATATTTAAGGAATTTATATGAGATTAAGAAATAAAAATTGAACAAAAGATTTTATTGAAGAAAACTTAAAGTTCTTAATAACTACAGAAGAAAAAATTAACCCAACAAAATTCTTTCTAAAAAAACAAGATACTTTTTTAGAAATAGGTTGTGGAAAAGGCCAATTTGCCATTAATCAAGCAATTCAAAATTCTAATAAAAATTTTATTGCTATGGAAAAAGAAAGTACTGTAATAGGAGTTGCCTTAAAAAAGGCACTTAATAAAGAAAATTTTGATCTAAATAATTTACTATTTTTAAATAAGTTTGCTGAAAACTTATTGGATATTTTTGAAGAAAACTCTTTAAAAGGAATATTTCTAAATTTCTCAGATCCTTGACCAAAAGCAAAGCATTATAAAAAAAGATTAACTTATTTAACTTTCCTAGAAATTTATTGACAGTTATTAGAAAATAATGGGATTATTGAAATTAAAACAGATAATGATCAATTATATAATTTTAGTTTAGATCAGATTAAAGAATCTAAATTTAAAATTCTTTATAACACTAGTGATCTATACTCAAATAAAGATCTATTGAAAGATAATATAGCAACTGAATATGAGCAAAAATTTCATTCAATTGGTAAAAAAATTAATAAGATTATAATTAAAAAAGAGGTTTAGTTTTTTTCTATAACCTCTTTTTTTGGTGGATTTTTAATAAATTCTAAATAGGAATTTTTGAATTCTAAGTTTTGTGTAATTAGATATTTATTTATTTCGAAAAATAAATATAGATATATAAAATTTATAATAAAAAGAATAAAGTATACTCATCAAGCTTCAGCTGCTTTTTGAGTTCAACTTACTTTATCAATTATTGAGCCACTTGTTAATTCAATAAAGAAAGCTCCGATTGTAAAGATAGTTGTAAAGATAGTTACAAATCTGGTTTTTAAAATTCTAATATCTTTTTCATTTGTTTCTAAGTTTGTTACAACCTCTATATTGTAAAATAGAGATATGGAAATTTTATTTAAGTTTGTTAATAAACATACTAGATAAACTAATAAAAAGTTAAGATTGATTTGACAAAATAAAGATATTTTTTTTCGTAATTCTAAACTTTCTATACTTAGAATTACAATTGAAGAAATAACCATGAAAGATAATGTCAATGATGCAAATCATAGGATTGGCTTTCTTAAGTCTTTTTTAATTATTTTAAAGTCCATTTTTTTCACCTTGTTATATTATATTTTATTATTAATAAAATTTGAAAATAATATAAATAAAATTCTTATTTTAAAACTATTCATTCTATAATAAAAGTGTAAATTAAATAACAGCTTTTATAAGTCGACATAAAGGGTTGATGTTTCTACAATGTACCAATACATTACCTAAAAGCAAATAAATTAAAGGAATTTTTAATTTACATATATAAAGTCCTTTTTATCAAAAATAATAGCAATAATTAGTTTACACAAATAAATAAATATAGGAGAAAAAACGAAGTGAAAAAATTACTTTCAGGATTAATGGCTGGGGTTGTTGTTTGCTCATCAACTTCTAGTCTAGTTTCGTGTAGTAAATTATCTGCAATATCAGAAATATATTTAGTAACAGATGCAGGTAAAATCTCTGATAAATCTTTTAATGAATCAACTTTTAAAGCAGGAAATGAGTTTCTTCAAGAAGTTCTTCAAGAAAAAGATTTAAAAATATCTAAAATTGAACCAGAAAATAGTAGTTCAAAGGTAATGAAAAATCAATATAGAAATGCCAGAAATAATGGGGCAAAAACTATTTTATTACCTGGCTTTCACCATGCAATGCCTGGAGAAGGTGAAAATTATGCTCCAGAAGTAATGAGTGGTAAAGGATCAACTATTTTCCTAGATGGAGAAAGCTCTGCAACAAATGAAATTGCATTTAGCTTTAGAGGAGATATTTCTGGCTTTTATGCAGGAATGAGTGCTATAATTTGAGGTCTCCAACAAGGAGATAAGTACAAAGAAATCTCTCTTGGATCTTTTGGTGGAATATCAAATCCAAGAGCAGTAGATGCATTTATTGTTGGATATTTAGCTGCTATTGAGGTATTCAATGAACTAAAAAAAACTGATCAAGGTAAGGAAAAACTTAAGAAAGATTTTGATTTAAAGGAAGAAGATTTCACAAAAAAAGTCAAAATGACTCAAAGTCAATTTCCTAATTCTCCATCAGATGCTAGTTGATACTCGAATTCATTTCAACAAGGAGATGGACTAGTTGTATCAAGTACTTTGATACAAAATGGAGCAAACTTTATAATGCCAGTTGCAGGACCACAAACTATAGATGTAGTTGGTCTTTCAAAACAAAAAGATGGAGGAGAAACTGTAAAAGTGATTGGTGTAGATACTAATCAAGCAGAAGCTTTTCCTCAGAATAAAGGAATATTCTTAACAAGTGCTGAAAAGGATCTTCAAAATGCTACTATAGTTGGTTTAGCACATACACCATATTGATATAATGACGATGTTGTTGAAAAAACAGCAAAGTATTTAAAAGATAAAATTAATTTAACTGAAAAAAATGAACAGGGAGAATTTGTTACAGTTGCGCTTGATGATAAAAAAGCTTGAAGTAGTTCTCAATGAGAAGAAGGTAAAGTTGGAAGAACATTTTGAGTTGGTGGTAACATGTCAGCTGGGGGCAGAAATTTAGCTACACCAGAATTGAAAGAAAAAATACTTTTAATTTTTGAACCTGATGTATTAACAAAAGCATCAATAGAATTATTTGAAACAATTGATAATAACAGTTTTGAAAAATCATTAATTAATGAAAAAACAATTAAGGCTTATGCAGATAAAATTCTAAATATTACTTTAGGAGGCACTTTCTAAATGATTAATTATGCAATTGAAATGGAAGATATCTCAATGATTTTTAATAAAAAAGTTATTGCAAATGAAAATATTAATTTTAAAGTTGAAAAGGGAGAAATACATTGTTTAGTTGGTGAAAATGGTGCTGGTAAATCAACACTAATGTCAATTCTGTTTGGGATATACCAACCTACAAAGGGCACTATAAAAATAAATGGTAAAGAAGAAATAATTACTTCTCCAATAAAGGCTACAAAATTAGGAATAGGAATGGTTCATCAGCATTTTAAAATGATTGATATTTTACCTGTTTGAAAAAATATAGCTTTAGGTGCTGAAGATGTAATAGGTTGAGAATTTATTAATAAAAAAACAGTTATTCAAAAAACAGTGGAATTAATGCATAAGTATAATTTGGAAGTAGATTTAAATAAAAAAGTTCAAAATATATCTGTAGGAATGAAACAAAGAGTTGAAATATTAAAAATTCTATATCGAGATGCAGATATTCTTGTTTTTGATGAACCTACTGCTGTGTTAACTCCAGCAGAGATTGATGGATTATTAGATGTTATGTTAGAGTTTAAAAAAATGGGTAAAACAATTATCTTTATAACTCATAAGTTTGCTGAAATAGAAAAAGTTGCTGATAAAGCAACTGTTATAAGAAAAGGAAAATATGTTGGTACTTATGATGTTAAAAAAATAGGTATCAAAGATATTTCAAAAGCAATGGTTGGAAGATCACTTGTTGAAGTTAAAAATAATTCTACTTCTAAAACAGGTGAGGCTGTAATTAAATTTGAAAATATCAATGTAAAAAAACATAGTAATAATAAAGTTATTGGTTTGAAAAATTTTAATCTAGAATTAAAAGAGGGTGAAGTAGTTGCCATTGCTGGAGTTGAAGGCAATGGACAAAACGAAATTGCTGAAGTACTTAGTGGTTTAACAAAACCAGTAAGTGGAAAAATATTTTATAGAGGTGAAGATATTACAAAGTCTTCAGTTTCAAAAAGATATTTAAAAAATAAAATGAGTTTTATTCCAGAAGATAGACATGAGCATGGTTTAGTCTTAGATGCAAATATTATAAATAACACAACCTTACAAGATATTTCAACAAGTAAGTATAGTAAATGGGGATTTGTAAATTTTGCAAAAGTACAAAATCATACTCAAAAAATAATAAAAGACTATGATGTAAGAAACTCAGACTCTGGTTTTAGAGTTGTAAGAGATCTATCTGGAGGTAATCAACAAAAAGTTATTATAGGTAGAGAACTGTCAAGGGAAAATGATTTCATAATTATTTTTCAACCTACAAGAGGATTAGATGTTGGTTCAATTGAATTTATACATCAACAAATATTAAAAGCAAAAGAGGATAGAAAAGCAATATTGTTAATTTCATATGAACTTTCAGAAGTAATGCAATTGGCAGATCAGATTGTTGTTCTTAACTCTGGAAATATTATTGGTAAGTTAAGTAAAAAAGAAGCGACTAAAGAAAAAATTGGTCAATTAATGACTTCTAATGTGGAAGGAGTTAGTGTAAATGTTTAAAATTAAACTATGAACTATGAAAGTAAAAACAGAAGCTTTTGTTAAATCGCCAGGATTTACAGAAAAATTGGGGTTTGTTAAGTCTTCAGTTATATCAATTTTACTTGGTCTTTTTGTAGGTATATTATTTATATTTACTAATGGTGAAAATGGTTTTGCTTTTTTAGGAACAGCTTTTGTAAGAGCATTATCAACAAATATTGAAAGAACATTAGTTTACTTTGGAGTATATATACTAATTGGATTAGGATTAGCTCTCGGATTTAAATTAAAAATATTTAATATGGGTGGATCAGGACAAATCCTATCAGGGTTATTAATGTCATATATAATAATGAATTCAATTGGTAATGATACAAAAAATGCTTTCTTAATTTTTATAATGTTTATAATTTCAGGAATGTTAATATCTGTAATTTGTGGGGCCATGAAAGTTTATTTAAATGTACATGAGGTTGCCTCTTCAATATTACTTAATTGAATATTTTGATACTTATTAAAATGATATATGACAGTATCAGGAACACCTGCAGCGTCGCCTTCATTAAATGAATCAATGGCTATGCTTGGTAATTCACTGTGAGCATTATGTGTGATGTTAGCATTAATATCTGTTATTGTAGTGTACATTGTCTTTACATTTACAACAACAGGTTATAAAGTTAAAGTAATTGGTAACTCACCAACTGCTGCAAAATATGCTGGTATTAAAAGTGAATATTACATCTTAATGGTTATGGCTATTCAAGGAGCTCTAATAAGTATGGCTGGGTTCTTCTATTATTTCTTAATTCAAGGTAGTATAACTTTTAATAAGGATTTAGTTCCTCAACTTGGTTTTGATGGTATCCCAATTGCTTTGGTTGCCTTTAACAATATTTTAGGTATTGTACCAATTGCATTATTTTGAGCAATTGTTAAAGAGGGAGCTGCAGTTGCGATAACAACACCAGGATTCAACAATTTACAACCAGAGGTGGCAGATTTAATTTTTGGTATTATAATTTATTGTTCAACACTTTATATCATATTTATTAAACTAAATTTATGAACAAAAATAAAAGAGAAATTGTATCTTGAAAAAGATATAGTTACAAAAAATCAAATAGCAGTTTATAAACTGGAAATTAAAAATATAAAAAAATTAATTAAGGAAATTCCAAATTTGGAAGAATTGGCTAATATTAAAAAAGAAATTAATAATGTCTCAAAAGCAGATAAACAAAAACTTTCAGAGCTTTCATATCAATATAATGAATTAAAAACTTTTTATAATAGAAAATATCTAAAAAATATTTCTGTTTTAAAAGAGTCAATTAATGATGCAATTCAAAATGGATATAAAAATTATGAATTAAATTCAATTAAGGGTTTAAATATTAATTTTCATAATAAAAAAACAAAAAGACAATTTATAACTCTTGATATAATAATTGCAAAAATAAGTCATTATGATAAAAAAGAAAAAGCAAATATCTCAAAAGAGTGTACAGAGCTTATTGAGAATACAAAACAAGATATAAAAATATTAAAGGAAAGTTATCTTGCTTCAAAATTAGAAGCAAAAGCCTTCATAAAAGATTTAAAAATTAAATATAAAGAAAACTTGAAAGAAAATCAGGATACTGAAAAAATAAAAATAGAATATTTTGAAAGATTAGTGGAGGTGAAAAATAAATATGACAGACTTCATTAGTGCATTGTTTAGTGATACATCTACTTTCTTTGCAATATTTATGTTAGCAGCTATTGCTGGGATGTTTTCTGAAAGATCTGGAGTTGTAAATCTTGGAATTGAAGGATTTATGACAATGGGAGCTTTAGGATATAGTATTTTTGGATATGTAGCTCATTCATCAGGTGCTGAAATAAGTCAATGATGACAATTAGTTGGATTACTTATTGGAGCTATGATGGGAGGACTATTATCATTACTTCATGCTTTTACAGCAATAAAATTAAAAGGAGATCAAATAATATCAGGTACTGCAATAAATATCTTGGCTCAAGGAATTGCATTAGTTCTTGCAACTTCAACATTAACAGGGCCAGAAAACTATATTGCAACTAATTTTATGGTAATTGGGATTGGATCAGGAATTAACATAATAATTACGCTATATCTTGTCATAGCTATAATTATTTCCCTTATTATTGGATTCTATTTTACATTTACAAAAACAGGTACAAGACATATAGCGGCAGGTGAAAATCCGCATGCACTAGATTCAGCTGGAATATCAGTTACAAAATACAGAATAGTTTGTATACTAATTTCAGGAATGCTTGCTGGATTAGCAGGTGCTATATTCGTTGTATCAAGACTATTAGGTAGTTTTGCAGGGTCAGTACAAGGGTATGGATACATATCACTTGCTATTATGATTCTAGGACAATGAAGAATTAGTATGATAGCATTATTCTCATTTGTATTCTCTTTAATGTTTGCCTTTGGTACAAGACTTCCAGTAATTGAAAATGCTGGAGATTGAATGAAAACAAATGGTTCATTATTCAGAATATTACCATTTGTAATGTCATTAGTAATTATGATGATTTTTGCAAGAAAATCAAAACCACCAAAAGCAAATGGAATACCATTTGATAAAACGCAAAGATAAATTAATAAAAAAAAATTTCTATGGAAATTTTTTTTTATTTGGTTAAAATAACCTTGGTAAAAGGAGGAATATTAAATTGAATATACCAACACCACATATTAATGCTAAGAAAGAAGACATAGCAAAAATTGTATTAATGCCAGGAGATCCATTAAGAGCAAAAAAAATAGCAGAAACATATTTAGAAAATGTAAAACTTGTAAATGAAGTTAGAAATATGTTTATGTATACAGGAACTTACAAAGGTGTAAAAATAACTGTTGCTGGAAGTGGGATGGGTTGCCCAAGTATTGGAATTTACTCATATGAACTTTTCAAATTTTATGATGTTGATTACATAATAAGAGTTGGAAGTGCAGGAAGTTATAAAGAAGAAATTAAAGTTTATGATATTTTTAATGTTAAAGAATCATTTGGGGAAAATAACTATGCAAAAATTGCTGCTAATATTGATTCAAATATAATTGAGGCTGGTAAAGTATTATTTGAAAAAATAGAGGAAGTTGCAAAGAAAAAAAATATTAAAATTCATAGTGGAAGATGTCACTCATCTGATGTTTTTTATAGATATGAAAATATATTAGATTTTGCAAAAGCTAATAATTTAGCTCTTGTTGAGATGGAAACTTTTGCATTATTTGCAAATGCAAAACTTACAAATAAACAAGCTGCTTGTTTATTAACTGTTTCAGATAGCTTAGTTACTAAGGAAGTAACAACAGCTGAAGAAAGACAAAATAATTTTATGGGAATGATAGAATTAGCACTAGAGACATCTATAGATTTAAAATAATAGAAAAATAAAACATATTTTTAAAATCAAAATAAATAATTCTGCACCCCGAAAAGATGCAGAATTTTTTATTTTATTTCTTAAATGATTTTTAATAAATAAAAGATATCTTCAACTTTGAAAAATAATAATTTAAGAGTTAAATTATTATAGAAACATGCGATAAAATGAATATTTTGTTTAATAACTTAATATTGGTGTATTTTTGCATTTTGGAGAAATATTCTATTAAATCTTTTACTAGACATTAAAATATAGTAAAATAAAATTAACTTTAAAAGGGAGGATTTAAATGAGAATTTTGGCTATTGAGTCAAGTTGCGATGAATTTAGTATTTCAATTATGGATAATGGAAAAATTTTGTCTAACGTAATTTCAAGTCAAATAAAGGAACACTCTGAATTTGGAGGAGTCATTCCTGAATTAGCTTCAAGATTACATGTGGAGAATTTCCATTGGGTATTATTAGAGTCACTTCAACAAAGTAATTCTCAGTTAGAAGATATAGATTATATTTCTTATACATCAAATCCAGGACTTATTGGAAGTCTAATTATAGGGAAATTAGTTGCACAAACTATTGCGATGTATTTAAAAAAACCGTTAATGGACATGAACCACATACAGGGTCATATATATGGAGCAAATATTGAACAAAAATTTCAATATCCAGTATTAGCTTTAGTGGTTAGCGGGGGTCATACTCAAATTCAATTTTTAAAAGAGCCACTGAGTTTTGAATTAATAGGTACAACTCAAGATGATGCTGTTGGAGAATGTTATGATAAAGTAGCAAGAGTTTTAGGATTTAATTATCCAGGCGGTCCAAAAATAGATAAATTAGCACAAAAAGGTAATGATAAAAAATATAAATTGCCTATTACTAAAAATGATGATAGTTATGATTTTTCATTCTCAGGATTAAAAACAGCTAGTCTTAATTTAATCAATAAGCTAAATCAAAATAATGAAAAAATTATAATAGAAGACTTTTGTGCAAGTTTTCAAAAAACAGCAATTGAAAGTTTAATGTTAAAATTTGAAAAGGCCATTGGGGAGTTTAAACCCAATACAATAACTGTTGTTGGAGGAGTTAGTGCAAATCAAAGTATTAGAGATATTTTTTATAAAGTAGGAAAAAAATATAATATAAAAAATGTAAATATTCCAAATTTAAAGTATTGTACAGATAATGCAGCTATGATAGCTGAGCTGACAAATGAATATTTAATTAAAGATAAAAAGTAGGAGAGATTTATGAGATCATTTTTAAGCAAATTAACAACAATTGATGATAAAGATTTAACAATAAAGGAAAAGAAAATTGTTGACTATATTAGAGATCACTTAAAAGAAATTGTTGATACAAATATGAAAATTGAAAGAATGGCACAAGAAGCCGGAACTGGTTACAGCGCAATTTATGGATTATTAAAAAAATTAAACATTAAAGGGTTTAGAGATTTTGCTATTTCTCTTGCAAATGATGCAGAGAATCAAGAAATTAATATAGCAAAAAATGATGAAAATGTTGTTTCAGGTTATATAAATATAATTAAACAAAATTATGCATTAATAGAAAAAAAATCAATATTTGATACTTTAAATATTATCAAATCTTCAAAAAAAATATTTTTTTGTTATTGAGAAAATTTACTTTCAGGCCCAGCACATGAGCTTTCAAACTTTTTTTACAAAAGTGGATTTAATGTTTATTTATTAGATAGTGATCAAGAAACAATAAAAGATAGAATTAAAACTTCAAAAGAAGAGGATATTTTCATTTTCTTTACTAGATATGGTAATTCTTCAAGATTAGACAAAGCAATAACAGAATTAGGAGAAATGAAGAGAAAAATAATATATATCTCGGGAAAAGTTGCTTCAAGTGATATTACAAAATATTTAAATTCAATTCATACTTTAATAGTAGATAATCCTGATAAGAGTATTTATAAAGGACATATATCAAGTTCTGTACCATTTAATTATTTTAATGACTTATTAATTTATCATTTTTTAAATTCAGATAATTAATTTTATAGGAATGAGTATTAGTTTATGAAAAAATCCCAAAAACAAAGAAAGAATACCTTATTAAATAGTGTTAAAAGAAGTTTTAGATTTTTCTATTCAGGATTAGAAAAACCTTTTTCGCAATCTTCTTTAAGGGTTTCAAAAAAGGTTAAAAAATACAATAAATCTAGAGAAGATAAAATTTGACTTAGAGAGATTCTTACTACAAATAAAATTGTTAAAAGATTTTATAAAAGACCAGAAATTGAAGTAAAAGATATTGAAAATATATCTTCAATTAATTTTGAAGCAAGAGATGGTTTGAATATTTCAGGTTTAATTTATGAACCAAATAAGAATTCTAATAAGTGAGTAATTGCTTGTCATTGATTTGCTGGTCATAAAACCTGATCTCTTCATCATGCAATGGCTTTTGCAAAAATGGGATATAATATTCTGGTTTTTGATTTTAGAGGTCATGGTCAATCAGAAAATGGTTCTACAACAATGGGAGCAAATGAACAACATGATTTAATGGGAGCAGTAGATTGAATTAAAAAAAATAAAAAAGTTGATAAATTGGCTTTAATGGGAACTAGTATGGGAGCTTTTGTAATTAATTATTGCTCGATAGCATACAATGAAGAATTTAAGAAATTGAACTTACAATTTCTAGTTTCAGATGCAGGTTATGGAAGTGTATTTAGATTATTTTTACATGTTAGAAATATATACTTATTTTTATTACCAAAGAGAAGAACTAAAAAAGTTATTAATAGATTAATTGAGAAACATAACCGACAAGAAAGTAATTTAAATTTACATGATGTTAGTATATTTAAAGTTCTTGAAGATATTGATAAAAAAACTCTCTTTCCAACTTTATTTTTTCATTCAACAGATGATAAAGTTACAAGCTGCTCTGATACTTATGAACTATTATTGAAAAGAAATTGTAAAGAGGATGACTATTTAGTTTTTAATTTTTCAATGCATACTCAATCAGTAAGATATCATTTTAAAACATATAATTATAAATTAGCTGAGTTTATTAATTTGCATGAAAAAGATGAAGAACTTTTTAAAAATTTAGTAGAAGAATGAAGTTTATTAAAATTTGAAAAAAAAGATAAAATTTCTTTATTACTAAATTAGTTAATAAAAATAAAAGGGAGTTTTAACTCTCTTTTTTGTATAATAATATTGCAAAAGGAAGTATTAATATGAACGATATTAAAGAATTATATTTAAAATATAAAAATGCAAAGCAAGTAAATTTGATTGCAAGAGTAAGAAATAATAGACAAGGTAAAGCTGTCAGTTTTTTAATTATAAATGACGGAACAACAATTAAAGATGTTCAAGTAGTTTATAAGTCTGATGTTAAAGGCTATGAACAAGCTAGTCAATCTAGAGTGGGTTCTATTATAGAAATAAGGGGAAATGTAGTATTAACGCCTGGAAAACAGCAAGAATTTGAAGTTCAAGCTGAAGAAATTATTTTATTGGATCAAGCAATTGAAGATTATCCACTTCAAAAAAAAGAACACTCACCTGAATTCTTGAGAGAAATATCTCATTTAAGAGCAAGAACTAAGACTTTTCAATCTATTTTTAAAATAAGGTCAGTAGCAGCTTTTGCTATTCATAAATTTTTTCAAGAAAAAAACTATATTTATGTAAATACACCAATTCTAACAGCTAATGATGCTGAGGGAGCAGGAGAATCATTTACAGTTACTACTATAAAAGATGCTAATTATGAAGATGATTTCTTTGGTAAAAAGGCAAGTTTAACTGTTTCTGGTCAATTACATGGTGAGTCTTATGCACAAGCCTTTAAAAATATTTATACTTTTGGTCCAACTTTTAGAGCAGAGAATTCTAATACATCAAAACATGCAGCTGAATTTTGAATGATAGAACCAGAAATGGCATTTTGTGATTTAAAGGGAAATTTAGAAATTATTGAAAGTTTAATTAAATATACAATTAATTATATTTTTGAAACTGCAAAAGAAGAATTGGAATTCTGTAATGAAAATTTAGAAGCAGGATTAATTGATAAATTAAATAATGTAAGAAACTCAAAATTTGCTATAAATAAATATGAACAAGTTATTGAAGTTCTTAAAAAAGCTGTTAAAGATGGACATAAATTTGAAGAATCAAATATAGAATTTGGTCTTGATTTAGGAACAGAACATGAAAGATACATATGTGAAGTTGTTAATAAGTGTCCAACTTTTGTAACTAATTATCCAAAAGATATTAAAGCCTTTTATATGAAACAAGATGATAATAATAAAACTGTGGCAGCAGCAGATTTATTAGTACCAGGTATTGGGGAATTAGTTGGTGGAAGTCAAAGAGAAGATAGTTTTGATAAAATTATTCAGAGATGTAAAGAAATGGGAATTGAGCCAAGTGATTTAAGTTGATATAATGAACTTAGAAATTATGGTTATTATAAATCATCTGGATTTGGTCTTGGTTTTGAAAGACTTATAATGTATGTAACTGGGGCTTCAAATATAAGAGATGTAATTTCTTTCCCAAGAACTCCTAGAAATTTAATATTTTAGAAGCAAATTACTTTGCTTTTTTTTATGTATTTCTAGAAAAGGTTTTTTGTACTTATAAATTAGTGTAAAATTATTGTAATAAGTAGGGGGGTATTCTATGTTAGTCTCATTTGTTCTTACATGACAAGATATTGAAGAAAATATAGACACTACATTACAAAGTATTTTAGATCAAAGTGAAAATGATTATGAAATAATTTTAATTGCAGATAAAATGCTAGAAAGTAATGAACAACTTTCAATATCAAGAAAATATTTTTGAGATATTGAAAATATAAAAATAGTTATAAATAGTTCAATTCAAGGAGCTGCAGTTTGTTGAAATACAGCTATTGATTTAGCTGATGGTGAGTATATACATTTTATATCTCAAGGTGACAAAATTAATCCTAATTTTATTAGTCTATTAAAAAAGGAATTAGGAAAATATAAAAATCAAGAAATTGATATTTTAGAATATACTACTCAATTAACTGGTTTATCAGATAAATGTATTGACACTTTTTTAGAAAAAGGAAAAATTTATAATTTAAATAATGAATTTGAACCGTTTGCCTATTTAAGTAGCACTTTATCAAACAAATTATTTAAAACAAATTTATTAAAAGAATTTGGTTTTAAATTCAGAAGATTTGTAAGATACGATATGTTATTTGCATATAAAATTTTAGGACAAGCAAGTTCATATTTATTTTTAAACATAAAAGAGCCATTAGAAGAAATGAGTTTGCAAAAAGTTCAATATTCAGTTTTTGACTTAGTTAATCAATGAACTCATATTTTAAATTACTTTAGAAGAATTGGTAAATTTAAAAATTTAAAAGATTATTTAAATTATGCTTATTATAAAACTATGATACATATCTGATTGTGAAATATTAGAAAATTTGATAATAAATTATTAATTAAAAAGGCATCTAGTTTTGCAAGCAGAAAATTTGAAGATAAAAGAGAAGAGTTTATGAAAAATAATAAAGCTTTTCTAGAAACCAAAGATGAAAAGTTTAAAGAAGTAGTAAAAGGCTTTTCGTCATATATGAAAAACCTATTAAAATTAGCAAAATAAAAGGGATGGTTTTTAATGATAAATCAAAATAATAAAAATGATTTTTCTCATAATTTGGTTAAGCCACATTTAGGAAGAATCTTTTTTGCAAGACTTTTTGATATTATTATCTGTTCAGTTCCAACTTTACTATTGTCATTTTTAAATCCTATCCATGATTTAAAAAGCTTACTTATAAATATTCCTGTAAGTCAAATAGTATTGTTCTTTTACTTTGTAATTTTACCATACTTATGTAAAGGAAATACTTTGGGAAAATTAATTTTTAATTTAAGACTAAAAAAAATAAATAATGAAAAAATAGGAATATCAGATATATTCTTAAGAGAATTATATTTTCTATATGTTCCTTTAATTTTTTTATTAATTATTCAAATTATTATGGGAGTTATTTTATTTACTACTCCAAAGGATTCTGATAATATGATTATTTTAAAAATAATAAATAATATAGGATATACCTTTCTGGCAATGTGATTTATTTATATTCCTTTAACAATCTATTTACAAAAAGATAATATTGCTTCAATAGATTTAAAATTAAAAATAAGAGTTTATTTTTTAGAAAAAATAGTAGTTATTGAAAAAAAAGATGAAACTATTGAACATATTCATTTACAAAAAAATAGGCCAGGTAAAATTGATTTAGAAGAAATAAAAAAAATAATAGGAGAAGAAGATGAATAATTTTGAAAATACTAAAAAGAAATTGATAGAGTTAGTTGAAAAAAAATATTTTACAGGAGCAGTTTTAAAAATTAATAAAGAGAAACAAAACATTTTTTCTTTCTCTTATGGAATTAATGATGTAGATACAAAATCTGAAATGAATGAAAATTTAATCTTTAGGGGCTATTCACTAACAAAAACCGTAACAGTGGCTGCATTTTTAACTTTAATTGATGAAAAGGTGATAAATTTAAATGATCCTCTACATAAATTTTTTCCAGAATTTAAAAATATGAAAGTTTTAAATAGTCAAAATAATAATGAAATAGTTGATGCTAAGAATGAAATTTTAATTAAACATTTATTAACAATGACTTCAGGATTAGCATATTTTGGAAATAAAACTATAACCCAAAAACAGACAACTTTACTATTATCAGAATTTGCAAAACCAATCGATGGTAAATTTATGGATTACTCTACTTTTATAAATAAACTTTCAAAAATACCTTTAGAATTTGAACCAGGAACAAATTGAAGATATGGTTTATCATTAGATGTTATTGCAGCTGTAATAGAAAAAGCAACATCAATGAGTTATAGAGATTTTGTAAAGCAAAGAATATTTGACAGGTTAGAAATGTTAGATAGTGATTTCTACTTAAAAGATAGAAAAAGAGAAGCAAAAGTTTATAATTGAAGTTTATTAGAAGATGAACCTATTTTGGAAAAAGTTGAGAATTTTAATTTCTTTATTCAAGAAATTGACAATGTTCCAAATATGCCAATGGGTGGAGCTGGTTTATTTACAACAGTAGGTGATTATTTGAAGTTTTTAGATTTTTTAATTGATGGAAAAGATATAAATGGAAAGCAAATAATTAGTGAAAAAATTTTAAAAGAAATGACAACAGACAGACTAAAAAAATTGAGATCAAATTTTAGATGAACTTTAAATGAAGATTATAGTTATGGTTATGGTGTTAGAGTAAGAATAGAAAATAAAAATTTTCCACTAACTGAAATTGGAGAATTTGGATGAGATGGCTTGTTAGGTTCAACAGGATTAGTTGATCCTTTAAATAAATTTAGTGTATGTTTAATGTTAAGTTCTAAACCGGGACATAATAAATTAATTGAATCAGAATTTTTTGAAAAACTTTATCAAGATCTAAAAAGTATTTAAATAATTATTTTAATTTCTGAAGTTTTATCTCTAAAAATTGATATTATAGAAAAGTTATAGGAGTTATTTACATGATAAAAGAATTATTAAAAGAATTAAATGATGAGCAACTTGACTCAGTAATTACTACTGATGTGCCTGTAAGAATAATAGCAGGAGCTGGAAGTGGTAAAACAAGAGTTATAACAACAAAGATTGGATATCTAATTGAAAAAGAGGGAATTTATCCATCAAAGATATTAGCAGTTACTTTTACAAATAAGGCAGCTCAGGAAATGAAAGATAGAGTTAGTAAAATAATTCCAAATTTAGATAGAAGTCCTTTAATCACAACATTTCACTCTTTTTGCGTTAGAGTGCTTAGAGAAGATTGCGAAGATATTGGTATATCAAAGGACTTCACCATTATTGATGCTTCAGATCAAGCAAAAGTAATTAGAGATATAATTAAAAAACTTGATATTAGTACAGAAAAAAATAGACCAGAAAGAAAAATTCTATCTAAAATTAGTAATTGAAAGTCGAAACAAATTGATTGAAATGAAGCATATGAAGAAACTTTTAATTTTGAAGAAAAGAAATGAGCAAAAGCTTATAGAGATTATCAACAATATTTATATGAAAAAAATTATTTGGACTTTGATGACTTAATTTTAAAAGTTCATAAGTTATTCAACGATAATATAAATATAAGAGAAAAATGAAGAAATAGATTTGACTATATATTGGTCGATGAGTTCCAAGATACAAATTATATACAATTTGATTTAGTAAAATGATTAACAGGCAAAAAAAATAACTTGACTGTTGTTGGGGACCCAGATCAAACTATTTATTCATGAAGAGGTGCAAAGGTAAATATTATTCTTAATTTTAGAAATGAGTTTTCAAACTCTCGCACAATAATTCTAAATGAAAATTATAGATCAACAAAACCAATTTTGGATATTGCAAATAACTTTATTGATAATAATAAAAATAGAGAAAAGAAGGATATTTTTACTCAAAAAAAAGAGGGTGAAATAGTTCAAGTTAAAGAAGTTGCTTCAAGAAACTTTGAAGCAAAATTTGTATCTAAAAAAATAAAGGAACTTGTTGAGGAAAATAATTATAAGTATTCAGATATTTTCGTTCTTTATCGAACAAATGCCTGGTCTCAAGAATTTGAAAAGGAATTTCAAAATCAAAAAGTTCCTTTTCAACTAATTGGAGGGTTTAAATTTAGAGATAGAAAAATAATTAAAGATGTAACTGCTCTACTACGAGCAGTTGTATTCAAAGATGATTTATCTATGGAAAGAGTTTTTACATTTACTCCTAAAGTCGGAGCTGTAACAGCTTCTAAATTAAAAGTAGCTTCAGAACAATTAAATTTAAACTTATTTGATTTATTAACTACAAAAAGTCAAGAAGTTAATCAAATATCAAAAAATTTAAATGATCTTATAGAATGTTTAAAAAATGCAAGAAAAATATTTGAAGAAAATAAAAGTATATTAAAATTAACAGAAATTCTAATTAAAGAATCTGGTTATAGAGACCGCTTGGATTTAAAAGATAAAGAAGATATTGAAGCATTACAAAACTTAGAAGCTTATTATGATCAAATGGAAAAATATGATACTTATTATAATGAAACTGAAAATGACTTAAATAGAGCAGTTATCTTTTTACAAGAAGAGGCTTTGTCAAGTGATGAAGAAAATCAAAATGAGATAAATAAGGTTACATTATTAACAATTCACTCAGCAAAAGGATTGGAAAATAAGGTTGTATTTATTGTTGGGTTAAATAAAGATGTATTTCCCTCAAAAATGAGTTTTTTATCAATTGAAAATCTAGAAGAGGAAAGAAGAGCATTTTATGTGGCCATCACAAGAGCTCAAGAAAGACTTTTTATATCTTACGTTTCAGGAGAATATTCTTATATATCTAATGGTGAATTAGGACCCTCTAGATTTATTCAAGAACTTAATCCTGAATTATATGAAATAGAAAAAAGCATTTATTTTCACTCTAATACTGATGTTTCAAGTACTTATAAAGGAAAAGCAAATTTAGAACTAAAACCTGATAAATTAGAGGCTGGCGTAGTTAAAGGCGATAAAATAAAGCATATGATTTTTGGAGATGGACTAGTTATTAAGATTATTGATAGATATATTTCGGTGGCTTTTACAGATCCAAAGCAAGGAGTTAAAATGATACCAATAAACTCTGCTTCTTGAGAAAAAATAGAATAAATTAATTAAAATTTAAAGCGTCTTTTTTATTGTATATCTAACATTTTTATATACAATAATATTGTTAAGGAGGATAATATATGACTTCATTCACAGCTAAAGTAATTGATCCAGTTGGATTACATGCAAGACCTGCATCAGTTTTAACAAAAGAAGCTTCAAAATACGCATCAGAAATTAAAATAAAATGTGGAGATAAAGAAGGTAATTTAAAATCAATTATGAATGTTATGGCATTAGCAGTTAAAACTGGTGCTGAAATTACAATTGAAGCAAATGGCGAAGACGAAAACGAAGCTATTGAGGCAATTGAGAAAGCAATGAAAGATAACTCAATTATCTAGTATTAATAAGCCCTTATAAGGCTTTTTTTATTCTTAACATTCTCTTTTAGAAAAAAAATCTTATTTAGAGAAGTTAAATGAATTATTTTCTTAAATTTTTTTGAAAAAACTATACCTTTTTTAGGTTTTTTTAGTTATAACATTATAGAAATAAAAAACACAAATTTCACATAAAGGATATCAACACATTTATCTTAGGGGTAAATGTGTAGAAGTAGTATAAATGAGTAAGTTTATAGCAATTAAGGTTAAACAAGGGTTTTTTATATTAATCTTTTTATTGGGTTATAAAAGGATTAATATAAGATAATATTCTAACCACGATACAAATATAGTGTTTTTGTTTCACTTAATATTTATTTAGTAAAAAGTGTTACGTGAAATGATCTACTTTTCTAGGTATAATTTATAATTACAGGCACTATTGTAGTGCATTATTCTATAAAAATAGAATTAAATGAAAGGCGAAAATATAAAAATGGCAAAGAAAAAAAATCAATATTATTATGACTCACTTTCTCCAATTGAGTTTGCTATGAATAAATTCAATGGAAGAATGAGATCGGTAAATTGAAATGTAATGAATGATGATAAGGATTTAGAAGTTTGAAATAGAGCTACACAAAATTTTTGATTACCTGAAAAAGTCCCAGTTTCAAATGACTTAGTTTCATGAAAAACATTAACTCCAGAATGACAAGAATTAGTAACAAGAACTTTTACTGGACTTACTTTATTAGATACTATTCAAGCAACTGTTGGAGATGTTGCACAAGTGCCAAATTCATTAACAGATCATGAGCAAGTTATTTATACTAACTTTGCATTTATGGTGGCTGTTCATGCAAGATCTTATGGAACAATTTTTTCAACATTATGTTCAAGTGACCAAATTGAGGAAGCACATGAATGAGTAATTAATTGTGATAGTTTACAAGAAAGAGCAAAAGCATTAATACCATATTACACAGGAAATGATCCATTAAAATCAAAAGTTGCAGCAGCACTTATGCCAGGGTTTTTACTTTATGGAGGATTTTACTTACCTTTTTATTTATCTGCAAGAGGAAAATTACCAAATACTTCAGATATTATAAGATTAATTTTAAGAGATAAGGTTATTCATAATTATTACAGTGGATACAAATATCAAAGAAAAGTTGAAAAATTATCTCCTGCAAAACAAGCAGAAATGAAAAAATTTGTATTTGACTTACTATATGAATTAATAGAGTTAGAAAATAAATTTTTATATGAATTATATGATGGGTTTGGTATTGCAGAAGATGCTGTAAGATTTAGTTTATATAACGCAGGTAAGTTTTTACAAAACCTGGGTTATGAATCTCCATTTACAGAAGAAGAAACTAGAATTGAACCAGAAATATTTACACAATTGTCAGCAAGAGCTGATGAAAATCATGACTTTTTCTCAGGTAATGGATCATCTTATGTTATGGGTGTAACTGAGGAAACATCTGATGAGGATTGAGAATTTTAATTAATGCATGACGATGTTATTAAAATATCAAATAAAGATATTAAAAAACCAAAGGGAAAAGTATTTGTTGTATACTTTTCTTCAGTGTCTAATAATACCCATAGATTTATGGAAAAACTAGATGTAAATGATGCAAGAATTCCCTATGAAATAGATGATCAACTAATTGTTCAAAAGGAATATGTTTTAATAACTCCAACTTATGCTGGAGGTGGCGGAGATACAAAAGGGGCTGTACCAGCTCAGGTTATAAGATTTCTAAATAATGAGAATAACAGAAATTTATGTAGAGGAGTAATAGCTTCTGGAAATACTAATTTTGGTGATACATTTGCAATTGCAGGACCAATAATTTCTAAGAAGTTAAATGTTCCTTTACTATATCAATTTGAGCTTTTGGGAACTGCACATGATGTTGAGACAATAAGAAAAATCTTGGAAGATTTTTGAGAGGAATAAAATAATGAACAAAGATAATATAAAAAATCTTTCTGGTACAAATGAATCAGATGAGTATATAAAATTAAATGCTAGAGCAAAATTATTTGTGCCAGGTCAGGATAACTTTAAACTAGATATTCAAGCAGCAGAATTATATATGAAAGAACATATTGAACCAAATATGATGAAATTTTCAACCACTAAGGAAAGAATTGATTATTTAATAAAAAATCAATATTATGATGAAGTAGTTATTTCTAAATATACAATTAAGCAAATTGATGAATTAAGCAAATATGCATATTCATTCAAATTTAAATTTCCTAGTTTTATGGGAGCATTAAAATTTTTTAATGCTTATGGTTTAAAAAGTTTTGATGGTAAAAAATATATTGAAACTTATGAAGATAGAGTAGTTTTAAATGCACTATTTTTAGGTGGTGGAAATTTTGATAAAGCTAAAAATATTTTAAAACAAATAATATTAGGAAGATTTCAACCAGCAACTCCAACTTTCTTAAATGCAGGAAAAAAACAAAGAGGGGAATATGTCTCATGTTACTTGCTTAGAATTGAAGATAACATGGAGTCAATTGCAAGAGCAGTTACAACATCTTTACAATTATCAAAACGTGGAGGTGGAGTTGCAATTTGTTTAACTAATTTAAGAGAATTTGGTGCTCCAATTAAAAACATTGAAAATCAAGCAACAGGTGTAATTCCTGTAATGAAAATTTTAGAAGACTCATTTTCTTATGCAAATCAATTGGGACAAAGACAAGGAGCTGGAGCTGTATACTTAAACGTTCATCACCCAGATATAATGTCATTCCTTGATACAAAACGTGAAAATGCTGATGAAAAAATAAGAATAAAATCTTTATCATTAGGAGTAGTAGTTCCAAATATAACTTTTGATTTAGCAAAAGAAAATAAAGATATGGCTCTTTTTAGTCCTTATGATGTTGAGAAAGTTTATAAGAAACCTTTCTCAGATATTTCAGTAACTGATGAATATGAAAATATGCTAAAAAATAAAAATATTAAAAAGACATATATTAATGCTAGAAAATTATTTCAAGCAATTGCTGAATTACATTTTGAAAGTGGTTATCCTTATTTACTATTCGATGATACTGTAAATAATAATAATGCTCATCCAGTAGCTGGAAGAATTGTTATGAGTAACCTATGTAGTGAAATTGTTCAAGTCTCAACTCCAAGTGAATATAATTCAGATTTATCATTTAAGAAAACAGGTGAAGATATCTGTTGTAATTTGGGAAGTATGAATATTGCTAAAACAATGGAAAGTGGAGAAGAATTCTCAGAGGTTATCTATAACTCAATTCTTGCTTTAGATCATGTTTCAAGAAATAGTGATTTATCAAGTGCACCTTCAATTGAAAACGGAAATAAAAATAATCATGCAGTTGGATTAGGTGCTATGAATTTACATGGATTTTTATCAACAAATCATATTTACTATAATTCACCTGAAGCAATTGATTTTACAAATATGTTTTTTTACACAATGGCTTTTCATGCTTTTAAAGCTTCAAATAAATTGGCAAAAGAGTATGGTTCTTTTGCTGGATTTAAAATCTCAAAATTTGCAGATGGATCATATTTTAATAAATATACAAAATGTGAAAGTAATAAGTGAGCTCCCCAATCAGAATTAATCAAAAATTTATTTGATAAATATAAAGTTTCAATTCCTACTCAAAAAGATTGAATAGAATTATCAAACGAAATTAAAAAAACGGGACTAGCAAACTCACACTTAATGGCAGTTGCTCCAACAGGTTCAATAAGTTATTTATCTTCTTGTACTCCAAGCTTACAACCAGTAGTTGCACCAGTTGAAGTTAGAAAAGAAGGAAAACTTGGAAGAGTTTATGTGCCAGCATATAAAATTGACTTTGAAAATATGGGTTACTATTCATTAGGAGCTTATGAAGTTGGTCCAGATCCTATTATTGATATTGCAGCGGCAGCTCAACAACATGTTGATCAAGCTATATCATTAACATTATTTATGACTGATCAAGTAACTACAAGAGACTTAAATAAGGCATATGTAAGAGCCTTTAAAAAAGGATGTGCTTCAATATACTATGTTAGAGTGCGTCAAGAAGTTCTTGAAGATAGTGAAAATTATGAATGTGATGCATGTGTTATTTAAAAATTTTTAAACAAAAACATTTAAAAGAAATAGATAATAAAATAAATTTTACTATTTATCAATTTTCTCAAAAGATGTTTTTTTTTTTTTTTTATATTTGTAGATAATAAGCGATTATGTCCCAAAATACAAGATTTATCTAATAAATAGATCTTGTATTTTTTCTTTTTCTATCAAAAAAATATCAGTTAGTTGCTTTTCAAGGAGAGTCAATTTTGGGTACTTTAGTAGTTTCAAATTCTTCATTAGATAGTGTTTTAATATTTCCATGTAAGCGTTCATCTTCAACTTGAATAAGATTGTAAATGTCATTTCCAATTAATGCATAATGTTTTTTATTTATTGTTTCCATAATCATTACTTTTAATTTTGGTTTAAAGTAAATTGGAGTATAACCCTTACATATAAATCACTTATCTTTTTTAAAACTAATACTATGACCATTATCAATAATTCTTTCACTTCGATAAGAGAAAACAATATCTTCATCTTGATCAAACTTTCTAGTTACTGATTCTAATTGGTCTAAAGGTATTGAAAAATCTTGATTGCATTCTTGAATAAGATAGGGTAAATAATCATTTAACTGATCAATATTTTTTAAATCTAAGAGTCTAATTATTTGAGGTCATCTTCTTTGTAATGTTCCAAAAGTTCTTTCAACTAATGCTTTTTCTTGGGGAATTGAAGTTGTTTTTGTATTTACTCCTAAAGAGTGAAAAATAAATTGTAATTGTGTATTTGAAACACTATCACCAAAGTGATCACGATTATTTTTACTACTAAAAACATTTCGATTATCACTAACATTTAATTTTGGTAAACCATAATGTTTAAAGGCTTTTTTATAGATATTATAATAACTTTCAGTAGTTTCTTGTTCGCTGAAATAGCCTGCCAAAATTCTTTTACTAGCTTTATCAATTACAATATGCAAATGACATTTTAAATTTTTAATTCACTGATGATTTGAAGCATCAGTTTCAAATATCTCTCCAAATTTTACAATTTTCTTTTGCGTAGGATGGGGTTTGCTTGTTATAATTGATTTTGAAAGATACTCGCTTGTTAAATTTTCTTGGTTTCCGGCCTTTAAATTTTTACGAATATCTTTTTTTGTTTTTCTGTTAAGAGTCTCAATTAAAATATTTTCTTCTATTAATATGTGCCTAATTGCAGAGTAACTTATTTTCTTTTTTCAAGTTAGTTCTCAATAATGTTTAATACTAAAGTCATAATACTTTGTTTGAAATAGTTCAATTATTTCATCTTTAAATAACTGTGAAATTTTATTTATAGGTATTTTATTTGTATTTTTATGAATAAAAGCTTTTGCTCCAATTTCTTGATATTCCTTAAGTTTTCTTCTTGTGTGTCTAACACTATAACCTAATTTAAAGGCTGTATTTTTAATAGAGTCTTTTCTTAAAGATAATTGTTTAATTAATCTTAGTTGTTCTTGTTTCATGGTATTTAATAGTAGTCCTTTCATAAAACCTCCATTTATTGATTATAAAGGAGGACAAAGTCGCTTGTTAATATGTAGGGACATAATCGATTATTACTCATAAAAGATGTTTTTTTTTTTTTTTTATTAAAAAAAACAGTTTAATTAATTTACAATAGTTGTAAAGGGGAATGTTATGATTGAAATAAAAAATATAACCAGAAAATTAGGGAGTTTTGGGTTAAAAGATGTTAGTTTTACAATTAAAAAAGGTTCAGTAGTAGCCTTTGTTGGTGATAATGGTGCGGGTAAAACAACAACAATAAAAGCACTTTTTGGCGAACTTAAATTAGATAGTGGTGAAGTATTAATTGATGGACAAAGTCTATTTAAAAATAATAACCTTTCAAAGGTGGCTTTTTTTCCAGATTCAAATAATGTGCCTTTGGATATAAGAGTTCATGAATATTTACATTATATCTGTGCTGCAAATAATATGGATAAAAATAGAACAGAGTTAAGCATTGATAACGTATATAGATTATTAGAGCTTAGACCGTATAAAGATAAAAAAATAAAAGAATTATCATCAGGATGAAAAAAGAAAGCTATTATGGCAAGTGTTTTGGTTAGATCACCAGAGTATATTATTTTTGATGAACCAACAGCAAATGTTGATGTTGAATCAAAATTATATTTTATGAATATTTTTAAACTACTATCAAAAGTGGGAATAACAATTCTAATTACAAGTCATATAATTGAAGAATTACAAGAACTTGCTGATTATCTGGTATTAATTAAAAAAGGACAAATTGTTTATGCAAATGATTTTGATAGAAAAAAAGAACACATAATGGATATTTATAAAAAACATATGAATGAACCAATTAAGGATTTGCATATTCTAAGAGATTTATATCGAAATAAAGAGGAAAATGGGTAATATGGAAAAAACTGTAGTAGATAAAAACTTAAAAAAGAAAAATTTTAAAAATTTCACTTTACTTTATTCAATTAATTTAAAACTAAGTATGAAAAATATTGGCTCAATTATTAGTGGAATAATATTTACATTCGCAACAATAATATTTTTTATAGTCGAGTATACAAAAATTATTAAAACTTCAGATATATCAAGTTATTCATCATTAAAATATTTTACATTTCTAGTAGGTGCAACATCATTAATTTTTCATATATTATTAAATTCATTGTATCTATTTAAAAGACAAGTCAAAGATGGTATATCGTCTATTGAATTAAGAGCTGGATATAAAACCTGAAAATCTTATTTAATTAGAATTCTTATCACTTTTACTGTAGCTTGTATTTATATAACAATACCTTTATTATTTGCTATATTTTTAAATTTGATTAGTTTAAATAATAGTACATTATTCTTTAATTTACATTATTCACAAACGTTCTTCTTTTATTTTTTAGCATTATTTTCAACTATTTTTATATCTTTGATAATGGTTGTTTTTAAAACATCACTTGCAACTTTATTCTCAATGATATTTATGATTACTGTAGGATTAGCACCAATGTTTGCTTCACTTAAATTTATTATAAGTACAACAAAAGTAGATAATTGAAAAACAAATATTAAAATGTTTTCTGCACAAGACTTTTATAATAATTTTAAAAAAGATAAGGAATTATTTAATGACGATGATGGTAATGGTAATTCATTGTCTTTACAAGGAATGAATAGTTACTTAATTAATACTTTAGATCCTTTAAAGCAATATGAAGAAACTGAAGAGATTGAAGATAAGGCTAATAAAAAATTTTCATATAAAATTGTTCCTACAGAAGAGTTTTTCCCTGGATGAAATTCAAAAAGATATTTAAGTAAAAATGAGTTTAGCAATAATGGAAACTATAATTATGAAAAGGCGACACATATTCTTCTTAAAAATATTGGATTTGGTCAAGTTTATTATAACTATAATATTTTTTCAACAAACGATGAAGTAGAGCAACAATATTTATTGGAAAAAACACCTATTTGAAAAATAATTGAAAAAATAAATAAAACTACACTGGAGAATAAGGATGTACTTATCTCTGAAAATGAAAACGAGGTTCCTTCATTATTCGTAAAGGGTGAATCTCAATATTATAATGCCAACGAAGTAGAATCCAAAGATATAGATATAGATAATTTTGTAAATCAGATTTCTGAGATATTGCCAGAATATTCAAATATGCTTGTATTTATTAAAAATTTTTATAACAAATATAAAACCTCAATTATTGCTGATAATAATTATTCAAATTATTCAAACAATAAAACTTATAATGAGATATTTGACTTAGCTCTTGTAAATAGTAAAGGTTTAAGTTATCATAAAAACTTTGATTTTTTCTCTTGAAAGAAAGTATATGAATTTGGTCAAGAAAATTTTAGTGATAATTTCTCGGATGATTTTTGTAACTTAACTTTAACAGATGAAGATGGTAAAACAAATTTAGAAGTTTGCCAAAATAAGGAAATTATACAGCAAAATAATGAAATGGCTAAAGTCTATAAAAAATTTCCTGAGTTAACAATTATTAATGCATTAATTATAAATTTATGAAAAGAGTCAATGGAGTTTGATGTAGTTAGGCCAATATTACCAGATAATGAAGAGGTAACTATTGACGAGGGATTATATTCTTACTTTAATATTTCTAAAAAATCTAATACTTTAACAACCGATATATCTAGACACTTTGCAGCAATGTCAACTGGATTATTTTCATCTAGATTATTAAATGATTCATATAATTCGACAGGTACTGTTTTCTTTCAAGGACAATTTTTAAGTATAAAAAATATTTTTGATTTTGAGAATTCTAGTTCAGAAAATCAGTCAAGAGGCTCTTCTATGAAACCAGTTTATGAAAAAAACAAGATAAAGAAAAGTACATCATTCATAATACCACTTGCTTACTTTTGCTATATTGTAATTATTATGCCATTGGGCTATGTTGGATATTTAATTTTTGATAAGAAAGCTAAATTATAGAAAGGAGCTTTAAGATGATTGAAGTAAAAAATATTACAAGAGACTTAGGCGGTTTTGTTATAAACCAAGTTAGTTTTACAATTAAAAAAGGTTCAGTAGTAGCCTTTGTAGGTGATAATGGTGCTGGTAAAACTACAACAATTAAGGCTCTTTTCGGAGAATTAAAATTAGAGCAAGGAGAAATATTAATGGATGGTAAAAGTATCTTTGAAGAGCAAAATCTTCAAAGAATTGCTTTTTTCCCAGATTCAAATAGTGTTCCTTTAAATATGAAATTAAAAGACTATGTTGCATATATTTGTGCAGTTAATAATATATCGAAAAATGAAGCCAAGGAAAATGCTGATAAGGTTTTTAAAATGCTTTCGTTAGAACCATATAAAAATAAAAAAATTAAAAGTTTAAGTGCTGGTTGAAAGAAAAGGGCAATTATGGCAAGTGTACTTGTAAGAGCACCTGAATATATTGTTTTTGATGAACCAACAGCAAATGTTGATGTGGAAGCTAAATTATCTTTTATGAATATCTTGCATGAACTTTCTCGAATAGGAGTGACAATCTTAATTACTAGTCATATCTTAGAAGAGTTACAAGAAGTTGCAAATTATGTTGTTTTTATAAGAGATGGAGAAATAGTTTTGGAAAAAGATTTTGATAATAAAAGTGAATCAATTGCAAAATTATATAAGGAAATAATGGCTGAAAAAAATAACGGTGAGAAGCTTTTAAAGGAAATTTATATGAATAAGGAAATGGTGGTTTAATATGGAAGCAATTAAAATTAAAACTTCAAAGAGTAAGAAAATAAAAGAGTTTAATGGATTTAAAACTTTATTTCTTATTAATCTTAAGCGTTTGATAAGAAATAAAGCAGTTTTATCTACAGCTATAATTTCAATTATTGTAACTTTTATCTTTTCTTCAACCACAGCAGGTTTATTAAAAACTCCTTTTAATGCTATTACTATCGGAGTTATATTTGTCTCAATATCATTTATATGTGAAGTATTCTTCTTTATAGTATTTATGGTTATAATCTCGACGGAATTAATAAAGAAACAAATGCAGGATGGTATTCAAAATATTGAAACGAGATCTGGTATTAAATTTAAAAAATCATTTTTGCTAAGATGATTTGTATTTATTAGTTTTGTTGGTGGAGTGGCAGCTATAAATTCAGCTATAAAAATAATTATATCTTCATCAATTGTGTTTAAATTTGATTTAATATCAGGTATTATTTTAAGCAATTGTATATTTTATTTTTTTCTAACTATTGCTTGAAGTCCTATTGTATTTTTAGTAACAATTATTTGTTCTATTGCTTGAAGTGTGATGTTAAATATAATGATAGCAATGATTCTTTGCTTATCATCAATGTTTACTTCAATACCATCAATTATAGAGTTCTCAAAACCTATTAATAATATTTCAGTTATGAAAACAAATCTGAAAATAAATATTTCTAAATCATTTTATGAAACATTTAAAGATGATGAAGCAGTTAACTCAATCTTTGTAGATTCAGTAGTTAATCAAAGTAACTCAGTTTTTTTAAGTGAGGTTCAAAAAAATTTGAACATAGAAACTTTAAATGCTGAAGATATTAATTATTATAAATTATCAAAATTGGGCAAAGAAGAAGGTCATGCTTATAATACTTTAATGGCTGCATTATATGGAGGAGCTCCAAGCGTTTATTTTCAAGAGGATGAAGAAATTGAGATTGATGAAATAAAGCCAGTACCAGTCTTACAAAATACAGAGATTTTTAAAATTTTGGATGAGATTTATCAAACTATTTATCAAGGTATGAAATCAGATAATAATAAACCTACTATTTCAAGTCCAGGATATCAAGGCAGTTATATAGATTTTGATTATGAGAGTGAATTTGAATTTCATAATTTATCACCATTAATTAAATGACTAAAAAAACAAGAAGCTACAAAGAAATATAGCGCTCTATTAAATTGAACAAATTCAATTTACTCTAAGTATGTTTTTGCTTTATCAGCAACAAGAGACCTTTTTGATAATAGCACTTATGTATTTGCAAGTAATTTTAGTCATTTATCTACTTCAATAAGTAATAATGATATAGAAGAAAATGACGAGATATATAAAGTTTATCTAAGATACCCAGAACTATTAATTATTAATAATATTCTTACAGAAGCATGACTAAATAATATGTTTTGAAGAGGAGAGCTTTATAATGCAGATTGAACTTCTGGTTCATCAGAAGATGGTAATTTGTTTAAGACTCCTTATGAAGCTTATGATACATATCAAAATTGGACAAATGAATCTATTCTAAAAAATAATATTAATATTTTTCAACATTTTTCATCAATGCATAGTCAATTATTTGGAAGTTCTTTAAATAAAGACCTAATGTTTTCTGCTTCTGTATTATCATATACAGGAATAACAACAGGTTATTCTAACTATACAGATTTGGCTAAGTATGATTTAAGAGAAAATGAGGGTAATGAACCTTTAAGCCCTATTTTTTCAAAAGTTAACTTAAAGAGAAAAATAGGTTATAACGTACCAGTGATTTATATGATATACTTATTACTATCATGTGGATTAAACTATTTGGCTTACTTAGTTTGATCAAGAAAGTCAAAAATATAAAAAGGGAAAATAAATGAATAAAGATTTTTTTATAAGATACATAGATGATGAATCTTTAATTGAATATAAAGAAAAAACAGAATTTAAAAAAAGCAAAGGCTTTTTTGGACTCTGGTTTTTTTATTGAAAAAAACATAAAGTAAAATCCATTTTTGCAATATCTTTTATAATTTTGGTTTCTTGTCTTTCTGTTTTTAATATACTAATAGCAAGGCAAATAACCTCTATTTTAATTGGAGAGTCTTTGATAGAAACTTTAAATAATAAAGAATTATTATCTGAAATTATAAACGGTCTAATTCCATTTATTGAAGAAGACCAAAAAGAAATTTTTAACCAAATTGAAGAGTTTATTTTGAGCAATGAGTTAGAAATGCCAAAGGAACTTATTAATAATATTTTACAAAAATTTTATTTTGATTATTTAAGTTATGATGGTAAAAATGTGGTTGCTATCTTTTTAGGACTTTCTATTACAAAAATTCAATGAGTATATATTCTTTTGGCAACAATAGTACTTGTAATAATTTGTATGTATATAGCTTATTGTTTTTGTGGGATTATTAGTGAGGAAGCTCAAACTGATTTAAAAAATAAATTAATTAAATCTTTATTAACAAAAAATGTGGACTTTTATAATAAAAACTCTCAAGGAAAAATAACTGAAACAATAGTTAAAGATTGTAAAAATATTTCTGAGCAATTAAAAGTTGCACCTATAATTTTATTATTTATAGTTTTTTCAACAATTGGATCTACAGCAATGTTAGTTTATATTGATAAATTAATTTCCATATTAATGTTTAGTTTAATACTAGGAGTAATGTTAATTGCTTTATTTGTAGTTTTACTAATTGCAAAACCAGTAAAAAAAAGTATGGAAGCTAAATCAAAAAGTGACTCTGAGATTACTGAAAAAATATCTGCAATAAGATTAATTAAATCAACAGGAACATGAGAAAAAGAAATTGAACATTTTAGTGAAGAAAATGAAAAACAAAATAAGTATAATAAAAAATTAAATTTTGCAATATCTATAATTCCAGGAATTATAATTGGAGCAGTAGGATGTTTAACTCTATCATCAATAGTTTTTGGAGTCTTCATTTATGCTTCAGATACAAGTAAATTAATAACTGTTTTTTCTACATTTACTGCAGGTATTTTTGTTATGGTAACACCAATATTTCAATTAAATACAATTCTCCAAAGTATCAGTTCAACAAATAAATCATCTCAAAATATTGCAAGTATTGTAAATGATGAAGATAACATAGTTGATATTAAAGAACCTAAATTTATTGAAGAAAAAGAAATAGAAAGCATTGTTTTTGAAAATGTTTCTTTTGCTTATCCAACCTCTCCTGAAAATAATATTCTTAATAATTTATCAATAAGTTTTGAAAAAGGAAAATCATATGCTTTTGTTGGACCCTCAGGATGTGGTAAATCTACAGTTACAAGATTACTTTTAAGATTTTATGAAAATTATGAAGGCTCAATAAAAGTAAATGGTGATATGGAATTAAAAGATATAGATTTAAAAAACTGACTTCAAAATATTGGTTATGTAGATCAAGAACCACAAATTCTTTCAGGAACAGTTAAAGAAAATTTACTTTATGTTAAAAATGATGCCACTGATGATGAGATAGTAGAAGCTTGTCAAAAAGCCAAACTTCATGATTTAATAATGAGTTGAGAAAATCAGTATGATACATTTTTATTTGAAAGAGGAAAACAATTATCAGGTGGTCAAAAACAAAGACTTGTTATAGCAAGAACATTTTTAAAGAACCCAAGCCTAATTATTTTAGATGAAGCTACAAGTGCTTTAGATAATTTGGTTGAAAAGGAAATTTCTATTGAACTGGATAAATTAATAGTAGGAAAAACTACAATAACAATAGCACATAGATTAACTACAATTAAAAATTATGACAAGATTTTTGTATTAGACTCATTCAAAAAGATTGCACAAGTTGGAACCTTTAACGAGTTAATAAAAAAAGAAGGTTTATTTAAGGATTTATATGAAGTAGATAAGGGAGAAAGTTAAAATGATAAAAGTTAAAAATATTTTTAATGCTAAAAATAATTGAAAAACCACATTTATTTTATATTTGATTTTATCTTTACTTTCAATTCTTATATTATTTTTTATGCCTATGGTATTTGAAGCGGAAAGTGGAAACCTCATAAAATTAAATCTAATTGGTAAAAATGAAGGTTCAATTTATTTTGCACAAAAACAAATAGAGAATTATGAAGCTAAAATTTCCTGAGATTTTGATTATAGTTTTGCTTTATTCACATATCAAAATCTTTGAGGTTATTTTGGTTGGTTCTTTTTTCTTCTTTTGCTTACATTAAATCATTTTAATTTATTGAAAAAAACTGGTGGTACTAGAAGAATTGTCAGTGCATCAATTATTTTGGTAGCTTCCTTTTTATTATTAATGAGTACAATAAATTATATGGTAGCTTATGCTCAATGAATTGATGCATATGGGAAAGTTACTCAGCAAGTTTTGAAAAAGGCAAGATTAGGAAAATTGAAACAAGCTTTAATGTTTATTTTTGCAGCCATTTTCATAATTATGAGTTGTTACAATATTTATGTAGAAAAAAAAGTAACATATAAGGTCAATAAAGAAATAATTGATAATAAAAAAATTAAAAATATTATAAAGAACTAATTATTAGTTGTAGCTTAATATTTTTTCAAACATACTTATAAAATACTTTATATAACGATATAAAGTATTTGTTAATGTAAAAAGGTTTTATCTTTTAAGAAGTATTTAATGAACCAAAAACTGGATTTCTATTAAATTTTTATAAATCTAATTTGTTATCAATTTGTTATTTAAAAACATTATGAATTAATAAATTAAGACTGAAATAGTCAATAAAATATATGATTAATATAAAAGACCTTGTTTTAATAGTTTTTAAAAATAGTAATGAAGATATTATAAATTTAAAAAAATAAAAAGAGATAAAGAGAATTTAAATTAAGCATTGAGATTTAAAAAAATAAGAATTAATCTAAAGAGTTAAATAAAATGAAAGTAATAGTAGCTCATAATTTTATAATTAAATATAGTTATTAGAATACTTTGTTGACAAATTAATTTAGCAGTAAAGTCTATTATTAAACATCAAAAATATGTCAAGATAAAAGTAAAAATCTAGATGTTAAAAAAAATTGTAGTGTAACCTTTTTTCGGACACATTTTAAAAATACTTTATATATTGATATAAAATATTTGTGAACGAAGAGAGGTTTTATTTTGACTAAGTATTCAATCAATCAAAAAATTGAATTAGTATTAAATTTTTACAAATCTAATTTGTTATTAGCACAGTATTCAAAAGCAGTAGGAATTGATAAATCAAGATTGAAAAACTGAATAAAAATTTATGACGAAAATGGAAGAAGTGGATTTAAAAAATCCTTTAAAGCCAATAATGAGGAGATTATAAATTTAAAAAGAGAGCTTAAAAAATCAAAAAGAGAGAGTGAAGACTTAAAATTAAGAGATGAAATTTTTAAAGAATTAAGAGAAATGATTGATAGAAAGAAGTAAATAAGTGAGAGTTAAATACATTTAAATCAAAAGTAGTTTATAACTTTACAATTAAATACCCAAATATTGCAATTAGAAGACTTTGTAGAATAATTGATTTAGCAAAAAGTACTTACTATGATTGATTATCAAAAGGTAAACCAAAAATTAAGGCAATTAATTGAGGTTTGGTTTTGAGAATTAATGATGTTTATAAAAATGAAGTTAAAATCTATGGTTCTAGAAGATTAATGAAGTATTTAGATCTAAATTGTAGTCATAAAAAAGTTTTGCGAATAATGAAGTTTTTAAAGTTAAAACCTAATAACTATAAAATACAAAAGAATAAATCAGTTACTCCAGAAAAAAATGGTAAGTATCCTAGATTATTTAAATATCAAACAGATTTGAAAAATTATGGAGATATTTTCTCTGTTGATATTACCGAGAAAATAATAGCAGGATGCAAACTATACACTTGCGCCTTTTATCATGTAAACACTAAAAAAGTTTATGGTTTGGTAACTAAAAATATTAAAGGTATGAAATTAGTATTAGAGTCATTTTTTAATATGGTTAATGAATTTGGAACATTTAAACCAAACTCAATTATTCACTCTGATAATGGCTCAGAATTTAAATCTTATCAATATCGCTTAGCTACAATGTGATTTGATTTTGGCTTAAGTATGTCTAGAATTGGTAGATCAACGGACAATGGATATATTGAAGGTTTTTGAAGTACTCTTAAAAGAGAAGCGATCAAGGAAGGTTATAAATACAATGTTGTAAATCAATATATTTATAATTTGAAAATGTATCAATATTTTTATAATAATAATAGAGTTAGTTATAAAATATAGGTGTCCGAAAAAAAGGAACAGTACAATGTTAAAAAAAATTTAAAGTTATACCTTTTTAACTATAAAAGTATACCTAATAGGTATATAATTTTTATGTCAATTAAGACAAGAAGGAAAATGAAATGAGAAAAATATTATCGATTTTAGCAACAACTAGTTTAGTTGCTTCAGCAAGTGTAGCAGTTGTATCTTGTAATACAATACAAAATAGTGATTTTAAACTTCCAAAATTCCCTACTAATGTGGATGAGGCTAAAAAAATTATATTAGATTTATCTAAGAAACAAGCAGTTACTGAATTTAAAACTGCTGAAATGTATGAGGAGGGAAAAGATGATTCTGAAATTGAAAATTTTGAAATAGAAAGTAGATTTGAGGAATATTATACAATTATACTGGTAGCGGCCCATAAAATTGTAAAATTGGAAAGCGAAGATACTGTCATTAGTGTTTGAGAGTATAATGAAGATAATGTATTAGTAGAAACTGAAATGGTGTTATGAAAATATGCATCAGTATCAGATTTTTATGATGAAAATTAGGCTTTTCATGATCTAGACCTAATGATAGCACAAGATCTATCAGAATTTCCAGAGTCAATAAAAGGTCTTGAGGAAATGATAGATAATTTTAAGGAAATACGCTCATGATGATTAAAAGGAAGAGAAGTAACAGCATTTAGTGAACAATTTAATTATTCAGAAACTGAACTTGAACTAGAAAGTCGTGATTCAGATGAAGCCATTAAATTAGGTCTTGAATTAAGTAAAAATAAAGATATAAATGAAAGCAATATAAACTTTAGAGGATGAGGAAATAATGCTGGAGGTAGTGGCGAGCATTTTGCTTTGGCCTCAAATGAAACTGATAAGTATATAGGTTATGCAATATTTAATTGTTTTATCAAATAAAAAATTAAGAAAAAAGGTCTTAGTAACTAATTTTAGATAAATTATTATCTCTAACTAAGTATTTAAAAACCTAAACTTTTTAAAATAATAATATCAAACAACTAATAAATAGTTGTTTTTTTATATTCTGTTTACACTCTATATATGCAATATTTGTTATAATATATTTGTTTTAAAGGAGAGATTTTAATGTCTAAAAAAATGTCAGGAATTGGTGCAAGTAATGGTATATCAATCGCTAAGGTTTATATATTAGATGAACAACCAATAATTATCTCAGATGTAATACCAAAAAATATTGAATCAGAATTAACTCTTGTAACTTCATCAATTGCAAAAGCTAAAGTTGATTTAGAAAATTTGCAAGTAATTGCAAAAGAAAAACTAGGGGAAGAAAAGGCAGCTATTTTTGAAGCTCATGCTTCAATATTGGAAGATCCAGCAATGGCAGAAGAATTTACAACTTTAATTAAAGATAAAAATTATAATGCTGCAAAAGCTATTAAAGAAGTAACCGATAAATATATGGCCATGTTCGAAGCAATGGATGATGAATATTTTAAAGAAAGAGCTGCAGATATTAAAGATGTAACTGAAAGATTAATTAGATATGTTTTAAATCTCCCTGTAGCAGATTTAGCAACAATTAGTGAAGAAGTTATTATTGTTGCTGAAGATTTAACTCCATCTCAAACTGCACAATTAAATCCAAAATTTGTAAAGGGTTTTGCATGTAATATTGGAGGAAGAACTAGTCATGCCGCTATTATGGCAAGAAGTTTAGAAATTCCTGCAGTTTTAGGTTTGAAAACTATTTTACGTGACGTGAAAGATAAAGATGTTTTAGCAATAAATGGTGAAACTGGTGATATTGAAATTAATCCTTCAGATAAAAATCAATGAAAAAAATTAGCAGAAAACTTTGAAAAAGAAAAAGAAGAATTAAAAAAATTAAAAGATAAACCAACTTTAACTAAAGATGGATTTGACGGCTTTGTTTTAGAGGGAAATATTGGAAGTCCTAAGGATGTAGAATCTGTTCTTGAAAATGGTGGAGAAGGAATAGGTTTATTTAGAAGTGAATTCTTATATATGGACAATGATCATTTTCCAACAGAAGAAGAACAATTTGTTTCATATAAAAAAGTTGTTGAAGATATGAAAGGTAAAATCACTATTATTAGGACTTTAGATATTGGTGGTGATAAAAAGTTATCATACTTCTCATTTCCACACGAAATGAACCCATTTCTAGGATATCGTGCAATTAGATTTACTTTAGATAGAAAAGATATTTTTAGAGATCAAATAAGAGCTTTACTACGAGCTAGTGCTTTTGGTCCAGTAGGAATAATGTTTCCAATGATAGCAACAATTGATGAATTTTTAGCTGCAAAAAAATTTACATTAGAATGTAAAGCAGAATTAAAAAAAGAAGGAATTAAAGTTGGTAAGGATTTACAAATTGGAATGATGGTTGAAATTCCAGCAGCAGCAGTCAATGCTGAAAATTTTGCTAAACATGCTGACTTCTTTTCAGTAGGAACAAATGATTTAATTCAATATGCAATGGCAGCTGATAGAATGAGTGAAAACGTTACTTACTTATATCAACCATATAATCCCTCAATTTTAAGATTATTAAAAATGACAATTGATGGAGCACACAAACACGGAAAATGAGCTGGAATGTGTGGAGAAATGGCAGGAGAACCAGATGCTCTTCCTTTATTAATGGGTTTAGGACTTGATGCGTATTCAATGTCAGCAACAAGTATTTTAAAGGCTAGAAGCATTATGTCAAAATTAACTTTAAAAGAAGTAAAGCAATTGGCAGATAAAGCTTTAGAATGTGAAACTTCTTCTGAGGTTTTAAAATTAGTTAAAGAAGTAATGAAAAACAAGTAATTCGTAAGAATTATTTTTTTTATTTAAAAATATAATAATAACATTTTTTTATTGTAAAATAATGTTTGAGGAGAAGGTAAATTATGGGATTATTCACAAAAAATAAAAAGTTAGAAGTTTTTGCACCAGTTGATGGTGAAATTATTGACCTATCAAAAGTAGAAGACGAAGTATTTTCAGAAAAAATGCTTGGAGATGGAATAGCATTTATTCCTGATAATGGAGAATTTGTAGCACCAATAGATGGAAAACTTGTAACAGTTTTTCCAAGTGGTCATGCATATGGTATAGCAAACTCAAATGGAGTTGAAATATTATTACACATTGGATTAGATACAGTTTCACTAAATGGTGAAGGATTTGATATTAAAGTAAAACAAGGATCAAATATTAAAGCTGGAGAATTATTAGTAAACGTAGATATGGCAAAGGTATCTAAAAAAGTACCTTCAATGAATACACCATTAATTTTTACAACTGATTCTATGAGTGGAAGAAAATTTGAAGTTTTAAAGACTGGTAAAGTAAAAAAAGGTGATTTAATAATTGAAGTTAAGTAATTTAAATATTTAAAAGACCCTATTAGTTAGTGTTTTTTATTTTTTTAGAAGCTTTTTGGAGTAAAATTAAAAAGGTGATTTAATGAAAGAAAAGGTAAGCAAATTTAGAGATAAACACTTCGGTTTAAGCGAAGAGGCAAAATTTAGATTTGATATATTAAATTATAAAACTGATGGAATGATTTTTATAACTTCCGTACTAATAGTCCCATTTATTTTGTCTATATTTATTGCTCTTTTTGGTAATAATAATAAGGAAGCTTTCGCTCTTTTATATTTAGTATCAGTTATTATTGGAATGGTTTTTAATATTTTAAGAAATGGACCTGGATTTTTTAAAGGTGGCTATTTTTGAATTTATCTACTAATTATAGGTCCACAAATAGTTTTTATTTTTACTGGGCTTATAATGCTTTTAATCAATTCGGCTTTAAATAATGATGAAGAATTAATATCTGCCTTTTCTTCAATTCTGACTATGATTTTAATAGAGGTTATAATCATAATTTTGGCTATATTTTATGATAGAAAAATCTTTAAAAGATTTAAAGAAACTTTAAAAAATAAATGAAAAGAAATTATTATAATAGGAATTGTAGGTACAGTAATACTGTATTTCGTTTCAACTTTTATTTTTTTAAATTTAATTGAAACAAAGTTAATGGGAGCCTCAGAAAGTGAAAACCAAAAAAACTTAATTGGTATACTGAGAGATAGTGATAAGTCAATTAAAATAACATATATTATTTTATTATTTATACTTACTGTTGTTGTCGCTCCATTTTGTGAAGAATTATGTCTTAGAAATTGTTTCAATTTAAATGCTTCAAATAGATGATTAGGTTTTGTAGGAAGTGCAATGTTTTTCGGGTTTGTTCATTACGGACCAGCATTTGATTTTCAACATATTCTTAGTTATTCTTCAGCAGGTTTTATATTATCAGGAGTATTTTTATTTACTAAAGGGAATATGACTTTCTCATGAATAGTACACTTGCTAAATAACTTATTAGCATTTATTCTAATCTTATTTATTATTTAAAAACAGAAAAAAGAGGTTACTTATGACAATAATAAAAGTCAATCAAAACGATGTTGATCAAACAGTCTTTAATTTTATTAAAAAAAATTTTAAATCCACTAATTTATCTATCATTTATAAATGGTTTAGAAAAGGAAAAATCAAAATTAATGATATCAAAATTAAAGATACAAAACAAAAAATAAAGTTAAATGATGAGGTTAAAATTTATGATAGTAGTGAAACTGAGAAAAGAGATCAGTTCTTGGAAGTGGACTTTTCTGAACTAGAAATAGTTTATGAAGATGAAAATATTGTAATTGTAGATAAACCAGCTAATCTTGAAGTGCACTCACCAGTGAATATAAATTTAGATCAAATGGTAAAGAGTTATTTAAAAAATAAAAATGAATATAATCCAGATTTGGAAAATAGTTTTGTCATTAGTCATGTTCATAGAATTGATAAGCTAACAAAGGGGTTAGTCATTTATGCAAAAAATAAAATTACTTTGGATATTCTTTTAAATGAGTTAAATAATAAAACTAAAATCAAAAAACTTTATTTAGCAAAAACAGAAAATGATAATTTGCAGACAGGAAAAATATCAGGATATATTAAATATGATAATGATAATCAAAAGGCAAAATTTAGAATTGATAAATTTAATAATGCAAAAAAGGTTGAACAAGTAAATAAGTTAATTGATGAAAAAAATAATATATATGAAGTTCAAATATTAACAGGTAGAAAGCACCAAATTAGAGCTGTTTGCAATTTTTATAAATCTCCAATATGTAAAGATTTTAGATATGGTGGGAAGAGAAGTCATTTAAGAGAAATTGATTTAATTGCCTATAAGATAGTTTTTAATAATTTTGAAGGTCATTTGGAATATTTAAATGGTAATGAATACAAATCAAAATATAGCTTTTAATGTTAAAATTAAAATAATATATTAGGAGGTTTGAGATGTTATCTACAAGACAAGGTATTTTTAGTGTTATTGTTGGTACAACAATATCTACTCTAAATGCAATAATTCAATTTTTAACAATGTACTGAGTTTTAGAAAAATTTGGAACTGAGTTTAACGGGTTTGTGCGTTTAGTAACATCATTCTCTGCAATTATTGCAACAGCAGAGGGAGCCTTAGGGATTGCTGCGTCAATTTTACTTGTAAAACCACTAGTAACTAATGATTGAATTAGTGCAAATGAGATTTACTCAACAGCAAAAAAAAGTTTTAGAAGATCAGCTATTGTTGGATTAGTCTTAGTTACTGTAACTGCACTTGCTTACCCATTATATGCAGGAGTAAATGCACAAGATAGTAGCATTTTTGATCCAAATAGTTGAACTAATATTGGCTTGAATTTAACTGATGACAAATTTGCCCCATATTGACAATTAATGATTATTGCTTTAATCTTTGGATCAAAAAACTTTGTTTCTGCTTATTGATTTAGTGTTTATGAAACTATAATTATAGCTGATAATAAAAATGTTATAAGAAGAATAACAATTCTTTTTACAGATATTTTAGTAAATGGATTAACTTTCTATTTATTGGCAAAGGCTAGTAATCCAGTAATAGCATTTATTCCTATATTACTCTATTCGCCTGTAAAGGGATTATTAATATATTTATATGTTAGAAAAAAATATTTATGACTGAAATATTATCGAGATTTCAATAGTTTTAAATTAAATACCACAACTTCAAAAATAACTTGATCTAACTTAGGGTCAACATTATTATTAAATTCAGATATTGCAATAGCTTCAGTAATTTTTGGCCTAAATGTTTCATCAACGCTTTCACTTTATTTAGTTGTTGCTCTAAACGTTAGGCTAATAATGACAAATTTTATTGTATCCTTTAGAGAATTTTTTGTTACATTAGTTGCAAGAAGAGGAAGAATTAATTGAAATAGTTATGCAAAATACGAGCTCTATAGCTATTTAATAGCAGCCTTTACGTTTATTAATATGTCTATATTATCTCCATACTTTGTTAGTGCACTTTATGGTAAAAATATTACTTTAACTGACCCAACAAACCCAAGTACAAAGGCTTTTGAATTTATGTTTTATACACCAATTTTTTCAATGCTTTATGCTGCAGTTACTGCATTTACAATTCTTTGTGATAGTCAAATGACTTTAATTCAGGCAAAAGGAAGATATGGAGAAGTTTCAAAATTTCAAAATATAATTGGGGTTGTTTATATAATTACAGCTGTTTTGGTACCATTTATATTAGTTACAGCTGGTGTTGGGGGAATTAATAGTTTAGTTATTGGAGTTGTTAGTATGTATTTAATTAAGTTACTTTGCTTAATTATTAGATATGGTTATTTATGAATTTATGTTTGAAAATATGTCACTTACAACTCTAATAAAAAATATGTTGTAAATAATTTCTTAATATTGATTGTTCCTACATTTATTGCTATTTTATTAAATGCATTTTTAATTAGTAAATATTTAGATATTAGAAGTGCCACAGGAGAAGGAGCTCATATTGCCCCTCTAATTGGTTTATTCTTTGGGACAATATTCTCAACAATTTTTGTTCTAATTTTATTCTCATATATTCTTAATGCTAAATTATTTAATGGTATTATAAGAAATCTTCCAATTATTCAAAAAACTCTTTTAAGAAAAAATTCTCAATCAAGAAAGAAAAACTTAGAAGAATATGGAATAGATGTAGATGAAATTGTTGATAAAGGAAATCAAATTTCTCATGCTATGTATGGTATTGAAGATACAACAGTTAGTTCTTCAGTAATTAATGAATCAACAGTAATTAACGTTAATCCAAAAAATGAAAATATTTATGTTCTAAAAGGCAAATAAAATTGATATAAATCAATTTTTTTTATTTAGTTTTTAAGAATCTTTAAGCACTTTCTAGGTGCTATAATTTATAAAGGTGAAAATATGATAAGTTCTTCAATATTTATTGCAATAGGAATATCAATGTTATATTTGTTTATGTTTTATACATCAGGCTTAATATTCATTGAATTTTTTAAATTTAAAATTAAGAATCACTTTGTAGCAATAGCTACAGGTTTTTTTAGTTATTTTACTTTTATATCAGTATTCACTTTTCCATTGCAATTAATATCAGTTCTTCCTTATGTTTTCTTTGTGTATTATACATTTGCAATTTCTTTAATTTATCTTTTATTTTGTTTTATTTTTATAAAGTTTTGACTAAACACTAATTTTTTAAAAATTGACTCGCTAATATTTATATTAGTAGTGGTTATTTTTATAGCTATTGATTATGCATCACTTAACTATATCTCAAAAGAAAATTTTAGTAGACATAAAAATACTTTGGCTATTTTGTATTGATTAAAAGATAACCCTGTATCCTTTTTTAATGATTCAACTTTATTTAACTTTCTTGGATTTAAGCCGTTTCAGGGTTGATATACTTTTCAACTTTCAGTAATAATGATGGTGAATATTGAACCATATCAGTATAAGGATTTAATTGTTCCGTTATTAATTATTTTAGATGCTTTTATAATTACTTCAATATTGTTCTTATTTTATGAATCTTTTACTCCAAAAATGAAAATAAATAATAGAATAACTGTTTTTATTATTAGCTTTATAACATTCATTATTACAAGAATAATTTTCTGATGATTAGATTACTCCATTTTTACAGGTGATATGATTCTTCTCTATTTAATATTTTATGCTGCAACGCTATTATTAAGATATACAACAGCTAATGTTAGGGAAAGGTATAGTCCAATTTTTATAGGGTTTGTATTAGGAGGATATATATCCTTTTCTTGAGATAGTTCTTATCAAATATTATTTTTATTGTATGCATTTATTTTTACAATTCAAAGAAGATTTAATCAAAATTTTACAAAAGATATTTTAAAAATTGCAATATTTCCCATGATTGGATTTATATTTTATAATATTATTCTAAGTTTATATCTCCAAGTTATTATTTTTGGATTTATACTTTTAATTATGTTACTAGCTTCATACTTAATGAATAGGAGATATTCTTTTGTTGTCAAATTTGAAACTTTTTTAGAGACAAGAAGTCTATTCACTGTTTTACTTGTACCTTTATTTTTTATGATGATATCAACAGGATTTATTTTAACTTTTAATGAAAACATTTTATCTGAAGAGTATAACTCTCTAAATATAATTTACATATGAACCTCATTAATAAAGAATGATATTGCAAAACAGTTTTTAACTTTTATAATATCAATGACTTTACTAACTTGTTCATTTGTATGAGTTTTCTTTAGAAAAAAAATTAAGTATGATTTAATAACGAACTCTATTGATCTATTCTTAATTAGTTATTTAACATTCTATAATCCAATTTCTGTAAGATTCATAAGTACATTTTATCCAAAAATGTTTGAAACAAATGGAGTGGTTTTAATAGTCTTGCTATTTACATTTGTAAATACTTTGCCTTATGCTATAAGAACAAAGAAAACAATTGAAGAAATAAATGATGTAGTAATTATAAAAAAATATTCAAGAGTGAATTTTTAATAGGAGGTATTTTAATGAAAGAAGTTTTAGAAAAAATTGGACAATTAAAAAATAATTTAAATAAGTGAGGTCACGCTTATTACGTATTGGATAAGCCTTTAGTGGATGACTCAGAATATGACAAAAGCTTAAATGAATTAATAAAATTAGAAACACAATATCCTGAACTAATTACACCAGATTCTCCTACACAAAAGGTTGGGGGAATTGTTATAGATAAGTTTGAGAAATATAAACATAAACAACCAATGTTAAGTTTGGCTAATGCCTTTAATAAAGATGATTTGGAAAATTTCAATGATCAAATCATAAAAGAGATTGAAAATAAAAAATATAATTTTTTTGTAGAGCCTAAAATAGATGGATTATCAATTTCATTAATATATAAAAATGGAAATCTATTCAAAGGTGTTACTAGAGGTGATGGAATTTATGGTGAGGATGTTACTTCAAATGTAAAAACAATAAAAAGTATTCCACTTTCAATATCAGATAAAAATGATTATGTAGAAATTAGAGGGGAAGTTTTTTTATCCAAAAATGAATTTGAAAAATTAAACAAGCAAAGATTATTAAATAATGAAGAGATTTTTGCAAATCCAAGAAATGCTGCAGCGGGAACTTTAAGACAACTTGATTCAAGCATTGCTGCTTCAAGAAAACTTGATGCATTCTTGTATTACTTTATGGATAGAGAAAAATTTCATACTCACAGTGATTCTTTAAATTATTTAGAAACAATGAATTTTAAAATAAATAGTTTGGGTAAAATCTGTAACACCATTGAAGATGTATATAGTCATATTCAATTTATTCTTTCACAAAGAGAAAAATTACAATATGAAATAGATGGTGTTGTAGTTAAAATAAATGATTTTGATCTATATGAAAAAGTAGGTTATACTGCAAAGTCTCCAAAGTGAGCTATAGCTTTTAAGTTCCCTGCTGAAACTAAGCAAACTAAGTTAAAAAATATTTTTGCAACTGTTGGAAGAACAGGAAGAATTACATATAATGCTTCTTTGGAACCTGTTCAAATTGCAGGAACAACAGTACAAGCAGCAACTCTTCATAATGCAGATTTTATTATTCAACGAGATATTAGAATTGGTGGAGAAGTAAAAGTAAAAAAAGCTGGTGATATAATTCCAGAAGTCATTTCACCAATACAAGATGATAATTATAAGACTTTAAAAAAATGAAGTGAAGAAAAAAACTGCCCACAATGTTACTCAATACTAGAAAGAGTAGATGGTGAAGTTGATCAATACTGTATAAACTCTCAATGTCCGAGAAAAATTGTTAGAGGATTGGAACACTTTGTTTCAAGAGATGCTATGAATATTGAAGGACTAAGTATAAAAATTATTGAGAAACTTTTTAATAATAAATTTGTTAATACAGTTTCTGATATTTATAAATTACATAAGTATAAAGATCAATTAATAGAACTAGATAAGATGGGTGAAAAATCTGTTAATAATTTGCTAGAGTCAATAGAGGTTTCAAAAACAAATTCCTTAGAAAAATTATTTTTTGGTTTAGGAATTAGACATGTTGGTAAAAAAACTGCAAAAACTTTATCACTTAATTTTAAAAACATAGATATGATATCTTCAATAACTTTTGATCAATTAGAACAAGTTAATGATGTTGGGCCAATAGTGGCTAAATCAGTTTGTGATTGATTTGAAATTAAACAAAATAGAGAATTAATTAAAGAGCTAAAAAAACTTAAAATTAATATGCAATATTTGGGTAATGAAGGAACTAAAAATAATGATAAAATAACATTGAAAAGCTTTGTTATAACAGGGACATTGAGCAGACCAAGAAATTATTTCAAAGATTTACTTGAAGAGTATGGTGCAAAAGTTATTGATACAGTAAGTAAAAAAACTGATTTTTTATTAGCAGGCAATGAGGCTGGAAGTAAACTAGAAAAAGCTCAAAAGTTAGGAATTAATATTTTATCAGAAGAAGATTTTTTAGAAATGATAGGAGAATAAACATGACAATTAATTTAGAATTATTAAAAGAGCTTCAAGATGATGCTATGTTAGATTTATCAGAAAAAGAATTACAAAATATTTTAAAATATGAAAATAGTATATTAAAAAAATTTGAAAAAGTTTTACTAGTTAATACTGATAATGTTGAAGAACTTCATTACCCCTTTGATATTTTTATAAAGGACTTGAGAGAAGATGAAGAAACAAAATCTTTATCAAAAGATGAAATTCTTAAAAATGCTCCTAGCACTTTTGAGGATTTCATAACAGTTGTAAAGGTGGTTAAATAATATGAATTTTAAAAAAACTACATTAAAGAAATTACATGATCAATTAGTAAATAAAGAGTTAAAAACTACTGACTTAATTAAGAGTGTTTTAGATTCATCAAAAGCTGATTGAGATAGTAATTTTTTAATCACTTTATGTGAAAAAGAAGCAATGGAAAAAGCTCAGGAAATAGAAAATAAAATAGACAAAGAAAATATTTTAAGTGGAATTCCTTTTATTCATAAAGACAATATTACAACAAAAAATATTTTAACAACTGCAGGTTCAAAAATTTTATCTAATTATATCCCATCATATGATGCAAGAATTGCTGAATGCTTTAATGACGCAAACTCTATTCTAATAGGAAAAGCTGCATTGGATGAATTATCAATGGGTGGAACTGGTTTATTCTCATTTAATGGTGAAGTTAGAAATCCTCATGATAAAAATAGAATTGCTGGGGGAAGTTCAAGTGGAAGTGCTTATGCAGTTGCAAAGGGAATTGTGCCATTTGCTACTGGAGGAGATACAGGTGACTCTATTAGAAAACCAGCTAGTTTAACAGGTATAGTTGGTTTCAAACCAACTTATGGTTCTATTTCAAGATATGGAGCAATTCCTTATGCTCCTAGTTTAGATCATTTAGGTTTTTTCACAAACAATGTTGAAGATTTAACATATTTATGTGAGGCAACTTATGGGAAAGATGAAAGAGATTTTACTTCAATTGATAATAGACAAGAGTTTGTAAAAAATATTAATAATTTTAATAAAAAAATAAAATTTGGTTATATAAAAAATGTCAATAAATTTTTAAAGGGTCAACTTCTAAAAGATTATCTTAAGTTATATGATATTTTAAAAGCGGATGGTCATGAAGTTATTGAGTTGGACTTTGATAAGAAATTACTTGAAGCAATACCTGCAGCATATATGATGATTTCTTTTGCTGAGGGAGTATCTTCGAATTATAACTTAGATGGAATTAAATTTGGATTAAGAGCTAAAGGAAATAACTATAAAGAGATTATAAAAAATTCTAGAACCGAAGGTTTTGGAGAGACTGTTAAGAGAAGATTTTTAATTGGAAGTTATCAATTAAAATCAGAAAATCAAGAGATACTTTTAGCTAAATCAAAAAAAGTTAGAAGACTTATTGTAGAGGCATTAGAAAAACTATATGAAAAAGTTGATATATTAATACTGCCTCCAACTTTTGAACCAGCACCAACAGTTGACCAAGTTTATGGTGTTGATGTAGAACAAAAAGGTGAAGGGGAATTTGTTTTTGCTGAAGATATTTTGATTCTTGCAAATTTTAATGGTATGCCTTCAATTACAATACCTTTTGTTTCGCAAGAAAATATGCCAATAGGAATTAATTTAAATGCAAAACCTAAAGAAGATTTAAAAGTACTGCAGGCAGCAAAATACTTGGAAAATATAATTGAAAAAAACTTTAGACAAGTAGGTGATTCAAATGAATAACTTTGAAGTAGTTATAGGAATTGAAAATCATATTGAGTTAAAAACTAAATCAAAAATGTTTGGTTTAGGTCCAGTAAGTTATGGAGAAACTCCCAATTCACAAGTATCAGAAATTGATATGGGTTATCCTGGTACTTTACCATCAGTAAATAAAGAAGGTGTGCGATTAGCTTTACTTACTTGTAATGCTTTAAATATGCAAATAGATCCTCTTTTAAGATTTGATAGAAAAAATTATTTTTATCCTGACCTTGTCAAAGGTTATCAAATTACACAACATTTTTTTCCTATTGGAAAAGAAGGAAAAATTAGTATTAATTTAGAGAATGGAGAAAAGAAAGTTATTGAAATTGAAAGACTCCACATTGAAGAAGATACTGCAAAACAGACACATAAAGATCAATTAACATATATTGATTTTAATAGAAGTGGTGTGGGTCTAATTGAGATTGTTTCAAAACCTCTAATTAGAAGTGCCTTTGAAGCTGTTGAATATGTAAATCAATTGAGAGAGTTATTATTATTTTTAGGAGTAAGTGATGTAAAAATGAATGAAGGGTCTTTAAGATGTGATATAAATATTTCACTAAGACCTTATGGTTATGAGCATTTAGGTTCAAAAGTGGAGATTAAAAATTTAAACTCTTTAAATAATGTAAAAAAATCAATTGAGTTTGAAATAAAAAGACAATCAAAAATATTGTTATCTGGAGGGATTGTTGATCAAGAAACAAGAAGATTTGATGAGACAATACAAGAGACTGTCTTAATGAGAAAAAAATCGAATGCAATTGATTATAAATATTTTAGAGAACCAAATATTTTCCCAATCAAATTAGATAAAAATTGAATTGAAGAAGTTATTAGAAATTCTCCAGAGTTAGCATCACAGAAGAGAAAAAAATATATTGAAAACTATAATCTTTCTATTGAAGATGTTAATTACATCTTGTCTGACTTAGCATTAGTAAAGTTTTTTGAAGAAACAATTCTATTAGGTTCTGAACCTAAAAAAATTGCAAATTATTTATTAACTGATATTAAAGCTTTATTAAATAAAGATGGAATTGAGTTATCTCAATCAAAATTAAAGCCACAAGATATTAATCAAATAATAAAATTATTAGATGAGGGAATGATTTCCTCAAAGCATGTTAAAACAATATTGCCAATAGCATTTGAAACTAATAAAGAAATTATAGATATAGTAGAGGAAAATAATCTTAAACTAATTTCAAATATAAGTGAAATTGAAAAATTTTTAGATCCTATTATTAAGCAAAATTTAAATTTAATAAAAGAACAATATGAACAAAGACCAGAGAGAGTTGAGAAAACAATCATGGGTCAACTTATGAAAGATACTGGTGGTAATGTAAATCCTACAATAGCATCAGAAATAATAATTAAAAAAATTAAAGAAAAATTATAAAAAAGGTTAACCATATTTTAAGGTTAACCTTTTTATTCTTCTATTTCTTGTTCTCCTCTAATTTTTAAAACTAGATCATTTACAACATTATTCTTTGCATATACTCCAAGAATATCTCCTTCTTTAAGAATTGTATATTCATCAGGTAAAATAGTTTTACCATTTCTTTTTATTTGAATAATATTAAAGTCCTTATTAGAAACTAAACCAGCATCAAAGATTGATTTATCAATAATTTCTTCTTCATAAACAGTAATGCTTGTAAAAACATACTCATTGTCAATTGATTGAACTTCACTTTCAATATCAAATAATGATTTTGTTGCAACCATTTTTCCTGTAATAACATCAGGAATAATAACTTTGTCTTCTTCAAGCCCAAGAGCTAATAAGATTCTTTTATGTCGTTCATCTCTTGCTTTAACAATAATATTTTCAACACCTAAATCTATTAGATTTAAAACTGTTAAAATACTTGATTCCATATTTCCACCAAAACATACTATAACTCCATCATATTGAGAAATACCATTTTTTTCTAAAGCATTTTTATTTGTTGCATCTAATACAACTCCCTCAACTGACTCAAATTGATTAATATATAAATTTAATCTTTCTTCATCATAGTCAAAAATCTTTATTAATTGTTTTCTTTCATCTAGCGTTTGTGCCACTGATAGACCAAAGTAGTTTGCCCCAAATATAGCAAAACTTTTTTTTCTAGCCATATTTACTCCAACTTTCTAACTTATTAATTATACAACTCTTTTAATCTTTAATGTATAATTTAATATAGATTTAAAAAGAGGCTATTTTTATGAAAAATTCTTCAAATGATGAGAAAGATATTGTTAAAAGTAAATCTAATAAAAAAAAGACAGAAGTAAAAAAAAGTGTAGAAAATAAGAATGAAAAGTTCTTTCATAAGTTAAAAAACTGATTACCTTTTTCTAGAATAAGTGGGAAAATAATTTTGGCTTATTTACTTTCTATCATATTAGGGGGTTTTTTACTTTCAATTCCTGGAGTTGTTGTTGATTCAAAAAATCACTGAAATTTCATTACGGGAATGTTTACAGCTTCAAGTGCTATATCTGATACAGGAATAACTATGGTACAAACAAATACAGGTTATTCATTTTTAGGCCAATTATTAATAATAATAATGTGTCAAATTGGAGGAATTGGAATTCTTACAATTAAAATTACTCTTTTAGTAATGATAGGAAGAAAAATTTCTTTAGATGATCAAAATATTGCTCAAAAGGAAAGAGGAAATAATAGTTTATCAAATACTGTGGAAATGATAAAAGATGCCTTTGTATTTTTATTAATATTAGAGTTAGTAGGGTCAATAGTTTTATTTTTTGGATTTTATTTCACTCCGATTTCACTTGAAGGAACTCATAAATTAGATCCATCAACTGTTACAAATCCTTATAATGATTTTGGAAAGTCACTTTGATTTGCAATATTTCATTCAATAAGTGCAACAAATAATGCCGGTTTTGATATTGTAAGTGGTAACTCACTACTTCCTTATAATCAAGGAAGTTCACAAGCTTATTTAATTCAAATTACTTTCCTATGTCAATGGGTAATAGGAGGATTAGGATATCCAACATATCATGATATTAAGAAAAAAATTAAAGCAAGAAAACAAGGAAAAAAAGTTAAATTCTCTTTATTCACAAAACTAAATTTTATAACTTATATAACTTTATTTATATTAGGACCCATATTAGTTTTTTTAACAGAGTATCTTACTGTTGAAGAAAGTCAAATATTATTAAGTGGTCATTATGAAGAAACTTATAGGCTATTGGGAAATGAAAAAATTAGCATTTCTCATAAATGAGTATCTGATGGTGGGGCTTGGAAACCTACTCATGTTTGAATGATGGATTTAATTTTTAATGTCTCTTCAACTAGAAATGCTGGTTTTGCAACAGTGGATGTTAATAGTTTTACTGCTGGAAGTAAATACTTATTATCCATTTGAATGTTTATTGGAGCTGCACCATCGTCTACTGCTGGGGGAATCAGAACAACAACTTTTGCGATCTGTGTATTAGCAATATTTTCTATTATGAGAAATAAAAAATCAGTTGAAGTATTTAAAAGAAAAATACCAGATGAGACTGTTAAAAGAGCCTTTGCTGTAGTATTTATTTCATTTTTTATTGTAACAACAAGTATATTTATTGTTTATTTGGATAGTAATAAAATGCTATTTAGAACAGATGAAACTCAAAATACAGAAGCTACAATTATTAAATTGATAATGTATGTATGTAGTGCTTTTGGTACAGTTGGATTTCAACCATTCCCTAATGAACAAATTATTCAGTTAGGTGTAATAAGTAAAATAATGTTAGTAATGACAATGTTTGTAGGGCAATTGGGAATCTCTAATACATTATTAGCTTTTGTAAAACCTAAAAATAAACAGAACTTTAGTTACTTAGAAGAAGAAGTAACGATTGGATAGGCAATAGTAAAAAAATTATAAATAAAGATATTGATAAATATGTTATAATTTTTATAATTATTTAATTAAAAGTAAATCTATTTATAAATATAAAAAATAACAACCTTATTTAAAAATTTATAAATACTTATTTTATAAATTTTTTTAAGGGCTAAAAATGAAAACAAAAATATTATTTTTTAAAAACTCAATAAGAAAAATTAGAAACAACTCTATTTCAGTTATTGCTGTTTCTTTTTTACTTTTTTTGACTTTCTTTATTCTTTTTTCAATTTTCTCTGTTAACTTAAAAGTCCTTTGAGGTTACAATGAATTTAAAAAAATTAGTAATGTAAGAGATAGTGTAATGGAAGTTGATAAAAGTTATCGTCTAATAAATCCTTCAAAAGATGAAAAAGATAATCTTCCTGAAAATCAAGAATTGTATCAACAATATATTTTAAATAGATTAGCTTTAGAAAATAACTTTGAATGAAGTAAGACGGAAGAGTGAAATATTAATAATATTAAAAATCAAGATGAAATATTAAAGCTAAAGGTATTATCAAAAACTCATTCAATTAGCAATAACTGTATAGATTGTCTAGTAATTGATAAAGGTAGAGGTTTTTCTAACTCATATCAAAAATCTAAAAGAGAGGTAATAATAAATAAGCAGTTTGCCAAGGAAAATAATATTAAAATTGGAGAAGTTATTAGATTACACCCAGATGAATATGGAGACTCTCTTCTTGTTAAAGAAAATCAAAATGTTGCTTTAGATATTTCAAATACAACAGATATTGAAGATTTACTTGAGCTTAATCAATATTATGGATTAAACTGATACCAAGTAATTGGATTTGGTAGTTCTGCAGATTTTGCATATCCAATATTTGGTGATATGTCATTCTTACCAAATATGAACAAAGAAGCTATTGTATATTTAGATTATAGAAATATGGGATTTAGTGATTACAAATTTAATGTAAAATATGGTGATGATAAATATGAAGAAAGAAATATGAAAATATATAACTCTTCAAACTCTTTAATATCTTTAACTTCTGAATATGATGGTAGTTCATATTTTTCTATTAAATTTAATAATAGAGATGGTAACTGAGATTTAGATTCCATAAATAAAAAATATAAAGAGTATGGAAATTTAAGCAATAACTCAACTTATTTTTATAATAATAATGACAAAAATTCTAGAAGTTATTCACGTGTAAATGGACCTAACAAGGTAATTCTATTATTTAATATATTTTCAAGTCTTTTACTGACTTTAATTTTTTCAATTTGTTTATTTATAATTTATTTAGTAACAAAGAAAGATTTTGAAAGTTCATTAAATGAAATTGGTTATTTGAAGTCTATGGGATATAAAAATAAAAATATAATTATTAATTATTTGGCAAATATACTTTTTTCAATTTTAGTAGGTTTTATTTTCTCATTAATATTTTTTTACTCTTTAGAAATACTAGTGCTTAATATTTTCTCAGGTTTTTTTAATTTTAGCTTTAAAAATTTTAATTATTTACCTTTAGTTTTTCTTACTATTTTTATTTTCTTTATATTAATATTTATTTTTATAATAAAAATAATCTCTTTTACAGTTTTTAATAAAGGAATTATTTATTTAAATAATGGTGTTAAAACCTTAAAGATATCTTACTTAGCAAGACAATATAAAAAATTATATAAGAGTTCTAAATTTAATAAAAAATTAAGATCTGCTCTTTTCTTATCTTCATTAACAAAAATAACAGGAATAGCAGCTGCTATGTTATTGTGTTCTACACTAACAACTGCAACAATAGTTATTCCAAAACAAGTTAAAAGAAATTATGAATCAGTATTCTCAAATATTTATTATAAAAATAAGGTTGAGTATACTAGCCCTTTACCAAATAATCCTTTAAGTTTTTATAAAACCTATAATCCAAATTTTAAAGATGAGGAATGAGGATTTGATTTTAAAAATAAAATAATAGATCAATATGTGGGATCAAAAAGTAAAGATAAAGTAAGTACAGCGTATCCTCTTTTAGAAGATAAAAAAACTATTAACTGAAATAAAGTTACTGAAAATATTTTAAACTCTGATATACATTCAGAGTATTATTCATATGATATTGCTCAAAAAAATAATACAGCATGAGCTGAATTTAGTTGATTAAATTGAAAAAATCTTTCTACGAGTTTTTTATTGGATTTGGATAATGCAGAGATTGACTCTTCAGGATTAATAGGAAGTATAGGTTCAAAGCAAACTATTAAAAATATTTATTCTCAATGAAAAGATTATGATAATTTTAAACAAGAATTAGTAGTTTTAAAAAATAAGAATCCTGGAAGAGAGCAACTGTTAAGTTATAATAATTTGCTTCTAAATTTTTATAAAAAATATATTGGAGGATTACCATTAAAATATAACTCAAAAATAATAGTAAATAATCAAATTAACATAAAAGAAATTAATAAGATTTTAAAGAAGGAAACAATTTATAAAGGTGATTATTTTTCTAATTATGATAAATATTGGAAAATAAGTAAAGATTACAATGACTTTTATGAAATAAAAAACTCAGAAGTAGCTGATTTTAATTTTACATATAATGATAAGTTAGTAGATGTAAAAAATCTAAAGCCCTCATCAATAAGTGATTGAGAAAATCATGACATTATTAGATTAAATAATAATCTTACATTGTGATTTACCTCAGTGTTTGAATGAAGATTAGGTATGGGAATATTATTATTAACTTATACAAATTCTCCATACTTTATTCAACAAAAAATAATTAAGTCAATTGAGTTAAATGAAAATTATAATGTAAGTAATAGTTTAGTACCCTATGATAAAAAAATTGATGAGTTAGGAACGTACTTTAAGGCAAATTATAAAGATCAAGATTTCAATATTTATGGAGTAAATGAAAAATCAAAATTAAATTTACTTAAAAATAAAAAAAATAAAGTTATTAATAATCAATTATTTAATGATTCAAATTTCTATTATCCTCTAATAATTAATAAGGCTCTTTCTGAAAATTTAAAAATTAAAGAAGGTAATGTTATTGATATCAATATATACATTGAAAAATTAGAAAAATATATTAATAACAAGTATAGTGATATTGGTATAAATGATTTAGAGATGGGATGATCAAAAAGTCCTTTCAAAGATTTTAGAACCCAGTCAAGTAGAAGTTATTATTCTGCTCCAAAATCTATGTCAGACTATAGAAATTTTTCAGATACAAGTTTAGGTATACCTGTTAGTTTTAATTCAGCCAAGATAGGTGGAGTAGATTTTGCAATAACAAACGGTGGAGCTGTAGGAGCTTCTAACCAGCCACCAATTCATAAAAGAGTTACAGACAATGAGTTACAAATAACAAATAATATTTATAAAAGTAATAAAAAATTTAAAATTGTGGGTATTGAAAAAAGTTATGGTACACCAAAGGCTTGAATAACAAATGACAATGCAAATGAAATTATTGGCTATGATAAGGTAGAGGAATTTAACTTTAATAATTTCTTTATTCCTGAATGAGCTCATGTTGAAGAGATATATACTTTTGAACAATTTAATGATGAGGAGTTGAAAAATAAACTTAAAAATATTAGTTATAAAGAATTTAAAGCTAATAGAAATAAAAATGAGAAATGAAAAAATATGTATGACTTTTTTATAAATCAATATCCAATATTTAATTATAAACTCTCTTCAAAAGCAGAGATCTTTGATTTAACTTCTGGATTATCAAATTCTCAAAGATATGGAGATTATAGTCAATTTGGAACAAGGGGTAGTTATGGATTAATTTATCCAGAAAATTGTGAAACAGAAGAAGAATGTGAACCTATTATAGATAAGAATAACTATTATGAGGGATTCTCAATTGTAACATTAAAAGGTCTATTACCTGTTAATTCAGTGACTGAAATAACAAAGGACTTAATTGCTACTCTTAACTTCTCAATATATATATTTATTATTATTTTATTAATAATAACTTTTATTATATTAATGTTGGCTACAACTTTAATAATTACTGATAATAAAGAGTTTATAAATGGTATGAAGATAATGGGTTACTCAAACTTTTATATAATTAATCAAATATTCAATGTATATAATGGAGTTATATTATTTATGTTCTCTATTGGTTTTTTATTAGGATTGCTATTACTAAGTGGGGTTATTAATTTTGCTTCTTTATCTACAAGTCTTGTCTTTTTTACAACTTTTATATGATGACATCCATTGTTAGTTTTTCTTTTATTAAGCTCGTTATATATATTAACTTTTTATATTAGTTGGTTTAATGTAAAAAAAATTAGAATTATTTAAAAAAACCTTCTATAAAACTTCTAATAAATTAAGTAAATTGTATTATTATTTATTCTTAGAAAACTAAATAAATAAGCTTGTAATTCTTATCTAGAAATCCCATGTAAAAAATTTATATGGGATTTTTTTGCTTTAAAACAAGGAACTTTAAAAATTAATTCTTATTAGAAAAAATTTTACTTTTCGGAAATACTTTAAAAATACTTTATATATTAATATAAAGTATTTGTGAACGAGGAGAGCTTTTATTTTGACTAAGTATTTAATAAATCAAAAAACTGAATTAGACTAAATTTTTATAAATCCAATTTGTTATTAGCACAAAATTCAAAAGTAGTATGAATTAATAATTCAAGTTTCAAAAACTGAATAAAAATTTATAATGAGAATTGAAGAGGGGTATTTAAAAAGTCCTTTAAAGCCAAAAATGGAAAAATCATAGATTATTTAAATATAAAACAGATTTAAAAAAATTTGCGGATATTTTTTCTATAGAATTACAGAGAAAATAATAGAAGGGTGCAAACTATATACTTGCGCTTTTTATAATGTAAACCATAAAAGAATTTATTATTTGGTAATTAAAAATATTAGAGGTATGAAACTAGTATTAGAGTCATTTTTTAATGTGGTTAATGAATTTGGAATATTTAAGTCAATCTTAATTATTCAATCTGATAAGCTTTCATAATTTATATCTTATCAATATCACTTAGCTAAAATGTGATCTCGCTTTGATTTAGGTATATCTAGAATAGGCAGATCAATAGACAATGAATATATTGAAGGTTTTTGAAGTACTCTTAAAAGCGAAGTAATTAAGGAAGATTATAAAATAGAGGTGTTCGAAAAAAGGAGTTTTACATTTTTTTATTGAAAGCTATTATTGTTTTTTAATATAAAAGGTATTAAAATATTTATGAAAGGATGTAGATAATCTTATAAAAAAATTTTAGCAATATATAAATTATAAATTTAATTATTAATATAAATGATTAATACAATTTTATAAAGAGGAAAATATATGCTAAAATCAATTTTATTAATTTCTTCTCTATTTGTTTCAACATTAATACCAGCAACACAGGTAAATTTTTATAATTTAGAATCGTCTAATATTAATATACAAAGAAATTTTGAAGGTGGTCATACTATTTTTCAAAGTCATAATAGTGAAAATTTTCATAATGAAACACAAATAAAATAGATAAATTATATTTAAGAGAAGGTATTAAAACTTTAGAAAATGGTTACAAATTAGAAACCAAATAATACCAATATTAAATTATTTTCAATGATTTGCTGGAGCAGAATCAAACTTGCAAACAAGTCAAACATTTTCATTTGCAAAAAGTCTTTATGATGATAAGGACAAAACAAATGTTTCTATAATTGGTTATGAAGCAATTGCAAGTGGTCCAATAATGTTGGATTGAATAACCCAAATAGGCTTTGCATGATTTGAAATATTAAATGAACCATTAATAATGACTGATTTAAATCTTGTTGCGACTACAGGTGTCTCACATAAAAAAAGTAAATTAAATTTAAAAGGAGTTTACAATATTTTTAAGGGCATAAGAGGAGAAATAAGATATAAAAATATATCAGGAAAAAAATTACACTTGCAAAAACAAAAAGTTTCTTTTGTCTTGGATTATGTAATACAACATTTGCGGGCGCAATTGCAATACAAGCAACTTATAATGAAAAATAATAAGGAGATAATATAATTATGAAGAAAATACTTACATTTTTATCAGCAGTACTTTTAATTTCAAGTACACCAGTTTTAAGTGTTTCTTGTTCTACTGGACCCATTACTTTTAAATCAAAATTAAGTTCTGCAATTAAGGATATGAATATTAAAGTAGACCAAAATACAGAAATTAATGAAGAATTTATATTAAATTACATTTTTACTTCTAGAGGACTAGATACAGAAGAACTACAAAAAGGTATTTCTGTTTCGAAGGTAAAACCAACAGATGAACAAAAAACTAAATACGAGGCAAAAATAACAGTAACTAGTGAATCTATTAGATATGAAGAAGAAACTTTTACATCAAATATTATTTTGTTTTTTGAATAACATTTCAATAATAATATTAAATTTAATAAGTATGTTTAAAGTCCATAAGAGGACTTTTTTATATTTTTTAAAAATTAACATTATAGCATTGGTATTACTAAAATAAAATATATGTTTAATTACCAATTAAAAGTATAGAGTATCAATTAGAAGGAATACTATGGATTTTACACAAGGATCAGTTTCTTTAAAATACTTTGAAATATTAACTAAATATACTAGGGATTTAACTTAGAATGTGAAACTGATTCCATTATTAGTTTGTATATTTACAAATTTTATTATAAGCATTTTTAAAACTTTCCCACTTTTTAATATTGTTAATCAACTTAATCCTGATTCATTAAACTCTAAAGTTAACATTTTAAATATTTCTTTCTTATTCTATCTTTATTCAATAATATAGTTCACTGCTCAAATACATCTCTTTTTATAAATTAATATCCAATATTTAATTATAAACTTTCTTCAAAAGCAAAGATCTTTGATTTAACTTCTGGATTATTCAATTCTCAAAGATATGGATATTATATTTAGTTTGGCACAAGGGGTAATTATGGATTAATTTATTCAGAAAATTGTGAAACAGAAGAAGAGGTGAACCTATTATAGATAAGAATAGCTATTATGAGTGATTCTTAATGGCAACATTAAAAGGTCTATTACCTGCTAATTGAGTGGCTGAAATAACAAAAGACTTAATTGCTACTTTTAACTTTTGTATATTAGTTGGTCTACTGTAAAAAAATAGTATGCTTAAAAAAGCACTTTATAAAAATCTTTAATAAATTATAGTGCTATTTTTTTTAAAAACTAAATAAATAATCTTGTAATTATTATCTAGAAATTCCATGTAAAACATTTATATGGGATTTTTTTACTTTAAGATAGATTTAAAATGAATTATTATTGGAAAAAATTTCACTTTTTATTAAAATTTTAAAAAATATTAATAAAAAAAGAATTTGGTATGCTAAAATATTTTTAGGTATATAAGGAAAACCAATAAGAGTAAGGGACATAAGAAAAGAAAATGAATAGACTTATAAAAGTGATATGTAGTTTGGGGATTATTAATAACACCAACTATAGCAGTAGTATCATGTAATAGCGGTTCTTTAACAAAAGAGCCTGAATTAAATAAAGATAAAAAGCAATTTGAGTTATTTGGAGAAACATTTGAATCAAGAGAAGATGCCATAAACTATTATTTAGATTTAGATAACGGTTTACAGATTAGTTCTGAAAGTGACTATTTTTCAGAGATTTTTCTTGGTGAATCAAAACATAACTCTAGTGAAGATGTTTTAGAATATATTGACTCAAATTATCCAATAAAGGAATTAAAAACAAATAAAAATATTGATGATTTTGTAATTGATGGAATGAATCAATTATCTTCAACTGTTGTAAAAAATAAAAATGATGAGATTTATGTTTATAAAGATGCAGATGGCAAAGTTGTTTATGAGCAAGATGCTATTAAAGCAAAAGAGATTGTAGAAAAAACATATTATAATAAAATTCAATCAAACTTTTATGTTGAAGATAAATTTTATAATAATATTAGTGAAGCAAAGGAACACTATTATAAAAATTTTATTAATAATTCTGAACAAGGTGGAATAGAAAAAGAAGAGCTATTTACAATTGGTTCTGCTAGCTATAATAAAAAGGAAGTAGAGCGTGAGATTGCCAACTCAATTAGAACTACCTATCTGTATAATAATCAAAAAATAAAGGATTCTGATTTATACACAAAAAACTCATTTAATCCTTCAACTGAAGATAAAAATAGAATCCAAAAGTATTCAAAATCTCCAGGTAAATTCCTTATTGAAACAAAAGGAAACAAAGGTGGTCAATTTACTGGTGACAAAGTAATAACTTCTCAATCAGATCTTAATACATATTTCTATGATGAAAAGAATTGAACATTGGCAAGTAAAACAAGTAAAAACTTAATGGATATTACTCAAAGTTTAATGAGTGATACCTTAATGTCTAGTGTTAATCTTTTAGAAAAGTTTAGAACAAATGTTAAGAATGACAAAGACTTCAACAAGTTAGATTATTGCTTTCCAAGCAATGGAAAAATAAGTGCAGAATCAATCTTTAACTGTTTCAGTGATAAATCTACATACAAGCAATTTTCAAATTTAGTAGAAAAATATGAACTAGTTTCAGAGTCTGAATATATTCTATCTGAGATTAATAGTTTAACAACAATTGAGTTCATACAAAAAGCAGTAATTTATTTATATCAAATTGCAGATACTTTTAGATTTTCTCAAATTTCAGTAAAGGACTCAGATTTATTAAATGAATTAATGTATGAAGTAATTGTAAATATAACAAGTGAAATAAAAGAGTGGAAAGTGTTTGTGGATTCCTTAGGAAAAAATAATGTACTAATGGCTTTAGATTTCCTTATTGAGAAAAATGATTTTTTTGAAAAATTAAATTATATTGAAAATACAAGTGTGATTCAAAAAAATATTAATTCACTAAATGAAGCATTAAGTAATTCTTTTACTCAAAATTTAATGTTAAAAGCAATAGATGAAACAGAAAAATTACTTATAAAACATGCAACTCAAATAGCTACTCAACTTACAAATGAATTGAATAAGGCTGTTCAAAAGGCAGTAAGTGCTGTGCCAATCATTGGAGATATATTTGATTTTATTAATAGTATTAGTTTACAAAAAACTTTAGTATATGAATTAATTATCCCTGATACTAAACAAAAATTGAGTTACTCAATTACTGCTTGACAATGAGAAAAAGTAAAATTTAATCCGGAAGAGATTTTTAAAGTTTTTTCAATTAAGAAACCAAGAGATAATGAAGTATACCAATTAGGTAATAGAAGTTTCTCATCAAAAGAAACTGCAAATGATTATTTAATTAGAATATTAATTGACAAAATGATTGAATCAAATAATGTAATATATGAAAGTGATTATTTTCCTGGAACTCAACTTAGTGATAAAAAAGAGTTAATAGAATATTTAACTAATAAAACTTTAACAGAAAATAAAGTAAATTATTCTGCATACTCAGATCACTTTGGAGGAATTCATTCAAACGTTCGTGATGCCCTTGAAGCAATGGAAGAAAAATTAAAAGACCCAAATAATTTAACTAGATATCATTATTATAATTTTGGAACAGGAGCTAATTCTAACTCAAGTTTTTATACAAAAGATTATGAGGAAATGCTTCTATTTATTGATAATCAAATCAAAGATTTAGAAATGAAATTAGTAAGTTCAAGTGATTTATCTAAAGAGACTAGCTTTGATGATCTATATGATTTATCTAAGTTCGAAAAACCAATCTATACATTTAATTTATATGGAATGGACTATTTTTACAAAGATAAAGTAAATGCAACTTATGCAATTATGAAATTATTAAATTATAAAAGTACAACTATTGAAACCACAGTAGAGAAATACATTTTCCACAATATTATTTTTGAAAATAAAGTACTATTTATTGAATATTTAAATACAAATATAAAGGAAATAAATGTAAGCAAGGGGGTAAAAATTTATGCTTGGAAAACTACTAATTTCATTATCAACTTTAAGTTTATCTACATCAGCTACTTTAGGTATTAATAATAATTTAGATTTAAAAAGTGACTCAAAATTAGAATTAAAATACTTAGAAGAAGATATTTTAAAAAATTCAAAACTAATAAAATCAGAATATGAATATAAATATCAAGATAAAATATATAGAGATAAAAACACTATATTAAATGAACATTTACAAAAGTCTCCAATTACTGTAGAACAAACAGTAAGTAATCCAAATAAAATTATTAAAAACTATGCAACAAATGAATTAGATGGATCAAAAATCTATAATAATAACTCAAAAGATATGGTAAAAGTTTATAAAAATGCTTTAGGTAAAGCAGTTTTACCTAACTGTGAAAATGATTTAGTAGTAGGTTGTGTTAAATCGATAAAAGATCCAGTAACAGGAGAAATACTTAACAGTCAAATTGAGAGAACCTATGATAGTTTTGCAAATAAAGGGTTATTTGTTCCAATGTATTCATATGATGGACAACAATGATACGAGTCTACTTTTGAAGCAGAAAGAGAATTTAAAAAGAGTGAATTTCAAGTAGGTCACTCATTATTCTATTTCTACAATGGAAAATATTATAATGCCTTTAATAAAAATGATATGGATGCTTTATTCAACTTATTCACAACTGGTTATCGCTATGAGGTGCTAGATGAATCATTGATTAGTGATCCAACAGTATTAGAACCCTTCAAAAAAGCGTTTAGTTTTAATGAAAAAGATTTTGTAAGTTATTTCTTTGATAACTTAAAAGCTCATATGGAAAATAATAAAAGAGTAGATGATATAATAAAAGTTGAAGAAAACCAATATACAATCAAACTTACAAGACCTGTCAATAACTCACATGATGAAGCTTTTACAATAAGACAAAACTTTAAAGATAAAAAAAAGGGAGAAATAATTCCAGGAGAACCTGTTATAGTAAATGGTAAAATACTTGGCTATAATGATTTAACAATTGTTTTAAAAGGAGCTGCAGCTTCAAATTTAAATTATAAGACAGTTATTGATAGACTTAGTAATCTATCTTCATGAGAAGCTGATCCCTCTAAGAATTGAGCTGGATGTAATAATGCAAAGGGAAGTAAAACAAATTACACATTTACTAGTAGCAAGGATTTTAAAATATCATTGGATGTACCTGATCCATCTAAATGTAATAAAATATGATCTTCAAATCCTCATAAAGCAAAATATGAAATTTTAAATACACCACAAAATACAAAAGTTAAATTGAGTTCAGAAAATAGTAGTGATAAATTATGAAATTATTTGAGCAGTGATTTGAATATGAATATAAAATGATTAAAAATCTTAGATGATAGAAGTAATAATAATAATAATATAGATTTATCTCAATGAGAAAAAGTAAGTAGTTATTCAACAGAAATAAAAAATGATCTATACTCTTCAATATTTGATCAACTATACCAAAATATATTTGAATCATCTCTAGATGGTAATAAGATTATTAAAAATGACTACTTATATGGAGCTTTTAAAGAGCAACAAAACGGAATAAAACTTTTTAATTATTCATATTTAAATACAAAAAAATTATTTGAGGATTCATTTAAAAATACAGCTATTATTGATCAAAACAATAGAGCTACTTTTACTTGACAAGGAAAAGCATTTACAGAGAATGTAGATACTTGAAAAAATTACTTTGTTCCATTAGAGAATACAAAAAATAAGCCAGGGATTGAATTAATTCCTAGATATTATTCTTACAATAGAGTAAATCATGAAAATAATAAAATTAATATTTACTCAGATCCTTTGGGTAATAATTTGGCAGAAACTAAACAAAAGGCTGAAGATATTGTCTTTGTAGTGTAACCTTTTTTCGGACACATTTTAAAAATACTTTATATATTGATATAAAATATTTGTGAACGAAGAGAGGTTTTATTTTGACTAAGTATTCAATCAATCAAAAAATTGAATTAGTATTAAATTTTTACAAATCTAATTTGTTATTAGCACAGTATTCAAAAGCAGTAGGAATTGATAAATCAAGATTGAAAAACTGAATAAAAATTTATGACGAAAATGGAAGAAGTGGATTTAAAAAATCCTTTAAAGCCAATAATGAGGAGATTATAAATTTAAAAAGAGAGCTTAAAAAATCAAAAAGAGAGAGTGAAGACTTAAAATTAAGAGATGAAATGTTTAAAGAATTAAGAGAAATGATTGATAGAAAGAAGTAAATAAGTGAGAGTTAAATACATTTAAATCAAAAGTAGTTTATAACTTTACAATTAAATACCCAAATATTGCAATTAGAAGACTTTGTAGAATAATTGATTTAGCAAAAAGTACTTACTATGATTGATTATCAAAAGGTAAACCAAAAATTAAGGCAATTAATTGAGGTTTGGTTTTGAGAATTAATGATGTTTATAAAAATGAAGTTAAAATCTATGGTTCTAGAAGATTAATGAAGTATTTAGATCTAAATTGTAGTCATAAAAAAGTTTTGCGAATAATGAAGTTTTTAAAGTTAAAACCTAATAACTATAAAATACAAAAGAATAAATCAGTTACTCCAGAAAAAAATGGTAAGTATCCTAGATTATTTAAATATCAAACAGATTTGAAAAATTATGGAGATATTTTCTCTGTTGATATTACCGAGAAAATAATAGCAGGATGCAAACTATACACTTGCGCCTTTTATCATGTAAACACTAAAAAAGTTTATGGTTTGGTAACTAAAAATATTAAAGGTATGAAATTAGTATTAGAGTCATTTTTTAATATGGTTAATGAATTTGGAACATTTAAACCAAACTCAATTATTCACTCTGATAATGGCTCAGAATTTAAATCTTATCAATATCGCTTAGCTACAATGTGATTTGATTTTGGCTTAAGTATGTCTAGAATTGGTAGATCAACGGACAATGGATATATTGAAGGTTTTTGAAGTACTCTTAAAAGAGAAGCGATCAAGGAAGGTTATAAATACAATGTTGTAAATGAATATATTTATAATTTGAAAATGTATCAATATTTTTATAATAATAATAGAGTTAGTTATAAAATATAGGTTTCCGAAAAAAAGGAACAGTACAGAAGATATTGTCTTTAATAATAATTTAGGAATTCTAAGAAAGTCATATCTTGTGTATGATATTAATGGGAAGGAAAAACAAATTTTCCAAGATACAAAAGAAGCTGCAGCGCAGGAGTTAAAAAAACAAATCTCTTTGGATTATAAATTAGTTCATAAAGATGAGTTAGTAAATTATAAAGATCAGTTTATTGATATGAATAATTTAATAACTGATGGTTTGTATTCAGTTTATAAATTTAAAGCAAGTAATGGCAATATGATGTACTTTAAAGATTACAATAGTGCAAAAGCAATTTATGAGAATCAGATTTCATTAATTGGAGGTATTGAAGAAAAATGAGTAAGCTACTACATTTATACAACAACAATCAAGGGAGTTAAAAGAAACTACTATTGAGATACAAACACAAATATTAAACAATTATCAAATAAAGTTTATTTAGATATAAAAGGAGAAAATTAATTATGAAAAAATTATTAACAATATTATCAGCATTTGGGTTAGTGGCATCAGCAAGTATTAATGTTGTTGCTTGTGGGGATACAAAACCTCCTGAAATTAAAGAAAAAACAGATTGAGTAAAAGAAGATGCTATTAAAAATTTAGGTGAATTGCATTATGAAATAAATGGAGATGAAATTAAAATCGTTTCTGACACTTTTAAATTTAACGCTTATACTAATCCAAATAATCCTGAAGACATTGAATGAAAAAAAGAAATAAACTTAAAAGAAGACGAGTTTAAACAAATTGATGGAAAAATGTATGGTGATTCAACAATTGATAATCAATGAAATTATGAACTTCTTTCATATATTTCTCTTTCTAAGTATGCTTATGCAGATAACGCTATTAAAGATTACAATGATACAATAATATATACAAAAAAGCCCTTTCTAAATTTCTATGAGAATTGATTTACTGCAGGGGTACCTTATCAAAAATACTATAGATTTAATCATGAAGTATATGATAAAAATGGAGAAAACCCTATTACTGTTTACTTTACTACTATAATGTTTGATTTTATATTTGGTTATATAAATGAAAATATAGACAAAATAATGTAAGAAATTATAATAGATTTTAAGGAACTTGCTCTAAAAAATAATAAGGAAAATGTTGATTTTTATAAAGATGGAGAGATATATATTAAAGGGAATGAAATTTGATGAGTATCTTGAAATTGAAAATAAACAACGTAATATTTATTTAATTTTGAGAGGCTGACTATACTCAAAATGCTTAATTTTAGAAGAACAAATTAATTCTTTTAATATAAAAGAATCTAAGATGGATTATTTAAAGAAAACCTCTTATGAAGTTAAAGCAGGGAATGATAGAAACTATGATAAACTTGAGTTAGGTTTTTTGAAAAAGTCACCATTATATGATCTTAGTTTTGATACTGTAGAGGGTTATCAAGAGGAATATAGATTTCCGCTAATTATTAATTTAGAAGAAGTATAAAATTATTATTTTTTTAAAAATAAAGGAAAGATAAGAGTATTTAATGTGAAAAGTTTTTTTATAAGGGAAATAAAAAATTTCAGTCTATGACTTAAATTAATTTTAATTTTAATTATTTATATTTTTATAGTTAATTTAATCAAGTTAGCATTTATTTTATTAAACAATGAAAATTATAATGAAAATTATAATTTTTTGATTACAAAAAAATTTTATTAAACTACTCAATGTTTTTTATCTTGCTTTTTATTATACCATTAATTTCCTTTGATATATTAAAGTTTAATAAAAATTTAGTGTTGCAATATGAGTAATAAGCGATTATGTCCCTACATATTAACAAGCGACTTTGTCCTCCTTTATAATCAATAAATGGAGGTTTTATGAAAGGACTACTATTAAATACCATGAAACAAGAACAACTAAGATTAATTAAACAATTATCTTTAAGAAAAGACTCTATTAAAAATACAGCCTTTAAATTAGGTTATAGTGTTAGACACACAAGAAGAAAACTTAAAGAATATCAAGAAATTGGAGCAAAAGCTTTTATTCATAAAAATACAAATAAAATACCTATAAATAAAATTTCACAGTTATTTAAAGATGAAATAATTGAACTATTTCAAACAAAGTATTATGACTTTAGTATTAAACATTATTGAGAACTAACTTGAAAAAAGAAAATAAGTTACTCTGCAATTAGGCACATATTAATAGAAGAAAATATTTTAATTGAGACTCTTAACAGAAAAACAAAAAAAGATATTCGTAAAAATTTAAAGGCCGGAAACCAAGAAAATTTAACAAGCGAGTATCTTTCAAAATCAATTATAACAAGCAAACCCCATCCTACGCAAAAGAAAATTGTAAAATTTGGAGAGATATTTGAAACTGATGCTTCAAATCATCAGTGAATTAAAAATTTAAAATGTCATTTGCATATTGTAATTGATAAAGCTAGTAAAAGAATTTTGGCAGGCTATTTCAGCGAACAAGAAACTACTGAAAGTTATTATAATATCTATAAAAAAGCCTTTAAACATTATGGTTTACCAAAATTAAATGTTAGTGATAATCGAAATGTTTTTAGTAGTAAAAATAATCGTGATCACTTTGGTGATAGTGTTTCAAATACACAATTACAATTTATTTTTCACTCTTTAGGAGTAAATACAAAAACAACTTCAATTCCCCAAGAAAAAGCATTAGTTGAAAGAACTTTTGGAACATTACAAAGAAGATGACCTCAAATAATTAGACTCTTAGATTTAAAAAATATTGATCAGTTAAATGATTATTTACCCTATCTTATTCAAGAATACAATCAAGATTTTTCAATACCTTTAGACCAATTAGAATCAGTAACTAGAAAGTTTGATCAAGATGAAGATATTGTTTTCTCTTATCGAAGTGAAAGAATTATTGATAATGGTCATAGTATTAGTTTTAAAAAAGATAAGTGATTTATATGTAAGGGTTATACTCCAATTTACTTTAAACCAAAATTAAAAGTAATGATTATGGAAACAATAAATAAAAAACATTATGCATTAATTGGAAATGACATTTACAATCTTATTCAAGTTGAAGATGAACGCTTACATGGAAATATTAAAACACTATCTAATGAAGAATTTAAAACTACTAAAGTACCCAAAATTGACTCTCCTTGGAAAGCAACTAACTGATATTTTTTTGATAGAAAAAGAAAAAATACAAGATCTATTTATTAGATAAATCTTGTATTTTGGGACATAATCGCTTATTATCTACATAAAGTTTAATAAAAATTCAGTGTTGCAAAGTATTGCTAATAAGAAATTATTAACAATATTGCTTACATCACTGATTACTACATTAAAATTTTCTTTTTATATCTTTTTATACTCATGTATATTTTTTATAACAAATTTGTGGTGATTAAATAATAAATTGGACTTTATGGCAATTGTTTTATTTCAAACCGCTTTAATCTTAATGCTAACCATTTTGGTTCATTTAATATGTTATTTAATATTTACTTATAAAAATATTATTATGCAATTATTTTTAAGCTTTATACTATGCATTAATATAGCTATTTTATTATTTGCTCAATTAACTTTAAGCAATAATGAAGTTGTAAAGTTAAAATATACTAATAGTTTTAATCAAATTGAAGAAAAGCAAATAACAGCAGAAGAATTAGTTAATTTTTCATATATGACAAATAATAATTTATATTATGATATTCCATACTTAGAAGCTAATAAATGAAATCAAGAGGAGATATTTAATTTATATAGTGACTTTTTAAAAATCTCATGTGATTCTAAAGTTAATGTATTCATTAAAGAGGAAAAATTAAAAGCAACCTGTGAAGTAAACGAAGAAAAGATCGCAAAAGAAATGGCTTCTAAAGAGGGTATTAATTTAATTTGGATTAATTCAATTAATAATAAAGAAAGTAGTTTAAAATTTAAATTTATTTTTGATTCAATTTTAGAAGAAAATTGAAGAGATAAATTAGAAATTATTAAATTATCTTTAAAATCTAATTATAAAATTCGCAATGAGCATTTATTAACCTATGATTTTATAAATGGGATTTACTTCACAAATAACGGAATTAATTTCTATGGAGATTCGAAAGAGGAATATGAAACACTAGAAGTTTTTTTAAAAATGCTATTCTATTATTATTTAATTAATTATTCAAATAATCCAACAGAGACTGATCCAATAACTAACATTTTATATCTTAGAGTATTTGAGAATTTTTTAAATACATCTATTTTTTCAAAATATGAATTTTGAAATATTTATGATGATTTTTCATGGAATAAGGGTTTTTTAGAAGGAAGTATATTTGAAAGTCATAGAAAATATTATATGTATGATTTTATTGAAGTCTATTTAACTAATTGTTTTTTTCTAAATCTCTTCAATATTAATATGAGATTAGAAAATATTAAAAGCATAAATTCAAATTTAAATAAAATGATTAAAAAAGATTATCTAAATTTTTCTAAAAGCATTGAATATTTATACTACGAGATGTTTCCTAATCAATATAATCTTGATTTGCCAGCAGTTTTAAATTTACAAAATTTATCTTTAAAAAAAATAAATAAAATAAATTTTGAGCAAGATTTAAAAGAAAATATAAAAATTAATGGATTTAAAAAAAGTAGTTATTATTTGGCTTTTATACTTTTTATCATACTTATTTTTCTTATATTTGTATTTATTAAGACATTTAAACTGTTTAATCAAAATTATGAGGTTAATATTTTTAGCTCACCAACAGTTTATAATTATAAAAAAAATAGAGTAAAAACAAAGAAATATTCAAAGTGAAAGGCAAGAACCAGAGGTTAAATTATATAAATATTTAAAAAAAATCTACTTATATTTGACTTATATATTTAAAGTAGTAAGATTTAAATATTGAGATTTTAAAAATCTTTGAGGTGCATAATGAATATAAATGAAAATAATAAAGAGATAGCAGACTCCAAAAATGTCGCTGTAAGCGACGATTGGTATAAACTATCAAACAAAAAAATATGTAGTATATTAGAAACAAATCCGCAAACAGGATTATCAAATCATGAAGCTAAATTAAGATTAGAAAAATATGGTAAAAATAATCTTCCTAAAAGCAAAAAACCTAATTGATTTATAATTTTTTTAAAGAGCTTTTTAGACCCTTTAAGTTTAATAATGATTTTATCTGGTTTAGCTTCTGGTTTAGTATCTGCAATTTCACAAAAAATTGAAACAGTTGATATAACAGGTTTAGTTATTATTGCAATAATTGTTTTAACTAACTCTATTATAGCAACAATACAAGAGGTTAAATCTCTAAATCAAGTATCTAATTTGAATGAAAATAAACAATTTGCAATTGTTTTAAGAAACTCAAAAAAAATTGAAATTAATATTGAAGAACTTGTCCCAGGAGATATTATTTTTGTTAATTCTGGAGGATTTGTTCCAGCAGATACAAGAATCATTGATAATCAATTGCTTAGAATAGATGAATCAGCTTTAACTGGAGAAAATGAACCTGTTAAAAAGATTTCTGATTCTATTAAAGATAAAAATCTAATGTTAGGAGATCAAAAAAACATAGCTTTTATGTCTACATTGGTTATTGAAGGTAAAATGATGGGTGTTATTTTTGGAACAGGTAAGGAGTCTGAAATTGGAAAAATTGCAAATAAGATTACTTCTCATAAACCTGAAAAAACACCACTAGAAAAGAAAGTAACTTTATTAACTGCAATTATTGGTCTAACATCAATTATATTAGGATTAATTTTATTTTTAACAGCATGATTTTTAAGAGATTCAATCCATCCTTCTTCGGGAGGAAGAGCAGACATAAAAAATCTTTTATTAGTTGCAGTTTCAGCTGCAATATCTTTAATCCCAGAATCACTGACAATTATTGTAAAAATTTGTTTAATGGTGGCTACTAAAAAAATGGCCAGAAAAAATGTTATTATAAAGAATTCTAAATCAATTGAAACTTTAGGAAATGTTAATGTAATTTGTTCAGATAAAACAGGAACACTAACTCAAAATAAGATGACAGTAGATAAAATTTTTATTGATTTTTGTGAAAAAGATTTAAATGATTTTGATAAAACAAAACATAAAGAGTTAATAAATTGTATATCATTGTGTAGTGATGCAATTGTAGAAAAAGAAAAAATTGGAAGTGCAACTGAAATAGCAACAATTGAATTTATAAAAAAATTTGATATTGATTATATTAAAGTTAGAAAAAATAATGAAAGAATCGATGAAATTCCTTTTGACTCAAAAAGAAAATTAATGACTACTTTAAATTATGTTGATAAAAAAGAAGTAATTTATGTAAAAGGGGCAGTTGACTATCTTTCAAATATTTGTACAAATAAACTTGTCAATGGTAAAGTAACTCCCTTAACAGAAAAAGATAGAAATATTTTAAATGAGCAGCTGTACAAGTTTGCTAAAAGTGGATTAAGAGTTTTAGGTTTTTCTCAAAAAGAGTATAAAAATTCTAAAGATACTTATGAAAGTAATTTAACTTTTTTAGGTTGTGTGGCAATTATTGATCCACCAAGAGAGGAAGTTAAAAAATCAGTTGAAGAAGCTAAAAAAGGTGGTATTCGTGTAATTATGATCACAGGAGACCACAAAATAACTGCTTTTGAAATAGCATCAAGATTAGGAATCGCAGATGAAATATTTGATGGAGTTTTAACAGGTCAAGATATTAATGAGTTATCTAGAGATGAATTAAAAGAAAGATTGCAAAAAACCAATGTTTTTGCAAGAGTAAATCCTGAACATAAGGCATTAATTGTGGATTTACTTCAAGAAGATAAAAATATTGTTGCAATGACAGGAGATGGTGTTAATGATGCACCAAGTCTAGTTAAAGCTGATGTTGGTATATCAATGGGAATTACAGGTACAGAAGTTGCTAAAAGTGTAAGTGATGTTATCTTAGCAGATGATAATTTTAAAAGTATTATCTCTGGAGTTAACTCAGGAAGAAATGTTTATGAAAAAATTAAATATTCAATATCATTTCTACTTGCAGCAAATATTAGTCAAATAATTACACTATTGTTAATACTTGTAATAAATAAAGATATTGCTTTAAACTCAGTTAATATTTTATTTCATATCTTTATTATTGAAACTATTGTTGCAGTTCCTATTGGAATGCAAAAAGAAAGAAAAGGTGTTATGAAGAACCCACCGCCAACAAGTAAGCATGAAAGTTTACTAAAAGGAATTTGAGTTCAAATGTTTATAACAACATTCTTTAATACCTTATTTGCTGTTTTAAATTATCAAATTGCAGTTTGATGATTTGGTTATGGTAGTGAAAGTTCATTAGCATTTGGTAAGACAGGAGTTTATATAGCAATTATGTATTCACCAATATTTTACTCAATACTATATAATAATTTTTTCTTACCAATTAAATCAACAAAAAATATTAGTGATGTTGATAAATACCGACCAAATAAATGATTATTAATTTTAATGGGAGTAGCTTTTGTTGTGACAACCTTAACTTTAATTCCCGTAGGGATAATTAATGATTTTTTTGATTTTACAACAATAGGATTAAATCCAATATTGGCAATGATATTTTTTGTAAATTCATTATTGCCTACAATATTTATTTACTTTACATATAAATTAGTTTTTAAATGAATTTAGGTTGCTAAGAAAAGTTTATAGTATTCTTTTTACTATATAATAAGAGTTGTATTTAATATAAAGAAGGAAAAAATGGAATTATGGAAGATTTTGAATTACAAGTTGGTGGAGGTAAGTTTCTTAAAACTTTAATCTACTACTTTATAAAAGAATGAAAATTATCATTAGTAATGCTGGCTCATTGTATAATTATTGTTATATTAGCTTTACTTTTACCAATACTAACATTTCAAATGACAGGAGCTATTGGATTAAAAAATGATCCAGAAAAAGTAGTTCAGGGAACAAATATTATTACAAAAATATGAACTGAAGATTGGCTGTTATTAGTCTATATTTCTATAGCAGTTGTTCTTATTTATTGTGTTTTTTCTTATGTATATGATTATTTGGCATTTATATTGGGAAGAAGAATAGAAATTAGTTTAAGAAATAGATGTTTAGAAAACTTAGTAAGACAAGATATTTCTTATTACTCAGATAAAAAAATTGGAGAAATATTAACAAAAATTGTTTCAGATACTCAAATCGTAGGAGATCAAGCTGTTCAAGTACCATTGCAATTTGGACTATCATTTTTCGAAATTATTGGTGCAGCAATTTTAATGTATATATTAAGTTGACAATTAGCAACAGTTACTGTGATCACTTTTGCAATAATAATGGCTTTAATGATGATTTGTTTCTTTGCAACAAGAAAAAAAGTAATTAAAGTAAGGGAAAGTATTACAGAAATAAATGGTAATGTAACTGATAGAATTGCAACTGTAAGATTAATTAAATCAAGTGGAACAGAAAATTATGAAACAGAAAGATTTAAAGAAGTTCACAAAGATTTCTATAAAAAATCAAAAAAAGTTGGTACAAGACTTGCACTTATGTTAACAATTATGTGAGGTGGAATATTTGTGCTTCAATTTTCAACAGTTGTAAGTGCTATGCTAATTTATGGTAATGCTGATAAAAATGTCTCAAAAGAGTTCTTTGGGACTACATTTGCATCATATAATTTAGCTCAAGGCCTAATGATAGGACCACTATTTAATATAATGGCAGCTTTATTTGGACTAGCTCAAGCTTCTGTTGCTTCACAAAGAGTTGATGATACTATCCATGCTAAATCAATTATGGATTCTCATTACTTTGATGGTGAAATTGTTAAGGAAGTTAAAGGTGATATTCAATTTAAAGATTTAGAATTTGAATATCCTGAAAAACCAGGAAAAATTATTTTACCTAAATTTAGTTTTACTTTCGAAGAAGGAAAATCTTATGCTTTCGTTGGTGAAACTGGAAGTGGTAAGTCAACAATGGCAAAATTACTTTTAAGATTTTATGACCCCTCAAAAGGTAAAATTCTAATTAATGGTAAAACAAATTTAAAAGATGTAAATTTAGCAAGTTATTTAAGACATGTTGGATATGTAGAACAAGATCCTCAAATCCTTTATGGTGATGTATTTGAAAATGTAAAGTATGGTTCATTTGATGCAACAGATGAAGAAGTAATTGAAGCATGTAAAAAGGCAGAATTACATGAGTTAGTTATGACTTGACCAGGAGGCTATGAAACTATTTTAGGAGAGCGTGGTTTCTTATTAAGTGGTGGTCAAAAACAAAGATTAATTATTGCAAGAATGTTCTTAAAAAATCCACAAGTTTTAATACTTGATGAAGCAACTTCTGCATTGGATAATATTGTAGAAAAAGAGATTCAAGCAAAATTAGACTTATTGATGAAGGGCAGAACAACTGTTACTATTGCGCATAGATTGAGCACTATAAAAAATGCTAATGAAATCATTGTTTTAGGTGGTAATGGAGCTGGGATAGTTCAAAGAGGTAAGTTTAATGAGTTAAGAGATCAACCAGGACATTTCCAAAAACTTTATAAGGCAGGATTAATTGAATAATATTAAAAACAAATAACTTTATTTGTTTTTTTATTTTTATAAAAAAGCATTTTTTTGTAGTGTAACCTTTTTTCGGACACATTTTAAAAATATTTTATATATTGATATAAAATATTTGTGAACGAAGAGAGGTTTTATTTTGACTAAGTATTCAATCAATCAAAAAATTGAATTAGTATTAAATTTTTACAAATCTAATTTGTTATTAGCACAGTATTCAAAAGCAGTAGGAATTGATAAATCAAGATTGAAAAACTGAATAAAAATTTATGACGAAAATGGAAGAAGTGGATTTAAAAAATCCTTTAAAGCCAATAATGAGGAGATTATAAATTTAAAAAGAGAGCTTAAAAAATCAAAAAGAGAGAGTGAAGACTTAAAATTAAGAGATGAAATGTTTAAAGAATTAAGAGAAATGATTGATAGAAAGAAGTAAATAAGCAAGAGTTAAATACATTTAAATCAAAAGTAGTTTATAACTTTACAATTAAATACCCAAATATTGCAATTAGAAGACTTTGTAGAATAATTGATTTAGCAAAAAGTACTTACTATGATTGATTATCAAAAGGTAAACCAAAAATTAAGGCAATTAATTGAGGTTTGGTTTTGAGAATTAATGATGTTTATAAAAATGAAGTTAAAATCTATGGTTCTAGAAGATTAATGAAGTATTTAGATCTAAATTGTAGTCATAAAAAAGTTTTGCGAATAATGAAGTTTTTAAAGTTAAAACCTAATAACTATAAAATACAAAAGAATAAATCAGTTACTCCAGAAAAAAATGGTAAGTATCCTAGATTATTTAAATATCAAACAGATTTGAAAAATTATGGAGATATTTTCTCTGTTGATATTACCGAGAAAATAATAGCAGGATGCAAACTATACACTTGCGCCTTTTATCATGTAAACACTAAAAAAGTTTATGGTTTGGTAACTAAAAATATTAAAGGTATGAAATTAGTATTAGAGTCATTTTTTAATATGGTTAATGAATTTGGAACATTTAAACCAAACTCAATTATTCACTCTGATAATGGCTCAGAATTTAAATCTTATCAATATCGCTTAGCTACAATGTGATTTGATTTTGGCTTAAGTATGTCTAGAATTGGTAGATCAACGGACAATGGATATATTGAAGGTTTTTGAAGTACTATTAAAAGAGAAGCGATCAAGGAAGGTTATAAATACAATGTTGTAAATGAATATATTTATAATTTGAAAATGTATCAATATTTTTATAATAATAATAGAGTTAGTTATAAAATATAGGTGTCCGAAAAAAAGGAAACAGTACAAAAAAGCATTTTTTTGTAAAAATTTAATAAAAAAGATTGATTTTAATAATATTAATATGCTATTATGAATAGGTAGAAATCTATCTATGGCTTTTTAGCTCAGTTGGTAGAGCAACCGGCTGTTAACCGGTTGGTCGCAGGTTCGAGTCCTGCAAAAGCCGCCATTTTGATGGCCTGTTGGTGAAGCGGTTAACACACACGGTTTTCATCCGTGCACACACGGGTTCGAACCCCGTACAGGCTACCATTTTTTTATATTTTTCTTTGGAGTGTTAGCTCAGTTGGGAGAGCTCCTGCCTTACAAGCAGGCGGTCGGCGGTTCGAGCCCGTCACACTCCACCATTTTTTTTATGCTGATGTGGCTCAATTGGCAGAGCAACTGACTTGTAATCAGTAGGTTGTAGGTTCAAGTCCTATCATCAGCACCATAAGGAAAATATCATCAACCATATTTGGTTGTTTTTTTATTCTGAAATATATGTATTATATTATTAGAGGAGCAAATGCATGAAAAAAAGCTTATCTTTAATTATTTATATTTTTTTAGCAATGTTTCTTTTAAATCAAATATTGGTAATCAGTTTTATTAAAAACATTTATTATAAACTTAATGATAAAAATTTAGATGATATAGTTTATATTATTGTAATTTTATCAATAGTATTTTTATTAATAATTGGTTGTATTGCTTTAGTATTTATTATTAGGAATACAATTAAATCCACTTTTGTGGGATCAATTATATTAATAATTTTGGGAAGTATATTATTCTTTACTATTATTTCTTTTACTTGAATATTTGGAATAATAAATATTATCTGTGGTCTGGGTTTTATTATTACTGGATCAATACATTTAAAAACAACAAGAGAATACTTATAATTTTTGCATTTAGTTATTTTATTAAAACAAAAAAAATGTTATTATAAATTTGTTATTTTAATCGTCTCGTTAGCTCAGTCGGTAGAGCAACTGGCTTTTAACCAGTGGGTCATAAGTTCAAGTCTTATACGGGACACCATTCATCCGGAATTGGCGGAATTGGCAGACGCACCAGACTTAGGATCTGGCGTGGTAACACGTGGGGGTTCAAGTCCCTTATTCCGGACCATAAAGAATTTTAAATCACTTGCCAGTGATTTTTTTTATTTTTGTGATAATTATTTAATTAAGAATAATATAAGTAATTTTTTTATAAACGTTTTATACATAATTTATTTTAATAAATATATAGTAAATAAAAAATAGATTAATTTCAAAAATTAAAAATAGACATATAAATTTCAAAAATAAATATTTTCTTATAGAGTTAAGAAAAAAACTTAAAAAATTATCAATAATGTTTGTTAGAATTAGTTTAGGAGTTAAATACATTTACTATTAAAAATGTTTTGTATATTTAATTAGCTTTTTAGTTATATAAACAAAATTTATATAGACTTTCTAACTCTGATCTTAGCCATTCTAATATTTGGTGCATTAGTACATAATGATTATTTTAAGTATTTTTATAATAATGATATTGATTATAAAATATAGTTATCATAAAAATTTAATTCAAGTTATTGAAATAATTAATTATATTTGACAATGAAATTAGTTTATAAAAGTTAAAGGGATTCTATAAATAAGTGACTTTAATATTTTTTAGAATATGATTAACATATTTTATTTTCTAAGTGTCTAAAAAATGGTTAATAAATTAAAAAATATACATTTAAATTTTTACAAAGGAGCTTCCATAATGATAAAAAATATTGAAAAAATTGAAATTCAGGAAATTAATGGTCATATTAAAGTTATTAATATTAATACTTTATCTATGAAAATTTTAAAGTTTAAGAAAACTAATTTAGATGAAGTTTTAGAAATTTTTAACTCTGACTTTCAAAGGTCAGGAGGCGTTTATCTTTTTAAGTGAGAAGATGAAAAAGGAAATTTGTGGTATTATATTGGAGAAACAGATAATTTTTTTAAAAGGTTTAATAATCATGAAAAAATTGCAAAAGCCAAAGATATTATAATGATACTCTCTACTGATATTTTAAATGCATTTGATTATTCAAAAAGAAAATATTTTGAATATTTGTTTATTGATAAACTTGACAAGCAAATATCCAATAGAATTTATTTAGAAAATAATAAAAGGAATACAGATTTGTCTAAAATTGAATCAATAGATACTTATACTATAAAATATTACTTTCAAACTATGCTTAGACTAATTTTAATATTAGACTCCAAATTTTTTCAATCAGATCAAGATGCTGAAATATATGAAAATGATAAATTTAATGATAGTAATGAAAAAATTAAAGTATTTATTAAATATAAAAATGAAGTAATTGAATGCTTTTTTAATAAAGTTAATCACTCAATTATTTTGAATAAAAATACACTAATATCAGACCCAAATCAAAATAAATATATCTCTAATGAAGTTTCTAAAAATTTAAAGACTATTAAAAAAGGGAATAAATTTTATTTAGAAAATGAATTAATTTTTAAAAATCCATCAGCTGCAGCAAACCTAATAACAGGTGTTAGCTCTAATGGATGAATTAAATTTTATTTAGAAAACTATGAAAAAATTGATATTTTTAGAAGTTAATAATTTAAACTTTAAAATCTAAGATCTAAAAAATATGGAAAAAATAGCATTATTAAATGTACATAATAATTTTTTCAGAAAATTATCTTATTTTTTGCAAAATAATAGAGTTATTGTAATAAAAATTATAGTTTATAAATTTATACTTTTCATACTGTATAAATTTAAGATTTTTTATTTAATAAAAAATAGTAGTTAGTTCCAACTAAAAATAATTCCAAAGCTTATTGTAATTAAATTATTATTTTTTAAGTAAGATATATTTTATAGAGATTTAAATTTTAAATCTTGTATAGATAGAAAAAAGTATCTATATATTATGAACTTTTAAGATTGGGTTAACTAAATTTATGTATAAAGAAATAAAATTATAACGTAAAATAAAAATTCTTATTCAGAAAATTCGTTAAGGAGCAGATTGACTTGAAATGATATAATATATTATAGGTTTAAAAAAATAATTCTAGTTATTGAAAATAAATTATGGAGGTAAATATGAATATAGTATTTTTTAATAGTAGTGAAAAAATGAAAAAAATAGAGAATAATAGCATAGACTTGATAATAACTTCACCTCCTTATTTTAATATTAAGGACTATTCTAAAGATGGTAAACAAGAAAAATCTCATTCTATATCTAATAATGATGATGTTGGGAATCTTGAGGTTTATGAAGAATATATTGAAAAAATGCTTATAGTTTGAAAAGAGTGTTATAGAGTATTAAAACCAAATGGAAAAATGTGCATTAATGTTCCATTGATGCCAATGCTAAAAAAGGAAATGAATTTAAATCATAATAGACATCTTTTTGATTTACAGAGTGATATACAAAATAGTATATTAAAAAACACTAAGTTTAACTTACTGGATTTATATATTTGAAGTAGAACAAATTCAACTAAAAAACTTATGTTTGGTAGCTATCCAATGCCAGGGAATTTTTATGCACAAAATACAAGTGAATTTGTTGCGATTTATGTAAAAGATGGAAAACCTATAAATGATCGATCTAATAAAATAAAGGAGTTAAGTGTTTTGACAAAAGAAGAATGACTTGAATTTACTAAACAAATTTGAAGTATCCCAATCCCTAATAAAGGGGATATTGCTTTTGGTAAGCATTCAGCTATTATGCCTGAAGAACTTGTTAGAAGATTAGTTAAGTTATTTTCTTTTGTAGGAGATATTGTTTTGGATCCATTTGCAGGATCTGGAACAACTCTCAAAGTCGCTTATGAGAATGGCAGAAAGTATGTAGGTTTTGAACTATACAGTCATTATAAAGAAGTTATAAATAAAAAAATTGAAGCTGCAAAGAAAAAAATAGATCCAAGGTATAAGGAATTTGTAAAAAATGAATAAGTTATTTAATGAAGATATAGAATTATTCTTTAAAAAAAGAGTTAAAAGTGAAACAATTGACTTAATAATTGCTGATCCTCCTTATAATGTTCTAGAAATAGAATGGGATATGTTTAAGTCAGAATTAGAGTATTTTACTTTTATGAAAAAGTGATTAATATATGCGTTTGATTCTTTAAAAGAAGGAGGGACATTATATTTATTTAATACTGCATATAATTCAGGTAAATTAATTTCTATTATAGAAAAAATTGGATATCATTTTATTGATTGAATAACTTGATATAAAAAGGATGGATTTACAGGGTCTAAAAAAAAGTATGTAAATAATCAAGAGACAATATTATTTTTTTCAAAAGGAAAAAATTGAAAATTTAATTATAATGAAATAAGAACTCCATATGTAGCTACAGAAAGATTAAAACATGCCGCTGAGAAAGGTATTTTAAAAAATGGAAAGAGATGATTTCCAAATGAAAAGGGAAAATTATGTACTAATGTTTGAGAGTTTTCTTCTGAGAGGCATAATACAAAAGTTAAAGGTAAAGTTATTAAAGGGTTTCACCCAACACCAAAACCTTCAAAATTAATAGAAAGAATAGTTTTAGCAAGTTCTGATAAAAATGATTTGGTTCTTGATTTATTCTCGGGTACTGGAACTACAACTTTTATATGTAAAAATCTTAATCGTAATAGTCTTGGGTGTGAATTAAATAAGGAATATTATGAATATGCAATCAAAAGAATAGGGGTAAAATAGTATGAATTTAAAATTAAGTTTAGGTGAAACTTATAAAAATATTAGAGATTTTTTAGAGTATAGAATTTTGGATAAAGACTATAGAGGAATACATGCATTACAACATAATAGATTAACTACATTAAAAATAAATGGTATTATAGATTCCTTTATGGAAATGAATATTGATTATATAGAACTCCCTAAAGGAGATGAATATATAGAGAAAAAAAATAAGGGATTTAAATTATTTGATTATCCTGATTATGAAAAATTTGTAAAATTAGTATCTGAAAGGAATAGTCAAGGAACAGCAAACTCAATTAAAAAAAATATACTAGTTGATCTTTCAAGACTTAATATTATAGATCGCTTAGATAAAAATTTTAAAAGAATTGATCCTTTTGTTAAAGGAGGAACAACTTATTTTTGTATTAGTGATGAAATTAAAAACTATATTTCTAAAGATAAATTGTTAAGCGAATTTGTAAGTAATAAAATTAAATTACTATTTGATGATCTAATTAAATGTATTTTTGATATATTAATGGAAGTCAATAAACTATATTTAAATGAATTTATGTTATTTGTGACCTGAAATGGAAAAAAATACAATAATAAAATATTAAGCTCAGAAGATATTCTTAATTTAATTAAAGAATATAGAACAATGTCACTTGGTCAAAAAAACTTTATTAATTTTGAAATTAAGAATTATGCAAATCCTAAGAATGAATGACAAAAAAATCTTAAGAAAAATAGCAAAAAGGATTATTCTAATTGAAAAAATGAATCACAGGAGATATTTAAAGCGCTTAAGGAATTTTCATTATTTCACTTAAATGAAAATGCAGATGAAATAAGCTTAAAGACTTTTAAAGATAAGAATGGCAAAATTTTTAAATTTACTAGATCTATTCAAGCAAAAAAAGAGTATTTTAAAAAACATAATGTAATAAAGGAATTAACTTTTGAGTTGGACCATATAATTCCATTTTCTTTAATAACGGATTATGAGAGCTATATGAGAATTGATAATTGGCAAAATATGATTTATATAGATGCTAATACACATAGTAAGAAAACAAAACAGGGAAATAAATATATGTTTCTTGAAAAAGAAGACAATAAAAATTTAAAAATGAGTTCATATGATGATGATAAATTGTTGTTAGAAAATTCTAAGAATATGTTAGTTAATGATGAGTTATTAGAAAAAATTGTAGCATATAATAAATTTTTAAGAGAAACTTATAATTTTTAAAAAATAAATATTATTTTAATTTAAATATTGCAATTTTTATTTATATTGTGTATATTCTTTTTTAAGAAAAGTTTGAGGAATTTATGAAAAATTTTAGTTCAAAAATAAAAAATAAAAAATTAAAATTTAGAGAGTTTTTTGTTTCTCAATCTTTTCAATTTTCTAAATTATTTATATTTAATTAGTCAACCATTTTAATGGTTGATTTTTTTTGTAAATATTTTAGTTTAAAAGGAGAATAATATGGAAGAAATTAAAAAACTTGATTTGGTTTTAGAACCCAATCAGAGACCAAAAAATATTGTACAGTGGACTGTACTATCGTTTCAACACGTATTTGCAATGTTTGGAGCTACAGTATTGGTCCCAATTATTATAAATAGTTTGTCTGAAAAGGGAGAAGTTATAAATATATCAATGGCTTTATTTTGTTCGGGAGTTGGAACTTTAATTTATATTGCACTCACAATGGCAAAAGTACCAATATACTTGGGAAGTAGTTTTGCTTATATGACTGTTTTAGGAGTAGGTTGAAATCAATGAGGAAACTCAATTTTCATAGCTATATTTGTTGTAGGAATGGTTTATATATTCATGGGATTTTTAATTCATTGAACTGGTGTTCAATGAATTAAAAAAGCATTTTCTCCAATAGTTGTTGGACCAATAATAATAACTATTGGTCTTAGTGCTGTTCCTAGTGCTTTAGAGAATATTGGTTTTGTTGCAAAAAATAATGCTTGAGGAAACTATCCTCAATGATTAGCAATTTTAATTGGAGTCTTAACTTTTCTTGTAGCAGCTATTTGTATGTTAAAGGCAAAAAGCTTTGTTAAAGTTATTCCAATACTTATAGCTTTAAGTATTGGCTATCTTGTTTGTATAATTTTACATTTCTCTCTTGCTAAAACTAACTGAACAATCTTGAATACACAAGATATTTCAAATCCAAGCAACTGAGAGTGATACCCAAGTTTTAAAAAAATATGAGATGTAAATCCAAATACAATTGGACCAGCTTTAGTTGCCATTGTGCCAATATCATTGGTTACAATGGTTGAACATTTAGGAGATCATATAAATATTGGAACAATGACAGGAAGAGATTTTATTAAAAATCCTGGAATTAGTAGAACCTTAATGGCTGATGGAGTGGCAATGAGTTTTGCAGGATTAATAGGAGGTCCTGCAAATGCAACCTATGGAGAGAATACAAGTGTTGTTGGTTTAACAAAGGTGGCAAGTGTTTGAGTAACTGGCTTAGCTGCAATATTTGCAATAATAATGAGCTTCATTGCTCCTATTAATGAAGTAATAAAAATGATTCCAGTTCCTGTAATGGGTGGAATTAGTTTAATGCTGTTTGGAATGATTGCTTCAAATGGTATAAAAATTATGATTGATGCAAAAGTTGACCTTAATGATGCTAAAAACTTAGTTGTGATATCAGTTATCCTTGCAATAGGAATTGGAATGTCAATTATGAAAGAAGATATTATAATTGGTTCATTCCATATCACAGGATTATTCTTAGCAACATTCTCTGGAGTAATATTAAATCTTTTACTTCCAAAGCATGATAATGCTGGAATTTTAACAATATTTCATGGGTTAAAAACAAAGAAAAAAAATGAGAATGTCAAAAATATTGAATTAAAAGAAAAAAAAGCTAAAAAATCAGATAAATAGATATAAAAATCAAAAAATGATTCAAATTAAAGGAATCATTTTTTAATTGATTTCCTAAACTAATATATTTGATTTATAATCATTATTGATAAATCGAGGTGATATTATGAAATTAAAAGAAAATGTTCTTATTTTTTCAGATTTAGATGGTAGTGCTCTTGCAAGTATACATGAATTTAGTGAATTTACAAAAGAAGTTGTAAAGAAAGTTTATGATAGAAACTACTATTTTATACCAGTAACTGCAAGATGTACAAAAGATACCTTTGAACAACAATCTATATACTTAGAGTTGGACAAGCTGGGTGGAATTGCTGCAGCAAATAATGGAACTCATATATATGATTTCAAAAAGAATAATTGAATAAGAAAAGAATATATTTCTAAAGAAACTTTAAAACAAATTTTTAATATAACTTATGGCAAAATTGGAAAGTATAAAGTTCATTTTATTAGTGATGATGCATATTTTGTTTATGGACCAGGTGAAAATTCAATATATTGATCAGAAATTATGAAAATTGATTATAAAGTAATTGACTCTTTTGAAGAAATTGATAAGGAAATAAATCATATTACAGTAGTTTTGGAAAAAGAACCATCTCAAGAAAGTATTGAATTATTTTATAAAAATTTTGCTATTATAAGTAATGAACTTGATATAATCAAATATACAGATAGAGTTTATGAATTAGCCATTAAGGGAATTCATAAAGGATCTGTAGTTAAAGATGTACTAAACTATTTAGGTTTAGATAAATCAAATACAACAACATTTGGATTTGGTGATAGTTTTAACGATTTTGAATTAGCTGAACAAGTTGACAATTTTATAGCAATGGAAAATGGTTTAAAAGAACTAAAAGAAAAAGCTGTATTTGTCACTAAGACAAATGATGAAAATGGAGTAGCAGAATATATAATTAAGAATATATTATAAGGAATATAAGGAGAGAAAAATATGGCAGTTAAAGTAATAGAGACAGTAGAAGAATTTAATCAAGAAATATCAAAAGAAGCAACAGTAGTTGACTTTTATGCAGAATGATGTGGACCTTGTAAAATGTTTGCACCAATTTTTGATTTAACATCAAATGAAGAAGAAAAAGTTAACTTTATTAAAGTTGATACTGATAAATTAAAGGAAGTAGCATTAAAATATAATGTGATGTCAATTCCAACTATTATTATGTTTAAAAATGGTGAAGTTGTTAAGCAAAATAGTGGTTTTATGCCAAAAGATATATTAAAACAATTTATTAAATAAGGGGGCATAGGAAATTGATAAAGTTAATAGCACTTGATATAGATGGAACTTTAGTAAAAAGAAGAAATTTAGTATCGAAAACAAATATTAAGGCCATTAAAGAGGCAAGAAAAAAGGGAATAAAAATTTGTATTGCCACAGGTAGAAATATATCAAGAGCTAAAAACATTGCAAAAGCAATTGGCCTTGATTCAGCTCAAGAATATTTAATAAGTTTAAACGGTGGAGCTACTTTTAAGTACAATGAAAAAGCTGAACCAATTATGGTAGAAGAGCATTTATTTGAGTTAGAAGATTTTAAATACATTTATGATGTTGCTAAGGAAAATAAGTTAAGCTGTTTTAGTTATGCAAAAGATCCAAATATTGCATATGTATTAAAAAAAGATTTATTTACATATGTATTAAAAAAGTTTTCTCACAGAAAACTTATTAGATATAATCGTGATACAGTAAATGATACTTCATATAAAATTGTTGTATATGGAAAACCTAGTGGTATCTCTGATCTTAAGGAAAAATTAAAAGATAAGCAATTTGAGATGTTTTCATGAAGTTATGTTCCACACTCATCTAATGTTGAAATTAATCCAAAAGGTGTAGATAAATTATACTCACTTCAAAATGTTGCAAAATCTTATGGTATAAAAGCAGAAGAAATAATGTATTTTGGTGATAGTGATAATGACCAAAGAGCAATCGAATGAGTAGGTCAAGGAATTGCAATGGGAAACTCAAAAAAACACTTAAAGGATCTTGCATCAGATTCAACAAAAACAAATAAAAAACATGGTGTGGGTTACTGAATTCAAAAAACAGTGTTAGTCTAAAAAAACAAAAAAGGGTAATAATTCAAATAAAAATATTTTTATTTGAATTATATAGTTTATTAACAAATTAGAATTTTCGATGGTTAAAACTAAGGGTAATAATTTTATTTCAATAAGGAGATAAAATGAAAACAAAACCAAAGATTATAATAATTATTTTTATGACTCTAATATTCATAACTTCAATCGTTACGGCAATGACATTTATTATCTTAAAAAACAATGAAAAAATTATTATTAATAATAAGCAACTAGCTGTTTGACAAAGCGGACCTTTAAATAAAGAAGATAAGAAAGAGTTAGAAAACTCTAATGAATTATCTTATTTTTTTGGTGAAACAGAGTTCAATTATGCTACTTATAAAAAGAATAACAATAAATATAATTTTTATGGAGATGAAGCAAATGTTAAAAGAACAAAAATTTATAATAATAAAATAAAGCTTTGAAAAAATGATATTGCTGAAGAACAAATTATTTTATTTAAAAATATTAATGCTGATGTTGTAAAAAATATTAATGTTGAAATTTTAAATGATAATGAAGATATCAATGTTTCAGCTCATTTTGTTAATCCAATTAAAAATAATAATACTACAAATGCAAATAATGATTTAATTCCGCTTGGAGAGTTTTATACATTTGATCAAGTATCAAATGCAAATAATCTTGATAAAATGCCTTTGAGTTTTCAACCGATATTGATTAGATACATTAGTAATGATAAAGCTGTTGAGGGTTCGTTAAAAATTAAAATTAGCTATAGTATTAATAATATTCAAAAAGAAATTATGATTGATAAAGAATATAAAATTAATGATAACTTACAGTATAAATCTTCAGATTTTGGATCTAGTGCAATGTTTTTCCCAAATACTTCTTCAAAGTTTATTTTAAAAAATTTAAATGAAGTAGTTACAAAAAGAAAAATTGATTATAACGAAGAGGATAATATAGATTTTGATGATTATGAAACATTAAATAAAATAATTAAAAGTGAAAATCCTTTGTTACCAAAAGATTCTGAAGTATATAAAATAGAGCCAAAAGATGAATTTATAAGAGTTTGATTAAAATCAAAAACTTATAAATATGTTACAACTGCAGGCGAGCAAATTGATTATATAAATATTGACTTTTATAAAGAAAACAATTTAGAAAAATTGGGAGTATTAACTACTGAATCTAAAGCAACAAAAGTTATTGGTAATTATGATTATGCAATAGTGGATGATATCACTAGAACTCTTCCAAAATATTTGGATGTCAATCCTTTAATTACAAGAGATAATATTTTAGGCAGAAAAATAAAGGAAATGTCTCAAAATTCAAACTATGAAAGTATTTCAGTGCCTAATTTTGGCTTGGGTAATTTTATAAAGTATGTTTTTACTCCTAATGAAGGAGAGAAAAATATTATAAATGAATTCATGGGTGATAATTTAGAAGATATATTTATGGAAACTAATCATAAAGGTTTTTGAAAATTGGACTTTAAGGTTTTTGATAGATATGTTAAGTTTTTAAAAGATAGTGGAGTTAAAAATATCTTAATACCTATTGGTTCAAGAGGCTCATCTAATATGTTTAATTTTTTTGTTAAAGATTCTGATCAAAGAGCTTATCAGGTTTCTGCAAATAGTTTATATGTAAATAATAAAGGTGAAATAACAGAAGATGGAATTGCAATTATAAATCAAATGATTCCGCTACTGCGTGATCAACTTGCAATTCATGCAACTCAAAATAGTGATATTTATAAAGATATAAACATCTATTATTCATATGATGAATTTTCAGCAGAAGTAAATAATTTATCAATAGATATTTTTAAAGAGATAAATGATACTTATAAAGATTTCTGAAAGAGTCATTTATATGGTGGTTGAGAATTTAAATTAGAGTCAGAGGATTTTGAGGGACTTGAAAAGGCTTTAGATGTTTATGACTATGTTACTTTACAACAAAGAGAATTTATTTATGAATTTAGTAAAAGCAAAGAAAAGCTAGATGATTTAATTAAATACTTTAATAAGAGAAGCTATCAGAATAAAAAAACTCATATATACTCTTCATGAAATAATTATCCAGCTACTTATTTAAATAGTAATGGATATGAAATGTTATGAGCTATGTTATTTTCAAGTAAACTTGGGGCTGATGGTTATGACAGATATCAAGTAGATGGTTATAAAAATGATATTTCATTAGATGGTGAAGTTTTAGATGCAACAAAAGAGCCAGGAGATTCGTTTTATATTTATCCTGGAGATGGTAATGAAATGCTAGATAGTTTAAGATATACTAACATGGTTAAAGGAATTAACCTTGTAAATAAGGCTAAAGTTATTTTAAATGATAATTATAACTATATTGATTATAAAGATATACTGCAATTCACTACAAATGATGAAAATAGATATATTAGTGAAAAATGAAATTTAAATTATTATGACTATAATAATAACTTTTCAAGTAACAGTTTATCAGGTCAGGCAACTTATATAAATTGGTTAATTAAAAACTATAATTTTTAAAATAATGTAGTTACTGAAATTAGATTTTACTAATAAAATCTTTTTTAGTATTTATTTGAAGTTTATAAAAAAATTAACATTATTATATATATAATAATGTTATAAAAAATTAAAGGAGAATTACTATGAAATTACAAGCAATAATAAATATTAACCAGTACTTAATTTCTGAATGATTTAATGTAGTAATTACTCGTGTAGAATGATTTGAAAAAGTCTTAGAGACTGAAATGCTCCTCCTGATTGCGTAATTAGTTTTAATAAATTACGCGTTAAAAATTTAATATTTTTTTAAAAGGAGACATATTATGAACAACAATAATATTTTAGAGATTAGAAATCTTACTAAAAGTTATGATGGAAAAGTTGTTTTAAAAGGTGTTAGTTTTAATATTAAAGAAGGAGAGTTTATAACTCTTTTAGGACCATCTGGGTGTGGTAAGACAACTACTTTAAATATCATTGGGGGAAGAGAAAAACAAGACTCTGGTGATTTATTATTTGAAGGAAAAGATCTTACTCCAATTCCAAGTAATAAAAGACAAATAAACACAATTTTTCAAAATTATGCACTTTTCCCTCATTATGATGTTTACGATAATATTGCTTATGGATTAAGAGTTAAAAGAGTTAAAGAAGATTTGATAACTAAAGAAGTAATGCAATATATCAAAAAATTTTCATTAGAAGGTATGGAAAATAAAAGGGTTCATGAATTAAGTGGTGGTCAAAAGCAACGTGTTGCAATTGCTAGAGCACTTATTTTGAAACCCAAAATTCTACTTTTGGATGAACCTATGTCAGCTCTTGATGTTCAATTAAGAAAAAGAATGCAAGATGAATTAAAAGAACTTCAAGAAGAAATTGGAATAACATTTATTTTAGTTACCCATGATCAAGAAGAAGCTTTAACTTTAAGTGACAGAATAGTTGTTATGAATGATGGAGCAATTCAACAAATTGGTTCTCCAGAAGAAATTTATAATGAACCAGAAAATAACTGAGTTGCTAATTTTATTGGTGTATCAAATGTTATTGAAGATGGGGAATTTATAAAAGATTTAAAAGTTAAATTTGATGGTAAAGAATTTGAATGTACTGATAAAGGTTTTGGAGAAAATGAAAAAAATATTGATATTGTTTTAAGACCTGAAGACTTAAAAATTCAAAAACCAGATAAAGGATTCTTTAATGGTATAGTTGAAAATATTATATTTAAAGGTGTCCATTATGAAATCACTATTAAAACAAAAAATAGAAGTTATATTGTACACACAACTGAATTCCATGATTTTGATAAAGAAGTTTCTATTAAATGAAATCCTGACGATTTACATATTATGTGAAAAGAGATAGATGAATAATTTAAATAACGAAAAAGACATTATAGAAGAAAAAAATAATGTTGAAGTCGAAAAAGAATTAGATGATATTGAAAATATAGAATCTGAAGGAACAGAAATAGAAACAGAAATACCAAAAATAAAATTAAAAGAAAAAATTCAGGAATTTAAAATTGTAAAAGGAATTAAATCAAAAGTTTGACCAATAATGTTACCATTTATGGTTGTAATGGGATTTTTAGTTGTTCTTCCATTATTAGGAATAATTATTTTTTCAATAATTGAAGCAACAGGGAATAGTATTAAATTTAAACTTGATTTTTCAAACTTTATTAAGCTTTTAACATCAGGGTCAATTTTATATGTTTTATTTTTATCGTTAATGTATGCATTTATAGCAAGTATTATATGTGTCGCTTGTGCTTATCCGATAGCTTTAATAATGGCTCAATTAAAAAATAAATTATTAGCAAAAAATGTATGAGTGCTTGTTACATTACCAATTTGAATAAGTATGATATTAAAAATTCTTGGATTGCGAAGTTTATTCCTAGTGATCTCACCAAGTTTTTTGGGAACACCAATAGCAGTTATTATTGGAATGGTTTATATGTTTTTACCATTTGCCATATCACCAATTTATAATGCAATTGAAAATCAAGATAGAAACTATTATTTGGCTGCTTTGGACTTAAAAGCAAGTAAGTCAAAAGCGTTTTGACATACAACTTTTAGACAATCATTACCAGGAGTTTTTGCTGGATTTACATTAGTATTAATTCAAGCGGCTACATCGCTTTTAATTGTTAGATATATGGGTGATGGAAAAATAAATTTAATTACTTCAATTATTGAAAACTATTTCTTTAGAGGAACTGATTTCACTTTTGGAGCAACAATAGCAATTGCTTTGGCATTACTTTTATTTGCGATCATGGGAATTATGAAATTAATTTCAAATAAATTTGAAGTTAGGGGGTCAAAAAAATGAAAAAATTCATCAAATCAAGTTACTTCTTAATAATGATGTTATTTATTTATGTACCAATTGCAGTGATGATTATATTTTCATTTAACTCTGGTAGTAGTGTTACAAGTTGAAGTGGATTTAGCTTGGAATGATATAGTGCCTTAGTCAATAACTCTCCATTTATGAAATCAATAACTGTATCATTATTTGTAGCAATGGTTTCTACAATAATGTCACTGTTAATTGGTATGATGGCTGTTGTAGGATTAACAAAAATTAAAAAGAGATCAGCAGATAATTGAGTAAGGATAGCAAATATACCTTTGGTAAATGCTGATGTTATTACTGCAGTAGGATTAATGTTATTATTTGTTCTTGCAGGGTTAAAATTTGGAATTGTTACTTTAATTGCAGCGCACATCTCTTTTAATGTGCCTTATGTAATTATTACAGTTCTTCCATTTATGAATAGAATTGATAAAAACATTCTTGAAGCTTCTAAAGATCTTGGTGGGAATCAAAGACAAACTTTTTATAAAGTTGTTCTTCCAATTTTAACACCTTGTATTATTACAGCAGCAGCAATTTGTTTTGCAATGAGTTTTGATGATTTTATTATTTCTTACTTTACTGGTGGAGGACAAACTAACGTATCTACTTTTATTTATACTGCTAAAAGAATGCAACCCTATATAAATGCTTTTGGAACTTTATTGGTAGCTTCAATTGTGCTTATAGTTTTAATTTGAAATATAATTCAAATTGCTTTACAGAAATCAAAAGATGTAAAAGTTCAAATTAAAAAAGGTGAATATAAAATAAAAGTGATTAGTAGAATTGAAAGTGAAATTAAGTATATTCAAAGTTGTCTTTCAACTGGTACTAGAACACAAAAGACTAAAAATTTAAAACTTTTGGCTAAATTTAAATTACTTAAAATTCAGTTTAAGTTATTAAATAGTAAAAATAACAATAAAAAAATTAGTAAATTGGAGTGAAAAAAAGAATTAATTTCATCAGAAATTAAAACAGAAAAAAGATACTTTACAATATTTAAAAAGTTAAATATTAAGAAATCACAAATCGAATTAAAAATTAAAAAAATGACAAATGAGAAAAAAATAAGAAAATTTGAACAAGTTTTAAGTAAATTAGAAAGAAAGATTTATAAGTACGAAAAAGAAATTGAGTGAATTAATGAAAGAAATCAAAATGACAAAGATAAGGCTTTGGAAATTGGTCAACAAGTAATTGATTTAAAAGAAGAGTTGGCAAGTTTAGAGTATCCAAACTCAAAAGAAATTTCTTGATACAATAAAAAAATAAAAGAGCTTTCTATTAAAAGAGATAGTTTACTTGAGGGAAGAAATCAATATAAACTAAGAATGACTATTGAAAAATTAGCTTTATTACAAAAAGAGAATGAAGAAAAATCAAGAAAAAAATATGAGCAATTAAAATTAATTAAAGAAAAAGTATTTAGAAAAATCTCACTTGTGGATTCTATAGATAAACAAATTAATTTATTAAATAAAGATGATGAAAACTACTCATCTAAGTTAGCTGAATTACAAAAAATTAGAGAAGAAAAACTTAAAGAAGCAACTGATTCAATTAATTCTAAGTTAGATTTAAAAGAGGAAAAATTAAAAAAAGTTAATAATTATGTTAAAGCTAAAAAAGATAAGTATTTTCCTGATGTATTAGAAGAAACTTATGTTCCTAAGTCAAATAGATGAATTAAAAGAAACTGAAAACAACTTACTATGGGTTCAGCTCTATTAATCTCATTTTCATTATTAACAACAGCATATGTAATGAATAATATTTATGATTTAGTAATTGGAAATTGAGGAAGTTATATTGATGTTAATTTAATTACTAAGTTTGAAAAAGAAACAGGATATAAAGTTAACTATCAACAATATGATTCAAATGAGTCTCTATATAATAAAACATACACATTTAATTATGACATAATGGTGCCCAGTGATTACATGGTTGAAAAATTAGCTACAGAAGGTGCCTTACAAAAAATTGATTGAGATAAAGTTGAAACTATTGAAAATCCAATTGAAAATCCTAGCTCTAAAGTTTGCAATGATGCTTTGTTTCAAGAAGAAGAAATAGAGAAAGAAATATTACACTATAATTGCAATATTTTAGACGCTCATGAAAATCACAAATTCAAAGATGCTGATGATATTTCTTCTAACTTATTAGATTATTCAATTCCTTGATTTTGAGGAGATGTTAGAATTGTATTTAACTTAGGTGATATGGTGAATGGTCAATTTAAGGAAAATACAAAATTAGTAAATTTCTTAAAGGAACAAAATATATTTACAGAACAAACAAATCAAAAAAGCATGTTTTATGAGATTGATCCTAATAAATTATCATGGGACATCTTATGAAAAGGAGCAGAAGCTGGATTTAATCTTGCATTAAATGAAGACCCTAAAAATGTATTTATGTATGGTTTTGAAAAGCTATATGGAAATGTTGAGGCAAAAGATGGTCTTACAGTTAATAATGTAGCATTAAGTAAACAGCAGCAAATTGATAATGTGTCAAATGAAATTAAAAATCTTGTAAACTATAGAAATGTAGGATTGTATGGAGATCAACTTCAAGATAAAGTTCATGATAAAGATTTTGATATTGCAGTAATGTATAATGGAGATCTAATCTATGCAACTCAAGATGACTATGAAAGTGAAGTTGAAGAAGATAACTTAGTAGTTAATTGAGAAGAGGTTCAATCAAATAATTTTGATTTTACAATAATCTCAGAAGTACCTAGAAAAGATTTAACACATAAAAATATTAAAATTTTAGATAAAGAGGTTAAAAAAGAATCAACAAATCTATGAAGTGATAATCTTGTTATTTCAAGTGGAAATAGAGAGTTAGAAGCAACTTATGCTTTTATAAACTTTATTTATAGTAGAGATTCTCAAGAGGCTCTTGTTGATGAAACTGGAATGCCAACTGGATTTCAAGAGATATTAGAATATGGAATGACAAAAGGTGATGAATGAGAGAAATGATTTACACCTCAAGAAGGAGATTCATTTAGTTTTGATGAAAAACTTGACAATTATTTAGTTGATAAATTTAATCAGATAATTTCAACTAAACACTAATTAAGTGTAAAAAAATATGCATATTAGAGCATATTTTTTTTACATTAAAATTATTAAATTAATTTGCAATTTAAAAAGGTTTTTAAATATAATCTCTAAAGCTAATAATTTTTTAGAATCAAAGGTATTATATTTGTAATTCCTTTATTTTTTTTAGTATAATCATTTAGGTAATGGTACCATAGCCAAGAGGCTAAGGCATGGGACTGCAACTCCCTGATCGTCGGTTCGACTCCGACTGGTACCTCCATTATTGAAATAAAGGAGTTTAAATACTTCTTTTTATTTTATTTATTTTTGCAAAAAGACACAAATTATCTTTTTATTTGCTATAATAAATATTGTCAATTTTATGCAAAGTTGATAAAAAACTTACAAATTGTAATATAATATTTTTGGTTATTTTCACACAAAAATGCGCCCTTAGATCAATTGGATAGATCGTTTGACTACGGATCAAAAGGTTAGGGGTTCGAGTCCCTTAGGGCGCGCCATTATTGAAAATTATCATGAATATTATTAAATATTCATACTTCGGGAAGTGGCTCAGCTTGGTAGAGCATTCGGTTTGGGACCGAAGGGTCGCAGGTTCGAATCCTGTCTTCCCGACCATTATAATTTAATATTTTTTTATATATGGGCCCGTAGCTCAGCTGGGAGAGCACCTGCCTTGCACGCAGGGGGTCGACGGTTCGATCCCGTTCGGGTCCACCATATATGGCGGGGTAGCTCAGTTGGTTAGAGCGCTCGGCTCATACCCGGGAGGTCAAGAGTTCAAGTCTCTTCCCCGCTACCATATATTTTATTGTTTTTATTATTTTGGACCTTTAGCTCAGTTGGTTAGAGCATCCGGCTCATAACCGGATGGTCATTGGTTCGAGTCCAATAAGGTCCACCATTCATGATGACTCTATAATGATCAGGATGGGGCAAAACAAAATACGGAAGATTACCCAAGTCTGGCTGAAGGGGTCGGTCTTGAAAACCGAGAGTCGGGGAAACCCGAGCGGGGGTTCGAATCCCTCATCTTCCGCCATTTTTATCGCGGGGTGGAGCAGTTGGTAGCTCGTCGGGCTCATAACCCGAAGGTCGTAGGTTCAAGTCCTACCCCCGCAACCATTTTTGGCCCCATAGCGAAGTTGGTTATCGCGCCTCCCTGTCACGGAGGAGATCACGGGTTCGAGTCCCGTTGGGGTCGCCATTATTGGTTTTGTAGCTCAGTTGGTAGAGCAATTGATTGAAGCTCAATGTGTCGGCGGTTCAATTCCGTCCAAAACCACCATTAAATGAATAATAGACGTCATTAAATGACGTTTTTTTAATGAAATATTTTTAATTAAAAATGCTTTTTTATTGAATTTTAAAAGGTAATATTTTATAATTAATATTGTTTTACGGAGTATAGCTCAGCTGGTTAGAGCGCACCCCTGATAAGGGTGAGGTCGGTGGTTCAAGTCCACTTATTCCGACCATTTAGATTTTAAAGATACCATTAAGGTGTCTTTTTTTATTTTATGTATGTATAATAATTAAAGATTTAAAGAGAGGTGGTAAATATGAGTATTCCTTCCGAACAGGTACGAAATTTAATTATTCAAAGCAAGATAAGAAGTAATGCTAATTTATCGCTTTTTTTTGTATTGTCAAAATAAGATTATAAGTTAGCTTTCATAAATAAGGAGAACGATGTTATGAAAACTAAAAATAAAAAAGTAAATAACAATTATAATAATCAACTAGCAGAGTTTGTTAAGTTGGATCAGCAACAAACTTTAAAAAAATTAGAGATTTCTAACTTTGGTTTATCAGAAGAACAGGTAGAAGCTCAAAAAAATAAATTTGGAGATAATTTACTAAAGGAGAAAAAATTTAATTATGTTTTGTCTTTTATTAAGGCATTTTTCAGTCCATTTAACTTAATATTGATTGTAATTGATACATTCAGTTTCTATCAATATGCAACTGATCCAGAATTATCAGATCTTGTTGGAGCATTATTAGTTTTAACAATGATTATAATTAGTGGAACTATTTATTTTGTTCAAGAAATTAGATCCTTTCACGTTATTAAAAAAATGACGTTTGAAAATAAACATATGACAAAGGTTATTAGAGATGTTGACTTTGAGATTAAAGATATTGATAATGCAAATTCAATAAAATTAATTAAAGAAAGTGAACAAATTGAAACATCAGAACTTGTTCCTGGTGACTTAATATATGTTTCAAATGGGGATTTAATTCCAGCTGACGTAAAAGTCATTTGATCTAATAACTTATATTTAAATCAGTCTTCTTTAACAGGAGAATCTTTCCCAGTACAAAAGAAAACAATAAATAATAAAGAAAATTATTTAGAGTATGAAAATGTTTGTTATATGGGAACCGAAGTGGTATCTGGTTCTGCACTTTGTTTGGTTATTCAAACAGGGCAGAAAACTTTCTTTTCTGCAATTAATGATAAAGTTACAGAAAAAAGAAGTAAAAACTCTTTTGAAAAAGGAGTTTGAAAAATTACAATGCTGCTAATTTCATTTATGTTAGCAGTTACACCAATAGTTTTTTCAATTTACGGGTTAAGACCAGCAGCAATTGAACAAAGATGACTTTCAGCAGCATTATTTGCAATATCAATTGCAGTAGGGTTAACACCAGAAATGTTACCAGTAATTGTTACTGCAAATCTTTCTAGGGGTTATTCAAAAATAAAAAAAGAGAATGTTATAGTAAAAAATCTAAATGCTGTTCAAAATATGGGAGCTATTGATATTTTATGTACCGATAAAACAGGAACAATCACAAGTGGAGAAATTAATCTTGATCATGTTTTTGATATAAAAAGTCAAAAAAATGAAATGATTGAACATATATTATATTTAAATAGTTATTTCCAAACAGGATTTCAAAACCCAATTGATCAAGCAGTTTTGTTAAGTAAAAAGATTAGTATGCCAAATCTTGATGAATATTCAAAAGAGTGAGAAGTACCTTTTGATTTTCAAAGAAAAATATTATCAGTAATTCTTTCAAAAAATGGAGAAAAACAAATTTTTACAAAAGGAGCTATTGAAGAAGTTTTAAAAGTATGTGATCGTATTTATATAAATGGTGAAATAGTAAAATTAAAACAAGATCACATTGATAAAATTATGAAAAAATCTAATGATTATAATAATGATGGTTTTAGAGTTATTGGAATTGCACATAATGAATTAGAAGATGAAGATATTGAAGAAGATTTAGTATTTTATGGTTTTGGTACATTTTTTGACGAACCAAAAAAAACATCAAAGAAAATTATTAAGGAATTAGCTGAAAAAGGAATCTCAACAAAAATTCTTACAGGTGATAATGAAATTATTACTAGAGCTATTTGTTCTAAAGTAGATTTTAAAATTGAAAAATTATATACAGGAAAAGAAATTGAAGCAATGAATGAAGAACAACTTCATAAAGCAGTTCGTAAAGGAAATGTTTTTGTTAAATTAAGTCCGATACATAAATCAACAATAATAAAAACTCTTAAAGATCAAGGACATGTTGTAGGATTTATGGGTGATGGAATAAATGATGCTCCGGTTTTAAGAGAATCAGATGTTGCAATTTCTTTTGATGAAGCATCAAATATAGCCAAAGAAGCTGCAGATATTATTTTAATGGAAGAATCATTACTTCCGATTAGTCATGCAGTTCATGAAGGAAGAGTTTCATTAGCCAATATTTTAAAATATATTAAAGTTACAATTGCTTCAAATTTTGGTAATGTTCTTAGTGTTCTGGTTGCCTTATTCTTAACAATGTCAGCACCAATGCAACCATTGCATTTGTTAACTCAAAATTTATTATATGATATAGTAATGTTTGCATTTATTTTTGATAAAGTAGATAGTAATTTTACTGATAAACCTCGACCATTAAAAACAAAAAATATAATATGATTTACAGTCATAAATGGACCTGTAAGTTCAATATTTGACATCTCAACATTCTTAGTTTTACTATATGGATATCATATTGTTAATCCAGGAATAGGTGCTGGAGTTGAAAAACCTAGTGAAGGTGGATTAGAAATATTTAATGGTAGCTGATTTGTTGTGGGGTTAATGACACAAACTGCAGTAATGCAAATGTATAGAACTGAAAAAATTCCATTTATTCAATCTAATGGTTCATGACAAGTTACAGTGTCAACAATCTTTGTTTGTTCTATGGCTATAATTGTGCCATATGGATTTATGAGTATTGATGCAATTAGTGATGGTATGAAAATGGGCGTACCAAAATGATCATTCTTACCAATTGCATTAAGTTTTGTTGCAGCATATATGCTTTTAGCACAAGCTGTAAAAATGTTATATATAAAAATATTTAAAGAATGACTATAGAAAACTTAAACTTATGTTTAAGTTTTTTTTGTTGTCATTAAACATAACCACTAATTAATATTTAATGTAAAATATTTAAAGTTAATAAAAGAGGTAATAAAATGGAATTTTCACATAAAGCAATAGAAAAAAAATGACAAAAGTTTTGAGAAGAAAATAACACATATAAAACAACTAGTAATAAAGATAAAAAGGCTTATATTTTAGATATGTTTCCATATCCTAGTGGAGCAGGACTTCATGTTGGTCACCCTAAAGGTTATACTGCAACAGATGTTTTTGCAAGAATGAGAAGAATGCAACAATACGATGTACTTCATCCAATTGGGTGAGATGCCTTTGGTCTGCCAGCTGAGCAATATGCTTTAAAAACTGGAAATGATCCACGAGAATTTACAGCTAAAAATATTATTACTTTTAGAAAACAACTAAAAAAATTGGGTTTTAGTTACGATTACAATAAAGAAGTAAATACAAGTGACCCAAATTATTACAAAATTACTCAATGAATCTTTCAACAACTTTATAAAAAGGGATTGGCTGAAATTAGACAAGCAAGTGTAAATTGATGTGAAGGACTAGGAACTGTTCTTGCAAATGAAGAAGTTGTTTCAATGAATGGAAAAATGGTTTCTGATATTGGTGGATTTGAAGTAGTTAAAAAACCAATGAAGCAATGAGTTTTAAAAATTACAAAATATGCTGATAGATTATTGGAAGGTTTAGATGCATTAGATTGACCAAATTCAGTAAAAGAATTACAAAAAAACTGAATAGGTAAATCTGAGGGAGCAATTATAAAATTTGATGTTAAAGATAATAATGAAAAAATAAATGTATTTACAACAAGAGCAGATACAATTTTTGGAGTTTCATATATTGTTCTTGCTCCAGAAAATGAATTAACTTTAAAATTAACCACTTCAGAAAATAAAAAGAAAGTTCAAGAATATATTGCTTTAACAAAAAGTAAAACTGAAATTGAAAGACAAGATGACTCAAAAGATAAAACTGGTATCTTTACAGGAAGTTATGTTATAAATCCTTTTACAAAAGAAGAATTACCTGTTTGGGTAGCAGATTATGTATTAAATGATTATGCAACAGGTGCGGTAATGGCTGTGCCTGGTCATGATGAAAGAGATTGAAAATTCTCAGTAAAGTATAATCTACCAATAAAATTTGTATTAGAAACCAAAGATGAATCAAAGGCTTTTGTGGGTGAGTCAAAAATAATTAACTCAGATTTTTTAAATGGTTTATCGAAAGTAGAAGCTATTGATTTGGTAATTAATAAATTGGAAAAAATAAAAAAAGCTGAAAAAAAAATCAACTATAAATTAAGAGATTGATTATTTTCAAGACAAAGATTTTATGGTGAACCATTTCCAATAGTCTTTTTAGAAGATGGTCAAATAGCTTTAATCGATGAAAAGGATTTACCATTAGAGTTACCTAAAACAGATTATATTAAACCTTCAGGAACTGGAGAATCACCATTGGCAAATCTGTCTAATTGATTAAATATAAATTTTAAAGGTAAGTCAGCAAAAAGAGAAACCAATACAATGCCTCAATGAGCAGGTAGTTGTTGATATTATTTGGCCTACATTTTGACAACAAGTCCTAATAATTTAGTAGATATTAACTCAAAAGAGGCAATGCAATTATTTAAAAAATGATTACCAGTTGACCTTTATATTGGAGGTCAAGAGCATGCAGTTCTTCATTTACTTTATGCTAGATTTTGACATCAAGTGTTATTTGATTTAGGAGTTGTGCCAACAAAAGAGCCATTTCAAAAATTAATAAATCAAGGAATGATTTTGGCAGATAATGGTGAAAAAATGAGTAAGTCTAAGGGTAATGTAATTAACCCTGATGAAATTATTGAGTCACATGGAGCTGATACTTTAAGGTTATACGAGGTATTTATGGGACCATTAGAGGCTTCTTTACCTTGAAGTTATAAAGGACTTGACGGAGCTAGAAAATGACTTGATAGAGTATATAGAATGATTGAAAATATTAAATTAGCAGATAAAAATAATCATAATCTTGATTTCATTTATAATGATGTTGTTAAAAAAACAACTCAAATGATTGAAGATTGCAAATTCAATACTGCAATTTCACAATTAATGATGTTTGTAAATTCAGTCTATAAAGAAACTCAACCAATTTATAAAGAATACATTTTTAATTTTATTAAAATGCTTTCTGTTTATGCTCCACATTTAGCTGAGGAATTATGAGAAAAATTGGGTAATAAAACAAGTGTATGTTTAGAAGCATGACCAAGTTATGATGAATCTAAATTATCTCTTTCAGTTGTTACTATTGCTGTTCAAATAAATGGTAAGTTAAGAGCAACTTTTGAAGTTGATAAAGGTACTCAAAAAGAGGAATTAATAGAGAAAGCTAAATCTCTTGATGGCATAAAAGAGCAAATTAAAAACAAACAAATATTAAAAGAAATAGCTGTATTAGATAAAATTGTCAATATTGTTATTAAATAATTTAACTTAAAAGTTTTTTACTTAATTTACATATTTTATAATCTCAAGAGATTATAATAAAAATATTAAAGGAGGATTTTTATGGATAAATTAATTTTAAGTAATCTTCAAGATTACATTAACGAACATATTAAGATGCAATTAAATTGTTTTAATATGAGTAAAAAATGTGATGAACTTGGTTATCCAGGTTTTACGCACTTTTTTCAAGTACAAGCTCAAGATGAGTTTTTACATCAGAGAAGAATAATGAATTACCTTTTAGATAAGGGTCAAGGATATAAAATATCTTCAATAGAAATTAAGAATAAGGATTTTAAAGACATTGTAGAAATTTTGCAAGAGTACATTAGTTGTAGAACACATTTTGCAAAAATTACAGATGAATTCACAAAAAATGCAAAGGAAAAATCTGATTTTACAACAGTGAAATTCTATGAATGATTTGCAATTGATTTCTTTGAAGAAATATCAGAAACAAATGATTTACTTGATTGAATTAGAATGTCTAATGGAAATCACTATGAAATAGATAAAAAAGTATTAAAAAGAGAGAACCCAAATACTTTGGAAGTGGTTGACCCATTTGCACCACATCAAGATTAAATTCTAATATCAGCCTTGTAGTGTAACCTTTTTTCGGACACATTTTAAAAATATTTTATATATTGATATAAAATATTTGTGAACGAAGAGAGGTTTTATTTTGACTAAGTATTCAATCAATCAAAAAATTGAATTAGTATTAAATTTTTACAAATCTAATTTGTTATTAGCACAGTATTCAAAAGCAGTAAGAATTGATAAATCAAGATTGAAAAACTGAATAAAAATTTATGACGAAAATGGAAGAAGTGGATTTAAAAAATCCTTTAAAGCCAATAATGAGGAGATTATAAATTTAAAAAGAGAGCTTAAAAAATCAAAAAGAGAGAGTGAAGACTTAAAATTAAGAGATGAAATGTTTAAAGAATTAAGAGAAATGATTGATAGAAAGAAGTAAATAAGTGAGAGTTAAATACATTTAAATCAAAAGTAGTTTATAACTTTACAATTAAATACCCAAATATTGCAATTAGAAGACTTTGTAGAATAATTGATTTAGCAAAAAGTACTTACTATGATTGATTATCAAAAGGTAAACCAAAAATTAAGGCAATTAATTGAGGTTTGGTTTTGAGAATTAATGATGTTTATAAAAATGAAGTTAAAATCTATGGTTCTAGAAGATTAATGAAGTTTTTAAAGTTAAAACCTAATAACTATAAAATACAAAAGAATAAATCAGTTACTCCAGAAAAAAATGGTAAGTATCCTAGATTATTTAAATATCAAACAGATTTGAAAAATTATGGAGATATTTTCTCTGTTGATATTACCGAGAAAATAATAGCAGGATGCAAACTATACACTTGCGCCTTTTATCATGTAAACACTAAAAAAGTTTATGGTTTGGTAACTAAAAATATTAAAGGTATGAAATTAGTATTAGAGTCATTTTTTAATATGGTTAATGAATTTGGAACATTTAAACCAAACTCAATTATTCACTCTGATAATGGCTCAGAATTTAAATCTTATCAATATCGCTTAGCTACAATGTGATTTGATTTTGGCTTAAGTATGTCTAGAATTGGTAGATCAACGGACAATGGATATATTGAAGGTTTTTGAAGTACTCTTAAAAGAGAAGCGATCAAGGAAGGTTATAAATACAATGTTGTAAATGAATATATTTATAATTTGAAAATGTATCAATATTTTTATAATAATAGAGTTAGTTATAAAATATAGGTGTCCGAAAAAAAGGAACAGTACATTCTAATATCAGCCTTTTGGTTGATATTTTTTAATTAACTAAAAATGTTATAATAATTTAAGACAAAAGTGAGGGCTAATTTATGTCAAATATTATTGAGAATAATGCAGTTAAAGAAATAATATTAGACTTCTCTTTTTTACAAAATGTTCAATTTAAGGAAAATCCGTCTAGTTTAGATCAAATAATAGAGCAATTAGATATTAGGGGTATAAATACTTGTGTCGAGTTTCAAAACTTTTTGAGAAGCTCTCTTGCTAAAAAATCATTTATTTGTCTTTTAGACAACAAAACTAGACAATTCTCTAAAAAAGATAAGAATAAATCTTCTTATAATGGAATTATAAGAATTGAGTTAGACTCAAAAAATCAAAGTCTGTTACCTGAAGGAACTTATCTTGGATTTTATGTAAACATTGATACTATGAATGCTTCTCTTATTATAAGTTCTATTTTTATGACAAGATTAAAACCAGTAGCTCAGGAGTTTGAAACAATAATACAAGAATCACAAATTCTAATAATTAGAAATCAAGGTCAAATTAAAGATGAAGAGTTAATTAGAAGAAATGTTTTAAATTCTTCTAATCTTTCTGAAATAGGAAAATTACTATCTACATTTGAAGAGGAAAAAGATAAATGATTAAACTATTTAGAATTTAGTGATGATTTATTAAAACTAGATAGAAAAAAATCTTTACCTTATTTGGGTTTAAACTATCAAAAGGTAATGAGAATAGATAAAATTTATTTTGACTTTAACTTATTTGAGTATGAGATTAAAGAATTTAAAACTAGAGCATATAAATATTTATTAGTAAATTCAGAATCTTATTTAAAAAATAAAAGAATTCCATATCAAATTTCTTATGTAGTTACTTTGGATCTTTTAACTGATGAATTAGAAAAAATTAATAGAATTAAAAAAACAAAAGACTTATCTCTTGTACCAATAAAAATGAATAAAAATATTTTAACTACCCATGAGCTTATTAAAAATATTCATGAAATTTTTGATTTTGATCTTGATAAAATTAATGAAATTAAAAATATATTGCAAGTATCAAATATGTTAGGTGTTTCAGATGAAGAAATAAGCTTTGCAAATTATTGAATGAAAAATAGCAAAAATATTTTTCTTGGAGAAAAAAATGAATTTGATATATTAATGAAAAATAATCCAAAAGAGATGCAACAATGAAAAGTAAAAAAAATAAACTTTGAAATTGAACAAGATTTTGATGAGTCAATATTTTCAAATAATAATTTAGAATCTTTAAGTTCAGGATACATTGCATATACTGGAATTGGTGAAGATGTTCTGATTGAAAGATCTAAGCAAGTAATAAAAAAAGTATCAGAGGGAAATACAAAAAACCCTTATTTAATAAATTATCTATTTAATACAAAGCTAGTAGAATTATCAGAAGTGTCAAATGATATTAAAATAGAAGATACAGACTTTAATTTTATTTTAAATTCTGAACAAAAGGATGCAGTAAGAAAAGCTGTTAATACAAAAGATATTTTTATTTTGCAAGGACCTCCTGGAACTGGAAAAACTCAAGTAATTAGTGAAATAATAACTCAATTAGCAAAAATGAATAGAAAGGTTCTTATTTCAAGTCAGAATCATGAAGCTATTAAAAATGTTGTGGATAGACTACCAATTGACCCCAATCTTAATAAAATAAGATTAACAAATCAATTAAATATAAAATCACAATCTTCAAATGGTTATTCACCTGATAGAGTTCTTTACAATTATTATAAGGCTATTGGAAAAAGAGCTTTTGATGATATGAACAATGATGAAAATTTAATAAATGAGTTTAATAATTATAAGAATGAATTAGAAAGATTAATAAACGCGAATAAAAGTTTTTATCAAAATAATAATCAAGTTAGAAGTATTCAAGAAAAAATAGATGATTTAAATAGTCAAATAACAGCCTTTAAAGAAAAAAATTTGGAAAAGGTTAGATCAAAAAATTTATTAAAAGAGGAATTAATAAATGTAATAAATTTAATTGAAACTATATCGACAAAAGAATTTGATGCCTTAATTAATGTGGGCGAGAGAATAATTAATTGTTATGAAAATTCAATTAAATTTGAATTAAATAATTTTGTTTATATAAATTTAAATTTTGACCCAAAAGATTTTTTAAATCCTTACTTATTAATAAAAGAAATTGTCAATGAAGTTTATTATAAAAATGAATCTTTTTTAGGAATTAAAAAATCAAAATTAATTTTAAACAAGTACAAAAGAAATGCTGATTTTGATTTGGCTGAAAAAGAAGAAAGCAGAATTGAAGGTCTGGAGCAAATTTTAAGAACTGATATTAAAGTTAATGAATTAAATAAAATATTTGAAACTTTTTTGGTTAGCCTAAGAAATTTAAAAGTAGAAATAGAATTAAGATTACAAAATAAAGAGAATGAGGTATTCTCAGATTTTGATTTAGATAAATTTGAAATTGAAAAAAATCAATTAATAGTTACAAAAAATAATTTGGCTGAAAATGCAGGTTCAAGTGCTAGGGAGCTTAGAGAATTAATAAAAGTAGTTAATGATAAATTTTCATTAGACCTTGGCCTAACTGATATTGATTTAGAAGAACAAGTAAAATCTGAATTAAAAAATTTAGAAAAAAAATTGAAACAAGGTAGAGTAAGAAAAGAAAACTTTTCAGAAATGTATTATTCAATTATAAAATATTTAAATGACAATTATAAAATAACAAATAATTTTAATGAAGAACTTGCTTCAAAAAATTTTACAGGTCAAACTTTTAAAGATAGTCAAAAATACATAAAAACTATTTTGGATAATTTAGTTAACGTATATTCAATGACGCTAACATCTACAAATTTATTTAAATTTACAAAAGATAACTTTGCCAATAAATTAGGGTTGGAAGAATTAAATTTAAGAAACATGGATGTTGATGTGGTTATAATTGACGAAGCTTCAAAGGCTACTATATTGGAAATCTTAATGCCTTTAATCTATGGTAAAGCTTTAATATTAGTAGGTGATTACAGACAATTACCACCAATATTAAAATTACAACCAAATGATGTTGAAGATGTTAATAAACATTTTAATAAAGATTACAATTATAATTTGATGTATGAATTATTAGATGATTCTGCTTTTAAGAAACTTATATCTGCCAAAAATAAAAATATAACTACTATTCTTAAAACTCAGTATAGAAGTCATGAACAGATAATGGAAATTGTAAATAAATTTTATGATGGACAATTAAAAGTTGAGTCACAAGTAAGCGAGCAAAAAAGACATGACTTAAAAATTATTAATCATTTTAATAAAGAAATAATTAACTCAAGGAATTCTTCTTATTGAGTTGATTCTACATATAATGTAAAAAATGAAATTAGTTATGAACAAAGTGAAGATTTCTCAACTAGTTTATTTAACGATTTAGAAATAAAATTAACAAAGCAATTATTAATTAAAATTGATAAAGCAGTTTTAGAGAAAAAACAAAAAATAAAACCAAGTGTTGCTGTAATTAGTTTTTATGGACTACATGTAAATAAACTAAAAAGAGAGATCAATATTGCTAACTTTAAAAATATAAATATAGTAATTAATACAGTTGATGATTTTCAAGGAAAAGAAGCAGATTATGTTTTAGTAAACTTAGTAAGAAATCCAGAAAAGTTATCAACTAAATCTGGAAGAGACTTTCTAAAAAAATATGAAAGAATAAATGTAGCTTTTTCAAGAGCAAGAGAATTATTAATAATAATAGGAGCTCAAAGAGCAGTAAATGATATAACTGTTAAGATACCAACTATTGATGACCCAAGTGTTTCAAATAGTTATCAAGTTTATGCTGATATAATATCAAAACTTGATTTTGAAGGTTGTTTACTTAAACCTAATGAAATAATGGAGGATTAGAAAAATGATATTTAATAAAATTGAAATTCAATATGAAAAATTTTATATACCATTAAAAATAAAGTATTCTGAAATAAGAAAACCTACATTTATGGAATTTTTAATTTTATTAATTATAATAGAGCATCCAAATAAAAATAAAAATATTAATGATATTTTGGAAGAAGATTTTAATATAAAAAATAGAATTCTTTTTGAGAGAGCCTTAAGAGAGTTAATAAATTTTAAAGTAATAGAAATTGGTCAAAATAAAGTTGGTGTGGGACTATTAAATATGAATACACCAATTAATAATTTTTCAATTGACTTAAAATTAAAAGAAGAGTTTAAAAAGGGAACTTACACAATTTCTCAAGATAATAAATTTCAAGATATAAAATTTTATATAGATCCTGTTTATAAGAATAAGGAAGTTATTAAGGAAATTAATTGAAAAAAAAGAGTAAACGATGTTAAGTTTACTCACAAACTTTCTACAACAATAGATAAAAAAGAGTTCTCAAATAATGAGTGACTTTATAATTCATGTTCTGAATTTATAAATCAAAATCCTGACATTTTTGGAGATAATTCTTTTTTAAGGGATGTTATAAATGAGGGGCAAGAATCAATAAATGATGTTAGTAACTTTGAAAAGTATATTCAAAATGATACAGCAGCCATAGAAGCTTGAATTGAGTTATTTGATAATGGGACTTATAAAATTAAAACTGAAAGTAATTTTTTTGATGACTATTTGAGATTCAATCCTAATATGGCATTGGATATTTTAAAAAGTATCTTAAGTAAGTATGATGAAAAAATAAAAAAATTATTTATGCCAGAGTTACATATAAAAAATAAGAATGACTTTATGTCTAACCCAGACTTATTTTCAAATTTAAATATTAAAACAAGTTATAATTTAATGTTAATAAATGATCAATTTATAAAATCAGATGATGAGATTATAAAGAGTAAAGAGTTAGCCAAAAACATTGAAATAATTATTTTCTATAATTCCAAAAGAAATACAAAAACAATAAGTGTAATAGATAATAAGCTAATTTTTTATGTTGGCCATATTGACAATGAAATTTTACAAAATAATTCTTTTGTCTATTTGGATTCTAAAAATATATCAAATAGTTTTTTATTGGCAAATAAATCTTTTGAGTCTATTAATATAAATATTCCTGTTATTTATAAGTATAAAAACCCAACCGAACCTCTTGATTTAGCAAATCTATTTATATCAAGTATAGATAATGCTTTAGAAAAATTTGAAGATTCACTTATAAATAAAAAGTATGATATATCAATGAATATATACTTAATTTTGGAGCGTCTTGGTTTAGAAGAAAAAGTCTCTGCAATTCTTGAAGAATTTTTACTTAAGACAGTTGACTTTGGGCAAAATTATAATGCTATGAAACAATATTTAGCAGAAAAAACCTATAGAAAATTATCTCTAATATTAGAAAGAGTTGCAAAAAATTTAATTATAAAAATATCCAATGAAAGAACAGATGATGAATTATTTGATATATTAGAAAATTATCAATTTATTGATACAAAAAATATATTAGATATATTTGACAAAATAAATATGCAAAGTACAATTGAAAATATTTATAGAATTAATAGTTATTTAGAAAAAAACTCAATTGATGGTTGAAAATATAATGTTAGAGATTCTTTAGGTGTATTAACAAAATATTTTAAAACAAATAATAGAGCAGAGATGTTTGTTGATAATAAGTATAACTCTGATGTATGAGCTCAACATGCTCAAACTTTAAATATTATTGGAAAAATAACTAAGGAATTATATATTTCTAACTATAAATTTGTAGAAGAGAATTATAAATTTTTATTGGATTCTATTATAGAGTTGGTTGGTAACTCATTAGATATTGAAAATTTTGATCAGTATCTTTTAAATTTATCTGACTCGTTAACAGATTTCTATAGATATTATTACAAATATAAAAGTGAACAGTTTCTTCAAAAAACAGAAGAAATAATAGATTATAAAGTTAAAATTATGGCTGGAAATTATATAAATAAGATAGAAAATGATATAAATGAATTTATAGATAAAAAAATATATAATATGCCAATTGAGTTAAAATTAGTATGAGTTAAAAATGTTTTAAATAAGCCTGAAATTGTAGATAAGATTTTAAAAAATAATGATAATTATTATAAAAAAGCCTTAAATATTATTTTTGGAAAAGAAAGAAAATATACACAAACTGATTTATCAAAGTATACTAATATGTTTGGAGGAAAATAAGCATGAGTATGTCAGCTGAAGAAATTTTAATTAATTGTGAAAAACAGTTTTCATTTATCAAAAAAGATATTGATGTATTAATTGAATATATTATTGAATTAATATCACATTGTGAGCAAATTGATAATTCAGGATTCTATAAAAAAGAAATTGAAAAATTGTTGGACGAATTAAAAAAGGAAGAAAAAGATTTAGCAAGAAATACTTATGAAATAGAGCTTTCTCAAAATACACATATTGCAATTGAAACTTATCATGAAATTCAAAGATATGCAGAGAGAAAACGTGATACGTTAGCTGAGTTTAAAGCTCAGGTGGTTAGTTTAAAAAGAGATGTATTAATAAAAGAACAAGAGAATATTTTAAAAGTATTTACTAAAGATAATTTTAGGGATTTAATAAGTTTTAAAAATGAATTAATTAGTAAATATAAAAATGAAAAAGATAAACTTTACATTAAAGAAATGTTTGAAAAAAGTCAACATAGATTGATTAATAAAAAACCTGAAGAAATTATTAATTTAATAACTGAAGAAATAAAGCAGTTTAAAACTTCTAATAAAGTAATGAGTAAGGAAATAGTTGAAAACTCAATTCAATTATATAAAGAGGATTCAGATGTATTAACTGCTATTAAAGAGCAAGCTAATAAATTAATTTCTTTAAAAGAAACAAAAAATTATCAAAAAGATATAAAAGACTATTTTATAAGCTCATCAAAATTGGCTGAACAAGAAGCTATTAGAAAAGATAATGTAATAAAAATTGTGAAGTCAATAAGAGAAGTTGGCTATATAGTAAAAGAAGAAAATATAAGAAAAATAAAAGAAAAAAATCTAATTCTTATTCATGGTGAAAAACTGACTGGTGAAACAGCAGACTTTGTTGTAAAATTAGATGGAAGTTTTGTTTATAATTGAGAAGGGTTTGAAGGTCATGAGCATGATGCTGATGCTCAGGCTTTTTTAAATAAGCTTAAAGAATTTAACTTACATTCAAGTAAAGAATTTAATAAGCAGTATAGAGAACCAAAATATATTGTGAAAAACAAGCAAAATATAAATAACAAAAAAAATAAGAACTCAAGTAAGTAGGTGAATTTATGAGTGTAAAGAGAGAATTAAACCAATTAAAAAATTTAATAGGTATTAAAAAGGCAATTATAATTGAGGGGAATATAGATGATATTTATGAATTCGAGGGTAAATATGTAAATATCCACGATATAATTTTTAGTATTTTTGATCAAAAAAAATACTCTGATAAATTTATTTTTGACCAAAATTCTGGGCTAAAAGGAAAAAAAATAACTAGCCTAATTACTAGTTCTTCAATTAAATCAAGTAGTGGAGAATTTATTGGTAATGAATTTGATGAGTTATTCAATGGTGATATTGATAAAAGTGATTTTAAAGATCATTTAGTTCTAAAAAAACCAATTGATTTCTTTACTCTTTTAAATAAAAATATTAATAGAGAAGATGAAAGAAAAATTGGTTTTGTAGCAGATTATACTAATTTTGTTTTTAGTGACCAAGGATTAGATGTTGATGATAGAGCTGTTTTAACAGAATTTTCAAAGACATTAAAAGAATCTAAATTCTCAATTTCAAGAATTGATGAACTAACAAACTGTATTGTTTTTTTAACTAAGAAAATAAATCAATTACCACCTAGTTTATACTTAGATAATCCTGAAATTATTATTTCAACATTACCAAAACCAAGTAGAGATGAAAGAAAGCAATTTTTATCTACAATTAAATTGAGAATTCAAGTTACAGATATTTCAACAGAGTTTGAAAATATAGTTGATGCAACAGAGGGTTGAACACTTAAAGAATTATCTCATTTTGCAAAGTTTAGTTGTAATTTTGCAACGCCAATTACTTTTAATAAAATGTTTAATATATATAATTATGGAGAAAAGACTTCTCCATGAGAAGAATTAAGCTATGAAAAAATGTTGACAATAAAACAAGAACTTTCTTCAAAAGTTATTGGACAAGATGAGGCTGTTGCAAAAGTAGCAAAAGTAATTTATAAGGCTTATACTGGGCTTACTGGGATAACTTTTTCTTCAAAAAGAAGTAAACCAAAAGGAACTTTATTTTTTGTAGGTCCAACTGGAACTGGAAAAACAGAACTTGCAAAAGCTATTACGACTTTTTTATTTAATGATGAGGCAAACCTTATAAGGTTTGATATGTCAGAGTATGGACAAGAAAATGCTGATCAGAAACTAATTGGAGCACCTCCTGGATATGTAGGTTTTGAGGGTGGAGGACAACTGACAAATTCAGTAAAGGAAAAGCCATTTAGTGTAATTTTATTTGATGAGATTGAAAAGGCAAGTCCAAAAATATTTGATAAATTTTTACAAATTCTTGAAGATGGAAGATTAACAGATAATACTGGTCAAACAGTTAGTTTTAGTGAGTCTTTTATAATATTTACTTCAAATATAGGAGCAGCAGAAGTTGATCCCAATCAAAGTGCAAGCGAAGTTCATAATCAATTTATAAAAAAAGTTCAAAATCATTTTACAAATGAGTTAAATAGACCTGAACTTTTAGGAAGGTTTGGAAATAATATAGTTCCTTTCAATTTTATAAAGGATTTAAATTTAAAAGCAAAAATAATACGTCAAAAAGTAAAACCAATCCAAATTGCAATTTATGAAAAGTATAAAGCTGAATTGCATATTGATTTAACTGATAGAACTTTAATTGAAATTATATTAAAAAATGCTGATGAAAGAAGAGGTGGAAGAGATGTTTTAAACTCTCTTGAAACTAATTTAGTAGATCCACTTTCAGAATTTATATTTCAGAATTTAAAAAACATAAGAACTGGAACTAAAATTTTAACTTCAACAAATGAAGGAAAAATAATATTTAATATTAATGGCTAATTTAAATATTGGAAAATTTCTTATGAATAGTGAAATTGAAGGACCAGGAATTAGGTTTGTTATTTGATTTCAAGGTTGCACTATTGGTTGCAATGGATGTTCTAATCAGGAATTATTAGGTTTAGAAAAAAAGATGTTTATGCCAAATGAGTTTATTTATGAGAAAATCTTAGAGGCAAAGACTTTATTTAATATTGAAGGTATCACTCTAATTGGAGGCGAACCTTTTTTACAACCGGATGGCTTAAAGGAACTTGTTATTTGAAGTCAAAAAAATAATTTATCAGTAATTTGTTTTACAGGATATATTTATGAACAAATGTTAGAAGAACATAATGATATTTTAAAAAATATAGATATTTTAATTGATGGACCATTTATTATGAAGCTTTTAGATAAGAATAGAAGACTTATTGGTAGTAAAAATCAAAGAGTAATAAAAATAACAGATAGATATAAAAATTGTGATTATTTTGAACAACCACATTCAGAAGTTGAAATTCAAATCTATAATGATAGACTTTCAATGAATGGAGATGGTGTTATATTTGATAATGAAAATGGAGAGTTTAATTTTAAAATAAGATAGAAGGAAATAATTATGAGCTTTTTACTTAAGAGTATGGTGAACTTCTTTTCGTTTCCTCTTTTATAAATTTATAAAAGAGAGGATATAGAAAATGAATAAAAATGTCAGTAATAAGATTTTAGATCTTACTTCGAGTGCTATGATGATTTCATTAGCAATGTGTTTAAAACTAATTTTTTCACCTTTACCAGGTGTAGACTTAACACTTTTAATTATTCTACTAACGGCATTGTTTTTGAAAGCTAATATTTCAATTTTATCAACAATTGGAATATCACTATTAAGTTTATTAATGCCAATAGATATTATTTTAAGCATTTGTACAATTGCAATTTACTTATTTTTTAATATAACTATAATTTTATTTAGACATTTTTTATTAAAAAACAAAATTGTAGTTTATATAATTGCACCAGTATTTGCTTTAATGATTACATCCTTATATTTGCTAGTATCAATTTTCACGTATGGTAAGACTGAAGGTTATTCATTATATTTAACACATTTACATGAGGCCTATATAATATTTTTTATGTACTGTGTAATAACACCTTTCTTATTAAAAAGATTTCAAAATCTATTTTTAAAAATTGAAGGAAGATATTCATCTATATATAATATTTCATTTAAAAAATATATTGAAGAAAGTGAGAATAACATTTTGAAGATTTCAAATAAAAAAATAAATTATAATATTCAAATGGCATCTATGATTATTTCAATGATGATTTTAATAAGTTATTTTAGTTTTGTTCCATATAAAATGGTAACGAAATTCAATGATATTAATTATTTGGCAGCAATAATAATTGTTCCTATAATGATGTTATTTATAACTCCATCGTGAATTAAATTAGCTAAAAAAATTGGCAATTTAAATATTTTAAAAATTAACTCAATTGGATTATTGTTTGCTTTGGTATTTACATTTAGTTCATTTGAAACAAATAATTTTGCTCTAGCTAATTCATTATTATTTACTGGATTAACTATGTTCGGAATTTTTGTGGCGGGGTTGTTACCAATAAATATTGAGATTATAAAAAGTTTTGAAAGAAGGAATGGATTAAAAAATAAAACCTCTAAATATAATTCTATTTTTGGTTTTTTATTACTACCAATACCTTTTCTAATAGATTATTACTCAAAAAGTTTATATATATTATTCTTATTTATAGCAGTAATGATTATTCTTATTAGTTTATTCTTATTTAATGCAAATATTATGTCTGAGGGAAATGTGTTAAATATTAATAAGGATTCTTTTAAAACATTAAAAAGTAATAAAAAATTTTTTACTGAGATATTTATTCAAAATTATTTTATAGGATTTTTTAAGTTTCTAGATTGATCCTTAGTATTGTTCTTTTTTCTAAGTTTTGAAAATAATAAAATTATTATAAACACTGAAATAAAAAATACATCATTGTTATTATTTTTAATCTTTGGATTTATTTCAAAATATTTAGCTCAAGCAATTTTTGGAACAATTAAATTTAAAAATAATAATGTAAATAGAATAGCAATGCTATTGACTATCGTATCTGTTATTGGGTTTATAAGTTTTTTAATAACAAGTATTTATGTCAATTTCTCAAGTATAAATAATGTTTATTACTCTTTATTAATTATTCTAATGTTTATATTTGGAACTGCTTATGCTTTAATTGAGAAAACTAAAGCCAAAAGATTTAAAAGCATTGTCACTGATGAAGAGTTTTCATTAGCTATGATTATTGATCATGTTATGGGAAATGCTTTCTTTTCATTAATTATTGCTAGTATATTTTTTATGATTATTTTATTAACTAAGGCTTCTATATTAGGGATGATTTTACTTATGTCTTCTTTTGTAGTTATTGCTTCAGTTTTATTAATAACAAATTCTTTATTAAAAAATAATAAAAAGGAGAACTAATTGTTCTCCTTTTTATTATAAAGATTAAATGTATTTTCTAATAAACAAGATATAGTCATAGGACCAACGCCACCTGGAACAGGTGTAATATATTTAACAATTTCAAATACCTCATCAAATTTCACATCTCCACAATACTTGCCATCCACAAAATTAGCACCTACATCAATTATTGTCATTTTATCATTTACAAAATCCTTAGTAACTAAATTTGCAGCACCAGCAGCACTAATTAGAACATCTGCATTTTTGCAAATGCTTTTTAAATCTTTTGTTTTAGTATTGCAAACTGTAACTGTAGCTGATTTATTAATAAGCATATTAGCAAGAGGCTTTCCTACAATATTGCTTCTTCCAATTATTACAATATTTGCTCCAATTAAATTGATTTCTTTTCACTCTAGTAACTTTATAATTCCATAAGGTGTTGCAGGGTAAATATTTGATTTATTTAACATTACATTTCCTAAATTTATAGGAGTAAAGCCATCAGCATCTTTTAAAGGAGAAATTGTATCTGTAATTTCCTTTTCATTAATATGTGATGGCAATGGAAGTTGCACAATTATCCCATCAACAGTTAAATCTTCATTTAATTTTTCAATTTCTCTAATTATTTCACTTTGTTTAATATTTTCCTGATACTTTTTTAACTCTCCAATAATTCCTACTTTTTGACAAGCATTCAATTTATTTTTTATGTACTTATTACTTGCAAAATTATCGCCAATTTGAATTATTGTTAATTTTGGTTTTCTTTTTCCATTTATTTGCTCTATACTATTTTTGAGACGAGTATTTAATTCCTGAGCATAAAATTTACCATCTATTATTTTATTCATGACTTAAATCCTTTCTAAGAAACATTCTAAAGGTGATTATAATGGAAAAAATCTTAAAAGTATTAAATAAGCTAAAAATTGATCAAAAAGATTTTGATTTTTATGGCAAAAATATTGTAAAAATTAACTATGAAAAATATATGAATAATAAAAAGGGTAAGTTAATATTAATGACTTCAATAAATCCTACTCCAGCAGGAGAAGGTAAAACAACTACTGCAATTGGTTTAGCTGATGGAATGAATCATATTGGTAAAAATGTAATTTTAGCTCTTAGAGAACCTAGTTTAGGACCAGTATTTGGTAGAAAAGGGACTGCGACTGGTGGAGGAGAAAGTGAAGTTATTCCAATGGATGAAATTAACTTGCACTTTACTGGAGATATTCACGCTATTACTACAGCTAATAATTTAATCTCAGCACAAATTGACTCTGAAATTTATTGAAATAGTGATATTAAAATTGATCCAAATCAAGTTATATGAAAAAGATGTTTGGATTTAAACGATAGAGCTCTAAGAAATGTTGATATTAAAATAAGTAGTAAAGTCTCTAGAAAAGAACAATTTACAATAACTGCAGCAAGTAATATGATGACAATTTTAAGCTTATCTAAAAGTTTAGAAGATTTAAGAATTAGATTAGATAATTCTCTAATTGCCTATGATTTAAAAGGAAAAGAGATATTTTTAAAGCAATTAAAAATTACAGGATCTTTAATGGCTATTTTAAAAAATGCAATTAAACCAAATTTAGTTTTAACAAAATATGATACTCCAGCCTTAATTCATTGTGGTCCATTTGCAAATATTGCTACAGGAACAAACTCAATTATTTCAACAAATTTAGCATTAAACTTAGGAGATTATTGCATTGTTGAATCGGGGTTTGGTAGTGATTTAGGATTTGAAAAGTACATCAATGTGGTAAATCAAGATAATGATTTAATTCCAGATTGTACAGTAATGGTTGTGACTTTAAGAGCACTAAATTTACATAAAGATTTTGAAAATAATTTTGATCATTTAGAGAAACACTTAAAGCATGTTAGCCAATATAATTTAAATTTAATTGTTGCAATAAACTTTATTGAAAATGATAGTTTAGAGCAATTAGAGCAATTAAAAAGTTGATTAGATGATAATAACTATTTATGAGAAATGAATGAAGCTTATATTAAAGGAGCAGCAGGTGCTGAAGCCTTGGCTAAAAAAGTAGTTGAAATTTGTGATATCAAACAAAATTTTAAAAACTTAATTAAAGAGAAAGAAAAGATTGAAGAGAAAATAAAGAAAATAATTAATAGCTTTTATTATTTGAATGACTTTGAAATTAGCAAAAAAGCTCAAGAAAAAATAAAATTTATTAATAAAACAGTATATAAAAATCTTCCAGTATGTATGGTTAAATCAGCAAATTCAATTGATGGAAATGATGGTAAACTAAAAAATTATAAAATTATTGTTGAGGATGTAATTGTAAATAGTGGAGCTAAATTTATTCTCGTTTATACCAATAATGTTATGAGTATGCCTGGACTAAATAAAAATCCAAACTCAAAAGATATTGATTTGCAAAATGGTATAGTTATAGGATTAAAATAGAAGTAAAAAAAATGGAATTTAAATTCCATTTTTTTTACTATTTATAAATTATTTTTTGAAATAATTTAATCCTAAAACTTCTAAACTAGCTAATGTTATAAAGTTATATGGTTTATTAAAGTGAGGCAAGAAGAAGATATCAACTAATGGTAATTCATCAATTGTAAGTCCTTTTTGAATTCCTAAAGCAAACATATACATAACTTCTGTATGGTTATTTACAGAAGCAACTTGTGCCCCAATAATTCTTCTTGATTTTTTCTCTCAAATAATTTTAATTCATACGTCTTTATAAGTTGACATAAATTCAGGTCTATCAGAATCTTTAAACATAACTTCTTCTACATCAAGCCCAAAGCGTTTACATGCTTCCATAGAAATACCAACTGAAGCCATTTTTCATCCAAATACTTCAATTCCATTTGCTCCAGTGAATCCTGGACTTTTCAATTTATTTCCTTTGATAATGTTAGCAGCAGCTAAGATACCAGTTCTTACAGCAGTAGTTGCTAATGCGATTTGAGTATCTTTTTTCATTGAACAGTTGTAAACTTGAGCACAGTCACCAACTGCATAAATATCTTTGTTAGAAGATTGCATAAATTCGTTTGTTTTAATTGCTCCTCTTTCATCAAGATCAATTACACCTTTTAATAATTGTGTTTGAGGAATAACTCCAACAGAGAATACTACATAATCAACTGCAATTTCACCTTTGTCTGTAATAACTTTAGTTACTTTTCCGTTTTTTCCTTCAAATTTAACAACTTTTTGTCCAAGAGCTAAATTAACTCCTTTTTCCTTCATTGTTTCTTCTACTAATCCAGTAAATTCACTATCATAATAAACTGGCATAATTCTATCTGCAATATCGATTAATGATACTTTTTTCTTGTTTGCAACAAAAGCATCTACTAATTCAACTCCAATGTATCCAGCTCCAACAACAGCAACTTTTTTAATTGCAGGATTATCATTAGCAGCCTTAATAACTTTGGCATGGTGGAAATTCTTACAAATTTGAACACCTTCTAAATCAATTCCTTCAATTGGAGGGAATATTGGTCATGTACCTGATGCTATTACTAATTTGTCGTAATTATCATCAAATTCTTCTCCTGTTTTTAAGTTTTTTACTCTAATTGTTTTTTTCTTTGCATCCAATCCAATTCATTGATGTTGCATTTTAACATTTATGTTTTCACTTTCTAGAATTTCAGGTGAAGCATAAAATAAACCATTTGGGTCTTTTACTTCTCCTCTAACTCATAAAGCGATTCCACAACCTAAAAATGATATGTTATCATTTTGATCATAAGTTGTAATTTCCATGTTTTTATCTAATCTTCTTAAAGTTCTAACTGCTGTTGTTCCAGCATGATTAGTTCCAATTACTATAGTTTTCATTTGTTTTGCTCCTTAATCTTTTTACATTATAATAATATATGAATAATGTAGCAATTTTAAAAGAATTGGAATAATTTCTTTAAAATAAAAATGAGTATAAATAATTTTTTAAATAAAAGGTGGTAGAAAATGTTTTTAAGAGTAAATGGAGATATAAGCTATTATCTAAAAAGATCAGGTTTTATTAAGTATTTTGATGAGAATAATCTTTCTAGAAAATCAAAGTGATATATTAAAAGAGTTGAAAAGAAAATAAATGATAAAAATACATTTACTTATTTTAAACATTGAATTCTTTGAAGGTGAATAAATGCCAACTTTAAACTTTCAGAAGGTTTTATTGGGAAACTAAAAAGAAATATAAAAAAATTAGAACTAACTTTAAATTCTAAAGAAGAAAGATTTATTAGAGATATGGAAGAATTGGTTTTTAACTCTTGAAGGCCCCTAAAACAATTTCCAGTTAGATTTCAACTAGAAAAGAAAGAAAGAATAAATTTAATTCAAACTAGTGTAAATATCCACAACTATAATCCAGAAGTTGCTGAAAAAAAGATTCAATTAATGGGAACTTATGATTGTTATTTTTCAAATCAAAATATTTTTCTAACTGATAGTAATCAAAATGTTCTTAAAACAATTGAATTTTCTTCAATTTTAGATGTTTCGATTGAAACATTTGGGGTCATAATTTCTATTAAAAATAAAAAGTACTTATTTAGAGGAAAAAATAGATTGCTTACCTATGTATTATTACAAAGAATGATTCCAAGATTAGGTCTTAAATTAGAAGCCACAGAAGGGTTATATAATTATTTTGATTTTTGAAATAAATTAATTTCAAAAATTAGTTAATATATGAATATAAGAGGAGAAGGATACTTATGAAAATTATAAAAATTAGTGATAACAATGAAGCAGGTAAAATTGTAAGTGATTTAATATTAAATGAAGTTAAGTCTAATTCTAAAATTGTTCTAGGTTTAGCAACAGGAAGTTCACCTATTACAACCTATGAAAATATTATTGTTAAATCAAAAGAACTAAATATTGATTGAAGTAAAGTTACAACTTTTAATTTGGATGAATATAAAGGATTAAGTTCACAACATAGTCAATCTTATAGATACTTTATGAACAATAAACTTTTCGATCATATTAACATTGATCAAAAAAATACTTTTGTACCAAGTGGAATGATTGAAACTAATAATGAAGCACAAAAATATGATGAATTGATTTCTCAAAAGGGTGGAATTGATTTACAGCTTTTAGGTTTAGGTATTAATGGTCATGTTGGCTTTAATGAGCCAGGAAGTGATTTTGAGGGGTTAACTTCAATAGTTAAATTAACAAAATCTACTATTGAAGCAAATTCAAGATTTTTTGAAAATGAAAATGATGTACCAACTCAGGCAATATCAATGGGTTTGAAATCAATTATGAATGCAAAAAAAATTATTTTAATTGCAACAGGATCAGCAAAAGCAGAAGCTGTTAAAAACTTAGTAGAGGGGCCAATATCAAAAGATTGACCTTGTTCAATTTTGTTAAATCACAAAGATGTAACAGTAGTAATTGACAATGAAGCTGCTAGGTTATTAAAATAAGTTAACTCTTAAGGGGTTTTTTTATTTTAATTAATTTGCAACATTATAATATGGTGTAAAATTATAGTGTAATCATTAGAGGAGCATATAAAAATGAGAAAAAAAATTATTATAGGAAACTGAAAAATGTTCAAAACAAACTCACAAGCAATTAAATTTATTAAAGCTGTGGATTCAAAAGTTAAAGTAGATAAAAATATTATTGCAGGTATAGCTGTGCCTTCAATTATGCTAAGCGATGTACAAAAAGTTGCTAAGAATATAGCAATTGCAGCTCAAAATTGTTACTTTGAAAAAGAAGGAGCATTTACTGGTGAAATATCAGTTCCAATGTTGCAGGATTTAGGTATTAAATATGCAGTTATTGGTCACTCAGAAAGAAGAGATCTTTTTGGTGAAACTGATGAAATGATAAATAATAAAGCAAAAAGCTTATTAGCAGCAAATATAACTGCAATTTTATGTTGCGGAGAAAGTTTGAAAACTTATGAAAGTGGTAAAACAATTGAATGAGTTAAAAATCAAATTACTAAGGGATTTGCAGGAATATCAGCTCAAGATGCTAAAAAAGTAGTTATTGCTTATGAACCAATTTGAGCAATTGGAACTGGAAAAGTTGCAACTCCACAAATAGCTCAAAATGTTTGTAAAGAAATAAGAGATATTATAAAGGGACTTTATAACCAAGAAGTTGCAGATGAAATTTTAATTCAATATGGTGGAAGTGTTAAACCAGAAAATATTAAAGAAATTTTAGAGCAAGCAGATATAGATGGAGCACTAGTTGGTGGTGCATCATTAATTGAAGATTCTTATCTAGGATTAGTAAATTACAAAGGTTAATTTATAAATATGAATTATAAAATTTTAGCTTTAGATATGGATGGTACCACTTTTAAATCTTTAGATGATATTGTAATGGAAAATGTTGAACCAATTAATCAAGCCATTGAAAAAAATATAAAAGTGGTTTTTGTAACTGGAAGACCAATTCACACAAAATTAAATAGATTAGAGTTATTTAATTTTAAAAATGATGGAGCTATTTTTGCTGCCTTTAATGGAGCATTAATTTATGATTTAAAAGAAAATAAAGCAATAGATGCAAATCCAATTGATAAAAAAACAGCTCTTAAAGCTTTTGAAATTTTAAAAACTGACAAAGACTTTAGCGAAATAGAACTTTGAGCATATACTGTAAATGATAAATTGAGTTATATTAATATGCCAATTGAAAAAGGAAAAGTTTTAAAACATGAAACTCATTTTTTTGACTATGAACCTGTAGTTTATAATTCAACTATGGAAATGTTAGATTGTCATAAAATCTTGACAATGAATACTAATAAAAAGTATGTTGAAAAATTAAGAGAAATTGGTTTAGAGGTTTCTTGAACAGAGGGTTCATTAGCAGGAGAAGTTACTAAAAAAGGTATTAATAAAAAATATGCATTAGAATTTCTATCTAAAAAGTTTTCTATTAAAAAAGAAGAAATCTTGGCAATGGGTGATGGTGCAAATGATGTTCCAATGTTTGAATTTGCAGGATTATCAATCGCTCCTGCAAATGCACATGATGAAATTAAAGCAAAGGCAACTGAAGTATCTAAATATACAAATTTAGAAGGTGCTGTGGCCAAAGCAATAAAAAAATATATACTAGGAGAGTAAAAATGAAAACAAAAAAACCAGTAGTATTGGCAATATTAGATGGATGAGGAATTGCAGAAGAACAAAAAGGTAATGCTGTTTTTCAAGCAAACATGGAGTTTGTAGAAAGTCTTAAAAAGCAATATCCGTGAGCAAGTTCTCACGCAAGTGGTGAATGAGTTGGACTTCCAGAAGGACAAATGGGGAATTCTGAAGTAGGTCATATTCACTTAGGAGCGGGAAGAATTAAGTATGAATCATTATCACTAATTAATAAAGCAATTAGTGATAATAAATTTGACTCAAATGATGAAATTCAAAAGGCGATTAGAAACTCATTAGATAAAAATAGTGCTTTTCATATAATGGGGTTATTTTCTGATGGTGGAGTTCATTCACATATGAATCATATGTTTGCAACTTTTAAAGCTGCTGCAAAGGCAGGAGTTAAAGAAATTTATATTCATTTATTTACAGATGGAAGAGATACAAAACCAACTGTGGCTTTAAATTACTTAGAGCAATTAAATGCTTTATTTAAAGAGTATAAAGTTGGACAAGTGGGTTCAATTTCAGGAAGATTCTTTTCAATGGATAGAGATAAAAGAATGGAAAGAGTTGCAGAGGGGTATAAATCATTAGTAGATAGAAATTGTGAAAACTCATTTACAGATCCTGCAAAATATATTCAGTCTCAATATGATTTAGGAAAAGATGATGAAGGTATCTTACCAGCTTATAATAAAACTTGTGAAAATGGTTTTATAAAAAAAAGTGATACAGTAGTTTTTATAAACTTTAGACCAGATAGAGCAATTCAAATGGCAAGTACATTTACAAATAAAAATTATGAAGCGTGAAGTGATCCAAACTTTAAAAATTTAACTTTCTTAGGTGATCAAATATATTTCTTATGTATGATGGAATATTCAGATTCAGTTAAATCAAATCATATTGCTTTTAAATCAATTGAGGTAATCAATGGTTTAGGAGAATGATTAAGTAAAAAGGGTTATAAGCAATTAAGAATTGCTGAAACTGAAAAGATAGCTCATGTTACTTTCTTTTTTGATGGAGGAAAAGATTATTTTAAAAATGGTTTAGCAACACAAGAGGAAATAAAACTTAAAGGTGCTTCAATAGATTTAATTGCTTCACCTAAAGTTGCAACGTATGATTTAAAACCAGAAATGTCTGCAGTTGAAATTACTGATAGATTAGTTGAAAGAATAGAGTCACAAGAGTTTGACTTAATTGTTTTAAACTATGCTAACTGTGATATGGTTGGGCACACAGGTGATTTACAAGCAGCAATTAAAGGTGTAAAAACTTTAGATAAACAATTAGAAAGAGTTTATCAAGCATGTGAAAAAAATGGTTCTACAATGATTATTACAGCTGATCATGGTAATGCTGAAATTATGATTGATAAAGAAGGTGGACCTAACAAAAAACATACAAGTCAGCCAGTACCAATTATAATAACAGACAAATCAATTAAAATTAGAAAAAAAGATGCTGCAATTGCTGATGTAGCAACAACAATATGTGAAATTCTTGGAGTAGAAACTCCAAAGGAAATGACACAACCATCATTAATTGAAAAATAAAAAATAGAAAATCTTATACAAATCACATAAGGTTTTCTATTTTTCTTTTTAAATAATTTATAAATTTTAAAAGATTATTCAGTTACATTTGGGTTATCTTGTATTGCTCAATCATACATTTTTTTTAGATGAACTTTTGTTTTATTGTTTGAGTATTTATCATTTAAAAAAAAATCTGAAAGTCTTATAAATTCATCTTTACTTACTGCTGAAAAAATAATTTTTCTTCCATTATCTATTTCAAGTTCCTCTGAATAGTTTTCATTAAATTGGAATACCTTATAAGCATATACTAATTTTCAAAATCTAAAAATACTATCCTTTTGTGTGTTAATAGAGTTAAGATTATAATTCATTCACTCACTCTCTTGTTCTTCCTCTGTCATACTTTCATAGTCAATTTTTATTTTATATTCACTTCATTCTTTATCAAAATTAGTCTTGAAATTGTCAGACTTACTTACTGCAGTTTTTACACTCTTTTCAATTTCTTCAATACTTTTAGGTTGCTCAGTTGGTATAAAGTAGTCTTCATCATCTTTAGTAGTGCTACAACTAATTATATTTAAACTGGGCATAACTGTTAATGATATAGAAGATAATGTTAATAATAGTTTTTTCATAATTCACCTCTTTTTAAATTTTACAATAAAATCAATATTTTTTATAAAAAATATTGATTTCCTTTATTTATGAGTATGAGTAATAAGCGATTATGTCCCTACATATTAACAAGCGACTTTGTCCTCCTTTATAATCAATAAATGGAGGTTTTATGAAAGGACTAATATTAAATACCATGAAACAAGAACAACTAAGATTAATTAAAGACTTATCTTTAAGAAAAGAATCTATTAAAAATACAGCCTATAAATTAGGTTATAGTGTTAGACACACAAGAAGAAAACTTAAAGAATATCAAGAGATTGGAGCAAAATCTTTTATTCATAAAAATACCAATAAAATACCTATAAATAAAATTTCACAGTTATTTAAAGATGAAATAATTGAATTATTTCAAACTAAATATTATGACTTTAGTATTAAACATTATTGAGAAAGAAATTGAAAAAGCAAAATAAGCTATTCTGCAATTAGACACATATTAATAGAAGAAAATATTTTAATTGATACTCTTAACAGAAAAACAAAAAAAGATATTCGTAAAAATTTAAAGGCAGCAAACCAAGAAAATTTAACAAGCGAGTATCTTTCAAAATCAATTATAACAAGCAAACCCCATCCTACTCAAAAGAAAATTGTAAAGTTTGGAGAAATCTATGAAACTGATGCTTCAAATCATCAATGGATTAAAAACTTAAAATGTCATTTGCATATTGTAATTGATAAAGCTAGTAAAAGGATTTTGGCAGGCTATTTCAGTGAACAAGAAACTACTGAAAGCTATTACAATATCTATAAAAAAACCTTTAAACATTACGGTTTACCAAAATTAAATGTTAGTGATAATAGAAATGTTTTTAGTAGTAAAAATAATCGTGATCACTTTGGTGATAGCGTTTCAAATACACAATTACAATTTATTTTTCACTCTCTTGGAGTAAATACAAAAACAACTTCAATCCCCCAAGAAAAAGCATTAGTTGAAAGAACTTTTGGAACATTGCAAAGAAGATGACCTCAAATAATTAGACTCTTAAATTTAAAAAATATTGATCAGTTAAATAATTATTTACCTCATCTTATTCAAGAATACAATCAAGATTTTTCAATCCCTTTAGACCAATTAGAATCAGTAACTAGAGAATTTGATCAAGATGAAGATATTGTTTTCTCTTATCGAAGTGAAAGAATTATTGATAATGGTCATAGTATTAGTTTTAAAAAAAATAAGTGATTTATATGTAAGGGCTTTACTCCAATTTACTTTAAGCCAAAGTTAAAAGTAATGGTTATGGAAACTGTAAATAAAAAGTATTATGCATTAATTGGAAATGACATTTACAATCTTATTCAAGTTGAAGATGAACGTTTACATGGAAGTATGAAAACACTATCTGATAAAGAATTTGAAACTACCAAAATACCCAAAATTGAATCTCCTTGAAAAGCAACTAACTGATATTTTTTTGATAGAAAAAGAAAAAATACAAGATCTATTTATTAGATAAATCTTGTATTTTGAGACATAATCGCTTATTATCTACAAAAAAATATTGATTTCCTTTATTTATGAGTAATAAGTGATTATTTCCCTACATATTAACAAGTAACTTTATCCTCATTTATAATCAATAAATGGAGATTTTATGAAAGGATACTATTAAATACCATGAAACAAGAACAACTAATATTAATTAAAAAAGTTAGATTTAAGAAAAAAAATCTATTAAAAATACAACCTATAAATTTGGTCATAGTGTTAGACATACAATATGAAAACTTAAAGAATATCAAAAGACTGGAGCAAAAGCTTTTATTCATAAAAATACCAATAAATAAAACTCAACTATTATTTCAAACTAAATATTATGACTTTAGTATTAAAGATTATTGAGAACTAAATTAAAAAAGGAAAATAAGTTACTCTTCAATTAGTTACATATTAATAGAAGAGAATATTTTAATTGGGGACTCTTAACAGAAAAACAAAAAAATATTTTTAGGAATTTAAAGTAAACTAACCAAGAAAATTTGAACTAGAGTATCTTTCAAATTCAATTATAACAAGTAAACCACATCCTAGGCAAAGGAAAATTGTAAAATTTGGAGAAATCTATAAAATTGATGACTAAAATCATCATTAAATTAATAATTTAAAATGTCATTTGCATATTGTAATTGATAAAGCTAGTAAAATAATTTTGGCAGGTTATTTCAGTGAGCAAGAAACTACTGAAAGTTATTATAATATCTATAAAAAAGACTTTAAAAATTATGGTTTACCAAAATTAAATATTAGTGACAATCAAAATGTTTTTAGCAGTAAAAATAATCGTGATCATTTTGGTAATAGTGTTTCAAATACACAATTACAATTTATTTTTCACTCTTTAGGAGGAAATATAAAAAGAAGGTCAGTCCCTCAGTAAAAAGCATTAGTGGAAAAAACTTTTGGAACATTACAAATAGGATTACATCAAATAATTAGATTCTTAGATTTAAAAAAATTGAGCAATTAAATAACTATTTATCTCATTTTATTCAGAAATATAATCAAGATTATTCAATAGTTTTAGACCAATTAGAATCAGTAACTGGAAAATTTGATTAAGATGAATATATTGTTTTATCGTATCGAAGTGAAAGAATAATTGATAATGCTGATAGTATTAGTTTCAAAAAATCTAAGTGATTTATTTTTAACGGCTTTACTCCAATTTACTTTAAACCAAACCTAAAAGTAATGGCTATTGAAACCATAAATAAAAAGTATTATGCATTAATTGGAAATAACATTTACAATCTTATTTAAGTTAAGAATCAGAGTTTACATGGCAGTATGAAAACACTATCTAATGAGGGATTTGAAGCTACTAAAATACCCAAAATTAATTCTCCTTGGAAAACAATTAACTGATATTTTTTGATAGAAAAAGAAAAAATACAAGATCTATTTATTAGATAAATCTTGTATTTTGGGACATCTTTGCTTATTATCTACAAAAAATAAAAAATATTGATTTTTTTAGTTTCAATAAACTATTATGTATCTAGAAATTAACAATTAACATCCCCTTTATAATTAATAAATACAGGATTCATGAAAGACTGTTATTAAATTTTATTAAACAAGAGCAGCTAAGATTAATTAAAAGAGTTATCTTATAAAAAGAATATGTTAAAATACAACACTTAAGTAAGATTATATTACTATGCATACAAAAAAACTTAAAAAATATCAGAAGTTTAAAACTAATGCTTTTATTCAAAATAACTATAAGTTACATGTAAAAAAATTGGAAATAAGAATAAACTACTATTTAACTAAATGAAGCTTAATAAAAAAGTATTTTAACTCTAAGTCTAAACAGAAAAATAAAAGGAATATACATAAAAATTTAAATGTAGTAAAAAAAATTTTAAACGCAGAATCAACTTGGAGAAATAATTATAAAAAACAAAGTTCGCACTGCACAAATAAAAATATGAAACTAGAAGATGTATATAAAATTGCTGCATGAAATTATCAATTAATTCAAAAAAATAAAGTAGCATCTGCATATTTTAATTAATAAATTTATCAAAATAACTTAGATAAGTTAATCAGTTATAAAAATTATTTAAATACTAGAGTTTACCAAAATTAAATTTTAGTGATTTTAAGATTTCTTAGTAGTTAGAAATAAGCAGTCTCAATTACTCAGCAGAAGTAATTAGTTGAAAAAATTTTTAAAAATAAAAAAGAGGATCACCTCAAATATTAGACTTTTATATTTAAAAAATATTAAGCATCTAAATAATTATTTAATAGTTCCTATTCAGAAATACAATTAATATTTTCAATAATTGAAATAGCAATTAAAATGAGACCAAAAATTTCCATAAAGATAAAAATAGAATTTTATCATACTAAAGTTAGAAGATTATTGATTCTTGTAATAGTATTACTTTAAAAAATAAGTGATTTATATGTAAAAGCCTTACCACAATTTGCTTTAAACTAAGCTAAAAATTATGTTTAGCTAAAAAAGTATAAAAAAATATTGAATTTTTTCATTTTTTAAATATTATAATTTTGAAAGGAATAAAATAGAAAATGAAAAAATAAGAAAGTAGCATAAAAAAACTTGTTGATAAAATATTTGGTAATGCAAAAAAAACTAAATTAAAAAAAATTTTATTATTGGGTTCATTATCAGGTTTAATATCTTCAATATCATTGAGTATATCTTTACCATTAATTTTAAAAAATAATTTAGAACAAGCAATTTATTTTAAATTTGATAATAAGTATTTTAATTCAAAAGAGGAAATATATGACTATTCAAAATTAAAATCTTTTGAAAATGACTATTCTTTTGAAAATAATGTATACATATTTGATGATGAGATATTTAATAACAAAGAGGAGTTAGACATATACATTGAAAATAAATTCCAGTTAAGGGATGCCACAACTAAAAGAAATCCTAATAATTATCTAATTAATAATTCAGGAGAGTTATCTGGATTAGTTAAAACAAGTAATAATGATAGTATTAAAACAGTTTATAAAGGAAATAATGATTTAACATATTATTCGAAGAAAGATGCACAAGAAACTTATACGAATAATTTTAAATTAAATTATGAAATTGATGGTCAACAATATGATAATATTTTTAGTGCTAGAGAACATTATTTAAATGTTAAATTGAAAAACTTAGAGCATAACGAATCAAAATCTATTTGTTATGAACAAGGTGGAATTTGTCAAACAGAAGAACAGATTAATTTTTGATTAAGAAATAATATCTCAAAAGGATTTGAATATCAGGGAAAAGATTTTTCAAACCTAAATTATATAGAATTTTTAGATGCAATGAGAGATTTGGATAATGAAATAGTTGATAAAAATGTTCAACCAGTAATAAATGCAGATAAATCCTCTTATTGAGTTACACAACATAGTAAAAGTAGTCTAAGTTATTTTGTAGGTCCAAAATATTTTGAAAGTAATGAAAATGTTTCGACGGTGGCAGAATTTAAGTCAATTAAATCTTACGATATTAATGCACTAATGTTACCGATAATGGGATGAGTTTTTGCGGGAATTACGACTATTGTATTAGATTCTTTAATAAAGGATCCAATTGGAAGTGACTATAACATGTCCAATTATTTAGAGAATACATTTGATAGTTTAAATTTAAATGCAACATTGTTAAATGATTTTAATTATTATTTTTATGATCTAATTTCTCCTAATTTGCAAGAGGATTTATCTTATGGTTTAGCAGAAGTAAAAGATAATGAATTTAGTGACTTTTATAGGTTATTAGTCTCTTTTAAAAGATTTTTAAATTTAACAAAAGTATATAATCTTAAAATAGATTCAAAAGAACTTGAAAAAATTTTAAAAGAAATTATTGTAGAAATTTTAAACTCTCAAAAAGAATTTATGAATAATTTTATTGATGTTAATGATAATGAAGATGGTGCAAATATATTGTTGGATGAAAGTATCTCATTTGATGATATTTATAGCTTATTTTTAAATACTTCAAATTTCTTTAATGATGGGGGAACTAAAAAACTCTTATGAGATATATCAGAGAGCATTTTTAGAGGAGTCAATAATGTTATGAATACAATGGGAGATATTACTGGAGCAATTAAGCAAGCAAAAGATAGTATAAAGGATTTACAAAAAATCCAAAATAAAAGTGATCAAAATTTTCAACAAAACACAAAAGGTAATACAGATATGATAACTAATGCTTTAGTTGATAATAATGAAGAATTTATTAAGGCCATGGGACTAAATCTTTCAGAATCTAGATTTAGATTTTCTCCATTAGCTCTTGCTCAGCTAGTTTCAGCGGCTTGAAATTTAGGTCAAATGTTTAGTTTTGTAAGTTTAAAAACATATGAAGCAAAATTAGATAGTAATCAGTCCCTTTTTTATTTTGAACCAACATTTAAAATACCTTTATCAAATATATCCTTTGGTAAAGTAAAAGATCAAAATATTCATACTTTGAATGATGCACCTTTAAAATATTTTTCTCCTTCAAGAGATGGAAAAGAAATTAAGGAACTATATGAATTTAATGGTCAATATTATAAAGATAAGAATAAGGCTATTGAAGATTTAAAATACTCAATTTATAAAAAACCAGAAAATTATCTTGAAACAAAACAGCTACTGACATCAGTTATTAGTAAAGATAATAATTATATCTTAAATCTTCCAAGCATATGTCAAGGAAATTCTTCTTCAAATGGATGTATATCAAGTTATGATTATGAAAAAAGATTGGCAGAAGAAAAAGAAAAATATATTAGAAGTTTATTTAATAAATATTATAAGGAAAATGGAAAAGAATATTATCTGGATGGCTTTGGTGGTGGATATGAATCAAAACAAATGGCTATTCAGGAATTAGAACGAAAAGCAGATGATTTTTCTAATTATAAAGAAGTTTATAGTTATGAAATGAATAATAATAAAGTTATAAAGGAATCAAAAAAAGAGATACAAGACTTCATTAGAAATAATCAAGTTATTGAATCTAAATCAATTATGAATACAGATTTAATCACAAGTAGTTACTATTATGATTTAAAAGAAAATGATGGTTATGAATTCAGTATTTATGAAATGAATTTCTATGGTCAAAAAAAATACTTTAGATCGTATTTAGAAGCTTTAAACTATTTAGATAAAAAAGTAAATTACGAAGTTTACACATCAAACAGAGAAGAAAAAACTTATACATTTAAGGGAATTGAATTTTTAAATGAGAAAAGTTTAGAACAATGAGTTGATAAACAAATAGAAATCGTTTATGAAAAAAATGATTTAATGGAAAGGGGTAAAAAACAAAATGCTAAAATACATTTTAACAGCTTGCGCTATAACTAATTTTTCAGCAGCTTCAGTTGCTGGTATTACAAATTTTGAAAATAGCACATCAAATAAGGAAGAACTAGTAAATTTCTTAAGAAAAGATATTGAAGAAAATAAAGTCTATTTAGGGAATCAAATTTATAGTGAATATGATAACAAAATTTTTACAAGTCAAGAATCTTTAAATGAATATATTTTATCTAATTCTATAGTGGAAAGTGAATTTACATCTTCTAATCCTAGTAAAATAATTAAAGATTATGAGCATATGACTTTAGATGAAAATAAAATTTATGATATAGACATGGATAAATTTGCTCCAGTTTATAGAGATGCCTTTGGAAATATTGCAAAAACAAGTGATGCTGCTTTAGAAACCTATACTCATGGTGGGCTTGTAAGGCAAAAATATAGTTATGATCAAGAAGAATGATTTGACTCTCCAGAAGAAGCAAAAATAAATCAAAAAAATAATATGAAAATTAATAAATCTCTTTATTATCAATATAATAATAAATATTATAATGCCTTTAATATAAAAGATATTAATAATCTTTTGAAAAACTTTGAAGAAGGTTATTTTGTAAATAAAACTACTAATTTAGAAGGCCAAAGTTTATTACAACCAATTGTTGAATATGGAAATAAAGAAATACTTTATAAAAAAATGAAAAGAGAGCTTAAGGAAAATTTCTTGGATAGTTATTATTATGACATTTCTAAAATGGAATATGTTAATTCACTTCAGTTTACAATCAAAGAAAAAAATGAGATAAGAATATCTTTTGAAGGTGAAAAACAAAATATTTATTATAAGGGGCAACAACCATCAATAATTTTTGCAGATAAATATAATTCTAAAACTCAAATGATTCAAGATTTTAAAAGCGCTTCAAAATGATCAAAAGACAGTGAAGGATCTTTAGGTATTGGAAGAGAGTATTGATATAGAAACTTTAGATTAAAAAAACCAAATGATAATAAAATATATAATGCAACTATTAAATTAGTTCCTAAATGAAGCAAGGGGGGAGGCTTTAATAAGCCCAGTTTTGATAATTATAATTATGAAGATAAAACAATCTCTAAAATAAACACTTATTATGATTCAAGTAAAGGTCAATTAATTGAATCTTTAGGTAATTTAAATCAAAGATACTCAATTCAAGAATCTACTAGAGAGGATAAAACTTTTATGTATGATGCTTGATTCGAAGAATATTTTCAAAAAAATTTAACAAATTTTAGAGGAAATGATAATAAATATGTAGATTATGCTGATATTTTAAATGAGAATTATATAAAAAATATTGATGGCAGTGTCTATAAGGATTTAATGTATGATATAAATTATGCTAAAGGAACAAGTTTCTCATTAATTCAAAGTTATTATGATTGATTAATTGTGAAAAATGATATATTAAAAAATCCAGTAATAGTGGATGGAGAAAATAAATATCAATTAAAACCTGATTTTTATGCAACAAGAGAACAATTAGATAATTTTCTACAATTACAAGGAAAATTTAATACTGTTTTAAAATATTCATATGGTTCAACACCAGATTTATCTAGTCCAGATGGTAAATTACTTGCAGATAGTTATGAAGAAGCCAGAGAAAAGCAATTTTTACAAAGTAACCTGAGTCTTAAAAAAAGATATATTGCTTATGATGTTTTTGGTCAATCAATAGAGAGTGGAAATTCAGAAGAAGAAGCAATTAGGGCATTAAAAAGTACAATCTCATTACAGTCAAAAATGACACATAAAAAAGAGATAGAGTCATGAAATAATGTTAAAAAGTCTTATGATTCAATTATTTCCGATGGAAGGTATTTAGTTTATAAATTAAAAGATATAAAAACTAATAGTTACATTTATTATGCTTCTCAGGAAATGGCTTTAAAAGCAGCTCTTTCAAATGCTAGAGTCAATGGTGATGTAAATAAAACATCAATTGATAAATATATGTATACTTATAGTGATTCTTTAACTGGAGAAGAAATTAGTGTAATTTTTTATAACAATGATATTAATTCAGCTATTGATAAAATCTTACTTAAAATTGATACTAAAAAGCGAGTTTTGAATTAATTTTAAATTTTTATCTAAAAAAGTTTGTTATTTATTGAGTAACAAACTTTTTTTATTTTCTATAACTCTTTCAAAGATAATAGGAATAAGAATTATTAAAGATAAGAAATAAATATGTATTAAAAAGAAACCAGAAAAAACCGATGAGACAAATTCAAGATTTTTATTTTCATATATTTTAAGCAATTTTAAGATTGTAAGTATTGTCATTATGAGATTAGTTCCTAATGAGAATAAGTATAAAACGATATATGCTATATAATATAACTCACTGTCTTTTTCACTGAAGTTATAATTTGAAAAAATTGTTAACTTATAAATTGAAGTTGAGATAAAAATTAAACCTAGAAAAATTTTTGAACAAGCAAGTATTTTTTCATGTTGAGATAAAATAATAATCTCTTTATTTTTAATTGTCTTTTTTTCTTTTAAAAAAATATTATTAATTCATATTAGTAAATATTGACATAAAGTAATTAAAAGTAAACAACCTATAGAACCAATTACAATAAGTTCTGTTCCATTAAGAACAAATGGATTAAAGAAAAAATAGGGTGTTGAGAGAACACTAACATCTAAATCAAAAACTCATTGATAGTTTTCTTCAATTCAAATAATTTTATTATTTGGAGTTTGCATAATAAAATGTTCAGTACCTAAATTATTCATTATTAGCATTCTAATTAAAACAAAAAATAAATAAAACATTGGATAAATCCAACCAACCAATAAGTTTTTTTTATATCAAGTTGTTATATCAATGTATTCTCTTTTTACTATAAAAAAATAGTAACCCATAGCAATTAAGTATGTTACAAGATGTGTAGTAATTGTAATAAATCACTTAAGAAAAGTATCATATTGATTAGACCATAGTACTAATGGGTACTCTTTTGAACCTGATAGAGCAGATCAGAAAAGCACCATTGTTAAAGTAAAATAACTTAAAAAATTAATTCAAGCAACCTTACCTGGTTTTCATAAACCCCATTTTCCATTTAAAGCAACAAATAAAAAGAATATAAAAAACATTCAGTTTGTTTGTGTAGTTCAAAAAGCCATATCTGCGAAGATCTTATTTCATCATCCAAAAATATGATATCTAGGGGCTGGATCAATTTGAGCCATAGTTGCAGAAAGGATTAAAAAAGCAAAGAAATAAATAAAAAATATATATCAAGCTGTTTTTTTCATTTTATTTTTCATTTTATTCTCTACCTCTGATTAAAAGTTTATTAAAAATTAGATTTTAAATAATTAGTTTTTATCAACCATTATTTACAACTTTTCTATTTTTTAGAGTTTTTTCAATATGTATAACTGCTTGCATAGATTCATAAACTCCAGAAACTAAGTTTCTAACTTTTGTGGGATAAATGCAACAATCACCAGCTGCATAAATTCCAACTACATTAGTTTGCATAGTATAATCTACTTCAAATCTATTTAAGTCATTTATATTTAATTTCAAATTTTCAAATTTTTGCTTCTCAATTGTTTGTCCAAATTGAACAATAATTGAGTCAAATTCTAGATCTAACTCCTCATTTGTATTAATATTGCTTATCTTTATTTTCTTTGCAATATCTTTATTATGCTCCAAAATTTTAACAAAATTGTATGGTGTTAAAAATATAACATTATTTTTTTGTGCTTCTTCAATACTTGCTGGCTTTGCTCTAAATTCTTCTCTTCTGTGAATTATAGTGACTGATTTAGCAATATTATTGCTAAGTTCATTTGCTCAATCAAGAGATGAGTCACCTCCACCAAAAATTAATACATTATGACCTTTAAAAGCACTCATATTTGTAATTGAATAAAATATATTATTATAATCTTTTTTAACCAGGGGTATTGGCTTAGATAAGCCCATACCATCTGTAAAAAGAATTCTTTTATATTTTTTCTTTTTTTTGTTAGAAAATTTAACTTCAAATCAATTATCATGGCCAATTTCTTCTGGTTTTATTATATTTATTTCTAAAACATAGGTATTATAAATTGCCATAATTTCATTATCTTCTTTTTTAATTGCTTCATACATTTGATCCATAGCTTCTTGCGCTTGAATTTTTGGAATAGCTGGAAAATTATAAATATATTTTTCTGGATAATAGGTACTAACTTGACCACCATATGTGTCTTTTGATTCAACTATATCTCCAGTTAATTTTAATTCGGCTGCCATTTTTCAAGCATATAGCCCCGCAGAACCACAGCCAATTATTAAAATATCTTTAACCATAATTACCTCCAAAATAGTGCAAATTCATTATATCATATATACATATAGGCAAAGGAGTATTGCTAAATGAGATTAGAAATTTGCAATCTTGATGAATTAAATACAATTATTAAATTAATTCTGCCTAAAATTAAGGAGAATAGTTGTTTAATTCTTGAGGGACAAATGGGTTCTGGAAAAACTACATTTAGTAAATACTTGCTTAAAGCTATGGGATTAAAAGAATTGGTTACCTCACCAACTTTTACAATAATGCACCAATATCAAATTGATAAATTAAAAATAAATCATATTGACGCTTATAGGTTAAGTCCAAAAGAAGATGGTGAAATGTATTTAGAAGAAATGATTAATTCCTTTAATGTAGTTGAATGAAGTCAAAATTTAGCAATTGATTATTTTAGATATTTTAATGTAATAAAAATATCAATTGAGATAATCTCTGAAAACAAAAGAATTTATTCTATAGAGGAGAGCAATTAAATGAATCTTTTTTTAGATACAAGTAATAATAAATTAATTATCATTTTAGAAAAAAATAATAAGGTTATCGATACTCTATTTTTAGACAATCAAATGAGAGTAAGTGATATTGTATTGAATGAACTTATTATTTTTTTAAATAAGAACAAATTAACTATAAAAGAAATAGAGAATTTATATGCAATAAAGGGTCCAGGAAGTTATACAGGTGTAAGAGTAGCTATTACTATTGTAAAAACATTGAAAACTTTAAGTGAGAAATTTAATGTATTTACTTTATCCTCATTAGCATTTCAAGCTGGCAATAAGAAAGCTATAAGTATATTAGATGCAAGGGGAGCTAAAATATATTTAGGAATTTATGATAGTGGTAAAAACATTATTGAAGATCAATTATTACCTTTTGAATATCTTGAAGATTTTCAAAAACAATTTTCAGATTTTAGTTTAGTTACAGATTATAAGAATATTGATTTTCAAAAATGTTATTTTGAAACTAAGTCCTTTTTTGTTGAAATCAAGGATTTAAAAGATATTAAACCACTGTATATAAAAAGTTTTATATAAGAAAAGGAGTTTTATTATATGAGTGAAATTAATAGAGGCACAAGTATGCCAATATGAGCTTTATCATTAATAATAATTTTATTTATTATTGGTTTAGTTGTTTCAGTTTGAGGAGCTTCTTCTGTTTTTAAATTAAAAAAAGAAATGGAAAATAATGACATTAAAAAGATCTTTAAAAATAAAGGGGTAGTAAAATATGGTGATGAGTTTGAAAATAAGTCAGGTATTTATGCTCTAATTTTTAATAATTTTAATTCAAAAGAGTATTTTTGACCAATATTAATATTCAAAAGTAATAATTTTAGTGAAACAACGTTAGAAATTGTAAATAAAATTGAACATAAAGAATATAAAAATATAGATGATTATATGAATGAAAAGGGTTTAAAAAATGAAGATATTAGATTCATTGAATTAGAAAAAGTTCAAGACGAGGAAAAATTTAAGTATTGAATAGAAAAAACCAAAGCTAATTCTAGAGGTTTTAATGTATAAAATTATAAAAGCGTTTTAGCAACGCTTTTATAATTAAAACTTAAAAATGGTATTGCAATAAAAAAATTTCCATTATATAATAAAAGTGTGGAGAATTTTAAAAATGGAACAAAATCAAATTATAGGGTTGTCATTATTAATAATTGGATTATTAATAATTGTAGGTTTTGGATATTGGGCATATTATGCCAAAAATAAAGTAAAAGATAATTCAAATTTTAAAACTGGAAATCAAGAAAGCCAGACAATTTGGGAGTTTACTAAAAAAAACTTTCCTCTTTTTGTTGCGCTTTTTGGTTTTATAATGGCGTTCACTGGCTTAATGATGATGTTCTAGTTAACAACCACAAAAAAAAGAAAGGAAATAAACTAAATGAAAAATATTACTCAAAAATCTGGTGAGAAGTCTTCAAATAAGTTTGTTGCTAAAATGAAAAGCATGGGTAAAAATGTTATGCCCACACTTTCAAAATTAAGTAAAGCATTCTTATTACCAATAGCACTTTTACCAATAGCGGGTGTATTTCTTGGTGTTGGGGCAGCGATTTCATCAAATGCTGGTGATGTTGCATTTCTATTTTATTTTGGATCACTTCTAAATAAAATGGGTGATGTTTGTTTTGGAAATTTACCAGTATTATTTTGTATATCTGTTGCATTAGCTTATACTAAGGACTCAGGTATTGCAGCTTTAACAGCTGTTGTTGGTTTTCTTGTTATGAATGGTATGCAAGCTGCTCTATTACATACAAGTACAGTAGATCATAGTACAGTTTGAGTACAATTAGAAGACTCAAGTTGACACCAACTTTACACAGATCTTGGAAATAATAAATGAGAAATTAATTGAGAAAATTTAGAATTTAATTTACAAGATATTGCAAAATATGTAAGTGCAGCAAATAGAGAAATTGCAGAGGCTGGAAATGGTATAGCAATTAATTCAAATCTTGAATATATTGATGCTGCTGGAAGCGTTTATTATTCATTACTATGAATTAATTGAATTCCAAATGGATTAATTACTTCAAATATTGGAGTTAATTCATTAAATACAGGAGTATTTGCAGGTATATTTGTTGGGGCAATTGCAGCAAAATGTTACAATAAGTTCCATGATACTCAATTACCTTCTGCAATAAGTTTCTTTAGTGGAACAAAATTAGTTCCTATTGTAACATTTGTTGCAGTTATACCATTGTCATTTATATTTATGTTTTTATGACCATATCTAGGTATGGGCTTAGCAGCATTTGGACAAGCATCAGGAAAACTTCCTTATGGTGTGGATTCATTAATTTATGAAGTTGCAGAGCGTTCATTAGTTCCATTTGGATTACATCATGTGTTCTATGCACCATTATGATGAACAAACGCTGGAGGTTCAATTGCTGAAGCATTTGAAAAAACAGTTGATCCAATTGTTCAACAGCAATTTGCAGATGTATGAGCTAAAAACCATGATGGAGTTAAATTATTAGGAACAGCAGCACCATCATTTGACCAAATTAGAAATTTAATAAGCACTAGTTACACTGATTTATGAAAATCAATGGGAGATCAAACAATGGCTTATAAAGTTATTGCTAATTCAGATGTTTTAAACTTTAAGGATTTAGATATTTTAGGATTAAATATTGGAAGATTCCAATCTGGTAAGTTTGGTTTCATGTTGTTAGGATTACCAATGGCGGGATTAGCAATGTGATTAAATGTTCCTAAGGAAAATCGAAAATCAGTGATGGGAATTTATTTCTCAGCTGCCTTTACTTGTTTCCTAACAGGGATTACAGAACCAATAGAATATACATTCTTATTCTTAGCACCTTGATTATTCTATGGTGTACATATGCCATTAGCATCAATTTCATTCTTATTATCTGGACTATTTAAAACTCACGTTTCAATGACAGTTTCAGGAGGATTTATTGATTATATAGTATTTGGAATAATTCCATTCTTTGGAAGTAAAGCTATGAGTGCAACATCAGTATTTGCAATTCTAGGGGTTGCAGGTATTATGGCACCAGCTTACTTCTTCTCATTCTACTTTGCAGTAAAATATGGAAATGTAATGGTTCCAGGAAGAGATGGAAGTAGTGATGTTAAATTAGCAACAAAAGCTGATTACAAAGAAGCAAAAGGTCAGAATGTTGATGATATAAAAATTGAAAATAATAAGAGTTCTTCTGAAAATGCAAGAATTCAAAAAGCCACAAAGATAATTGAGTTTTTAGGTGGAGAAAGCAATATTGTCGATGTTGATGCTTGTGCAAGTCGTTTACGTGTAACTGTAAAAGACGGAAGTGTTGTTGACAAAGAAGGTATCATATCTTTAGGAGGAGCCAATGGAGCTCTTATTAGAGGAACAAATATTCAAATTGTTTATGGTGGAGAACAAGAAGCCATTAAACCACGTATGATAAAAGTCTTGGGTGAACAACGAAAAGCCAAAAAAAATAACGACGTTTAGTAGATAAAAATCTTTTAAATTAAAAAATAAAACCTTATTAAGTATCTCTTACAAGAAAATACTAATAAGGTTTTTTATACTTTATAATTAAAGAAAACGGAAAGAGTTTATAATATGAAATTATCTTATAAAAAAATGAGTATTGAAGATTATCAAGATATTGCTGATATGCTTTTAAATAAAAAAGTTATGAAAGCTTGAGAACATGACTTCAATGAAAAAGATGTACATGCTTGAATAAAAAAACAACAAAAAAGATATTTAGAAAATGAATTAGGCTATAAACTTATTACTGACTCAGAAAATAATTTAGTAGTTGGTCAAGCAGGAATAACACTACAAGAAGTAAATGGAAATATTGTATATGAAATAGGATATATTATTAAATATGAATTTTGAAAAAAGGGTTATGCTACAAAAGCAGTTTCAGATTTATTAAAAACTGCAAAAAATAAATATGGATTAAAGCAAGTTTATTCTTTAATAAAATATGATAATCTAATCTCTCAAAAAGTTGTTTTAAAAAATGATTTTATTAAAATAGGAGAGTTTAATAAGATTTATAACGAAAAAGAAATGAAACACTTCATTTTTAAAAAAGACCTTTAATAATTCTCAATTATATTTTTTATTAGCTAAATAAAAAAATCCAACATAGATAAATGTTGGATTTAAAATTAGAAAATATTTAAATGAAATTTATATTTTTGATTTTTTCTTATAAATTAATAAATTCAAATATGTTAATATTGCCGAAAAAGCTATTCAGCATATTATGCATAATGTCATATTAAATCCACCATTTATTTTCATCTCTAAATCTTTATAAAGAGATAAGTCTTCATCATTTAATTTTTCCTCTTCTGGCTTTGTTCTTTTAATAATCTCTTCAATATCATTTTTTGAATAATATTTTAAAGGCTTAGTGGGTTGCATCATAGATGAAATTGAAGAAACATAATCATTTACAAAAGGCTTTGTATTATTACCTCTGTAAATATATCATCAGTTATTAAAAAAATTACCATTAGCAGAACTGTTATTTGATTTAAATTCAGAGTCGTAATTAATACCATTATTTTTAATACTTAAAATATCATTGTCTGAGTTATTAAAATCATTGTACATTGATGCTCTATAACCTGACAAAATTAGTCAATTAATAATCATAATTTCAGGATGCTCTTTATAAATATTGAATATATTTTCATTATTTATATTTAAAGCTTCATTTTTAAATTCAAAAGTCAATTCAATATCCAAAGAATTTTTCTTAAAAATTGAGTAGGCTAATCCGTTTGAATCTCCATGATTACCATCTTTAATAATTGTTAAATAATTATTATAAGTATATTCAACTCAATTGAATAAGCCTAATAATTCTGGCAACTGTTTTTTTAAATGATCTAAAGTTGGTTGAATTTCAATATATACTTGTTTTTCTGATCATCCTTCTTTAGACAGCAATCAATATTGATTTTCAATATCTGAATTATAAGGTTCAAGCTCTTGTGCTTTTTCAAAAATTTCATTCATAAGAGTAGAGATTTTATATTCACTTAGAATTTTATTGTCACTGCTTAGTAAATTAGATTGACCATTTAAAAAAGCTCTTTTTTTAATATTATCAAAATTATCGTTTGTAAGATCTTTATAACTAAAATCAATTTCGGTTTCTTTAAAAATCTCATTATACTTCTCAACATTTTTTAAATTATTATAGAATGAGTGACCTAGATACATATTAATATTGGCATTTAGATAACTAGTTTCTGATATTTTATTGATAGTTCCGTTTAATTGACTGCTTAATGCAGCACCAAATGGATATATAAAAATTAGTAAAGCTAATAATAAGTTGTTCAAAATCCCAATTGCTACACTAAAAGTCATTGAAATAGCTATTATAAAAGGTATTAATACTATCGGTAAAAAGAAATAAAAAGCCAATTGAGTTAATAATATATCATTGACAATAACTTGTTCATAGTTTGAAATTAGTGTAAATAAAGTACCTAAAATAAAGTTTATTAAAACATATAATATTGAAATTAATATTGCAAGTGAATATCTATACAAAAATGATTGTCAAATGGGTATTCCTGCTCTTAACTCTATATTTTGAATTCCATCATCCTTTTGCTTTTTAAAAAAGAAGAATGAAATTAAAGTAAGGAAAATACTAAAGCAAAATCCACTACAAATATATGACACTGTTTTAAATAATGATAAATTCATTAGTTGCATTTTAGGATAACTACTTGAAAGTGATTGCATAAGAATAAATAAAGAACTAACAAAAATGAAAATTAAACCGGTGATAATAATAGATTTATTTCTTAAAGCTAATTTTAAATTTAAAAAATAAATTATAAATAAACTCTTTACATTTTTATTTTTCATTTTGGTTATCCTCCTTATATAAGTTTGAAATTAATTCAATATTTACTTTTTTTGGATCGATAAATTTTTTATAAATATTAATTATTAACTCTTTTTTATTATCAAATTGTTTATCATAAACAATTTCTCCATTTTTGATAAGAACCAAATGATTTGCTATCTCTTGAAGTTCTTCAATAATATGGCTTGTAATAAGAATTGTAACACCAAGTTTATTTAACTCCTTAAGAATTGAAATAAACTCTATTTTTGATTCAACATCTAGATTTGCTGTTGGTTCATCTAAAATAATATATTTCGGAGAACGAACAAGAACACTTGCCATAATTGCCTTTTTCTTTCATCCAGCAGATAACTCTTTTATTTTTTTATTTTTAAATTTATTTAAATCAAGCATTTCATAGATATTTTTAATTTTATTTTCTAATTGTTTTTTGTTGATTCCATTAGCAGCACATAAAAATAATATATACTCGTGAAGTTTCATGTCTAGTGGAATATTATTAGTATCTGGAAAGAAAGCCAATTTTTGTAAGTTATTATTAATAAATAAATTTTCATTATTTATTAAAATTTCTCCTTCTTTTAAGTGAAGCTCTCCAAAAATGGCTTTTATTGTTGTTGTTTTTCCAGCACCATTATCACCAACAAAGGCGATAATATCTTGGTCATTAATATTGAAGCTGACATTTTTTATGCCAGTATCATTTTTAAAGACTCTTGTTAGGTTTTTAATTTGGTATTGGGGGGTCTAAGTACATAGGTATCCCAATTTTTTCGTTTTATAATTCCGAACAAGATTATAATTGTATTAGCAAGAAAGGTTGTATCTAAATGAAATACTCAAATGAGTTAAAAATTCAAGCTGTTAATGATTATATTAATGGAATTAAATTAAAAGATATTGCAATTAAATATAATATAAAAGCTAATTCAAGTATTTTAGATTGATATCAAAAATATCATGAGTCATCTGATATTAAAGTATTTGATAGGAAAAAACGTAATAAAACCAATGAAGTTAGACTTAAAAATAAAGTTAACAAATATAGTGAAGAGAATAAAGAATTGAAAAAGAGGCTTTTTGAATTAGAAGAACAAATTAAGCGAAGTGCTTATTTAATAGAACTTAAGAAGGAAAAGAAGAAAAGAAAACAAGCAGAGAAGGAAGTTGAGTTATTAAAAAAGTCCATAGCATCATTTCTAATAGGTTATCAAAAGGTTAATAAAAAGACATATACAAAAAAAGATATAATTCAGATATATCAAACAGTATATGAATTATCATTAATGGGAAATGATGCAAAACAAACTATTCTAATTTATGGTGTTGGTTATCGTAGTTATACTAATTGAATTAAAAGAGGAAAACCCGAATATAAAAGACAATATCATCTTCATGCCAAAGAGGCTGTAGAAAGTATTTATTCAAGGAAGGACGGTATATTTGGTGCTGAAAAAGCTAGATTAAAGATATTAAAAGATTTCAATATAAATCTTTCTAGAGAGACAATTATTGAACTTAGAACAGATGTTTTATTAAAATTAAAAAAAGAAATAGCATCTTCTAAATCAAAAACAAGAATGGGAATAAGTACTCATAAGAAATATACCTCATTAGATCTTATAAAAGGAGATTATAGCTCTAATAAATATTTAGAAAAGATTGGAATTGATGGTACATGATTTAAAAATATTTATATTGGAGGAGTTAAAACAAAACGCTTATTTTTACCTGCATATGACTTTTACTCTAATGAAATTAGTTCATATTCAGTTGGCAACTCTGAAAATATACTAGTAACTCTTGAAATGCTAGAAGGTTTAGTAAGAAAAATGGATTTAGTTAGAATAAAGAAAATTATTATGCATAGTGATTTAGGTTCTGCATTTACAAGTAAAGAAACAGAAAAATTTTGTAAACAGCATAATATAATTAGATCAAATTCAGCATCAGGATTTAAAGGTAATCAATTTGTAGAACAAACACATAGATGAGTCAAAAAGTATTTTTATTTAATATTTGGTAATAAATTTAATAATGATCAACATTTTAGAAGTTGTATATATAAATTTGTTAAAATTTTTAATAGTACAAATATAATCTTAAAAAATGGATGTACACCAAACGAAATGATCCAAAATTTTAGGAAATAATGTTACTTAGCCTCCCCAATACCTTTCTATCATTTGTTTTTCTCCATTGTTTTATTATATAGGCATTAATGTTTTTTTTTTTTTTTTCAAAATTTTGAAATTTAATTTAACTAAATTGTTTTTAATAATTTAAAAAAATGTATTTATGTTAAAGCAATATTTTTGTTATAATTAAAAATGTAAATGGATTGGTACTCAAGTTGGTGAAGAGGGCACCCTGCTAAGGTGTTAGGCCGGGTAACTGGCGCGAGAGTTCGAGTCTCTCTCAATCCGCCATTTTTTAAAAAATACAACCAAGATTTTAAAATCTTGGTTTTTTATTTGAATATATAAGGTATTAGATATAGAATAAGTAATATGAAATATGTTAAGAGGTTTATAGCATGAAAAAAAATGATAAAAATACTGAATTAAGTGAAAATAAACCTAAAAAGGGTTTTTTCAAAAAATTATTTAAAGGTAAAGAACAACAAAAAAAAGTTTTAAATATTATTAAAACTAAAAATATTAATAACTTATATTTTTATACTGATGTAAATAATGTATTACTAATTTTAGAGCGAGGTATTAGACTTTTAAAAGATCAAAATCTTAAAAAAAATGAAGAATATATAGTCTGAACTTATCTAGAAAATGAAAACTCAATAGGATTAGAATTTGATTCTTCAACAAGAGCTCATTTTTGAAAATGAGCAAGTGAATCAAAAGTAGATATTGAAAAAATTAGTGTTATTGGAATTGATCCTCATAATTTAGCTAAATTAACTAAAAATGATTGAGCATTTGATGAGGCAAAAAATATAGTCTATATATATGAAACAGTACCCTTAGAAGCAATTGAATTTATATTAATTAAAGATAAGGCAAATTTAAAAAGAATTCAAACATATGTAGAAGCAAATGATATTGATATTGATGTTTTCCTTGGAGAAACTGGAAATATTGATAAAAAGAAAGAGAGAAAATAATTAATGGCAAATAAAATGGAAAAAATAACATCTAGAGATGTGGATTTTAGTAAGTGATATACAGACGTTGTTAAAAATGCTGGACTTATGGAATATGGCCCTGTAAAAGGAACAATGATTTTTAAACCACATGGTTATGCTATTTGAGAGCTAATTCAAAAAATTGTAGATATTGAATTTAAAAAAATAGCAATTCAAAATGTCTATTTTCCACTTTTAATACCAGAGAAACTTTTTCTTGCTGAAAAAGAACATGTAGAGGGATTTGCTCCAGAACTTGCAACTGTTACTAAGGTTGGAGATAAAAATCTTGGAGAAAATTTATTTATTAGACCAACAAGTGAAGTTCTAGTAGCTGATTTTTTATCGAGAGAAATAAACTCATATAGAGATTTACCAGTTAAATATAATCAATGAGCAAATGTTATGAGATGAGAAAAAACAACAAGACCATTTTTGAGAAGTAGTGAGTTTTTATGACAAGAAGGTCATACTTTTCATTCATCAAAAGTTGAAGCTAAGGAAATGACTTTGGATATTTTAGAAATTTATAAAAAGTTAGCAAATGATATTCTTTTGTTACCTGTAATTTCTGGAAGAAAAACTGAAAAAGAGAAATTTGCTGGAGCTAAAGAAACTTATACAATTGAATCATTAATGTATGATGGACAATCATTGCAGTCTGGAACAAGTCACTATTTTGCAGATAACTTTGCAAAAGCTTTTAATATTAAGTTTCAAAATAAAAACCAAAAGGAAGAGTATGCATATTCTTCAAGTTGGGGAATATCTACAAGGTTAATCGGTGCAATTATTATGACTCATTCAGATGATTTTGGACTTGTTTTACCAAGCAAAGTAGCACCAATTCAAATATCAATTATTGCAATTAATGATTCTAAGGAAGTAATGGATGTTTCAAATAAGTTGCATAAGAAGTTAAATTTAAATTATCGTGTTGAACTAGATAAAAGTGACAAATCTTTTGGTTTTAAAATCTCAGAAGCTGAAATCAAAGGGGTTCCAATTAGAGTAGAAGTTGGACCAAGAGATTTAAAAGATGGAGTTGTTACTATCTCTAGAAGAGACTTAAGAAATAAAGTACAAGTAAAATTAGAAGATGTTGAAAATTATATAAATAATGAAATTTTAGAGCACGATAAAAATCTTTATCAAAAAGCATTAAAGAATAGACTTGATAAAACTTTTAAAGCAGATACTGTAAAGCAATATTTATCAATTATTGAAAAAACACCAGGATTTGTATTAGTGCCTTTTTGTGGAGAAATTGAATGTGAAAATGATGTAAAACAAAAAACTTCAACAAACTCAAGATGTATTCCTGATGGCGTAGATCAAATCAAATCAAAATGTTTTAATTGTAATAAAGAATCAAATTTAATGGTATATTTTGCAAGAGCATATTAATAATATTATTTAAACAAACAAATATGAAAGTATTTGTTTTTTTAAATAAGGCTTGAATTGAAGTTATAATTATTTTGTATATTAATAATAATATAGAATGGGTACTGAAAGGAGGTTTTTGAATGAAATCAAAAACTGGAGATTTAGTTTTTGTTCATGCGTATAAACACAATGGCAAAATATATAGATCATGAGAAAAAGTTAGTATTTTTGAAGAAACAGAAAATCATATAATATTAATTAATGAGGAAGTATTAATTACTGAAATTAATGGTAGAAAATGAAAAACAAATGAACCAGCTATTTGATTCTTTTTTAAGAAGGAATGATATAACATAATATGTATGTTTAAGGAGCGTGGAATTAATTACTATTGTAATTTAGCATCACCATATATTTTTGAAGAACGTACAGTAAAATATATAGATTATGATTTAGATTTTAAAGTTTTTAATGACTATAGTTATAAAATATTGGATTTAAAAGAATTTAATAGAAATAGAATTAGTTGGAACTATTCAAGAGATATTATAGAAAAAGTATGAAAAAGTGTTGATGAAATTAAAGAAATGATAAAAACTAGACAAAAACCTTTTATTCATGATTATGTAAATGAAATTTGAAAAAAATACTTAGAAATAAAAAATAATATAGCAAAAAACTAATTTTTTTTTGAATCTATTTTCTATAATTTTGAGAATTAATTTTAAGTTTTTTTAGAACTATTTTTTAGTGACTCACAATAAATTAATTTTTATTAATAGATTATTGGTTATAATATTTAAAGAAAACTACGAGGCGATTAAAAATGGATAAATCAAAAATTAGAAATTTTAGTATAATCGCTCATATTGATCATGGAAAATCAACTTTAGCAGATAGATTACTTGAATTAACTGGAACTGTTCAAAAAAGAGATATGCAAGCACAACTTTTAGACTCAATGGATATTGAAAGAGAACGTGGAATTACAATAAAACTTAATTCAGTTCAATTAAAGTATAAAGCTAAAGATGGTGAAGAGTATATTTTTCACTTAATCGATACACCAGGTCATGTTGATTTTACTTATGAAGTTTCTAGAAGTTTGGCTGCCTGTGAAGGAGCATTGCTAGTTGTTGATGCCAGTCAAGGTATTGAAGCACAAACATTAGCTAATGTTTATTTGGCATTAGACAATGATTTAGAAATAGTACCAATAATTAATAAAGTTGATTTACCTGCAGCAGATCCAGAAAGAGTAAAAGAAGAAATTGAAAAAGTGATTGGAATAGATTGCTCAAATGCTCCAATGATAAGTGCAAAAACTGGTTTAAATGTTGAAGATGTTTTGGAGGCAATTGTAAAATTTATTCCTGCACCTTTAGACCCTGATGATAGTAAACCCTTAAAGGCATTAATCTTTGACTCTTATTATGATAAATATAGAGGGGTAATGGTCTCTGTAAGAATTATGGAGGGAACAATAAAAGTTGGCCAAACAATTAAAATGATGCAATCAAAAGCAACATATGAAGTTACAGAATTGGGAGTTAAAACACCTTATGAAGTAAAGAAAGATAAACTTGAAGCAGGAGAAGTTGGTTGAATTGCTGCAGCAATTAAAACAGTAAGAGATGTGCAAGTTGGAGATACAATAACAACAAAAGAAAATGGTGCAAAAGTTGCCCTTGATGGATATAAAAAATTAAATCCTATGGTTTATTGTGGAATATATCCTGTGGATACAGCAAGATATAAAGATCTAAAAGAGGCATTAGAGAAAATTTCTTTAAGTGATGCAAGTTTGGTTTATGAACCTGAAAGTTCTCAATCTTTGGGATTTGGCTTTAGATGTGGTTTTTTAGGTTTATTACACATGGATGTTATTCAAGAAAGACTTGAAAGAGAATATGATTTAATATTAATTGCTACTGCTCCATCTGTTATTTATAAAGTTACTCAAACAAATGATGAAACAATTCAAATTGATAATCCAGCTTTTTTACCAGATCCTCAAAAAATAAAATTTATTGAAGAACCTTTTGTTAAAGTGACAATTATGACCCCAGATCAATATTTAGGAGATTTAATGAGTCTATGTCAAGATAGAAGAGGAAATTATATTGATATAGAATACATTGATGATATGAGAAGAACTTTAGTTTATGATATGCCATTAAACGAAATTGTTTTTGATTTTTTCAATAAATTAAAATCAATGTCAAAGGGTTATGCATCTTTTGATTATGAATTAATTGGTTATAAGCAATCAAAATTAGTAAAAATGGATATTCTATTAAATGGAGATATTGTTGATGCTTTATCAACAATAGTTCATAGGGACTTTGCTCAAACAAGAGGAAGAATTTTAACTGAAAAGTTAAAAGAAATAATTCCAAGACAAAATTTTGAAGTTCCAATTCAAGCTGCTATTGGTGGAAAAATAATAGCTCGTGAAACTATTAAGGCAATGAGAAAAAATGTTTTAGCCAAATGTTATGGTGGAGATATTTCACGTAAGAAAAAATTATTGGAAAAACAAAAAGAAGGTAAAAAAAGAATGAAGGCTATAGGTTCTGTAGAAGTACCACAAGAAGCTTTCATAGCTGTTCTTAAATTAGATGATTAGGAGGATAATTAATGAATTTTTTAATTGAATACTCAACACAAAATGATATTTTTAATCAAGCATGTCAGATTAGAAAAAAAGTATTTTGTGATGAACAAAAATACCCAGAGGCTGATGAGTATGATGAGTATGATTCACAAAGTTTTCATGTAATTGGTTTTGAAAATGATACAGTTGTTTGTTGCGCTAGAATTCTAAAGAAAGCTAACGAATGATATATTGGAAGAATTGCGGTTTTAAAAGAGTTTAGGGGTAAAGGGATTGGAAATAAAATCATTAATTTCTTAGAAGAATTTATAAAAGATAATTTAAATGCTCAAGAGATTTTTTTAGATGCCCAAGAATCTGCTTTAAATTTATATAAAAAAAATGGTTTTGAAGTTATTTCAAACAAATTTTTAGATGGTGAAATATGACACTACAAAATGAAAAAAGTTTTAGGTCGCTCTAGTTAAATTTAATTTTATTTAAGAATTAATAAATTCAGATATTCTTTTATGAATTGAATTTTTATGATAATAAATATATAATTCTTTAGGAATTGTTATATATTTATTATTAATAAAATTATATAATTAAACATATAGGCGGTATTTAGATGAAAAAAATTAAAATATGAAAAATTATAATAATGTTGTTAATATCTGTGTCACTTATTCTAATCTTGCCTTGAATAACTGTTGATTTAAATAATAAGATAATTTTCTCTTTTAAAGATCTTAATATAAACAGAATTGGATTATTATTTAGTGGTTTAGCTTACTTTGGAATTAGTTTATTCTCAAGTTTAGGAAAAAATAAAGTAGAAAAAGTATTTGGAGTATTTGATATTATTATAAGTTTTTGAGTAATTATTATTTTATCTATTCATACATTTTTATATTTAAATGCAGAAATTCAAATTAAAATGACTTATTTTATGCCATTGCTTTCTCTTTTAATTGTAGATTTAATTATTACAATTATTAATATTTCAATAAATCCAGAAAATTTCGCAGCTAAAAATAATAATCAAAAATTAGACTCAGTTGCTAAAAAAATGAATGACCAAAGTTATCAATCTCAAGATTCTCTTAAAGATGTCTCTGATTTAAAAAATAAAATCCTTAACATGAAGAGTGGTCTAAATAAATCATATGAAGAAGCAATTGAAGAAATTGAAAGAACTGGAGCTTTAAGCGGAATGGATATGTCTTCTTTAATTACAGAGGAAGAACCTAAAAATAATAAAATTATTCCGTATTCAATTGAAGAAAATCAACTAATATTAAATGATATTGAACAAGAAATTAAACCCGAAGAAATTAAAAAGAATTTAGCAAATGAATCAGTTAAATATGAGGATGATGAATTAGAATTACCATTAAATTTAGAAGATCCAATTGCGAATTCTAATGAAGATGAAGATTATGATAATATTAATTCTTCTAATTTTGATACAGGGGAATTTAAATATATGTCAAGAAGAACTAATACTGATGAAAATAAACATTAAAAGAATTTAAACATTTATTTTGTTTAAAAATTTTTTTATATAGAATTATAGTATTAGGGGATTTTATGAAAAAGGAAAAGACATTAAAAAAAGAAAAGACATTAAAAAAAGAAAAAAATAAAGTCAAAAAAGTAAATTTTAAAAATTTTAAAACTGGCTCAATTTTTTTTATGACTATTTTATTGATTTTTAGAATATTAATGATAATTTTCTGATTATTGGCCCCAATTATTGTTGGTTTTACAATTGGTTTTGATGATGGAATAAGAAATTTAGCAAAATTTATTGGAGTATTTATGTATCCAGATAGACTAACGTCTACGACTACGCTTGTAATTAATATAATAGCTCCTGTTTCATGATTAATGACCTTGCTAATCCTACTTTTTGCAGTTGTAAAACCATTTTTTAATAAAAAACTATGAAGGCAAAGAGCTTACTTAGCTTTTAGTTTAATATTTTGACCAATATTGTTTGTAGGTTTTATATATGGAATATACTTTATTATTCCTTTATTTGAAGCAGGTATTAAAACAAATCCAACAGATCCCAATTATGATGTAATATATCAAGCATGAAAATCTTTAAAGGATAGTTTTTCTCCATTTAGTAGCTGAATGATTGCTCTACAATGTATGTATGGAGTTATAGTAATTTTTGGATTATTTTCAATCTTTGAAGCACATATGATTAGAAAATTGAAATTAGATTACAGTGATTTTTTCATTAGAGATGAGAACTCTAGAAGTTTAGTAACTCAAGTTATAGAAGGAAAAATTGAGTTTGGAGAATTTGAACCAGATCAAGTTAATAAAGAAATTAAAAGAGTAAGACGAGAAACAATTGAAGAAGAAAAAAGAGAGAAATTTGAAAAGTTTCAGAAAATGGAAGAAGAAATATTAAATAAAAAGAAAGAAAAAAAAGAAAGAAAAAATGCAAAAAGAAAGAAAAAGGGTAAAACTGAATAAGACTTTAAGTTATAAAGGTCAACAAATAGATTATTGTTTAACTTTAAAAGATCAAAAATTTATTAGATTAAAGTTAGAAGATACTAGTATTAATGTTTCTGCACCACTTCATGCATATGATTGAGAAATTGAACAGTTAATTTATAAAAATATTCAAAAGATTCAAAAAATAATTGAATATAGAGAAAAAAACCAGTTTTATATGATTTCAGAAAATGGCTTTTTCAAGATCAATGATAAAAAATATGCTGCAAGATTTTTGGATAAAGTTGATAAAAAAGAAAAACTTGATTTCAAAATTTATGAAACTAAAGAAGAAACAATAAAGAGAATGTATAAAAAAATAGCAATTAATTATTTTTTCTATTTTGAAACTATTGTTAATAAATATAAACAAATAATGAATTTAGACTTCAAAAATCTATCAGTAAAAGTTATGAAAGGTAAATGGGGTGTTTGTTTCCCTGAAAAATCAAAAATAGTTTTAAATACAAGATTAATTCATTTTCCTATTATTGCATTAGAGTACGTTGTTATTCATGAATTAAGTCATTTGGTTCATAAAAATCACTCAAAGGACTTTTGAAGATATGTTGAAAGATATATGCCAAATTATAAAAACATAAGTGAAATACTAAAAGTGAATGTATTATAAAGTATAATAACTTTATGGAGAAAACTTATGGGATGAAAACGAGAATTTAAAAAAATGCAAAAAGAGACTAAAAAAGCATCAAATTTTTTTGATAACTCTGAAGATATCTCAAGTCTGATTATTTGAGATAGAGCAATGAAACCTGCTAATCATTGAAATATAGATAATTTAGTTATTGATATTTCAAAGTTTAATGACTTAATTCAAGAAATAATAAAAAATCAAAATTCACCTGAAAACATGGAGAAGTACTCTTGAAATTTAGGTTCAATATCAATAGTTGAGAAGTTTTATTCTTATCCTATGGCAAGTTATTTCAAAGAAACATATAATAGCATTTCTAATCGTTTAGGTAGTTATGAAGCTGCATTAATTGTTAATAGTATTTCTAAATTTAGTTTTTACATTACTAAAAAATTTTGAAAACTATTTAATTATACTTTTGCAAATAAAAATATAAATGATACTCCACTAATAAGGGTTTTTGAAGTAATGCAAAGAACTTCTTTAGAAGCATTGGATGGAATTATTGAGAAGGCTTTTCTATTAATTGATAAAAGAAAATTAGATCCGTATAAGCATCATCTTTTAATTGAAGAAATTATTGATTTAGGTGATGATTTCACTTATCACTGAGCTAGAATGTTTGATCAAGTTATTGATTTAACAGTTGAAACATTTATCTTTCAAAGTAAATATGGTAAAGCAAAGTCAACAAATAATTCAACTATACAAGCAAACTTTTTCTCAGTAGATGATGATGAGGAATTCGATACTTTCTTTGAAAAAACAAAAACTCTTGTATTTAATGATGAAGTAAATGATGCATTTAATTACTTTGGTATATCAAAAATGGCAAAGCCTGATGAGTTTAAGAAAATTTATAGAAAAATGGCAAAGCAATTTCATCCAGACTTAAATTCAGATCAAAACTCTGCAATGGAAATGAAAAAAATTAATCTATTTAAAGAAATTGTTGAGAAATATTATGAGAAGTATGAAATTATTTAAGTTTGAAAAAAAGAATTAAAGCCAAAAATTATTCAAAATATAGTAATAGATAAATCTTTAAATGTAATAAAAATTTATTCTCATTTAGAACTTATTAACCTATCAACATTTAATTTATTTAAAAAATAACTCACTTGGATTTTCCATTTTATAGTAGGAGATAATTAATGATTATTAAAGAATATGAAGAATATAGTTTTATACAAAGTGATTTAATAAGTAAAGAAATTTTTATTTTATATTCAGTATTTGGTGAGGAAAGTAAATTCTTAAAGGTAATTCAACAAGAATGATTTGAGACAAAAGACATTGAAAAATTTAGAGATTTTATTGAAATAAAATTTGAAGAGATTGAAGTAAAACAAAAAAATCAAGTTGATAGAGATAGCTTAAGTTGCCTATTAAGGATGATTTCAATTTGTGATAATTTTTTTGAGTATGAGTATCTATATGATTCGAGCAGAATATTATTTTTAGAATCAAAAAAGGAAGTTATGAATAATCTAAAAATATATGATTATGCATTTAAAGAGCTTATTGATCTCAATTATAAAAGTTTTGTTGAAGAAATTGATACAATGAAAATTTCACACAAATACATAATAGTAACAAATGAAATTAAGAAAATTATACATAGATGTGAAGAGATAAATGATTTTTATTTAGTAATTAAAGAGACATATAAAATAAATGACTTATTAAGTGATTTATTAGACTTATTGGAAGAAGATGAAGATAATAGTCTTCAATTTGGTACAGATGAAGAAGTTATACTTTATAACTTTGCAATTTATCACTCAACAAAAATTTACTTTTCATTATTATTAAGAGAGTATATTGTCTCTGAAGAAGAGAGAATTACAAATGCCATTATTGAAGAAAATAAACCTTTAATTGAAGAAGAAGAATTAAGAATAGCAGAAACTAAAATGTTATCTGATCAAACTAAAGAAATTTTTTATAAAACATTAAAAAATTAATCTTAATTAAATACTAAAATGCTGTGTATCAACAAAATTTTATAAAATAAAATAAGCCATTTTGTTGGTATAATATTTAAATATTTGTTATTATCAATAGGTTATTAAATAGGAGAGAATCATGAATAAAAAAATTATTAATATAGCAGTTATTGCTCACGTTGATGCTGGAAAGTCTACATTAGTAGATGCTTTTTTAAATCAATCTAACGTTTTTAGAGCAAATGAAGAAGTAAAAGAACAAGTAATGGACAGCAATGACCAAGAAAGAGAACGTGGTATTACAATTTATTCAAAAAATTGTGCTATTGAATATAATGATTACAAAATTAATATTGTTGATACTCCTGGGCATGCCGATTTTTCAAGTGAAGTAGAACGTATTATGAAAACTGTAGATACAGTTATTTTGTTAGTTGATTCAGCTGAGGGTCCAATGCCTCAAACTAGATTTGTTTTATCAAAAGCATTAGAGTTGGGGTTAAGACCAATACTATTAATTAATAAAATTGATAAAAAAGATCAAAGAGCATTAGAAGTGGTTGATGAGGTTCTTGAATTATTTATGGAACTAAATGCAAATGATGAACAAATTGAATTTCCATCATTATTTGGTACAGCTCGTGATGGTATTGTTCAATACTCAATGGAAGAAACAAGTGAAAATTTAGTTCCTTTGTTTGAAACAATTATTAAGCAAGTTGGAAACTACCCATTAGAATTGGCAAATGAACCAATTCAATTACAAATATCATCTTTAGCTTATGACTCATTTATTGGAAGATTAGGAGTTGGAAGATTATTTAAAGGTGTAATCAAGGAAGGTCAACAAGTTGCAATTTCTAAAAATGATGGTTCAGTCACTAAAGGAAAAATATCAGGTTTATTTATCTATGAAGGAATGAAAAGAGTTGCTGTTAAAGAAGCACAAGCTGGTGAAATTGTTGTTATTTCAGGTATTGGTGATTTAACAATTGGAGATACAGTTTGTGAAGTTGATAAAATAGATGCTTTACCTCCAATTATTATTGAAGAGCCAACAATGAGTATGAATTTTTTAGTTAATACTTCTCCATTTGCTGGAAGAGTTGGAAAATATGTTACAACAAGAAATATTAAAGAGAGATTAGATAAAGAACTAGAAGTAAACGTTGGTTTAAAAGTTGAGGCTTTAACTGATTCATCAGCAGATGGGTTTAAAGTTTTAGGTCGAGGAGAACTTCACTTATCTGTTTTAATTGAAACAATGAGAAGAGAAGGATTTGAACTTGGAATATCAAGACCAGAAGTTGTTGTAAGAATTGATGAAAAGGGTCAAAAATTTGAACCTATGGAAAAAGTTATTATTGACGTACCAACAGAATTTTCTGGAACAGTTATTAATAAATTAAACTTAAGAAAAGGTATGATGGTTGATATGGATTCAGATGGTTTAAGAGATAAAGTAACTTACCATATACCAACAAGAGGTTTAATTGGATTTAAATCAGAGTTTACTAATGATACTCGTGGTGAAGGTGTAATGGTAAAATCAAGTGTTGGTTATGAAGAGTATAAAGGAAAAATTGAAGGTAGACAAAATGGTACTCTTGTTTCAATGGCAAACGGTATAACACTTCCTTATGCACTAAATAATCTTGAAGAAAGAGGAATATTATTTGTTGGACCTCAAGTTGAAGTTTATGATGGGATGATTGTAGGTTTACATTCAAGAGATAATGACTTAAATGTTAATCCAACAACTGGTAAAAAATTAACAAATACAAGAGCTTCAGGAAGTGATGATTCAGTTAAATTAACTCCTGCAAGAAAATTCACTTTAGAAGAAGCATTAGAGTTTATTGAATGAGATGAACTTGTGGAAGTAACACCAGAAGATATTAGATTAAGAAAAAAATGACTTTCAGAGAATGAAAGAAAACAACATAGAAATGATCCACACTAAAAATTCCATTATGGAATTTTTTTAAAAAAAGTTCCAATATTATATTAGAAAAAATTATTTAAATATACAAAAAATAGGTTTATTATAGAAGTGTAAGGAGAATTTAATATGTCAAAAATAACTAGTATTATTGCGCGTGAAGTTTTAGACTCACGTGGTTTCCCAACAGTTCAAGTTGATGTTACAACTGAATTTGGAGGATTTGGAACAGCAAAAGTTCCTTCAGGAGCTTCAACTGGTTCAAGAGAAGCATTAGAATTAAGAGATGGAGATAAAAAACGCTTTAATGGTAAAGGTGTTTTAAAAGCTGTTGCAAATGTAAATACTAAAATTGCAAAAGAAATAATTGGAATGGAAGTAACAGAGCAAGTAAAAATTGATACAAAAATGTGTAAATTAGATGGTGATGATTTCAAGAAAAATTTAGGAGCAAATGCTATTTTAGGTGTTTCTTTAGCTGTTGCTAAAGCAGCAGCAAGTGAATTGGAAATTCCATTATATAGATATATTGGTGGAACAAACGCAAGAAGATTACCAGTACCTATGTTAAATGTTATTAACGGAGGAGAACATGCAGATTCTGCAATTGATTTCCAAGAGTTTATGATTATGCCAGTTGGAGCACCAACATTTAGTGAATCATTAAGATGAGCTTCAGAAACTTTCCAAGCTTTAAAATCTTTATTACATGATAAAAAAGATATTACAGCTGTTGGTGATGAAGGAGGATTTGCACCAAACTTTGCTTGAGCATATCCAAAAGAAACTATTGAAGCTTTTAAGGCAAAAACTCCAGTTGAAGTTGCTTTAGATTTATTAGTTGAAGCAATTAAAAAAGCTGGTTATAAAACAGGTAAAGATGGTATTATGATCGCAATGGATTGTGCCAACTCAGAATTATACATTAATGGAAAATATCACTTTAAGAAAATTGAAAAATTAACAGGAAAAGAATGAGCATTAACAACTGATGAAATGGTTTCATTCTTAGATAAATTAGTTGATAAATATCCAATTATCTCAATTGAAGATGGTTTAGCTGAATCAGATTGAGATGGATTCCAAAAACAAGTAAAAGTGATGGGTCACAAAATTCAAATTGTTGGAGATGATTTATTTGTTACAAATCCAAAAATTACTGCTGAAGGAATTGAGAAAAAAGCTGCTAATTCAGTACTAATTAAATTAAACCAAATTGGAACATTAACAGAAACAATTGAAACAATTCAAATGGCTCAAAAAGCAGGATGAACAGCTGTTACTTCACATCGTTCAGGTGAAACTGAAGATTCAACAATTGCTGATTTAGCTGTTGCTTTAAATACAGGTCAAATTAAAACAGGGTCAATGTCAAGATCTGATAGAATTGCAAAATATAATAGATTAATTGAAATTGAAGCTGAATTGGGAGAAGCTGCAATTTACGATGGTTTAAAATCATTCTACAATTTAACAAAATAATTTATAAAGGAATCTTAAGGATTCTTTTTTTGTTGTAGATTTTTTATTTATAATTAAATTATGAGTAAAAAACCTATGCTTAAAAATAAATATTTAATATTAACTTTATTTCTAGTAATTTTAACTTTTTTTATTTTAACTTCTATTTTTGATCTTAAAATATCTAAGCTAATAAATGAAAACTTAAACAAAACATGATTCACATCCATTTTTGATACCTATGGTAGAATTTGTTTATTCTTTCCAATTTATTTATTTCTATTTATATTTTTATTAAAATTTTTAAGTTACCTAAAAATAAATAGAAATGCAAAAATAGTTTATGTCATTTTATTTAGTCTTATTTATTTTGCAAGTATAACTATTTTTCTTTACTTTAAAAAACAATTTTCTTTTAAAAATAACTCATTTGATATTTCAAAATTTAGTTTCTCCATATTTCTATTAGTCTTATTAGTTATTTTTATTATTTTCGTAAATATATATTTAAGATATTTATTTGATAGTGAAAATAATTATATTAATATATATTTTCAACAAGCCTTATCAGCAACAATTTTTATATCATTATTATTTATTAATGTAGGTATTTTTAAAATTCTCTTTGGAAGAAATAGACCTTATGATGTATTAATAGAGGAAGAAAATTTTCAATGACTATTGCAAATAAATTTTTCTAAAATAAGAGGAAGTAGTTTTCCCTCTGGTCATACAGCTGCAGCAGGAGCAATGTTAAGTTTAATTTATTTTTTAGATAATAAAAGAGTTTCAAAAATAATTCTTACTACTTGTATATTTTCTCTAATATTACTTACAGGTATTTCAAGAGTATTAATGTTAAAGCACTTTTTAACAGATGTTCTATTTTCTATTTTATTGGTAAGTATTTATTATTTTTTATCAAAAATAATAGTCAAAAAAATTTATGAAAGGAAAAAATAATTATGGCTAAATATATCGGATTAGATCTTGGGAGTAAAACAATTGGTATTGCAACAAGTGAAGGCTATTTCTCAAATCCAAAAGAAACAATTAGATTTCAAGAGTATAACTTTTTAGAGGCAGTTACTAAATTAAGTACTTTTTTAAATAAAGAAGGTTTTGAAGAAATAGTAATAGGTTATCCTAAAAATATGAATGGTTCTTCTGGAGAAAGAGTTGAAATGGTCGAAGAATTTATTGAAATTTTTTTAGAACAAAAAATTGTGAAAGAAGAACAAATTAAAAGAGTTGATGAGAGATTAACTACAAGACTGGCAAAACAAATAATGATCTCAGCTGATTTTAGTAGAAAAAAACAAAAAGAAAATAAAGACCAATTAGCAGCTAAATTAATTTTAGAAACCTATTTGAACTCAATTAAGTAGTATATAATTACAATATAAATAAGTGGGGGTATCAATGAAAACACATCCTTTAGTCAAAAAGATTTTATTTAATCAAGAGGAGATTGACAAAAGAACTAGTGAATTGGCAACAGAAATTGAAAGTTATTATAGACAACAAAATGTAAAGGATAATACAGTTATAATTGTAGGACTTTTAAAAGGTTGTGTTCCTTTTATGGCAAATTTTATTAAGCATTTTAATCATGAATGTCAAACAGAGTATATGGTTGTTTCATCATATATGGGTGGAACAAAAACTAGTGGAGAGCCAAAAATTAACTTAGATTTAAATTTATCAATTAAAGATAAGCATGTTTTAATAATTGAAGACATAATTGATTCAGGAATAACACTAAATTATATTAAAAAGTATATTTCTTTTAAAGGAGCTAAGGAAGTCAAAATAGTGACTCTTTTAGATAAAAAAGAAGGTAGAGTTGTTCCAATTAAATCAGATTGAGTTGGTTTTGAAATTGCAAATGAATTTGTAATTGGTTATGGTTTAGATTATGATGAAAGATTGAGAAATCTTCCTTACATTGCAGTTTGTGATGTTGAAAAAATAGAAAATTGAAAATGAAAATAATAGCATTTTCTATTATTTAATTAGATTTTTAAAAAAGTTATATAATCTATATATGGAGGAAGTTATTATGATAAAAAAAATAGGAGTATTAACTTCAGGAGGAGATGCTCCTGGAATGAATGCAGCTGTTGCATCAGTTATTAAAACTGCAATTTCAAAAGGAATAGAGCCTTATATTATAAGAGATGGTTATAAAGGCCTTGTTAATAATTGAATTGAAAAAGTAGATATTAATTTTGCAGCAGATATTATTTCAAAAGGTGGAACAGTAATTGGTTCAGCTAGATTACCTGAATTCAAAGAAGAGTCAGTTAGACAAAAAGCTGTTGCAAATTTAAAAGCTTTAAAAATAGAAGCATTAGTTGTAATTGGTGGAGATGGAAGTTATCAAGGTGCTGAAAAATTAACAAAAATGGGAATTAATTGCGTTGGTCTTCCAGGAACAATTGATAATGATATTGTTTCTTCAGATTATACAATTGGTTTTGATACAGCATTAAATACAGTTATTAATGCTTTAGATCAAGTGAGAGATACTATACAATCTCATAACAGATGTATAGTAGTAGAAATCATGGGAAATGGTTGTGGAGATTTAACATTATACGCTGCAACAGGAAGTGGTGCTGAAGTATTTTCTACAAAAGAAAATTTGTTATCAGAAAAAGAAATTATTGAACAAGTTAAAGTACTTCATGATAAAAATAAAAGAAGTGTAATTGTTGCTGTTGCTGAAAAAATTTATGATGTTAATGAATTAGCAAAAAAAATTGAAAAGCAAACAGGTTATGAAACAAGAGCTACAATACTTGGTCATATTCAAAGAGGTGGTAAACCAACAGCTATGGATAGATATTTAGCAGTAAAGGCAGGTATCTTTGCAGTTGAAGAATTAATAGCTGGAAAAGGTGGTTTATATATTGGAATGAGCAACAATAATTTAGTTGCAAGAGATATAGAATCAACATTAAATATGCCAAAAGTAGATAAAAATGAAGAATATAAAAAATTAAGAGAAATCAATAAAGCAGTATAGTTTTAACAAGGAGAGATATAATGAATAAAGAAATAGAATTTTACGAACCAAGTAAAATAGCAAAAAAAATAAAAAGAACTAAAATTGTTACAACAATAGGACCAAGTACACATTCAAAAGATGATATCAGAAAACTTTTTGAAGCTGGTATGAACGTTGTTCGATTGAACTTTTCACATGGAAAACAAGAAGAACAAGCAGAAAAAATTAAATCAGTTATTGAGTTAAGAGATGAGTTAGAAAAACCAATTTCAATAATGTTAGATACAAAAGGGCCAGAAATTAGAATTGGAAAAGTTCATGATGGTGCTCAAGAAATAAAAGCTGGAACAGATATTAGAGTTTTTACAACACAAGAGGAATATTTAAATCGTGAATGTAAATCAAATGAAATGACTGTTTCATATGATATGAGTATTGATTTAAAACCTGGAGATAGTGTTTTAGTAGATGATGGAAAATTAACATTGAATGTTATTAATGTAGAACCAGGATTAGTGAATTGTAAAGCTTTTAATAGTCATATTGTTAAAACAAATAAAAGAGTAAATCTGCCAGGTGTTGAATTCTCTTTACCATTTTTAGCTCAAAAAGATATTGATGATATTAAATTTGGAGCTAAGGTAAAAGTTGATTATATTGCAGCATCATTTGTTAACTCTGCAGATAATGTTAATGAAATTAGAAAAATACTAAAAAAAGAAAAGGCAGAACATATTCAAATTATTTCAAAAATAGAGTCAAAAATAGGAATTTTTAATATAGATTCAATAATTGAAGCCTCAGATGGAATTATGGTTGCTCGTGGAGATTTAGGGTTAGAAATACCATATTATGAAGTACCATATTGAGAAAAACAAATGATTAGAAAATGTAGAAAAGCTGGAAAAGTTGTTGTAGTAGCAACTCAAATGTTAGAATCAATGACTGATAATCCACAACCAACAAGAGCTGAAGTAACTGACGTTTATTATGCCACTGAATTAGGAGCTGATGCAACTATGTTAAGTGGTGAATCAGCTGCAGGGATTTATCCATTTATTACTACAGAAACTATGGCAACAATTAATAAAAGAGCAGAATTAGGGTTTTATGGAAAAATATATTATGATAGAGCTTTAGAAGTTGCTCGCCAATCAACTACTGGTAAAAGAGCAGAAATTGCTGATGAATTAGCAAATATCACAAGAAATGGTAAATATGAATTTGCTCTTGTTCTTTCAAGAACTGGTGAATTATTAAGAACTATTTCAAAATTTAGACCAAATGTTACAATTTTAGGGGTTTGTGATAAAGAGGAATTATGAACTGGTTTTGGAGCAATGCACTCAATTTTTATGAACAAAGTAAAGAGTATTGATCAAGCCATTAAAAATAAAGATGTCTTAATAGAGATTGCAAGATCTTGAGGGGCAAAAAAAGGCGAAGAAATTTTAATTGTAAAAAATGAAGATATTAAAGTTTATCAAGTATAAAAAAAATACAACTTAAATGTGGTATTTTTTTATAGAATTGTGTATTTAAGCAATTACTCTAATAAAGTGATATAATTTTTTTGTTATTAACAAGGAGAAAAAAATGAATAAATTTAATTTAAATGAAAAAATGAAAAGAACAAAGGTTATTACAACTATTGGGCCAAGTGTTCACTCAAAAGAAGCTATAAAAGAATTGTTTGATAAAGGAATGACAACAATACGTTTAAATTTCTCACATGCAGATTTTCAAGAACATGGTGAAAGATTTGAATGAGTAAAAACTTTAAGAAAAGAAATTAATAAACCAATTTCAATTTTATTGGATACAAAAGGTCCAGAAATTAGAATTGGTAAAATGAAAGATGGAAAACAAGAAGTTAAAGTTGGAACAGAAGTAATTGTTTACACAAATCCAAAAGATTTTTCAACTAGAGAATGTATTGCAACTGAAATGCAAATGTCATATGATATGTCACAAGATGTTAAAGTTGGAGATACTGTTTTAGTTGATGATGGAAAATTAACAATGCATGTAACAAAAGTTGAAAAATTTAAAGTTATTTGTAAAGCATTTAATAATCACTTAGTAAAAACTAATAAAAGAGTTAATTTACCAGGTATTGAGTTTACATTACCATTTTTAGCAGAAAAAGATTACAACGATATAAACTTTGGTATTGATAATAATATTGATTATATTGCAGCATCATTTGTTAACTCAGCAGATAATGTTAATGAAATAAGACAAATCTTAAAAAAGAAAAAAGCTGAACATATTCAAATTATTTCAAAAATAGAATCACAAGTTGGATGTGATAATATAGATTCAATTATTGATGCTTCTGATGGAATTATGGTTGCTCGTGGAGATTTAGGATTAGAAATCCCATATTATGATGTACCATATTGAGAAAAACAAATAATTAGAAAATGTAGAGAAAAAGGAAAATTAGTTATTGTAGCAACTCAAATGCTAGAATCAATGACTGATAATCCACAACCAACAAGAGCTGAAGTTACTGACGTTTATTATGCTACTGAATTAGGAGCTGATGCAACTATGTTAAGTGGTGAATCAGCAAATGGTGACTTCCCATTTATTACTGTTGAAACTATGTCAACAATTAATAAGCGTGCTGAAGTAGAATTTTATGAAAAAAATTACTATACAAAACAATTAGAAAAAGCTAGAAAATCAAGTTCAGGTAAAAGAGCAGAAATTGCAAATCAATTAGCTAATACTACAATTAGTGGAAGTTATGAGTATGCGATTGTAGTTTCAAGAACTGGTGAATTATTAAGAACTATTTCAAAATTTAGACCAAATGTTACAATTTTGGGTGTTTGTGATAATGAAAAATTATGAACTGGTTTTGGATCAATGCACTCAATCTTTATGAATAAAGTTGATAACTTAGATGCCTTCATGAAAGATAATAAAGCAATATCACAAGTTGCAAAATCATGAGGAGCAAAAAAAGGTGAAAGAATATTATTTGTTAGAAATGAAGATATTAAAGAAATTACAGTAGGATAATTACAAACCTAAACCTTAAAAGTTTAGGTTTTTTTATTACTTAAAATGATAAATAGAAAATTTTCTATGTATTTTTTTAAATTTTTATTGAATAAATGTTATTATTTTTTTGAAATTAATAAGGAATAGGAGAAAACATACATCTATAAAAAAATATAGTTAGTATGTTTTCTTTTACTTTATGGTTTCAACATAATTAATAGGAGAAAAAAATGAAAAAACTACTTTCGATTTTAGGATCAGCATCAATTGTTATCTCTTCAGGTACTTATGTAGTATCTTGTAATCCAAATAAGGATACAATAAATATATTATTTGTACCATCTCAAAATAGTACAGAAATTATAAGTACTGTAAAACCATTAGAGGAAAAATTGGCAAATGAATTATCAAAAATTGCTCAAGCAGATAATAGAACATCTACAAAAAGAGTTAAGATATCAACTTCAACAAATTATGAGGTTGCTGGAAAAACTTTACAAGATGGAAAAGCGCATTTAGCTTTCTTACCTGTAAATACATATACAAAATATAGAGGAACAGAAAAAGATGGAGTATTTGATAAGCAAGGAATTCTTTTAAATGCTTCAAGAGCAGGGGCAAAACCTGAGACAAGTTTTGAAAAGTTTCAAGATGATAGTGGTAAATTTAGTTCAGAATTAGCAATGGAAAAAGTTACTTTAGAAACTTCATTAGAATTATCTAAACATTATAATGAAATGGTTAAAGATAATATTGATGAATTAAAAACTCAAGAAAAAGCAAAGGGACTTTTATTAGATCAAGAAAATGAAGCATCATACTATAGATCATATATATATGCTAATAATAAATTTCTAAGTGAGAACAATTTTAACATTGATTCATTTGAAGGCTCTGCTAGTTATCATGAAGCATTAAAAGAATTAATTTTAAAAGGAACAAAAGATAAAAAATTCCAATTCACTTTTGGGGCTAGCAAAACATCAAGTTCAGGAGTTTTATATCCAATGCTTTGACTACAAGATGTTTTAGAAATTGGAGATAATGAATTAAAAGATTTATGACAAAATAAACATGAACAAAGTAGCTATCCTCAAGCTTCTCAAGAAGTTTCAAGTGGAACTGCAAATTATGCAGTTGGGTTTAGTGACATAAGAATGGAAAGTAAAATTTCAAGTGATGTTGAAAATGGCTTTAAAAATACAACAATAATTGGAGCAACTGATCCAATTGTTAATGATTTAATAGCTTATTCTAAAAAAACTATAAAGGATGAAACTTTTAAAGATGATTTAAGAACTGCATTTAAAAACTTAATTAAAGATAAAGAAAATGCAAGCATATTTGAAATTTACAATCATACAGGTTATGTAGGACCATCAAGTAAGGAAAATAGTTTTGATTTTGAATTAGCAACAGATAAATCAATTACTCAAACAACAAACGCAACACAAACTCTATTAGATAAGATGAAAAACTGATAGAAAATAATATAATACAAAAAGCTTAAAGCTTTTTTGTATTTTTTTAATATGATAAAATTCATAAATGTAAACAAGGTTTGACCTAATGGTAAACATGTTTTAAGAAATATTAATTTAAAAATAGAGGATGGCGAGTTTGTTGCAGTAATTGGATTATCAGGGGCTGGTAAAACTACACTTTTAAAAACCATTAATGGTATAAATAAAATATCTTCGGGAGAAATATTAATTAGTTGAAATGATATTGAAGAATACAATTTAAGTAAAATAAAAAATAAAAAGTTAAGAGAATTAAGAAGTAAGATTGGTCTTATGTCTCAAGAATATAATAATTTAGAAAAACAAACAGTCTTAACAAATGTATTAAATTCAAGAATTTCTAAAGTGAATTTTTGAAGATCTCTTTTTGGAATATTTTCAAAAAATGATAAGGAGATTGCATTAAAATCTTTAGAAAAACTAAATTTATTAGATTATGCATATATTAGAGCTGAAAATTTAAGTGGGGGTCAACAACAAAGAATTGCACTTGCAAGAACTTTATCTCAAGAACCTCAATTAATTATTGCAGATGAACCAGTCTCTGCATTAGATCCAATACTTGCTAATCAAGTTATTAAGGATTTTCAAAATGTTAATAAAACAGAAAAAATAACAATAATTTTAAATATACATCATGTTGAATTAGCGCAAAAATATGCTTCAAGGATTATTGGATTAAAAGATGGAAAAATAATTTTTGATGGAAAACCTGAACAGTTGACAAAGAAAATATTAAAAGAAGTTTATGGAGAAAATTATTAAAATGAATAGAAAAATTAATGCGATTACTTCTAGAAATGTTTTTGCAATAAATAATAGCTACACAAAAGCTCCTAAAAAAACATTTTTTATAACTCTATCTATTATAGTTTTTATATTAATAATTTTTGGTTTCAATATGTTAGAAACTAACTGACCTGAATTTTTTTCATCTTTTGGTTTGTTTTTTGAAAGAATTGGAGATTTATTTAAATGGGATTGAGAAGATTTTCTTAAACCAGATACAGTAGGAATAGTTTTCTTAAATACTGCTATAAATTCCATTTTTATGACTATGGTAACAGCTTTTGCTGGAACTATAATTGGTGTGCTTATAGCAATTCCTGTTGCAATTTTAGCTGCAGGAAATATTGTAAATAATAAATTTATTAATAATACTGCTAAAAGCTTTATTGCAATTTTTAGAACAATTCCTGCTTTTGTCTATGCTCTTATTTTTGTTGGATATTTTGGACAAACAATTTTAACAGTCACAATTGTTTTATCAATTTTTACATTTTCAATAACTTCAAAAATTTTATTTGAGAGAATAGAACATATAAATACAAAAATTTTTATATCACAACAAGCAACAGGGGCTAATAAAATGAGATCTTTTAGATCTGCTGTTGTACCACAAATATCAAATCATATTACTTCAGCTACTTTTTATGCGCTAGAAACTAATATAAGATATATTTCAGTTATTGGTGGAGTTACAAATTATGGTATTGGTAAATTAATTGATAATTCAAGGGATAACGATGATTGATCTAGAGTAGGTTTTTTATTATTTCTAATAGTTGCTGTAGTAATTTTATTGGAATTAATAATATATGTATTAAAAAAATATATCTTATTAGATAAAGATTATATTTTAGATGAAAAGAAACAAAAAAAATATACGACTTTAATTAAAAAAATTTCAAGAATGAATAATATAAATTTCTATATAAGATATATTATTCAAAAGGATTTATATTCTAGCTTAGAAGTTGCAAAACAAGATAAAAATTATGATTTAGTTAAGCAAATTAAACAGGATTTAAAAAATAAAAAAGCTGAGTTCCTAAGTGAACATAACTCAAAATTAAAACAAGATATAATTTCATTTGAAGAATTTAAAATGAAAAATTTAAACTCAAAAACATGATTTATCTGAGATGAAAAAAACTCAATAAATGTTAGAAGAGATAAGGTTTATCTAACTAATTTTAATTTTGAAGTTCTTAAATTAAAAGAAGAAATGAGAAATACTTTAGATAATTCAGCAATATTAGAACATGAAATTTATTTAAAGAATTTAACTATAGATGAAGTTATTAAAAAGAATCCAAAAAGATACATTAAAAGATTATGTTTATACTTTATTCTTTTTGCACTTTTTTGTTATTCATTAACTTTCATTGAGTTTAGTATTGAAAGTTCACAAACTATTAAGGATACTAACCATAATATATTAGAGATGTTTAAAATAAATTGATTATCATTATTTATTCCTTATGGATATGCACCTCAATCAGTAATTTATTTATTATTTCAAACTTTATCAATTGCTATTGTTGGTACTTTTATAGGAGCAATCATAGCATATATTTTTGGTATATTAAGTTCAGAGAATATAGTAAATTATTATGTTGCAAAATTCTTTGTGCTAATAACTTCTATTATAAGATCAATTCCAACTTACATCTATGCAATTTTATTTATTGCACTTGTTGGTATGGGACCATTTACAGCAACTCTAGCAATTGCAGCTGGAACTGTTGGTATGCTTACAAAATATAATAGAGAAGTTTTTGATGATATAAATTTAAAAGTCCTATATCAATTAGAGTCTACAGGATTAAATAAATTCCAAAGATTTAAATATGGTGTTATGCCTCAAACTACAAGTAGTGTTATTTCATACATAATTTATAGATTTGATATAAACTTTAAAGAAGTAGCAATCTTAGGTGTTGTTGCATCAGGAAATATGGGCTATTTATTAAATAGTTATTTTGCAGATAAGTTATTTAATGAATTTGGTGCTTTGCTTTTTGGTATTATACTATTTACATTATTAATTGAATATATCTCTACAACTTTAAGAAATAAAATTAATTTAGGAATTAATCCTAAATATATTGAAAAAATAATTCTTGCAATTAAACATAAAAATTTTGCAAAATACAAAGCAAATGAAGTTTTAGGATTATCAAAAGATGGAATGGAATTTATTCAATCAGAAGCTTATTATGCATATATTAATAAGCAAATTCTTCAAGAAGCAAAAACAATTAGCAAAATGAAAAAAGTTTCTAAGAAGCATGCTTGATACTTGAGTTACATAAAAAACTTTAATTTAAGTGATAATTTAGAGTTAGATTTAATTGAAGCTAAAAATATTTATAATACTCATAATTTGGAATATAAAAAATTAATAGAAGAATTTAATAAAAAGAGAATTGAATTTAAAAAAGAATTAAAAAATAATAAGATTCAACAGATTAAAGACCTTGATCTAAATTCTAAAAATCTATTAGAAGATAAGACATTAAGGAAAGAAATAAAAAACTCAAAATCTTTTATTAAAAAGTCAACAAAAATTAGAATTGAAAGTTTAGAATATTAGAGGAAATAAAATGTTTAAAAAACTTATTAAACTAATAAATGAGAATAAAAAAATAATACTCTTAAGACATATTTATCCAGATTTTGATGCTATAGGTTCACAAATGTCTTTATATCAATTTATTAATGATAACTTTAAAAATAAGGATATCAAACTAGGTGGAGTTTTACCAAATGAATATAAATGTATTGGTAAAACACAAGTATTAAAGCAAAAAGATTTTCAAGACTCATTAGTAATCATTACAGACACTGCGACAAAACAGAGAATCGATATTGAAGATTTAAATTGACTAAAAGCAGCTTCAGATATTTTTAAAATTGATCATCATGTTAATGTTAATCAATATGGAACAATGGAAATTGTTGATGATTCTTATCCTGCAACTTGTGAGTTATTAACAGAGCTTTATAATAAATCAAAATTAGTTTTTTCAGAACAAGCAGCTTATTATTTATTTCATGGCCTTGTAACAGATACAGATAGATTTATGTATAGAAATGTAACTTCTAGAACATTTGAAATGGCAAGTGTTCTTCTAAAAAAGGGTTTTAATATAAGTAATGCTTATAAAAATATTTATGGTTTAACAGAACAAGAAGTTAAATTAAAAGGTTATATTCTAACCAATTATAAAATGTCAAAACAGAAAATAGCCTATATTATTTTAAGTAAAGAAATAATGAAAGATTTTAAAATGGATAATTTTAATAAAGTAGCACTTTGAGTTAATATGCTAGGTGAAATTAAAGATGCTAATGCTTGAGTATTTTTTACAGAGGATAAAAACTTTATTAGAGTTGAATTTAGATCAGATAAATGTAATGTCAGAGATATTGCAATTAAATTTGGTGGTGGAGGTCATATTAGTGCATCAGGAGCCAAATTAGAAAATATTGATGAATGTATAGATGTTATAAATTATTTTGATAAAAATCTTAAAACCTTTAAAATATAGTTTTTTAAAATATACTTACATACAAGAGTATATTTTTTTATTCTTATTTTGGTTTTTTTTCTTGAAAGGTTTCAATAAAATATAATATAAAGTCAATTTTGTTGTTTGTGCTTAATAAAATTATGTATAATTAAGAATGTTAGTTTATGTATTTTTTATAAAGACAGAGGTGGAAAAAGATGAAAATAACACTACTAGATGGCAATATTATAAATTATGATGAACCAAAATCTGTTCTTGAAGTTGCTCAAGAAATTTCAATATCACTTGGAAAAAAATGTGTAGGTGCAGTTATTAACGATAAAGAGGTTGTGCCAAATACAGCACTTATTGATAGAGACTGTAAATTACAATTAATAACAGAGAGACATGAATTATATGAATCTGTTATAAATTATACTGCCAAGGTGATTGTTGGATTAGCACTTAAAGAAGTTTTTCCTGAGGGTAGTCTTTACCCTGAAGAAGAAGGATATAATAAATTAGAATTTTTTAGTTATTTTGATTGTGATCAAAAATTGACTTTAGAAAATATTAAAAAAGTTGAAGAACTATCAAATAAATATATTTCATTAGCTCTTGATATTGAGTTCAAAGGAAATACTTTTACTGAAAAAGATTATATTGATATGATGAATAAAATGAATGTTAAAGAAAAATATACAATGGGTATGGTTGACTTAAATAAAAAAAGATATATTAAATTCCCAATTTCTGCTATAAAAGATGTTTTATTTTATTCAAGATTTGCAACTCTTAATAAAACAAGTGACTTATTTAAAATTCAATTAAATGAGGTTACTGCTTTTCAAATAAGAGAAGATAAGTTTGTATATAAAATTCATGGTTTAACTGCAATTACTGAGAAGGCTTTTGAAGAAAAACAAAGAAAAATTGAAGAAATTAAGGAAAATGATCATAAACATATTGCTAAAATTTTAGAAATTTATCATTTAGATCCTTTAATTGGGCAAGGTTTACCAATTTGATTGCCAAATGGAACCATTTTAAAACAAGAGATTAAAAAGTATTTAATGCAAAAGGAATTTGAATACGATTTTATTCAAATTGAAACTCCTGTTATTGGTACTAGTGAGCTTTATAAAACTTCTGGACACTGAGATCATTATCGTGATGATATGTTTGCTTCAATGATGCTTCCAAAAGAAGAAATGGTTTTAAAACCAATGAGTTGCCCGCATCATATTGCAGTGTATAAATATAAACAAAGAAGTTATAGAGATTTACCATTAAGATTTGCAGAACATGCTTTACAACATAGATATGAATCATCAGGTAGTTTAACAGGGCTTGAAAGAGTTAGAGCTATGGAATTGACTGATTCACATATCTTTGTTACACCTGAACAAGTAAAAGAAGAATTTATCAGATGTTTTAATTTAATTACAGAAGTACTATTAACTTTTGATATTAAAGTTGACTATCTTTCTTTATCTCTAAGAGATCCAAAAGATAAAGAAAAATACTTTAATGATGAAAAAATGTGAAATCATGCTGAAGCTGAATTAGAAAATGTTTTAAATGAATTAAAAATTGATTATAAAAAAATGATTGGTGAAGCAGCATTTTATGGTCCAAAATTAGATATTCAAGCAAAAACTGCTTTAGGTCATGAAATAACAGTTTCAACAATACAGTTAGACTTTTTATTACCACAAAGATTTGATATAAGTTATATCAACAGTGATGGAGAACTTGAAAAACCAATTATGATTCATAGAGGACTTGTAGGAACTTATGAAAGATTTATATCAGTACTTTTAGAACAAACAAAAGGTGTTCTACCACTTTGATGTTCACCATTACAAGTTGAAATTATACCAGTTAATTTAGCAAATAAAGAATATGCTGAGAAAGTAAGAGAGCAACTTAAAGCAAAATTAATTAGATCAAAAATTGATTTAAGAGATGAGAGATTAAGTTATAAAATCCGTGACTCACAAGTAAGAAAAATTCCATATCAATTAGTTCTTGGAGAAAAGGAATCAGAAAATGATACAGTAACTTTTAGAAGATATGGTAGTGAGCAACAAACTACAGTCTCATTAAAAGAATTTATTAAGATGGTTGAAACTAAAATTAGAGATAAAGAATAGTATATTAATTAGGAGAAAAACTTTATGAATAAAAATAGAAATATTGAAGAAGAAATAAAGCTTCTAAAGGAACAAGACTATGGTATATTAGATGCACAACATTCATTTATGATTGATGGTACACTTGGAGGATTCAAGGCAGCAATTCATAAATTGCATTATACTTTTGTTAAGCAAATTCTTTTAGGAATTATGAGTGGTGTTATTATTGGTTTTGGTTATGTGGCATGTGTTATTGCAATGGTGTCTTTACAAGGAACTGGTTTTGAAAAAGTAGGAACTCTTCTATTGGGTTTTCTTTTCCCAGGATGTATAATCTTAATTACCTTTCTTGGTGGGGGTTTATTTACAAGTCATGTTTTTAGCAGTATTCCTGTTTTTAAAGGGTGTGCAAGTAAAGGATCTTACTTTAAGGGAATCTTTGGTGTTCTTTTAGGAAACTTCTTAGGAACTTTTATATTTGTAGCTCTTTTTGCAGGTGCAGGTGGTTTACTTAAGAATAATGAAGCATTTTTACTTAAAACTTTTGATATGGTTATTCATAAATTATATTTAGTGGCAGATGATTTATCAAATGGTACTTCAATTAAAGCAGTTAGTATCTTTGCAACAATAGGTATTGGGATCTGTTCTGGAATTTTATGTAATATGATGGTATGTTCAACATTACCATTAACAAGTTCAACAAAAAACTCAGCAACTATAGTATTATTATTAATTTTTCCAATTGCTTTCTTTGCAATAGGTGGATTCCAACATGGACCAGCAAATTCATTCTTTTTGTGAATGCTATTATTTGAAACAATATTTAATCCACAATTAACTTTAGAAAGTGGATTAACACCTCAATTTTCTCAGGTTCTTTTATTTATTGCATTAAGTACCATTCCAACATTAATAGGTAACTGATTATCAGGAGCTTTATTATTACCAGGTATTTTATATTATATTAATAAGGAATATGTTTCAATTTTATTCAAAAAAATTAAATTAGAATATTTAGAAGGAAAAACTGTTAGTTTTAAAGATAAAGCTGATAAACAAATTAAGAGAATTGATAAAAAAATTAAAGAACAAAAAGCTGAAAATGATTCAAAGGATAATAAATAAATAATTTTAAAATCAAAAAATATATTTTAAAAATGTCAGAAATGACATTTTTTTATATTATAATTTAATAGATAAAAGCACAGGAGTATTATATGAGATCAATAATCAAGCAAAACAGTAAGGGCAAACGCAAGTAGTTTTAAACTATGTTTTTTGATTAATTTTCAATTAATACTTATCTTTAAATTTTTTTAATAGACGAATAAAATAATAAATAGCAATAAATTATATTAATTAGAATGAGAGAACTTAAAATGAATAATAATGAATTAAAAATTAATAAAAAGAGGAAGTTCAAAATTCCTACCTCTTTTACAATACTTTTCTTTGTATTAGTAATCATAATGGTAGTATCGTGAATTTTACACTATGCAGGCGTAAAAGCTGAAGATGAAAAAATTAAAGCTATTGGTATTATTGATTTATTTGTCTCTATTTTTCAGGGATTTAATGATAAGGTTGAAATTATTGTTTTTGTTATGGCAATTGGTGCTTTTATTTATATTGTTATGAAGTCTAAGTCATTAGATGCTTTAACTCAAAAAATTGCATGAAAATTTAAAGATAAAACAATATGAGCTATTCCTATTATTGTAGTATTTTTAAGTTTTTGTGGGTCAGCATATGGTATGGCTGAAGAAGCTTTAGGGTTTCATATGATAGTTATTCCACTTATGCTTGTCGCAGGTTTTGATGTTTTTACAGCAACAATTACTGTTCTTCTTGGTGGTGGTATTGGTCCAATGCTAGCAACATTTGATCCTTTCTTAATTTTTACAGCCTCAGCAGCTGCTAACTCAAGTCAAGAAGGAATTTCTAATCCAACTGATGGACTAGCATTTAGAATAATTGCTTGGTTTTTAGTTACAGGTTTTACATCAGCATACATTATGTTTTATGCAAGAAAAGTTAAAAAAAATCCACATTTATCTTATACTTTTTCTACATTAGAAGAAGATAAAAAGTTTTTCTTAAAAGAACAAGTTAATGAAGTACCATTGACAAAGAAAAGGATAACAGTATGTATAATCTTTTTATTTATGTTTCTTTTAATGATTGCCTATTTATTTCCTTGAGATACATTAATTGGTAAAAATATTTTTGAGGGTGCAGGTATTTGAGTACAAGAATATATGCCATTCTTTACATCACTAGTTCCTGGATTTGGACATGGAGATATGTACGTTGTAGCTGGTTTTTTCCTTATAGGTTCATTAATAGTTTCTATTTTAAACTGAGAGGGAGAAGAAACTTTTGTAGAGGATTTATTAACAGGTTCTAAAGATATGATAGGTGTAGCATTTATTATTTCAATAGCTGGAGCTATTACTTATTTATTAAGTGAAACTGGAATTAAGTCATTAATGTTAACTTCAATTAATGGGTCAAATAGCAATTCAATGAATCCTTTTGCTTTTATAATAATAACTTTCCTATTGTTTATTCCATTATCATTTGCTCTACCTTCAACTTCAGGATTTTCTACTGCAATCTTTCCAGTTTGGGGACCACTAGCAAATTCAGTTACTATTGGTTCTTCTTCAATAACAATGGTTTCTGGAAGTATTACAGCATTTGCATTTGCAAATGGAATGGCAAATATGGTATCTCCAGCTTCAGGAATTGTTGTTGGAGCAGCACAAATTGGTAGAACAAGTTATGGTACAATAATGAAAGGTACGTGAAAGTTCCATTTATCATTATTAGGAATTAATATAGCATTACTATTAATAGGAACTGGACTGAATTATACAGGTTCTCATATTTTTTAAGATGGACCACAAAAAACCTAGAAAGGGTTTTTTATTTTTGAGGTATTTATGAAAAAAAAGAAATTTATAAGTGATAAAGCATTCTCTAAAAAGAAATTTATAGACTCTTTTAAAATGATTGGAGAGTGTATTAAACAAAATCCTACTACTTTTGTAGGTTATATTATTTTTACAATTATTGATGCAATTTTTTACTCTTCAATGACTATTGTAGTTAGTCAAATGACAAAAAATATTATTAATGAGGGACAACAAGCTAATAGTTTTTTAGGATTTTCAATGACTTGGGTTAGCTGAGCATATGTTGGATTAGCACTATTACTACTAATTGTAATTTTTGACTATTTGACAAATATTTACTCGGCTTACTTCTCAAAAAAAGTTGAAATTTATTTAAGAGTTAAAGCCTTAAAAAAACTTGTTGAAGTTGATATTAGCTACTATTCAAAAAACCAATTAGGACTAATAATGTCGAGAGTAATTAATGACAGTCAAGGAGCAGGAGATTCATTTAATGATTTTTTATTAAATTTATTGTTCACAACTGTTAGTTTTATAGCAATGATGATATTTATGTTTATTTTAGATGTTAATCTTGCTCTAATTGTTTTAATGATATTTATTGTTTTAGTAATAATAATTTGAGTTTTATTTATTTATTATCGAAGAGCCATTATTGAGTCAGTTGATGTTAAACAATCAATTGATGCAGATATTACAGATCGTTTAATCAATATTAGAGCTATAAAAGCAAATGCATCAGAAGATATAGAAACTAAACGAAATATGAAGTTACATGATAAATATGATAAAAAATTAAGTAAAGTAATTTGACTTCAATCTTTATTATCATTTTTTTCTTATACTTTTGCATGGTCATTACCAATTATTACAATTATTGCAGCTATCGGTCTTTATAAGAATTCTATGGACCCATCAGAACTATCACACTTACTTGTAGCATTTACATCAGCTACAAATAACATTCTTTATTCATTATTAACATTACCAATGTGAATGCGAGGACTTACAAAATTATCTAATTGTATAATGAGATTAAACTATATTTATGATACAAATTCATTATTAACCTTTGCAGATCAACCTGAGGAAATAGGAGATATTGAAAAAATAACTTTTGATAAAGTTACCTTTAATTATCCTGAATCTCCAAAAAAGAAAATATTAGCTGAAATAAATTTAACTTTTGAAAAAAATAAAAGCTATGCTTTTGTAGGAGAAACTGGTGTTGGAAAATCAACAATTGCAAAATTATTACTAAGATTTTATGATGTAACAACAGGGCAAATCTTAATTAATGGTAAGAATATTAAGTTATTAGAACCAAGTAGTTACTTAAATAAAGTGGGTTATGTAGAGCAAGAACCACAAATTCTTTATGGAACTGTTATGGAAAATCTTAAATATCCTTTTTTTGATAAAACAGATGAACAAGCAATTGAAGCAGCTAAAAAGGCAAAAATCCATAATTACATAAAAAAACTCCCAATGGGTTATGATACAATTTTAGGAGAACGAGGTTTTATGTTAAGCGGAGGGCAAAAACAACGTTTAGTAATTGCAAGGATCTTTTTAAAGGACCCTCAATTACTTATTCTTGATGAAGCAACTAGTGCATTGGATAATGTTGTAGAAAAAGAGATTCAATTAGAATTAGATAAATTAATGGTTGGTAGAACAACAGTTGTTATTGCACATAGATTAAGTACAATAAAAAATGTTAATGAGATTATAGTACTTGATAAAAATGGTGTTTCACAAAGAGGAACATTTAACGAACTTAAACAAAAAGAAGGTCGTTTTAAAAAATTGTATACATTAGGTCTTATGAAATAGGAGAGCAAAAATGAGTGAAATTAATTGAGAAAATATATCAATGGAAATGATTTCTTGTATTGGAACTTCAAAATCGAATGCAATAAGAGCAATTCGTTCAGCAAAGGTAAAAGAATTTAATACTGCAAATAAATTAATGCAAGAAGCTGAGTTGGAAATGACAAAGGCTCATAATCTTCATTTTGATATTGTCTCAAGAGAAGCAAATGGAGAAAAGCTTGATTTAAAATTAATATTTATTCATGCTGAAGATCAAATGCTAACTACTCAAGCAATTATTGATCTTGGAAAAGAAATGATTGAAATGTATAAAATTATAAATAAATAAAATTTTGGGAGGGCATAACATGCCAAAAGCATTTACAATAGATTTAGGAGCCACAACTGCTAAATGTGCTTTTTTTGATAATATGAAAATTAGACATACTTTTATTTTTAATACTATAAATAAAGATAAAATACTTGAAAATATTGCAAAAGAAGCTTTTAAAATAGCAAAAGAAAATGAAATAAATATGAATGAACTTGATTTCATTGGAATAGCAGTTTGTGGAATTGTTGATAATAAAACTGGAACAGTGATTTATTCAACAAATTTAGGTTGAAAAAACTATCCAGCTAAAAAGAACTTAATAAAGTTATTTAATAATAAAAATGTATTTGTATTAAATGACGCAAAATCTGCGGCTTACGGAGAATGAGCAATTTCTTTAAAAGGAAAACCAGACTCAATGGCTTTATTTACATTGGGAACTGGCGTTGGTGGTGGTGCAATTTTTGATAGAAAATTAGTTTTTGGAGATAACACTGGACTGCCAAGTGAACCAGGACATGGCGGTGGTTTTCAATCAGAGTGTCAATGTAGTTGTGGTTTAATTGGTTGTATAGAACCAGTATCTTCAGCAACAGGTATTGAAAAAAAATTAAAACAGATTGGTTCAAAATCTAAGGGTCCATTAGGTAAAATATTTAATCAGCTAAATGGAGATATCCATATTATTGATGTAGCGGATTTAGTTAAAATTAATGACCCTGAGGTTATAAAAGTATTTGAAGATAGTTTAGAACCATTAGCTAAATGTATCTCAGTATTAATTCATTTTTTTGATTTATCAATGATTGTTATTGGTGGGGGACCTTCCAATTTAGGCGAGCCATTAATTAAAATTATTAAGCAAAAATTAAAAAAATATGTTTTACCAGATTTTTACTCAAGAATAACTATTAGAACAGCGCAATTAGGAAATATGGTTGGAGCTTGAGGAGTTTACAAATATGGTATTGATAATTTAATAACAATAAAATAAATTTATTTTATTAGTAAAGACAAGACTTATTTATTAGGTTTTGTCTTTTTATTTTATTTAATAACTAAGTAAATAAATAATTGTTTAAATTTAAAGTACACTTTTTTATATTTATATTATTAATTATTCTATCTTTTAGTTAATTTTTTTTATTAGAAGTATAAAATAAGAAAAAGCTTTATTATTTACAAAAATTAAATCTTGAATTTATTTATTTGTATTTAATGCCTTAAATATTATAAAATATATATAGAAAGAGTTGATTATATGAAAAAACTAATATCTGTAATTGGTGCTTTAGGATTAAGTACTTCTTCAGTTTTACTAACCACTCAAGTTGTTTCATGTAATGCAACTTGGGCTTTAGAATTTAAAGCAATTTTAAAAAAAGATGCACAATCTATTGCTGAGAATGAATATTTTAATATTACAAGTAAAATAGATTTATCAAATAAAGTACGTAGGAATTTATTTTCATTGGATATTAATAGTGAAATTAAAAGAAACAATGCTTTGTTAAAGGAAATAACTAATGAGTCATTACAACTATTTTCAATAGCAAAAAGCTATTTTGATTCAATGGTAGTAATTGATGAAGAAAGTGATAACAATAATGATTATTATTACTATGTACTTCAAGATAAAGAAATTTATGGTAATGCTTCTAAAATAATGAACTATGAATCAGAAAAGAACTTTTTAGATTTTTTTGGAGATGAGATAATAAAACCTGAATTTCAATCAAATGCTGCAAGATTTGTAGTTCTAAAAAATAACTTAAAATTTACACAAGCCTATTATGAAGTAATAACAAAAGATAACTATAATAATTATCAACAAACATCTCAAAATAAGGCTTATATTGAGAGCATTCAAGAGATGAATAAATACGTTGAAAATGGTTTTTTTGTACCAATGCTAAAGTTTATAGTAATGGAAAAAGTAATTAGTAGTGGAAACTCTTTAACAAAACTTAAATTTGATAAGAGTATTATTGAATATCTTAATGTTGGTCAAAAAGGAGAAGATTCATTAAAGGATTATACTGGTTATTGATATGATTCAAAAAACAAAGATACTAATGGGATCTTAACTTATAATTGAAGTTGTGAACATACTTTAAAAAGTAATAGTGAGTTAAATTATAGCGAAATGGAAAAAGCTGAAAAAATAGCTTATTTAAATAGCTGAAGATCATGTGAAGATTATAAAGGAAAATCTCCAGAGCAATTAAACGAAGAAGAGGCATTAAAAATTGATGATAATTTAATTGAAGTAATGTCTTTGGGTATAAAAAAAGAAGATGGAAAAATTAATGAGGCAATAGTTGAAAAGGATTTTGGTCTTGAAGAAAAAATAATGATTGTTCCTAGAGTTCATTTTAATGGCCTAGAGGGAAGTTTAAATAGTGAAGAAGTTCAAAAATTCTTTAAATATGGTTTTCAAGAAACAGATGATGGGGGTAACTTTTAATTATGCAAAAGTATGAAAATTATCCTGAAATTTTTGAAGCAACAAAAATTATTAAAGAAAACAAAATAAAGTTAAAAAATAATAGAAAAGAATTATTTGAATTATCAAATGAACTTCATCAAAAGAAAAGAAAGTTAAAGTTGGTATCTTCAACTTTTAATAAAATTAAAAAAGAAAAGCAAAAGGATTTAAAAGCAAGTTTTGATTTGTCACTTTCAATTGCAAAATATCAAAAAACTGATATAAATAAACTCTATGAAGATTATGAAAACAATATTCAAAATTTAGATTCAGAATATGAAGAGAAAAAAATAAATAGACTTGAAAAAAATAAATTGGATATTGAGGAAACTAAAAGTAAAATTTCTTTTATAAAGTCTCAAAAAAGCTCTATGAATTCCAAAAATAAGGAACTTAAAATAAAAATTAAAAAAGAATGAAATGATAAAAAGTCTTTAATTAAAGAGGAGCATTTAAAATTAACTGAACAACTAAAAGAAATTAAATTAGATGCTGCAACTAAAATATTTAATTATAGAAAAAACTATAAAATTGAATCTAAAAATCTAATGGAAAAATGAAAAAAAGATAATCAAAGTCTTGCTGATATTGATGATATCTTAAAGAAACAAAGAAAAGCTAGAAGAATTAAACCTTTTCAAAATGAATTAGATGAAACAATTTATGATCTTTCATTAAAAATTAATGAAAATAAAATTTTTTATGAAAATAAAATAAAAGAAGAAAAATTTAGAATAAAGCATCAAAAACTTTTAATTAGATATAATGCTGGTAAAGCAGATCCTTTAACTATAAAAATGACTGTAGATAAAGTAACTAATGCTTCTGGAAAACTATCGAATTGAAAATTTATGGTTGCATTAAAAAATGGATTTTTTTCATTAATGCCATTAGTAATAGTTGGTGCTGTTTTTATTTTAATTAATAATATAATTTTAGGAGCAGCCAATGGGGGATTTTTTAACTTCTTTTATTTAACTGCTGATGAATTAGCTATTTTAGATAAATTTAAAACAATAGGTTCATATATTTGGAATGGAACTTATGCTTTCTTTGGGTTTTTACTAGCAGGTGCAATTGCATACCATTTAGCACCTTATTATAAGGTTAATCAATGGTCTGCAGCTGTTGTTGCATTTGTAGCATTTCTTATTATGAGTCCGTCATTTTGAACAAATATTGGAGTTTTTGGAACTTCAGGAATGTTTACTGCCATGATTATAAGTATTACTTCTACTGTTTTATTTGGTAGACTTTCACAAAATGAAAAATTTAAAATTAGAATGCCTGAATCAGTTCCTGATGGAGTTTCTAAATCATTTAATATTTTAATTCCTTATACTATTTCAGCTGTGTTTTTTGGAATTATTGCATTTTCAATTACTTGAATTGGTCAAAGTGTAGGAGAAATATCTATTGGAACTGAAAAAGTTACATTCATTGATTTAAATGGTTTAATAACTGTAGCAATTCAAAAACCTATGGTTAATGCAGTTTCTGGATTTGGTGGAATGATTGCAATAGTTCTTTTATGACAAATATTGTGATTTATGGGAATTCATGCAAGTGGAGTACTTTCACCAATATTAGAACCAATTCAACTAGATGGACTTACTCAAAATCAACAATCGTTAGCTGAGGGATTAAATCCAGAATATGTTTTTACAAATCCATTTATGAATAACTTCATATTTATGGGAGGTACTGGAGGAACTATTGGTTTAATTCTTGTTATATTAATGTTCTCAAAACGGGGCGATTATAGGTCTATGGCAAAAGTAACTTTAATTCCAGCTTTATTTTGTATTAATGAGCCATTGCTATTTGGGTTGCCTTTAGTCTTAAATCCAATATTATTTGTACCATTTATTGTTGGACCACTATTAGCAGGTTCATTTGCTTATTTTGCAACAGTAGCAGGAATTATGCCACATTCAAGTGTTCTGGTTCCATGAACAACACCACCAATACTTGGTGGAATATTAACAACAAAAAGTATTATGGGTGGATTTGTTGCAGGGATAAATATAGTTATATTAATGGGATGTTATGCGCCATTTATTTTAATGGCAAATAAAATAGAACAACGTGAACTATTAAGTAAGTTTACAAAAAAACCAAAATTAGACGAATTAAATATATTAGAAAATAGTAATAGAATAAATAATTTAAATTCATAAAGTTAAATTATCTTGGGAGGAAATCAAATATGAATAAAAAAATACTATTAGCTTGTAATGCAGGAATGAGCACATCAATTTTAGTTAAAAATATGCAAAACTATGCATTTGAAGAAGATATTAATGTTGAAATCAAAGCAGTTTCAATAAATGAAGCTAAACTTAATGGAAAAAACTGAGATATAGTTCTATTAGGCCCTCAAGTTGGTTATGAACTTGATGAAATGAAATCATATCTTAATATGCCTGTTTTTGTTATAGAAAAAGAAGATTATGGTAAAGCAAATGGAGAAAAAGTTTTAAAATTTGCTTTAAAAAACTGTAAATAAAAATCACTTCAAAAAGTGATTTTTTTATTGATAAGATTATACTAGTGAGGTAACTTATGAAAAGAAAATTAGGAATATCAATTTATCCAGAACAATCAACTTTTGAAAGGGATAAGCAGTATTTAGATCTAGCAAAAAAATTAAACTATAAAGTAGTTTTTACAAGTATTTTACATTTTGTAGGATCACAAAATGATAAGAAAAAAGCTGAAATGGTTTTGAAGTCTTTAAAATATGCAAAGGAAATTGGATTTTATACTATATTAGATGTTGAATATCAATCAATGGAACTAATTGGAATTAATGTTAATGATATATCAAAATGTAAAGAATATGGAATTGATTGCTTAAGATTAGATTCACCAAGCTTACCATTTGAAATTGCAAATATTACCCATAACAAGGGGGCAATTGATATACAATTAAATATGTCAAATAATGATAGTTTAATTGATAATGTAATAGATTTTAAACCAATAAAAGATAGATTAAGTGGATGTCATAATTTTTATCCCCTAGAATATACTGGTTTACCGTTTGACTATTTTAGTGAAGCAAATAAAAGATATTTAAAATATAATTTATCTACTGCAGCTTTTGTGGGAAGCCATCATGGAAATATGACCTCTGCTGTAGGTTGAAAAGAATTACCTACATTAGAAGAACAAAGAAATCTAAGTATTTCTGAACAAGCAAAAATTTTATTTTATACAAACGAAATTGATACAGTTATAATTGGTAATGCATATGCAACAAAATCAGAGATGGAAGAACTTGCAAATATTGATAAATATGAAATAACTTTGAATTTAAAACCAATTTATAAAATTAGTAAAATAGAGCAAAATTTATTAGAATTTAATCATTTTAGAAGAGGCGATATTACAGAATATTTTATAAGATCAACTTTTTCAAGAGTCGAATTTAAAAATGATTCAATCCAATCACAAAATACTAAAAAAATTTATAATAAAGGTGATGTAGTAATAATAAATAACAATGACATTAAATATAAGGGAGAGTGTCATATAATTTTAAAAGATAAATTTGAAGATAAACATCAAAAGTATAATTGAATTGGTACAATAAAAAAAAGTGAGTATAGACTACTTGAATTTATCGGTCCATGAAGTCATTTTAGATTTAGAATTGAGGATTAAAAAATGCTATTAGGTTCATTAAGTACAGGAACATTTTGAACATTGTTTAGTTTTGGAATTTTGGGATTGTTACTTGGAATTTTTTCAACTATCTTTTTTATTAGATTTAAAGGAAATAAAAAAGATGAAAAGGATTCTTTTAAAGTTATTACTACTAAATTTAAAGTATTTAGATTCTGACAATATTATGGTATTTTTACTTTAGCAGTAGTGGGCTATTTAATGGCTCTAATTTTCTTAGCAATTTGCTTAGGAGAGGTCATTTAATTTAAAAATTTTTCTAAAATTGCAACTTTTTATAGAAAATTGTTGCATTTTTTTTTTTTTTTTGTAATATGAACTTATAAGTAGAAAAGGAAATAAAAAATGAACGATAAAAGTGTACATTTAACTAATGAGAAAAAGTTAAAGACTAAAAAAGTTAAAGATTCAAATAGTTCAAGTAGTGGATGAAGTAAATTTTTAACTATGCTTCAAGAATTGGGAAAAGTACTACAATTCCCAATTGCAGTTTTACCATTTGCAGCTATTTTAAATCGTTTTGGTGCTTTAGGTATTACTTATAGTAGTGAAACAATTAATGATAATTTGGTAATAACTAATCAAATAGGTTATTGAATTTCGTTGATTATTCAAAAGCCAGGTTCAATCCCATTTGATAATCTTGCATTATTATTTGCTATTGGATGTGCTTTTGGATTAGCCAAAGATCATCGGGGTGAGGTTGCTCTTGTAGCTGTAATATTTTATTTATCTATTGCAGCATTAACTGGAGAGGGAACTCTTCCTGAAATGCTTTATGGAAAATTAATGACATTTACTGATAAAGATGGACATAGTTTTTCAAAATTACTTTATGTACAGAAAATTGAAGAAGGGGATATAGCCGGAGGAGTTTATGTTTTAAGTACTGGAGTACTTGGGGGAATAGTATCTGGATGTTTATCAGCATTTCTATATAATAGATTTAAAGATATAAAACTTCCAACTGCTCTATCATTCTTTGGAGGTCGTAGATTTGTGCCAATGATAGCACTTGTAGTTACAATTCCAACAGCACTAGCTTTTGCAATTATTTGACCTTGAATACAATTAGGTTTAATTAGTTTTGGTACAGCAGTTGCTAATCCAGAAAATCCAGCTGTGGCAATACCTGGAACAACAGCTTACTCAATTTTAAATAGATTATTGTTACCATTTGGTTTACATCAAATTATGAATACATTCTTCTGATTCCAAATGCCAGTTAGTGGAAATATAGTAGAACCAGGCTTTGGTTCAATTCCAACAGTTGGAGACCCAACTACAGTTATGGGAGATATTAATGCATTTGCAAAAGGTATTAGTAACTCAGGATTATTTCAAGCAGGATTTTTCCCAATAATGATGGGTGGTCTTCCAATGGCAGCTGTTGCTATGATAATGACAGCTGATAAAAATAATAGAAAAGAAATTGCAGGATTCCTTGGAGGAGTTGCGGGGGTTTCATTCTTATCAGGAATTACAGAACCATTAGAATTCTCATTTGTATTTATTGCACCTGTTTTACTTGGAATTCATGCAGGACTTACAGGAATATTTATGGCAATAACTACAGCTATGAAAATACAAATTGGATTTGGATTTAGTGCCGGATTTATTGATTATGCAGCTTCACTACCACAGTCATGAGCATTATCAAATAATCAAGGTACTATAGTATCTAACCCATTGTGAATCTTAGTTCTTACAGCAGCAGCTGGAGCTACTTACTACTTTGTATTCTACTTTGTAATTAAATGAATGAATCTTTCTACACCAGGTAGAAATGTTGAGGCAATTTCTGCTAAAGGTAATTTAAATACTTCAAGTAAAGCTTCAACTTCAAAAGAGGCTTCACAAAAGGGAGATAAATATGAAAATATGGCTTCAAAAATTGTTGAAGCCATTGGAAAAGATAATTTTGTAAGTATTGATAATTGTGCAACTAGATTAAGATTAATTTTAAAAGATAATAGTAAAATTGATGATGCCTTAATAAAATCTGCAGGAACTTATGGAATCAAACGATTAGGAAATGAAAGTTTACAAATTGTTATTGGACCAGATGTTGAACATGCAGCAAATGCATTGAAAAAAATAGTTGAAATTAAAGAAACAAAAGAAGTTAAAAAATAGTAAAAAAAGAAATGGTTACATTTCTTTTTTTGGAGGAAAATATGGCTTTTAATTTTGAACAAGATACTGATTGAATATTTACTTTTTGTAAAAGTTGTTGAGATTTTAAAAAATTTGTTTTTAAAAATCCAATTAATTTTGAAACAAAGTCTTCTTATAATGGAATTTGTGTGAGCTGTAAAAAAGAACAAAGAATAAATTTAAAGGAGGCAAGAGATTATTATGAACATCTTAATGATCATAATAATTAATAGAAATTATGGATAAATTTCCTTGATGAGCTATTTTGATTATTGTTTTATTTCTTATATTACTTTATTTTATTATTCCTTGAAACAAAATAACTAAAAAAGTAAAAGAGAAAGAAGACATAGTAAATAATCCAAAAGAGTTTATAGATTCTGAAGTGGATAAGAAGATAACAGAAGCAAAAGAGAATAGAAGTAATAGACCAATGCTTGGGATTTATAATTGATTTGGTAAAAAAGAAGCTCTGAGATTAAGAACAATTGTTTATGTTCAACCAGAAGAAGATAGTTGTGAATTATGTATTCCTTTTGAAAATACTATTTTATCTTTAGAACAATATGATAATAAATATATTACAATGAGTGAAGCAATTTCAAAAGGATATCATCATATAGGTTGTAAACACATTGATATTGATTATTTTCCTGGTTCAACAAAAATTCCAGAGAAAAATATCACAAAAGAAGAGCAAAAATTGAAGCATAATAAAATTTTAGGATTATATAAATTGGAAAATGGGATTAGAAATTTAAAGTATGAATATGATAATGTAAAAGCAACTGATGTCTTAAAAAATAAAATTGAAGTTATTTCAGGCGAGATTGAGATTTATTGTAAAAAGAATAAGCTTATAAGGAATATTGAAAGGGAAAATCCTAATATAGCTGATATAGATAAATTTAGATAAAAAAATTCAACTAACCTAGTTTAGTTGAATTTTTATTTAACTAATATATTGTCTATATCTATTTGATTAATTGAATTAACATCTCTCGAATCAATTACAATTTCACCATTTTTAAAACAAATGATTCTATTGCAAATTTGTTTTATTTTTTCTAAGTCATGATCAATAATAAAGATATTTTTGTAATTATTTTTTATTTCTTTTATATCATTTAATAATTTATTTTTTCAAGCACTATCAAGAAAATTAAATGTCTCATCTAAAATTAAAATATCTGTTTTAAATAACTGAATAAGCATAAATTTAAAACGTTGCTGTTGTCCTGGAGATAGTTTAGCAAAATAGGCTTCTTTAAATGGGAGTAAATCATAGTTATCAAAAAATTTATTTATATCAATATTTTTCTTATTTAGATTATTAAACATAATAACTAAATCTACTAATTTAACAAGTCCAAAATCACTTATTTGTTGTAATATACAATAACTATAATTTTGATCAACTTTAACATTTTTACTCCTTTTAAAGTTATTTGACAGTAGTCTTAGAAATGTAGTCTTTCCAGAACCATTTGCACCCATAACTCCAATAATTTCATTTTCACTTATTTCTAAATCATTAATATTAATTTGAAAAAAGTCTGATATTTTTTTATTCATATTGATTTTCATAAAAACCTCCTATTTTCTAAAAGTGAATATTAGTGCTCCAGACACTATTAATGAATAATTAACTAATATAGCTAATCAAATATATTCATTTAAACTATTAATCATTGATATGTTAATAAGTGGAATTAAGTTAACTATTATTTTTATTATTTTACTATTCACACTAAAACTAAGCAATGGCAAAAAATAGTCTATTCATGTGAAATACAATAGTAGCACTGCTAAAAAAAATAATGATAATTCTTTTTTATCAGGAGAAATTTTAAAAATTAATATTAATATGACAAAAATAGTTATAATTAATGAAAATTGTTTAAAAAAATTATTTATAAAAAAGTTAATAACTCCATAGTCATTTAAATAATTTCTATAAAAAATTATAGATCAGAGAAAATAAATTATTAAGTTAGTTATTGAAATAATAAAACTAGTTAATATATAAGCGAAAATTATTTTTTTAGATTTAATTTTTGAACTTATTAAATGATTTCAGATTCCACTTTGATAATCTTTATAAAGATATCAATTAAAAAACATAAAAAATAGAATAAAACTTATATTTATAAATTGACCTCTAATATTTATAAATTCCATTTTCTCTTCAAAACTTATTTCAGCAATAATAAGGGTTGCTATATCAAGAATCAAAAAATAAAAATAAAAAATAAATAAAAAACCAAGTATTAAATATCACTTACTTTTCATTCTTTTAAAATTAAATTTAATTATATCCAACATAAAATCACATCCTAATAGAATTATATACTATTGATATTTAAAAAAATGGGTATATATTATATTATGAGTGTGAGCTCAGAAAGGATAAAAATATGAATTATTTAAGTTTAATTGGTTGTTTAAGTTTAGTTGCAGCACCTACAACTAATATAATAATTAGTAAGGAAAAAGATTTTTTAAACTCTAATAAAAACTTTTTGGAAAGAGATGTTAATAATTTTGAGGAGAGTATCTTTTTAAGGGAGCATTTTTTGGATTCTCTAATAAAGGTAAATGATTTTATTAGGGTAGATAAAACTGTTTTTAATATTAATTTTTTTAAGGATAAAGAATTATTTAAAAATTTACAAAATTTTATTTTAAAGTTTGATGATTTAGAAAAGCTGAAAGAAAGTTTTAGAAGTGAGGAAACACTTTATGTTAGAGGAATTAATGTTCATGTTAAGTGGTGACAAGCATCATTTGGAATTTTTACTATGGATTGAGATAATATTTTTATAGACTCAATTGATATTTTGACTTTTTCTGGTGTGATGACTGCTGCAGTAGCAAAATATGTAGTTCTATTATCTTATGTTCCTGTTATGACAACATCATATTTTTCAAATGGTCAATTTATTGTTGCTGATAAAGTAAGTTTTTTAGGATGAGGAGTAAATGTTAAATTTAATGGGGGCTGAATTACATCAGCAAGTACATTATGAATATAAAAATTATTAAGAATAACTAATCTGATTTGTAAAAAAAGAATGATAAATAACTCTATCATAATTATGAAATAGTTTTAGAAAATAAGAAATTATGTTTTAAAATACAAGACTTAACTAATAAATAGATCTTGTATTTTTTATTTATAGTTTCCATAACTATTACTTTTAACTTTGTCTTAAAGTAAATTGGAGTAAAGCCCTTACAAATAAATCACTTAGTTTTTTTAAAACTAATACTATGACCATTATCAATAATTCTTTCACTTCGATAAGAGAAAACAATATCTTCATCTTGATCAAACTTTCTAGTTACTGATTCTAATTGGTCTAAAGGTATTGAAAAATCTTGATTGTATTCTTGAATAAGATGGGGTAAATAATTATTTAACTGCTCAATATTTTTTAAATCTAAGAGTCTAATTATTTGGGGCCATCTTCTTTGTAATGTTCCAAAAGTTTTTTCAACTAATGCTTTTTCTTGAGGGATTGACGTTGTTTTTGTATTTACTCCTAAAGAGTGAAAAATATACTGCAATTGTGTATTTGAGACACTATCACCAAAATGGTCACGATTATTTTTACTACTAAAAACTTTTCGATTATCATAGAATATCTAGCAGAATTAATTTATTTGATTTTTATGAGTTTAAAGGTATTGATAAAAGAAAAAAATAAATATATTATAAAAATAAGAGGTGTAAATAATTGTGGCAATTTTGGATATACAACTAGAAAAACTAAAAAGTTTAATTAATCAATTTTATGATAAGTGAATTGATTTTTTTAAAAAAAATCAGGATACTATTTTTTATTTACCAGATAATGTATCAAATAAAGAAGAATTTACTTTTATTTCTGAAAGATTTGATTCCGCTGAAAATCAAATTTTAAGACATTACAATATTTTCAAAAATATTTTTAACAAAGTTGATTTTTCAAACTATAAGGAATATCAAGCATTAATTTTCTATTCGCTACCATTAAATATAACCATTTTGTTAGAACTTAGTTTATTCTTTAGAGAATGTTTTAAGGTAGATCCAAACATATTAATTAACGAATTAAAAAGCAAAGATTTTAATAAAAAAGCAAGTAGTTATTTTTTTTATAAGGAAGTAGACAAATTAAGAAAGGACTCAAATGAGAAATTAATTTTTTTTGAAAATTTAAAGTTATTAAGAAATTCAATTGAACACCCTTTAACTTTAAAAATAGATAATAAATCAACAGCAATTCAGTTTTTAGATTTTGACAATACAAAAAGTATAACTACATTAAGTAGTTTAGTCTTGGCTACTCATCCAATTAAAAACGATGGAAGAACATATGGAAAAATAAATGTTATTTCTGAAATTGATATTATTTATGTTTTTATAGAAATTTTTGAGTATATTATTAATCAAATTTTTGATTAATAAAAAACAATATATAATAGTTTAGAGGTGAAATTGTGAGTAGTTATAAAGATAATTTTATTAATCATATATTATTTAATTCTGAATCTAATGAATGAACTGACGCAGTTATAGAGTGAGAAATACTGGATTGAGAAGAGGATATAAATATGGATTCTTCATGCATATGTGGTAAAGAAAATATTAAATATTTATTTAAAATAAAAAATATTAAAAATGGAATTATTTTATTTCCTATCGGAAGTAGATGTATTGAAAAATTTGAACGTGAAGATTTAAATGAAATAATTTCTGAAAAGGAAGCACTGTTTAAACTATTGGAAAAAGTTAAAAATAATGAATTTTTAACGCTTAAGGATAGTGGATTTAACAGAAAATTATTGAGATATTTTTATGATAAAAATGTTTTTAAAGCCAATAAATATAATGATAATGATCCAGAAAAAGATTACAATTTTTTAGTAAAAATGTTTAATAAAAGAAACCCTCCTACAGATAAACAAGCAAGTAAAATAAGAGGATTGATAACCTATACAATAAGACCCTTTTTAATTTTTGAATTAACTAATAAAACAAATAATAATCTCTTCTAAAAAAACATACTTTTTTAAAAAGCTTTTTATAATTAATTTATTGGTACTCGCCAAATATCAAAGGACAAACAAATATAAAAGTAGATGAAATTAATCAGAATATTGCACCTGAAACTTTTGAGGATTAGATAAATCAAAGTCCTCAAATGAGGAAAAAAATAAAAATGAGGAAGTACAATTTAATGATGAACAAAAGACAAAAATAAATGAAATTATTAAAGAAAATATTAATAGCTAAAATACAGAAATTTTAACCTTGCAAAATTTATTAAAATATAAGGATTTTCAAATTCAATTACAAATTTTATATGTAGATAATAAGCGATTATGTCCCAAAATACAAGATTTATCTAATAAATAGATCTTGTATTTTTTCTTTTTCTATCAAAAAAATATCAGTTAGTTGCTTTCCAAGGAGATTCAATTTTGGGTATTTTAGTAGTTTCAAATTCTTCATTAGAAAGTGTTTTAATACTTCCATGTAAGCGTTCATCTTCAACTTGAATAAGATTGCAAATGTCATTTCTAATTAATGCATAATACTTTTTATTTATTGTTTCCATAGCCATTACTTTAACTTTAGCTTAAAGTAAATTGGAGTAAAGTCCTTACATATAAATCTCTTAGTTTTTTAAAACTAACACTATGAACATTATCAATAATTCCTTCACCTCGATAAGAGAAAACAATATCATCATCTTGATTAAATTTTCTACTTATTGATTCTAATTGGTCCAAAAGTATTGAAAAATCTTGATTGTATTCCTCAATAAGATGGGGTAAATAATTATTTACCTGCTCAATATTTTTTAAATCTTAGAGTCTAATTATTTGTGGTCATCTTCTTTGTAATGTTCCAAAAGTCCTTTCAACTAATGCTTTTTATTGAGGGATTGACGTTGCTTTTGTATTTGCTCCTAAAGAGTGAGAAATAAACTGCAATTGTGTATTTGAGACATTATCACCAAAATGGTCACGATTATTTTTACTACTAAAAACATTGCGATTATCACTAACATTTAGTTTTGGTAAACCATAATGTTTAAAGGCTTTTTTATAGATATTATAATAACTTTCAGTAGTTTCTTGCTCACTGAAATAGCCTGCTAAAATCCTTTTACTAGCTTTATCAATTACAATATGCAAATGACATTTTAAGTTCTTAACTCATTGATGATTTGAAGCATCAGTTTCATAGATTTCTCCAAACTTTACAATTTTCTTTTGCGTAGGATGGGGTTTGCTTGTTATAATTGATTTTGAAAGATACTCGCTTGTTAAATTTTCTTGGTTTGCGGCCTTTAAATTTTTACGAATATCTTTTTTGTTTTTCTGTTAAGAGTTTCAATTAAAATTTTTTCTTCTATTAATATGTGTCTAATTGCAAAGTAACTTATTTTCTTTTTTCATTTTATTTCTCAATAATGTTTAATACTAAAGTCATAATATTTTGTTTGAAATAATTCAATTATTTCATCTTTAAATAATTGTTGAATTTTATTTATAGGTATTTTACTTGTATTTTTATGAATAAAAGCTTTTGTTCCAATATCTTGATATTCTTTAAGTTTTCTTCTTGTGTGTCTAACACTATAACCTAATTTAAAGGCTGTATTTTTAATAGAGGCCTTTCTTAAAGATAATTGCTTAATTAATCTTAATTGTTCTTGTTTCATGTTATTTAGTAGTAGTCCTTTCATAAAACCTCCATTTATTCATTATAAAGGAGGACAAACTCGCTTGTTAATATGTAGGGACATAATCGCTTATTACTCATAACTAGAATATTATAAATTTTAAAAAAAATTTGAAATTTCAAAAAACTATATTATAATAATTAAGGTTTAAAGAAAGAAGCGCACAGCTCACCGTAATTTGTAAAGAAACGGTATAAAACTTATTTATTATCTATATATAAAATAAATAAATTTTAAGTGTGCTCCTAATCTTTTAACGGCACACTTTTTATTTCGGAGGACAAATGGCAGACAATAAAAAAATAATAACAGATTTTGTAAATAGAGAAATTAGAGCAAAACAAATTTTAATTATTAATGATGATGGGACTAAAAATGGTCCATTAAACAAATTTGAGGCTTTAAAATTAGCAGAAGAAGCAGGTTTAGACCTACTTCAAGTTGGTATGCAAGATAGTAATACAGCTATTGCTAAAATACTTGATTATGGTAAGTTCAAATATGAACAAAAACGTAAACAAAAAGAAAATAAGAAAAATCAAGTTAAAGTTGAAAATAAGGAAATTCGTTTAACTGTAGGAATTGGAGAGCATGATCTAGATACTAAAGCTAGAAAAGCAAGAGAATTCTTATTACAAGGCGATAGAGTTAAAGTATCATTAAAATTTAAGGGTAGAGAAATAACTTTTCAAGAATTTGGTAAAGAAACATTAGATAAATTCTTTACTAAAATTGAAGATATTGCAAAAGTTGAAAAAGAAGCTAAACTAAATACAAGATTCTTAGATATGTATGTAGTGCCAAAAAAAGGTTAATTATAGGAGGAGAGAATTTATGCCAAAAATGAAGACAAAAAGCTCTTTAGCAAAAAGAGTTAAAAAAACTGGTGCAGGTAAATTAAAAAGAGGTAAAGCTTATAGATCTCATTTAGCACAAAATAAATCAACAAAAAGAAAAAGACATTTGAAAAAAGCAACTTTCGTCTCAGCTGGAGATATGAAACGTCTAAAAGGATTATTACAAAATTAGGAGGTAGAACAATATGGCAAGAGTAAAATTTGGTAAAGTAACTAGAGCAAGAAGAAAACGTTGAATTAAAAGAGCAAAAGGTTACTATGGAACAAAAAAAGCAAACTATAAAAAGGCTCATGAACAAGTTGTACGTTCTATGTCTTATGCTTTTGTTGGACGTAAACTTAAAAAACGTGATTTTAGAAAATTATGAATTATTCGTATAAATGCAGCAGTTAGACCATTAGGATTAAGTTATTCTAAATTTATGAATGGTTTAAAATTAGCAGGAATTGATATTAACAGAAAAATGATATCTGAATTAGCAATTCATGAACCAAAACAATTTGAATCAATCGTAACTTCATCTAAAAAAGCTTTAGAAGCTAAAAAATAATGAAATGAGCAAATTTAGCTCATTTTTTTAATTGTGTTAAAATTATAAAGATTAAAAGAGGTACCTTATGGCAAAAATATTAGAGAATAATAAAATTGAATTTTCAAAAGAGGATATAATTAGTGCTTGAAATAATTCTCCCAAATTAATTAATAGAAATGAAGATAAATTTAGATTGTGTTTTATATGTAAATTTTTTATGGATAAATCAAAATTTGAAAAGGGAGATTTCTCATGAGTATGTGAATTTATTGATCTTAAAAATTTAAAATTAACATCAGATAATCTAATTGCAATTCATCCCCAATGTAGAGAATTTAGACATAAAGATGATTGCACAAAAATTGTTAAAAAAATAAAAGCAACACAATGAAGTGCTGCTGATTAGTTAGAAACTCTACTTAAGAGTTTTTTTTATTTTCTTTTATAATTTAAACCAGTTAAATTTTTTACTTTTGTTAATTTTTTACTTGCTAATTTTCTTGCTTTTTCTGCGCCTTGTTCTAATCAAGAATCTACTAAATCTGAGTTAAATAATTCCTTAAATTTTAGTTGGATTTTTTCTAATAAATCAACAACTACATTTGAAACTTCTTCTTTTAATACTCCATAGTCCTTATTATGAAAAAACTTTTCTGCTTCTTCAATTGAAATATTTTTCAAAGCTGAGTAAATTGTTAATAAGTTACTTACACCTGGTTTTTTTTCAATATCATATTTAATAATATTTTCTGAATCAGTTACAGCAGACTTTATTTTCTTTTTAACTTCATTAATATCATCTAATAAAGCAATAAAACTTTTTGGATTAGCAGCAGATTTTGACATTTTTTTTGTAGGATCTTGTAGATCCATTATTTTTGAACCAACTTTTGGAGTGTAATCTCCAGGAATTGTAAACATTTCTCCAAATTTATTATTCATTCTTTCTGCAATATTTCTTGTTAATTCAATATGTTGTTTTTGATCTTTTCCAACTGGTACAAATTCAGCATCATAAAGTAGAATATCTGCTGCCATTAGTGCTGGATATGTTAGTAAACCAGTAGGGATAAATTCAGTTCCATTTTCAGATTTTACTTTAGTTGATTTATCTTTAAATTGAGTCATTCTTTGTAATTCACCAATTGTTGTATTACATGTAAGAATTCAACCTAGTTGAGTGTGTTCTAAAACATCACTTTGCAAGAAAATTGTTGATTTTTTAGGATCCATTCCACAAGCAAAATATAAAGTGACCATTTCTTTTATATTTTTTCTTAAAGTTTCTTTATCAATTGGGGTAGTTATTCCATGCAGATTAGCTACAAATACATACATTTCAAATTCATCTTGTAATGCTACAAAATTTTTCATAGCTCCAATATAGTTTCCTAATGTCATTTTTCCTGTAGTGGTTATACCAGACAACATTCTCTTTTTAGTCATAATTCTTTGCTCCTTGATTTACATTTAATATTATACAATCTTTATATATTTTTCTTCCAAAAATAAGTAAAATTAATAATAGTTTAGAGGTGAAATAATGCTTTCATTTAGTATTATAAAAAATGATTATAAATCAACAGAAGAAGTTGTTTTTCATTTAAAAGAAAAGTTAGAGTCAAGAGGATGAGTTTATAATGAAAAGTTACCTAATTATATCTTTATATTTGGAGGAGATGGGACTTTTCTAAAGGCTGTTTCTAAATATAAAGAGCAAATAAAAGATGTTAAATTTGTGCCCTTTAAGTCAGGGGGAATTGGTTTCTACACTAATAAAAATAGAGTTGAAAACTTAGATGCTACAATAGATTCAATTGAGAAAAATAATTTTAGTTTAAGTAATTTTGAATTATTAGAAATTAAAACAAAATCTCAAAATTTAATTGCTGCAAATGAGGTTAAAATTCTTAATGAAAAAACACCATTGTATGTTGAAATTTATATAAATAATGAATTTCTAGAAAAGTTTCATGGAACTGGACTTGTTGTTTCTACTTCTAATGGAAGTAGTGGTTATATGAAATCAGCTGGTGGAGCAGTGATTTTATCAAGAAATAGTCAAATGTATCAATTGCAAGAATTAGTTCCTGTAAGTACTAATAAATTTAGAACATTAAATGCACCTTTAATTTTAAATGATCAATATATTTTAAAATTAAAATTTGAAGCTAAATCAAATGAGATAATGATAATTGATACTGTTGAATATCCAGTTAATGATTTAGAAATTGAAATAAGACCTTCAAAAATAAATATAAAAGTAGTAACTGATATTAGCAATTCTAAAAATACAAGTAAAATTCAAATTTTGAGAGATATTTTTATTAAAGATAAGGAGATAATTGAATAATGAATAATATTCTATATATTGTTATTGCCATTTTATTTATTATTTGTTTCATTTCATTATTTCTTTATTTTTCAACATTAAGTATGTTAAGAAAAAGAAAAGAAAAGTTTGGAATAAACTCAATTGAAAAAGGCTGAACTATTTATGAAAAAATTTTAAATGAAATAGGTACTATTCAAAATATTGATAGTATTAATAATGACAAGATTTTAATTTTATCAAAGCACTTAGTAAATACAAATAATCTAAAAAAACTAAAAATTAAGGCAGAACTTGAAGGAAAAACATTAAGTTTAACTTCAAAAGAATTTTCGATTAAGTTATTTTTAAAAAAATTAGAAGAGGAATTAAAAAATAAGATAGACTAATTATCTTATTTTTCTTTTATACTTATAAATTCCACCATCAAGTGTTTTTGCATTATAACCTTTTTCTGATAAAAATCTAGCAACTTCACCACTTCTATTTCCTGCATTACATACAGTCACAATTGGCTTATTTTCAGGATTTTTTTCTTTTAAAATGGTTTCAAATTTTTTTATAAATTCCTCAATATGCACGTTTATTGCTCAATCAAAATGAGGTAAAGTCTTAAATTCCATTTCTGTTCTAACATCTAAAGTGAAATATTTATCGTAATTTAATGAATAATCTTCTACTGAAATATACATATAAATTTCTTCCTCTCTCATTAAGATTTTATTCTTTTATTTAAAAAAACTTTACTTTAACTATAAATAAATTATAATTAAATAGAATTCAATTCTGGTTAATGTTTATTAAAAAAAATTAAACAAAATAATAAGAAGAAATTAAAAAAATAAGGAGAAAAATATGGCAGATATTAAATTTATGGCTCTTGGTGGTCAAGACGAAAGAGGAAAAAATATTTTTGTTATTAGTGTTAATGATAATTTATATATTTTTGATGCAGGAATTAAATTTCCAGAAAGAAGTGTATTAGGGATTGATGTAATAATTCCCAATTTTGACTTTTTAAAAGCAAATTCAAAAAAAATTAAAGGAATTTTTCTTTCAAATCCAAGTTCAAATAATTCAGGAGCAATTAGTTACATTTTAAGAGAAATAGACGTACCAGTTTATTGCAATGAACTTACAACAACAATTTTAAAATATAGAAATTTAAAATACAGAATTAAAAATAGAGAAAATAATTTTAAAATTATTAATGATAAAGATATCATTAATTTTGGTGATGTAAAAATAGAAGCTTTTAGAACAACAGCTGCATTTCCAGAATCATATGGTTTTGCAATTCATACACAAGATGGTGTAATTGTATATGCAGGTGATTATATTATTGATGGAAATGAACAATCATATTTCTCAACAGATATGAATCACTTAAACCAAATTGCTCAAAAGGGTGTTTTGGCATTAATAAGTGACGCAGAATATGCATCAAGGATTGGATATACAGTTCCAAATCATAGAATTGAAAAATTCATTGCAGCGCCAATGAAAGATAAAAAAAGACGTTTAATTTTAGGAATGTTTGAAGAAGATGTTTTTAAATTATTTGAAATAATAAAACAAGCAAAGGCAAATGATAGAAAAATAGCAATTTATGGAAAAACAATTACTAAAGTTGTTGAATCAAAAGTAATCCAAGAGAGTTTACAAATTACTGAAAAAGATATTATATCTATTGAAGACTTTATGAAATGTCAAGATGGTATTTTGCTTTTAACTGGAGCAGGAGATCTTCTATATGCAAGACTTGCAAAAATAGCTGCGGGAAATGATGATAAGGTTGAATTTACAGAGAATGATACTATTATATTAGCAACTCCACCAGCAGCTGGGGTAGAAAAAAGACATGCTGAAATTTTAGATGAATTATCAAGAACAAATGCAAAATTAATATCATTAAGTGATAAAAATATTTGATCTATGAGAGCAAGTTATGAAGATATAAAATTGATGACAAGAATAATGAAACCGAAATCTTTTATTCCAATTAAAGGTTTATATAAAGATTTTTTAAGTGCTGAAAGAGCAGCAATCGAAGCTGGAGTGGAAAAGAAAAATATAAAACTAATTAATAATGGGCAAATTTTAAAAATTAGTGATGGTGGAAAATTAGTTATTGGTTCTGATTCAATAAAAACAGCCGATGTAAATGTTGATGGAATTGGTGTTGGTGATATTGGAGCAGTTGTTTTAAATGAAAGAAAACAACTTGCAACTGATGGAGCGGTTATAATTGGTGCAAATGTAAATAGTAAAACAAAAGAATTGATATCATTAATTGATATTCAAATGAGAGGTGTTATTTACATTACTGATGAAAATCCAATTTTTAAATTAATGCAAAAACAAATAATTGATATTTTAGAGAAATATAAAAATGAGGCAAAAACAAAACCTGCTAGTTTTGATTTAAATGCAATTAAAAAGGAAATTGTTTCAAGAATTAGAAGTACTTTGAAACAAGAAACTGGAAAGCAACCAATTGTTTTAGTAATCATTAATGAATTAGATGGTTCATTTTTTGAGCCAAAAATGACTAAATCAAAAAACTCATAGTCTCTATGAGTTTTTGTTAATTGAATGTAAAAAAAGGTTAAAATATATTAAAATTATATGGTAAGGGCAAAAATAAGGTGAAATGATGAATAATAACAAAGGGCTAAATAATCATAATGATAATGATCGTACAAGGGCTTTTTCTATTCAAAAAAAGCAAAGAAAAAATGACTCAATTTCTTGAATAGTTGGAGCTTTAGTATTATTTTTTTTAAATTTAATGTCACTGGGAAGAATTACAATAGTTGGTCAATTCTTCGATGATGTAATTTTTAATTTGCCATTTGGATGATTTAAATATTTTTTATACTCTTTATTTTTCTTACTAGACTTTTCAATTTATTTTGGAATAAAATTTAAACCTAAAAAGAGGTTTATAGCTATGATTTTTTTAACTTGGATTTGCTTATGTTGAATTATTAGTGCAATTTTATTTATTGTTGCTTATCATGTAAAAACTCAAGATTTTATAGTAAAAGATATATGATCAGGAACAATACTAAAAGACTCATTGAATTCTTATTTAACTAATTGAAAGAATAACTCTATTTGAGGTGAAAATAGTGGAACAATTTGAATAGCAGACCCAAGTACATACTTTACAACTTGATCTGGTGGAGGATTAATAGGAACTTTTCTTTCTGGAATATTTGCATACACATCAATATATGTTGGTTTAATTATTGCAATTTTATTTCTTGCTTTAGATATGATATGAATTTTTACTGGAGATCCTTTCTTTTTCTTAAAACCAAAGCATAAGCGTAGAGGTAAAAGATTAAGAATTCTTTCCCTTAAAAATACTCAAAGTGTAAATTATTCAGCTTCAGAAAAACCTAAAAGAGAAAGTAATGGAAGAGGGATTTTAAATATTTTGAATATTCAAAATGACGAGACTTTTGATGAAAGAATAATTTTGTCTTCATCAAAAGAATCAGATATTACAATTGAACTTCCAAGTTTTAATAGAAACTATGAAAATAATATTTATGAAGAAGTAAATAATGATTTTTACAATGATGATTTTTCTAATGTAAATTTAGAAAGTTATAATTCAAATCAAAATTATAAAGAGCAATATGGTCATCAAAATCCAAATCCAAATCCAAACCCGAACTTAACTCAAAACCCAAATCAAAATAGGGTAGTTGATTATAATTTAGATCAAAAAATTAATGAAGCTAGACGACAAGCTGAAAATTTAGTTAGAGAAGAACATAATTATATTCCAAGAAGAGAAAAAGATTATAGTTATGATTCTCTTCCATATGATACAAAATATGGTCAAGTATCAACTGAAAAAGCAAGAGAAGAATTAGCTAAAGAAACAAATATAACTCCTTTTGGTGCAAATGGAAAAACACTGGAATTAGTACAATCAAGAAATAGAAAAAATTCAACTAAAATTGAAGAAGTTCAATCAGGTCAAATTACATTAGATCACTTTATTAGTGAAACTAAAAAAGAAAAAGAAGAAGAGAAAAAAATGATTGAAGATTATGGTGACTATACTTCACCAATGCAAGAGAACGTTTCAAGAAATATTTTACATTCTTCATCGTCATATCAATCAACAAATAAAGTTAACCAAACTATGGAAGTTAATAAAAATAAAGCAGTTGAAAAGGAACAATTTGTAAACCATTCATATCAATTGCCATTAATTGATATTTTAAAAGTACATGTTGTGAATTTAAAAGACCAAGAAGAAATTACTAACTCAGCCAAACAAAAGGCGGAAAGTATTAATGAAACATTTAAACAGTTTGGTGTAAAAGCAAGTGTAAAAAATATGAGCATTGGGCCTAGTGTAGTTAAATTTGAAGTACAACCTGAACCAGGAACAAAAGTTAATAGTATTACTTCATTGGAAAACGATTTAAAATTAGCACTTGCAAGTCAAAATGTTAGAATTGAAGCTCCAATTCAAGGAAAAGCTGCCGTGGGTATTGAAATCCCAAATGATAAACCAGAAGCAGTTCCAATGAGAGGTGTTATTGAAAATACACCAATTGTAAAAATGGGAAATAAGTTATTATTTGCTATTGGTAAAACAGTTACTGGAGAGTTACTATTTGGTGAGTTAGATAAAATGCCTCATTTACTTGTTGCTGGTTCAACAGGTAGTGGTAAATCAGTTATGATAAATGGAATAATCTCTTCAATCTTAATGAGAGCAAAACCACATGAAGTTAAGTTTTTAATGATTGACCCTAAAAAGGTTGAACTTTCAGTTTACTCTTCAATTCCACATTTACTTGCACCAGTTATTAGTGATATGAATATTGCAAATAGTGCTTTGAAAAAAGTTATTAATGAAATGGAAAGAAGATATGCATTATTTACAACATATGGGGTTAAGAATATAGCAGGATTTAATGCTAAACAAAAAACAGATTCAACTAAGTTACCTTATTATGTAATTATTATTGATGAACTTGCTGATTTAATGATGACATCAAATAAAAAAGATGTAGAAGATTCAATTATGAGACTTACACAATTGTCAAGGGCAGCAGGAATTCACTTAATTGTAGCTACTCAAAGACCATCAACTGATGTTATTACAGGTGTTATTAAATCAAATATACCTGTAAGATTAGCCTTTTCAGTTGCTTCATCAATTGACTCAAGAACAATACTAGACTCAAATGGAGCTGAAAAATTAATTGGTAAAGGAGATTTACTTTATACAATTCCAGGAAGTACATCCCTTGTAAGAGCTCAAGGAGCTTACATAAGTGATGATGAAATTGAGAAATTGGTAAAACATTGTTCAAGTCAACAACAACAGATTTTTGACACAGAATTTTTAAAAGCTGAAGCAGAGGAACCAAGTTTTACAGTTAATCTTGGAGCTGGTCAGGACTCAATGTTTGATGAAATTAAAGATTATGTAATTAGAACACAAAAGGCTTCTACAAGCTTAATTCAAAGAAAATTTAATATTGGTTATAACCGTGCTGCGAGAATTATTGACGAACTTGAAGAAAGCGGTATCATTGGACCTCAAAATGGTTCAAAACCAAGAGATGTTTATATTCAAAATGAAGATGTATATTAAAATCAGCAAATTAGTTTTGCTGATTTTAATTTATTTAACTATATATAATTATATTTGAGGTGAGATTTATGGAAAACATAGTTAAAAATTTACCAGAGAAATCTGGTTGTTATTTGTATAAAAATAAAAAAGATCAAGTAATCTATGTTGGAAAAGCCAAAAATCTTAAAAAGAGAGTTGCCAGTTATTTTAATAAGGCTCATAATTTTAAAACAACACAACTTGTTAGAGATATATTTAATATCGAAACTATAGTTACTGACAATGAAAAAGAATCTTTAATCTTAGAACAAAACCTAATAAAAAAATATCGTCCCAGATATAATATTGTTTTAAATGATGATAAAAAATATCCCTATATTGCTATTACAAAAGAACATGATCCAATTTATGTATATACTAGAAATTTTGATAATAAAAATCAAATTTCTTTTGGACCACTTCCAGATGGAACTAGTGCTAGAAATATCTTAAAAACACTAGAAAGAATTTATCCTTTAAGACGATGTAAAGGTAATTTGGGTAAACCATGTATTCACTTTCATATTGACCAATGTTCTGGAGCTTGCTTTAAGGATGTTAAAAAGGAATATTATCAAGAACAAATAACAAAAGTTAAAAATTTTTTTAATAGAACAAATGATGATTTTAAAAATAAACTAGAAGAAAAAATGATTATTGCTTCAAATAATCTTCAATTTGAAGAAGCACAAAGAATAAAAGATATTATAGCTCATTTAAATTTTTCAATTGTAGAACAATTTGTGGATATTAATGATAATTTAAATCGTGATGTTTTTAATTATTTTGAATCAGAAGAGTATATCTGTTTTGTTGTTTTATTTTATAGAAGTGGAAAATTAATTTTAAAAGATCAATTAATTATTAAAAATAGTGTAGAAGATTTAATATCTTTATTTGAAAATTTTATTATGCAAATATACTTAAAAAATATGCTTCCTGATTATATTATTCTTCCTAAAATATTGGAACAAACAAGTCTAAAATTTTTATTTCAAGAAAAAATAACTTATGGAAATGATGAAACGAGTTTAAAAATACTGGACCTAGCTAGAAATAATGCTAAGGAATATATTAGACAACAAGAAATTTATAAAAATCAAAAATCAATGAGTAAAGAAGAATTACTTGATAACTTACAAAAAACTCTAAAGCTTCCAAATTATCCATATCATATTGAAATGTTTGATGTAGCCAATATTTTAGATGAATTTGTAACTGGTGCTATGGTTGTTTTTAAAGGAGCACAGCCAAGTTTTAATGACTTTAGAAAGTATAATATTATAATCGATGAAAAAGGTGACTTTCAAAGAATGCAAAATATGATTTATCGAAGATATCAAAAGGAAATTGGTGAAGAAAAAAATTTACCAGATTTAATAATAATGGATGGAGGCAAAATTCAAGTGAATGCTGCTAGGTCACAATTAGAATTATTAGATTTAAATATTCCAATAATTGGACTTGTTAAAAATGATAAACATAGGACTGAATATATTTTGAACTATGACATGCAAGAAGTATATTTAGATAAATCTCAAGAGGTTTTTAAATTCTTAGAATTAATTCAAAATAGAGTTCATAATTATGCTATTGCTGGTTTTAGAAAAAAACATAATAAATCATTTACAAGAGATGAATTAGCTACAATAAAAGGTATTGGAGAGAAAATGATTCAAAAAATAAATAGTCAATTTCCTTCTAGAATAGACTTTTATAATGCTAGTTTTGAAGAAATAAAGAATATTGTTAAAAAGGATGAAATTGTTTTAAATATTAAGGAATTAAAAAAACAATTAGATAATAAAAAATAGAATAATATAGTCATTTTTATAATAAAAAAATGTATAATATTTTAGTTAATAAAAGGGGATTCATATGATAGATAAAGATATTATTTTAACAGCAGAGGGTCTTAAGGAATTAAAAGAAGAGTTAACTCATTTAATCAATAATGTCCGTCCACAAGTTATTGAAGAACTTGTTGAAGCACGTGCACAAGGAGATTTATCAGAAAATGCTGATTATGATGCAGCAAGAAACAGACAAGCTGAAGTAGAAGCAAGAATAAAAGAAGTAGAAGCAATGCTTTCAAAAGCAAAAATTATTAAAGATTCTAATTCAAAAAATAAAGAAGTAAAAATTGGAAGTCAAGTTACATTTACAAGTCAAAAAACTAAAAAAGAAATGACTGTTAAAATTGTAGGAGCTATTGAAGCAGATCCGTTTGAAAATAAAATTTCAAACGAATCACCATTGGCAAAAGCAATGATGGGTAAAGTTGTTGGAGACTCAGTTGAAGTAAGAGAACTAAAAGAACCTTATAAAATAACAATTAAAGATATTAAATAATTAGCCTAATAATTTTATTAGGTTTTTTTGTATAAAAGGAGAAGCCATATGTTAAAAGTTCAAACCACGTTTAAAAATGATTTGACCACTATATATTTAGTGGGAACTCCAATTGGTAATTTAAATGATATATCAAAAAGAGTAATTGATACTTTTGAAATCTCTGATGTTATTTATTGTGAAGATACTAGAGTAAGTTTTAAATTATTTGAAAAATTAAAGATATCAAAGAAATTAAAAGCTTTACATAAATTTAATGAATATTCAATTTTGCCAACAATAATGGAAGATATTAAAAAGTGTAAAAATATAGCGATAATTAGTGATGCAGGTGTTCCTTGCATTAGTGATCCAGGAGCCATTGTTATCAAAAATATTATTGAAAATGATATAGAAGTGAATATAACTTCAATTAACTGTGGTCCTGCATATATTCATGCAATAGCAGCTTCAGGTTTTGTTGCAAAAAGGAATTTATTTTTGGGTTTTTTAGATAAAAAAAATATAGAAAAAGATATGCATGAAATCTTTAAGGACAATAAAAATAATGATACTATTATATCTTTCTATGAATCTGTTCATAGAATTCAAGCAACATTAAATCTGCTCTCTCTACAATTAAACGAAAATACAAATATTGTATTAGCAAGAGAATTAACAAAACTCAATGAGGAGTTTTTAAGGGGAACAATTGTTGAGATCTGTGAATATATTAATAATAATCAGTTAGTATTAAAAGGAGAATTTTGTATTATTATTGATTCTAAATATTCTTTAAAGAATGAAATAAAAGTAGATATGGAATTAATTATAAGTGAGGTTGAAAAACTAATATTGGAAAATATTAGTAAAAAGGAAGCAATAAAGACTATTTCAAAAAAATACTCTGTAAATAAAAATGAATTAACAAAATATTTTTATAAAGATTAATTTTTTAAATATTATGACGATATTAATATAGGAGGTCTAAATATGGAAAAATTATCTATACAAAAATCAAGAGAAATTATTGGAGGTAAAGGAATGACAGGAGCTTTACTTAATGGTTTTGGTTCTATTACAAAATCAATTGGTGAACTTTTCTCAAATTCAATAGGAACAATTGCTACTACTGTTTTTACAGCAATTTCATTAAATAAAGTTGATAAGTTAGATGCTAAAATTGGAAATTCTACGTTTAAGGCAGATAATTCAATTTCGAATAAAGCTGCAATTGAAGCCGAAAATAATATTCCAAATGTAGTAAATTTATTTTAATATTTGCTTAAAAAAGTAAAAAAAAGTAAAAAAATCTATTAATTTGGTATAAAATTATTTAGGTTGCTAGTTTCAACCGCACTTTTGTATGTTATAAAGAAGTTTGCAAAATAACTCACATACAAGGCGAGTCTAGACTGGGAGGAATAAAGATGTTCGCAATTATAAAAACTGGTGGAAAACAAATTAAAGTTCAATCAGGAGATGAAATCTATATTGAAAAATTAGAGGTCGAAGAAGGTAAAAAAGTTACTTTTAATGAAGTTCTAATGATCGATGGAACTGTAGGATCACCTTTAATAAAAGGAGCAACAGTTGTAGGAACTGTTGTTAAACAAGGTAAAGGTAAAAAACTTAGAGTTGTTAGATACCATCCTAAGAAAAATGTTAATAAAGTATATGGTCACAGACAACCTTATACTAAGGTTAAAATTGATACTATTTCATTAAGTGGTTCAAAACCAACAATAGAATCAGTTGCACCAAAAACAACAGCTGCACCAAAAACAACAGCTGCACCTAAAACTTCTACTTCAAATAAAACAGAGGAATAGTTGATGGTAAAAGCAAAAATTTTTAAAAAAGAAAATAAAATAAATTCATTTGTAATAAGTGGACATGCGAATTTCAAAGATCATGGAGAAGATCTTGTATGTGCTGCAATTACAGGGATAGTTTCAGGCTCATTAAATGCATTAGATATTAAATTTAATAAAAATACAGAAATTAATGTTGATGCAAATAGAATAGAAGTAAAAGTAATAATAGAAGATAATTTATTAAATCATCTATTAGAGTTTATGATTATTCAATTAGAAACTATTGAGGTACAATATCCAAAGAATTTTAAAATAGAAAGGATGATTTAATATGCGTTTCTTATTAGGATTACAATATTTTGCTTCTAAAAAAGGAGTAGGGTCAACTAGAAATGGTCGTGACTCAGAATCAAAACGTTTAGGAGCTAAAAAAGCAGATGGACAATTTGCTAATGCAGGTTCTATAATTTTCAGACAAAGAGGAACAAAAATCCATCCAGGTGTAAACGTTGGACGTGGTGGAGATGATACATTATTTGCGTTAGTATCAGGAATAGTAAAATATCAAAGATTTGGTAAAAACAGAACTAGAGCTGTTGTTATTCCCCAAGAATCTAAATAATAATAAATAAGGCTCCTTTAAATAGGAGTTTTTTTAATGAAAAGAGGAGTTTAATAATGTCATTTTGAGTATTAGTTTTTATTTTATTATTTTTATTTGGTATTTTAAGTTTTTTGTATAAGATTAAATTAGGAAAACGTGAAAAAAATAGTAAAGATAATATTCAAGTTAATGAAGCATTAAAAAGCTTTAAATCCTCATTTGCAAGCCAAAAGGATAAAATAGTTTTAATAAAAGAAATTGATTTAGTCGAAAACTTTAATAGATTTCCATTCAAATCTGATTTTAAAGAAATAAAGAATAAATATAAAAATGAAAAATTAATTTTAACTATTGAAAATACTCAAAAAAGTTTTTATGACTATTGAGCAGTTAAGGAGTTTGATTTTTTCGTAATTTTTGAGAACTTATCTAAAAAGAATTTCATTGTATTTTCAACAAAAGTTCTACTATTGATATACAGTGAGTTTCTTACAAAAACTTTTAATTTGTATAAGCAGACATTTATTTTAGCAGTTATACCAGCTATCATTTTTAAAGAGGAAAATAAAAGTTTTAAATCAATTAAACCAGAAAATTTGAATGAGTATATTGATAGTCAGTTTCTTGAATTCTCTAAACAATTAAACAAAATTATTGAAATGATTGAAATTCAATTGCAGGTTAAATCAAAAGAAAAAAGTAAAACAAATTTTGAAGTTGATGAAAAGCAGTTAAAATTAGTAGAAGCATACAAAATATTGGAAGTGTTACCAACTGATTCAGATGATAAAATTAGAAAAGCTTATTTAAAACTTGCTAAAATGTATCATCCAGATAAAAATAATAATGAATATGCAAAAGAAAAAATGGCTCAAATAAATGATGCCTATGATATTGTTGTAAAGGAAAGAAATAAAAATTAAGGAGATAATTTATGAATGTAGTTAAAGATATATTATTAGGTCAATATTTTGATCAAGCATTGGAAGAAACAAAAAAAATAGTTGCTATGCCATCTTATAGAAGAGATTTGACATATGGAGCACCTGTACATCAAGAAATAAAAAATGTTTTAAATCATTGTATAGATTTATTAAAGGGTTTTGGTTTTGAAACTTTTATAGCTCCAGATTACAGATATGGTTATGCAGATTATGGAACTGGAGATAAATTATTTGGAATAATTTGTCATTTAGATGTTGTTCCTGCAGGAAATATTGATGAGTGAAAAACTAATCCATTTGAACCAATAATCAAAGATGGAAAATTAATTGGCAGAGGGACTTTTGATGATAAAGGGCCTACAATGATGAATATTTTTGCTTTTAAATATCTAATTGATAATGGTTTTAAACCAGATTATAAAGTAAGATTTATTTTTGGAACAAGTGAAGAAACAAACTGAGAATGTATGGAAGCATATGTTGCAAATGAACAATTGTGCGATTTAGGATATGTTCCTGATGGTCATTTTCCTGTTGTCTATGCAGAAAAATGAATTGCTGATGTTGATTTAGTGGGAAAATTTGAATCAGAATTTGAACTAAGTGGAGGAGAAGTATATAACGCTGTAAATGATTTAGTTAAATATGATGGACCTAAAAAAAGCGAAATTGCAGCTTGATTAAAGAAAAACTCAATTGATTCTTATGAAAAAGATAACTACTTATTTGTAAAGGGAGTATCAGCTCATGGAAGTTTACCTTTTAAAGGAATATCTGCATCAACTTGATTATTAAAAGCAATTGCTGAAATGGGATTGAAACATCCTTTGGCTGAATTTGTTTCAAAATATGCTCACTTAAATTTTGATATGAAAGAGATATTTGGAGACTTAACAGATGAGACTGGAAGTTTAACTGCTTGTAATGGAATAGTTGAAGTTTCTAAAAAAGACTTTAGATTTACAATTAATTTTAGAATACCTTGTACAAGAGAACCAAAAAAAGATGTTGTCGAAGTTTTAAAAAAATTTGTTTCAAATCAAAACATTGAGTTAAAATTATCATCAATTGAAGATAGAGTTTATTTCCCAAAAGATAGTGAAGTTGTAAAAAACATTATGCAAGTTTATAAAGAAGTAACTGGAGATTTAAAAGCTGAACCAATAGCAATTGGTGGGGGAACATTTGCTAAATCAATGCCAAATATGATTGCTTTTGGAGCAGAATTTGATATGAATGATTCAACTATGCATGCATATAATGAATATGTAAAAATTGATGATTTAAAGAAAATGATGGAAATTTATGCAAAATCCTTAGTTAAATTAACAAAATTAAAATAATGCTTTTAAAGCATTATTTTTTTGTAGAACAAATATTAAAAAATGATATACTATAAATATTGTATATTTAATTTTGGGTATGCAATCACATATGGGAATTTTACATCCTAGTGCTTGTTATTTTTAATTAAACAAGTGGATTTATTTAGAACCATTATGGAAGATTAACGAATAAAAATTTGAAAGGAAATTAAAACATGGCAAAAGATTTAACAAGAGAACAGTTATGAGATGCTGGAGCTCAATTTGGACACCAAACTAAGCGTTGAAATCCAAAAATGAAACCATATATTTATGGAGCAAAAAATAAAAATCATATTATAGATTTACAACAAACTATTTGAAGATTAGAAGACGTTAAAAGATACGTTACTTTAATTGGACAAAAAAAAGAGAAAATAATTTTTGTTGGTACAAAAAGAAGTGCCAAAAATGCAGTAAAAGAAGCAGCGTTAAGAAGTGGTAATTTCTTTGTAAACTCAAGATGATTGGGTGGAACATTAACAAACATGAAAACAATCTCATTAAGAATTAAAACTTTATGAGACATTGAAAATGAAGAAAAAACAGGAAAAATAAACTTAAGACCTAAAAAGGAACAAATTTTAATTAGAAAAGAAAAAGCTAAATTAGAAAAAACTTTAGGTGGAATTAAACAAATGCATAAACTACCTGCAGCGATGTTTGTAGTTGATCCTAAAACTGATGAAATTGCTGTTAAAGAAGCAAGAAAATTAAGAATTCCAGTTATTGCTATTTGTGATACAAATGTTGATCCAGATATGGTTGACTTTGTAATTCCTGCAAATGACGATATTCAAGAATCAGTAAATATTATTACTAATTTTATAGTTGATGTTTATGCTGACGCAGCAGGTATTAAAATGCAACCAAGTAGTTTAAAAATTGTTGCTCAGAAAAAAGAAGAGAAACAATATGGAGAAGGTCAAAGACCATATACACCAAGAAATAATGATTCAATGGGTGAAAGATCAGCTGCACCTAAAAAACCTGCTGTAAATAAAGAAGAAACTAAATAGGAGAGATTAAAATGGCAGTTACACCACAATTAATTAAAGAATTAAGAGAAATGACTTCTGCTGGAATGATGGACTGTAAAAAAGCTTTAGAAGCTACAAACGGTAACATTGAAGAAGCAGTAGTTTGATTAAGAGAAAATGGTTTAGCAAAAGCAGCTAAAAAAGCTGATAGAGTTGCAGCTGAAGGAGTTTCATTTGCAAAAACTGATGGTAAAAGAGCAATTATTTTTGAAGTAAACTCAGAAACTGATTTTGTTTCTAAAAATGATAAGTTTATGGCATTAATTGAAAATATAGGTAATGCTTTATTAAAATCAAAAGCTACAAATTTGCAAGAAGCTTTAAATGTTAAATTAGCATCAGGGCAAAATATTAGTGAAGCTTGTGTTGAAGCAACAGCAACAATTGGTGAAAAAATTGAATTAAGAAGAATTGCTGCAGTTGAAGGAAAAAATTTAGCAATATATAATCATGCAAATAAAAGAATATCTGTATTACTAAATTTTGATGGAAACATTTCAAGTGAAGATGCATATAATGTTTGTATGCATGTTGCAGCTATGTCTCCAAAATATTTATCACAAACTGATGTGCCTCAGGAATTTAAAGATCAAGAAATGCATATTATTAAGGAAACTACTGATTTAACTGGTAAACCTGAAAATGTTGCTGAAAATATTTTAAAAGGAAAACTAAATAAAAAAATTGCTGAAATAACTTTATTGGATCAAGGTTTTGTAATGGATGAAAAACAAACAGTAGGAAACTTTGTAAAATCAAAAGGCGCAACTTTAAAACAAATGTTTAGATTTGAAGTTGGAGAAGGAATTGAAAAAGTAACAACAGATTTTGCAGCTGAAGTTGCAGCACAGTTGGCAGGTAATTAATATGGTTAATAATTTATTATCTTTAGAAGCAAGTAATTTATTAATTCTTTCAATTGTTCTTTTAACTGTAGCACCATTATCATCAGTCTATTCATGATATTTAACAGGATTATTTAAAACAAATAAATCAGAAGTTAAGTTTGCTAATAAATTATTAGTTGGAATTATGATATGTTTACAAATTTTATCAATTGTAGCAGCAGTGATGTCATTAGTATTTTATTTTATAGATTTAAAAAGTCCAAGCTTAAGTAATTCATTGTTTATTGTTTGCATTGTAATATCATTTGTAACATCGGCAATTTGGTTTTCAATGGTTTTATTTTTTTCAAATCAACTATGATTTTATATTGATGATGAAAAAATTGTTACATTGGGAGAATCAATCAAATTATCAAAAATTCAAAAAATAATTGAAGATGATGAAAAAAGTGCTGTTTATGTTAACTACTTAGAAGGTAGAAGAACAATTAAAAAAATCAAATTTAGTAAAAAAACAGCTTTAGGAATTTATTTTTTAGAGAATGCATCAAAAACAGGTGTTAATCCAGAAAAGGGAGATGAGGTTACTTATTTTAAAGAACAAGTGGCTAAAATCAGATCTGAAGCTTTAGAAATTTCTCAAAAAGATGTGAAAGCACCAATTGAAAAAGTGGAAATAGAAGCTGAAAAAACAATTGAAAAAGCTGAAAAAGTAGCTGAAAAGAAAGTTGCTAAAGCAGAATCAACTGCCAAAAAGACAGTTGAAAAAGCTGAAAAAACAGCTGAAAAAACAGTTGAAAAAGCTGAAAAGACAATTGAGAAAGCTGAAAAAACTGCTGAAAAAACAGTGGCTAAAGCAGAATCAACTGCCAAAAAGACAGTTGCAAAATCTAAGAAAGATTTAGAGAAATAAAATTAATAGATAAAAACACATTTTAATATGTGTTTTTATTTTATTTAATATAAAATAAGTATGAAAAAGGCAGAGGTAACTTTTAAATAAGTTTGAGAAACACTCTTAGAACCTGATCTAGTTAATACTAGCGTAGGAAGACCTTTAGAATAAAAATTCTGCCTTTTTCATGGAGGAACTTCATGAATAAAAAAATTATAAAATTATCAATAGCTTTATCTACAATAAGAATATTAATATGTTTAGGTTTGGTGATTTGAGCAATTATTACAATTATTGAGGCAGGAGATCAAAACGGTAGTCTATTACTTGGAAAAATAATAACCATCTCTTTTTGCTTTTCATTATTTTTTATTTTATTTACTTTAATAAATTTTTCATTAATTCTTAATATTATTCTCGATAAGGATAATATTAATAAAAAAAATATAATGGCATTAGCTTTTATAACTTTTAATTTGGAGACTTTAATTTATTATTTAAGTAAACAAGAGTTTAAATTTAAAAAAATAAAAATTAAAAGATGAACAATATTTGATATAACTTCAATTTCACTATTATTAGCTTTATATTTTTCAATAGGTTTTGTAACAGGATTAATTCCACCAATGCCTTTTTATATTACATTGACATTTAAGTATATACCACTTTTTTTTGGAGCTTTTATCTTATCAATATCTGCTTCAATTACTTTATGTTTCTTAGCAGCAACTTTATCAATACTTTTGCCAGGAGCATACTTACAGTTTTGACAATTTTTCTTTGATTATTGATTGCCAACTCTATTAATTTTTACAGCAGGTTTTTTTACACCAAATGTAAAAACAGAGAGAATGATTACTAAGATTGGAGTATGATTTGCTTTTATTTCTATACCAATTATATTTCTATATTTCTCAAGAGTTACTTCAGGAGTTGTATACTGATTAAATCCAAATAAAATTGAAGTAATTAATAAAGAATTTAATTGAGCAAATAATATTGGCTACTCATTTATTTATAATTCTATAAATACAATTTTTGATTATATACTTTTAATAATTTGTATTCCCTCAATATGTGAGTCACTTTGAACTGTAAAAGAAAGATTTTTTTACAATAGAAACTTAAATCAAGAAGAGTATACTGAGTAAGTTTTTAATATAAAAAAAATTTTCATTTTTTATAAAAATTAAAATATATCAAATATATCTTTTAAAATTTTTTTGTAGGAATTAAAATGAAATTCTTGAGAGGAATAATTTATGTCTAAAAATATAAAAAAATATAAGTATAATTTTTCAAGAATTATACTTACAATTATTTTAATTCCTTTAATTTTAATAAAATCAAAAAGGGACTTTAAAATATATAAGGATTTTTGTTATACATATCCAAGATCTGAAAAAGAGAGAAATATTGGTCAGTATCCAAATATTGAAAGTAAATTAAATTGTTTAGATTATCACTATTGAGATTTAAAAAAAATGAGTTTAAAAGAGGAGTCATTTAAAAATAGTGATATTAAAGAGTATAGGTTGCAAACTAAAAAGGGAGATATAAGCTGCATTAAAGTTATAAACAAGAAAAGCGATAATTGAGTAATTGCTTTACATGGCTGAACTGAAGATAAATATTTAGCGTTAAGACTTGTTTACCACTATTTTAAAAAGGGATATAATATTTTATCTTTTGATGCATTTGCACATGGTGAGAGTTATGGCAAATATACTGATATTGGCTATTCAAGTATTGAAATGCTAGATGAAATTATAAGAGATTTGAAGATTAACAATAATGTTAAAAATATTGGTTTAATCGGTAATAGCATGGGCGCTTCAACTTCTATTTTATATTCTCAAAAAGGTCTTTTTAAAAATGAAATAAGTTGAGTAGTTGCTGACTGTGGTTTTAATAAAATTAAGTATCAATATCGTTATTACATTCAAAATAATTTTTTTAAAAAAGCTTGATGATTAAATGGTTTAAATTATACTAAGAAGTTTAGTAAAATCACAAAGACTAATCAAAATAGTTACAATTTAATTAAAAATATGAAATTTAATAAGGACGTACCAATATTTTTTATACATGCTATTGGTGATACATTTATTCCTTATGAAATGAGTTTAGATATGTATAATAAAAAAATCTCTTTAGAAAAAAATAAAAGAAGTATATTATGAACACCAGAAGGTTCTGAACATGTAAATGTAATTGCAGATTATAATGAAGAGTACATTAATAGAACTTTAGAGTTTTCACAGGAAAGCGAGAGAATAAAAAATGAAAAATAGAAAAATGGGTTTTTGAACTGTGTTAGCTTTGACACTAACAGCAACAATTGGTTCAAGCTTACTTGTTACTTTTAATCAAGTTTTTATGATGGTTGGTAATAATCCATTGCTTATAATATTAGCTTGAATTATTGGGGGAATAATAATTCTTCCTGAAACATTTTTAATGGTAGAACCTGCAATTTCTTTTCAAGAAAATGGAACTACTTATAGTTGATTAAGAAAAGCAAATTGAAAAGTTATGAGTTTCTGATTTGGTTGAGTTCTAACATTATTTGTATCAGCAACTGCAATTGCAAGTAGCTGCTTAGCTTTATCTACAATTATTATGAGTATGGCGAAATCTGATAATATTTATTTATTAAAGACTATATCAATTTTAATTTTATTATTAATTGGAGGAACTCAAATATTTTTAAAAAATAGTAGTCAAGTGAGTCAAATAATCTTTTTAGTAATTAAAGCTTTACCAATATTATTTGTAATGATATTAGCTTTAGTTTATGGTTCAACTAATGGACTTTTAAGTAATAAGGAAATGAATCAAGGTCTAGGTCAAGCATATATTTCATCTTCTTTATTAATTCCAGCAATTACAATGACTATGTTTTCATATTCAGGTACAGAAGTACCAACTTATGTTGCAGGAGAAATTAAAAATGCAGAAAAAACTACACCAAGAGTAATCATTTGTGGTGTGATAATTGTTATTGCAATTTATTTAATAAATGGGATTGCTCTGTTATCATTAGCTTCATCAGGTGACGAAATGGCAAATGGTAATCAAGGATTATTGGCTTTTTCTAAATTACCTTATTGATCAAAAATAACTTTTAATGTTTTAGCAATTTTATTATTTATTGGTTCAATTAATGCATTTTTGTTATATCAAACAAGATTGATATACAAGATGGCAGAAGAAAAAGATTTATCTAAACCATTTTTAAAAACTTCTAAATGATCAAATCAGCCATATATGGCTATGTTACTTTTAATTGGTTGTGCTATATTATATATAATTTTTAATCAAATTGTTGAACTATTAGCTTATTTTTCATTAGCAGTAAGTGCATTAAAAATATTAATGACAACTAATGTAATCTACTTAAGATTAAAAGAACCTACTTATAAGAAAATTTATAAAAAATGATTATTTTGAATATTTGTTACTTTTGCATATTTAACTTGTCTATTAACACTTGGAGGGTCAATGATGTTAATGTTAAGTACAACAAAAATGGCTGATATTTGAAAACCTATTTTAGTTATATTATTGGTTATTTTAATTGTTCCAATAGGTTTTTTAAAATTCTATTTACAAGAAAAACAAGCAAAAAAGGAAGTTGCTGATAATAAACAGATTTAATAATATAAATATTAAATTGCAAAAAACCCATATTTTTATCAAAAAAATATGGGTTTTTGTTATAATCTATCTAGCGAGGTAAGTATGGCACTAAAATTTAAAAGAGTTCTATTGAAAATATCTGGAGAAGCCTTAAAAGGAAATGGAGACATTTATGATAAGGAAAGACTGGATGCTGTTGCAAAACAAGTAATTGAATTAACTAAGCAAGGTTTGCAAATTGGAATTGTAATTGGTGGGGGAAATATTTGAAGAGGAAAATTAGCAGATACTCTTGAATTATTTAGAATTGAAGCGGATTATATGGGAATGTTAGCAACAATTATGAATGCATTGGCATTTGAAGCTACATTAAGAAAATTAGGATTTGATAAAGTAAAAGTTTATTCATCTTTGGAAATTAAAACTGTAACAAGTTCATATAACTATAGAAATGCAAGAGAAAAACTTGATGAAGGTTATGTAACAATATTTGCTGGAGGAACTGGTTATAGTTACTTCACAACAGATACTGGAGCAAGTATTAGAGCAATTGAAATTAAAGCTGATGCTTTATTAATGGCTAAAAATGGAACTAAAGGAGTTTATGATTCTGATCCAAATACTAATTCTCAAGCAAAATTTTTAAAAAAATTAACACACAATGATTTAGTTGCAGGAAACTTACAAGTTATGGACTCAACAGCTGCAGCATTATCAAGAGATGGTAAATTGGAAATTGTTGTCTTTGATATGAATGGTGCAGACAACATTATCAAAATTGCACATGGTGAATTAGAAAGCACTGTAATTAAATAAATAAGAGAGGATTTTTAAAATGTCACATGAAATAATTGATATCACTGAAATGAGTATGGAAGAGACAATAGAAAGTTTTAAGGAATACTTATTAAAAATTAGAACAGGAAGAGCTAATGCAAATATGCTAAATAGTGTTATGGTTGATTTCTATGGAACTCCAACACCATTAAATCAAACTTCACAAGTATCTTCTCCTGAGCCTCAACAGTTAGTTATTAAGCCTTATGATAAAGGTCAGGTAGCTGCAGTTGTAGCAGGAATAAATAAGGCTGATTTGGGATTAAATCCAATTGCTGAAGCTGATTTAGTAAGAATTAATATACCAGCACTAACTGAAGAAATCAGAAAAGACTTAGTTAAAAAAATGCTAAAAGAACTTGAGAGTTTTAAAGTTAGAATTAGAAATGCAAGAAGAGATGCAAATGATAAAATTAAAAAAGATAGTTCATCTCCAGAAGATGTAAAAAAAGATTTAGAAAATCAAATTCAAAAACACACTGATAAATTTATTGATATGCTTGATAAAATGGCAAAAGATAAAGAAAATGATTTGATGAAAATTTAGTATTTATTAAAAAGCTTATGCTTTTTTTTTATTTTGTTTATCTAATGTTTGACCCTAATTCAACTTAAAAGATACATTATAAAAGTTACTCAAGCAAGGTTGTAAAACATTTATTTATATATATACTAAATATTAGAGGTGTATCTTATGGGATTTAGTATAGGGATGGTTGTATCATATAATCGCCAAAATTATGTAATATTAGAAATAATTGAAAGACAGATTAATTCTAGTTTCATTAAATTTTTGAAATTAAAAAACCTAATAGATCAACAAATAGTAACAGTTAATTCTCAAGAAGTTCAACAAATTGAGTTAAGACCAAGAAAAGAAGTACAAAAAGAGGTAACTGAAAATCAAATTACTGATACTAGTTATATTGAATCTTTATTTTCAGAAATTGGTATAACACAAGAAACTGAAGATATTAGTTTGTTTGATTTAACTGGAGAAAATACATTTACATTAGATGATGTTATTTTTGATAAATTTGAAAATGATGATTTTGAAAATGATGAAACAGTAAATATATTTGAAAAGTCTAACACATCATCTACATTAGTTGAAAACTTTCAAACTCCTGAAACAAAAGTTCATTTGACACCAAGGAGAAAATCTTCATTAGAAAATATTTCACCAATAAGTGAAACTTTTAGTGATCTAAAGTTGGTTGGGGAAGTAGCTACTAAAACTACTGAAATAATTCCTACAAGAAAATTACAACAAGAAAAAAAACAATCTGAAATTAATAGAATACAAGAAATTAAAGATTTTAAAAAACATGAAATCGAGTATGAGAAGAGAAAATTAAAAGAAAGTTCATCACCTGATGAATCAAACTTTAATCAAAATGATAAATTTAAAGATTATTTAATAAAGGAATTGGAATCTGATCCTTCAAATGAAAGAAACTCTCTTTTATTAAAAGAGCTGAATTCTAATTTAAATAAGGAAATTAATCAAGTTGAAAATAATAATACAAACCTATTTAAAAATGATTTTACTGAGTCATTAGATAAGGAAGTAATTGCAAAAGAAATTGAACTTAATAAGTTTGCAAATAACTCAAATAAGAAGTTTGATGAGAAACACTTTGATACTTTGGAAACTGGACCTTTAAATACTAGAAGATTGTTTGAAAACTTCAATAAGCAACAAAATTTTCAAGATAGTTTAAATGAAAAATATAGAGATAATGTTGATAATACAAACACTTTATTTGGAGTTAACAGAAATTTTAATCAGGATGCTTTAAAAAACTCTAAAATTTATAAAAAATTTAAATTAATGAGTTTATGATTAGTAATTTTATTATTAGCTATGGTAATTACGCCAATCATTGGACTGTTTATTAAAAGTTCAGTTTACTGAGTTCAAAATAAAACATTAAATCTAAGTGCCATATTTACTTTCAATTTTAATAATGCAATAGATGTTATTTTTATGACAGCATTTATATCAATAACATTAGTTTTCTTAATTTACTTAGTTTTCTATTTGATAATAATTAGTGATAAACAATATAAAAAAATTGCATTTTATAATTTTCAACTTGAGAATAGGGTTGAAATAATTGACTCAATTCAAAATTATAATAATGAATCAAGTGTCTATTTAATTAAAGTTCATAATGAAATTAAAAAAATTAAAAAAGATATTAAAAAAATTAATCAGCAACAAATTAACCCAGTAGTTTCTAAAAAGGAACAAAATCATCAAAAAATTTCACACTAAAAGGTCATTTAAATGACCTTTTAGTTTTAATTTGTAATAAAATATAATTTGAGGTGCAAAATGAAACACTGAGATATAATAATTCTATTTCCAATACTTTTTATAATTTGTGCTATTTCAATGGTTTTTTTGTGCAAAAAAGAAAAATTACAAAAGACTACTTATTTATGATTAGTTCAAATTATTTTATTTTGAGTAGCAGCAGGATATGCAGGTATTGAAATAAAAAATCAGATAAGTTTACAACAAAATATTAGTTCGACAAATTTTATTTTAGCTAGTGTTTTTTCAACTTTTCTATTTTTAATTATTCTAAAGCCAATCGCAACTTTTACTACGGGAATTATGCAAAATAGGAAAATTTGAATTCAAATAAGTAATGTTTTACTAATCTTAGTTTTAGCATTAATAAGTTTTCTAAATTTGCCATTATGAATGTTAATCATTGTATCAATTATGCTTTCATTTTGTTTAGCAAGTTCAACATTATTTACTCTTTTTTTAAATGAGCAAAGCTTTTTTAGAATATATATAATGCCTTCAGTTTGAATTACATTTATATTTATTTCTTTTTCATCTTCTTTAGGAGTTTATTTTAATAATGTAAATATGGTTGCTAATAACAATGCAAGTACAATTGTATTTAATTTATTATTGATATCAATGTTAATTACAGGTTTGGCACTTAGTTTTATAATTAAGGAAAATAAAAACCTAGTTCAAGTATTTGATAATGAAGTTTTAGAACAGTTACCTAAGAAGAATAATTTTACTTTCTTTATTATTTACACATTGGCTTTTCTATTAACTTTCACTAGTGCAATAAATAACTCATTATTTATAAAGTTATATATTGCTTTAAATTTAACTAATTTAAATCTAAATGACGAGAATGTTTTGACCTGATTAAGAATTAATGAATTTATTTATTTAATTCCAACAATCTTAGCTTCAATATTAAGTTATAAAGTTTTAAGAAAAATAATAGAACAAAAATATTTAATCTATATTAATCTATTTACTTTGTTTTCAGCATATACAATAATGGCATTTACTTCTAATCCATTTATATTTATATTATTAAATATACTTACTGGAATTTGCTTTAATCAAATTATTTACTCATTATTTTCAGCTTGTGTATTTTGAAATTATAGAGCTAAAAAAAATCCAGTTACAGGTTTTTATGGTAGTTCAATGTTTCTTGGATATTTTATTGTTGAAGTAACACAAAATAGCTTATCTAGTTTAAAAGTAGGTATTTTTAAAAATTTTTCAAATTTAGATCAATTGCTTATTTTTAAAGAGACTTCAACAAGTGAGGAAATAGACAAACTTTTAAGAACCTTTGATAATTTCTCAACATTAATAATGTCAATTGCTTGTGTTATTGTGCTTGCCTCAATATTAATATTTTACTTTATGAGTAATAAAATATTTGCAGACTATAATAAGTACAATTCAGCTACAAAAAATTTAAAAATGTTAATTAAAAAAAGAGTTATAACAAAAACAAAAACAAAATTGAACTTAAAAGCAATAGAGGAGGATATTAATCAAGATTATGAATAAGATTTTTAATGATGAAATTGAAGTTATTTTTGAAATTAATCCTTTTGAAATAAAAAGTGTTAAGAAATCTAATGTAGAAATAATATATCAAAAAAGTTCAGAATGAAAAAAAAATTGACCAATTTTATTTCCTATTTGTGGTAATTTAAATGGTAATTTAGAACATAATGGTAAACCTTTAAAACTTGAGAGACATGGTTTTTTTAGAGATATAAGGAATTGAACAGTTACTGAGGATAGCAAAAGTAGGGTAGTTATAGAATATATTTCAAATAATGATTTTTATCATATATACCCATTTAAATTTAAAATTATAATTGAATTATATTTAATAGACAATAATTTATTTTTAAACATAATTGTAAAAAATCTAGAGGACGAAACTATGTTTTTCTCACTTGGACATCATCCTGGCTTTAAGTTTTTTAATAAAGGAAATCTAAAATTTGATAAGCCAGTTTTGTTTTCAGATAAATTTGAAAATGGACTTATTGTAAATTTAAATAAGGATATTGAAATTAAAGAATTTACACATAAAAGTTTAGAATTTAATAACAGTAAATCATATATAACTGATAATTATTATCATGAAGATATTGTTTTAAATAATGGAGAAATAGAATTTAAAATTAAAACTAAAGATTTTAAAGATTTAGTATTATGAAGAGAAAATAATGATTGTGATTTTATTTGTATTGAACATTGAAATGGATTACCTGATATGAAAAATAAAATATCTAAGGAGTTAAAAGATAAACCAGGAGTTTTAAATTTAGAACCTAATCAAGAAAGAAATTTTTTATTACAAATTGAATTTTAAAAAAAGATGCTATTGCATCTTTTTTCATTCCTCATAATATTCTAATATTAGTTCTTTTAATTCTGGAACCAACATATCTTGTTGAACAGTTTTAAAAATTTTTCCCTTTTTAAAAATAATACCACCTTTATTTCCACCAGCTATTCCAATATCTGCTTGACTAGCTTCACCGGGACCATTAACAACACAACCAAGTATTGCTACCTTCAAAGGGAATTGCAGTTCTTCTACAAATTCTTCAACTTCCTTAACAACGTCTCTTAGAGCAAATTCTAATCTTCCGCAAGTTGGACAAGCAATTACCTCAACCATATTTTCAAATAGACCTAGTGAATTTAATAATCTTTTTGCCACTTTAATTTCTTCAACAGGGTCTTCACTTAAACTAATTCTTATAGTACTTCCAATTCCTCTTTGAAGAAGATAACCCAGACCAAAACTTGATTTTATTGCTCCATTTAATAAACTACCAGCTTCGGTTATTCCCAAATGTGCAGGATAGTCTCAATTTTCACTAGCAAGTTCATAGGCTTCAATTGCCATTAAAGGATCAGTTGCTTTTAAAGAGTAAATAATATCTTTAAAATTATACTTTTCTAATATCTCAATATGTTCTCTAAGAGATTCAACCATTGCTTTTGCAGTTCAACCATATTGAGCAACCATTTTTCTTGGTAAGCTACCTGAATTTACTCCAATTCTTATTGGTATTTTTTTCTCTTTGCATTTTTCAACAACTGCAATTGTATTCTCTTCAATTCCAATATTTCCTGGATTTATTCTTATTTTAGCGCAACCAGCATCTGCTGCAATTAAGGCAAATTTATAATTAAAATGGATATCTGCAACTATAGGGACAGGGGAGTTATCTACAATTTGTTTAAGTGCATTAGCATCATCAATACCTAATACTGCAACACGAACAATTTGACATCCCTCTTTATAAAGTGAATTTATTTGTTCTAGAGTTTCTTTAACATTGTGAGTTTTTGATGTTGTCATTGATTGAATAACAACATTGTTATTTCCTCCAATTTCAATATTGCCAACCATAACTTTTCGTGTATTAATTCTATTTATCATAAATTTCTCCAAATTGTCTTTTCTTTACTCAAATATTATACACTCTTTTATAAGCTAAATTTTAGTACACATAATGGGGTTATAAAATTTTTTTTATGTATAATTAATATAGTAAGGGGTAAAAATTATGTCAGAAAAAACTACATTAAGAGATATAGTTAAAATCAATAAATCACTTGCCTCTAAAGAATATGAATCTTTAATAGAGTTTAATAAATATAGTGATATTATTCAAAACTACATTGATGAGACTTTTTTCAAAAATGATGCAATTATTGAAAAATTAGTTGAATATTGTGATAATAGTGCCAGATATTTAGATATTACTTTTAAAAAAGCAAGTGGAATTAAATTAAGTACTGAAAATGTTCACAATTATACAAGCAATGTAAAAAAATCAATTGAAAAAGCAATTTATAGTGAAGAAAGTACTTTCAATTTCTCAATTTTTGTAGAAATAAAAAGAATCTTTAAATATTTTTTAGAAAAATCAAAAGAATATGATGCACTAAAAAATTTTAAAGAATTGTATAGTGTAAGTTCAGTTGAATTTCATCAACAAAATGAAAGTTTCAAATATCTTTACACAATATTTGATAAATTAACTTATATTGCAAAGCATTTAAATGATAAGTATTGTAAAAAAGAACCTACAAAATACTCTAGTGAGTCATTAAGATTTTCCAATGATTTTTTGCCAAATATTTCTTTTTTATCAAAAAGCGCTTTCGATTTCCAACAACTATCAGATGTTATTGAAAGAGTAACTTATTCTAAGGCTTGACATTATATTAGAAGGTTAAGAAATTCCATTGAACATGACTTTGTTGATCCAGCATATAAATATAATATTTGCTTCTCATTAGAGTTATTATTCATAATAATTGGTAGAATAATGCTAGCGTTAAATAAATACTTACAATCAAACGATCAAATCAAAGAAACATTAGATTCCTTAAGAGTGGAAAAATAGTTTAATTTAAGAGGTACATTATGAATAAATGAAATGAAATACAACTAAATAATTTTAATGGACCACTGGACTTATTACTTCATTTAATAAAAGAAAAAGAAATGAATATTATGGACATTAATTTAATCGAACTTTCTTCACAGTATATAAGCTATATTAAAGAATATGAGTTACTAGATATTGAAATTGCAAGTGAATATTTGGTTATGGCTGCATACCTTATAGAATTGAAATCAAAATTATTAATCCCAAAAGAAGAAGTTGAAGTTGATTCAAATTATGAAGATCAAGAACGAGATGATTTAATACGCAGATTAATGGAATATCATAAAATTAAAGAAGTAACAAATTTCTTTAAAACAAAACAAGAAGATTTTTTAAAGACTTTTAGTAAAACAAAAAGTATAATAAAAATAGCTAAAATTGATGATGACGAATTACCTTTAGCTCAAAATAATATTGATATAGAAAAATTCTCAAATATATTCTTAAAAGCAATTGAGAAAAATAAATTCCAAAGAATGGAAGTTAATACAATTAATAGAGTAGATGTTTCACCTGAAGAAGTAGCAGAAGAAATTAAAGCATTTTTGAAAAATAATAATATTGATGAAATTGATTTAGCAAAGTTAATTGAATTAAAAGAATTCTCAATTAGAATGATGGTAGCGACTTTCTTAGCTGTATTAGATTTAGCAGCTAAGAAATTTATAACGCTTTCTCAAAATGGAGATGAAGTTATTGTAAAGTATTTGAATTAGATTATTAAAAGGAGAAAATTATGGATAAGAATAAAAAGATAGCAATAGTTGAAGGTCTATTATTTGTTAGTGGTGATGAGGGAACAACAATTGAAGATTTGCAATTTATATTAAATGAAGCTAGTACAAATGAGATTGAAAAAATAATTGATAAATTAGTTGATAAATATAAGAGCGATGAGTCATGCGGTTTAAATATTCAAAAATTTGCAAAAAATAAATTTAGATTAATTACAAAAAAAGAAAATGCTGAATATTATACAAAATTAGCAAATGTAAAGACTGAATCAAAACTTTCAACAGCAAGCATTGAAACTCTTTCTATAGTTGCCTATAAAGGTCCAATTTCAAGAGCTAATGTTGAAGATATTAGAGGTGTAAATTGCGAAACAATCTTTTATAAATTAAAGCTAAGAAATTTAATTCAAGAGGCTGGAAAATCACAAGATGTTGGTAAGCCAATGCTATATAAAGTAACAGATGATTTTCTAAAATATTTTAATTTAAATAGCTTAGATGAGTTGCCAAAACTAAAAGAAGCAATAGAAGAAGAAAAAGACATTTTTAATAGAGGTTCATAATGGAAGAAAGATTACAAAAAATAATAGCCACTAGAGGTTATTGTTCAAGAAGACAAGCAGAAAGATTAATTGAACAAGGTCGAGTAAAAGTTAATGGAACTGTTATTAGAGAAATGGGTTCAAAGTTTGATACAAATGTAAAAATTGATATTAATAATAAAAATTTAGATGAGAATAAAGAAAAGGTTTATTATTTATTTAATAAACCTAGATTAGTATTAACAACAATGCACGACCCAAAAGACAGAAAAACAGTGGCAGAATTTTTTAGGGATTCAAAATTAAGAGTATATCCAGTAGGTAGACTTGATTATGATGTATCGGGAGCTTTAATTATGACAAATGATGGAGAATTTGCAAACTTTGTAATGCATCCAAAATATGAATTTAGAAAAACATATCAAGCATTATGTAAAGGAAAGGTTCATAAATATCAAATTAAAAAACTTGTAGATGGTGTAATTATAGATGATGATTACAAAACAAAAGCAATTCAAGCAAGATTACTTAAATATGATGAAGAGTATGATGAATCTGTTATTGAATTAACAATTGCAGAGGGAAGAAAGCATCACGTAAAAAAAATGCTAGTTGCAGCAGATATCTATTTAAGAAAATTAAAAAGAACTCAAATAGAGTTTTTAACAATTGATGATTTACCAATTGGTAAATTTAGAGAACTAAAGTCGCATGAAATTAAGCAGTTTTATGGAATTTATAATTCATTGAAAGTTAAGAGAGGTAAATAAATGAGAATAGCTATTTTTGGAACAGTTGGTGCAGGTAAATCAACTATTAGTGAAGAGATTTCAAAAAGACTAGGTTATGAAATATTTCCAGAACCAATTGATAATAATCCATACTTTGATGATTACTATAAAGATATGGAAGCTAATGTATTTAAAATGCAAATATATATGCTTACTGCAAGAAGTCAACAATTAATTGCAGCAAAATCTTTGGAAAACGTAATTTTTGATAGAACAATTTTGGAAGACCCAATTTTTGTTGCAGTTAATCATGAATTAAAAACAATGAATGATATTGATTATAAAACTTACACTGATTTTTATGAGCATGTTGTTATTCCAAATTTAGCGCATAGAGCAACATTTGATTTGGTAATTTATTTAAAAGTTTCAACCAACAAAGCAATTCAAAGAATTAAAGAAAGAGGAAGAAGTCAAGAACTTAATACTCCAAGACAATATTGAGAAACATTAAATAAAAAATATGATGATTTCTTTGAAAGAAGAAAACATATGTTTGATTTTTTGGTAGTAGACGCTGAAACAGATAATTTAGAAACAAAAATGGACTTTATTATGAATAAAATTTATTCTATAGATCCAAAATTAGTAAAATAAAACTTGTATAATTTTTAGATATAAAAATTGTTATTTAATAAATATAAATATTTTTATTAAAAGACTTTATAAATATGTTATTGAGCTAAAAAAGAAAACTTAATTTTAAGTTTTTTTTTTTTTTTTAATATCTAGAATAGTTCTTAAATAAAATTATAAGTTACTAAAATTATGTAAGTATCAAAAATACTATTATATGAATTATTTTTTTTATAATTTTAAAGGTTATAAAAAGAGTTTAACAATAAATTTGAAGTTAAAAAGACACTTAAACTTTTCTAAACTTGTTTTACTGTTTATGATTGAAATATTATTTTGAACTTAAAAATAAAACTATAAAAATTAAAAATTTATAGTGTTGTTGATATTAGATTACTTAATAAAAATTCAAAAAATTATATATAGTAATAGAACCTATTTATAATAAAAAAGTTACAAATATGTAGATTTTCTAATTAATTTAAATTATGTAAATAAATTATTTAGTTGTAATTAGAATGATTTTAATATAAATATAATTATGAAAACAAAATATGACACTTTTCCCAAATAAATAAAAATTTTAGTGTAAAATTTTATAGTAAAGTTTTTAAATGCAAAGGAGTTTTAATATGGGAAGAGCACATGAAGTTAGAAAAGCAAGTATGGAAAAAACAGCTGCTATGAAATCAGCAATTTATGGTAGAGCTTCAAAAGAAATTTATATGGCTGCAAAAGCTGGTAGCAAAGATCCAGATTCAAATTTAGCTCTTAGAAGTGCAATTGATAAAGCAAAATCAAAACAAGTTCCAGCTGATGTAATTCAAAGAGCAATTAAAAAAGCTGAGGGTGGAGATGCTGATAATTATACTTCAAATAGATATGAGGGTTATGGCCCAGGAAATTCGATGATAATTGTTGATTCACTAACAAATAATGTTAATAGAGCTATTGCTGAAATAGGAGATGCATTTAATAAGAATGGTGGCAAGATTGCCAACAGTGGAGCTGTCTCTCACTCATTTCAAGCAGTAAGTATTTTTGCATTTGATCAGAAAAATGTCGAACAAACATTAGAATTATTAATGGAAACAGATTGTGAAGTAAATGATGTTGTAGAAGAAGAAAATATGACAGTCATTTATGCGCCTTTTAACTCATTTAATCAAGTTAAAAAAGCTTTGGATTCTGCTGGTGTTAATAATTATAATATTGCAGAAACTACAATGTTAGCGGATGAAATGATTACAATAACAGATAATGAAATAAAAATTAATTTTGAGAAATTAATTGAAAAATTAAATCAATTAGAAGATGTTCAAGATATTTATCATAATGTTGAGAATTAATATATAAAGGGGTACTATGACAAAAAAAATTTTACTAATTTCAACTCTTTGTTTACAATTCATTTTAATAATTTTTTCACTAGCAATATTTATAAATAAATCTAGTTTAGAAAGAAGCGTCTATTTAGATTTCAAGTTAACAGATGAAATGACAGAAAATTTTAAGGGAAAAGAAAAATTACATGCTTTTTCTACAGATGCTTATGAAAATTATGCTTTGTATATCCCAAGCGAAGAAAGTAATTCATTGGAAAATGCTGAATTTTATGGAGATATAGAAAAATATAATTATTTAAATAATGAGCATTCAATAGACATTTGAGAAAATGATTTTAATACTGCACAAATAGTGTTAGTGGCTAATGAAAAATTTGACTCAATAGAAGTTGAATTAGAAGAGTCAATAAATGAACAAGATTTTGAAGTAGAATTTGGATTTAATGAATTTATTTATGCTAGTGATTATAAATTAACTAATGGTATGAAAAATCCATTTGGTATTCAACAAACATTACTTGTTCCTGAAAAAATTAATGATAGAAAAGTTTTAAATAATGTTTATGAAAATAAAGTTTATATAATAAATGTTTCTGTAAAATCAAATGAGATTAAAAATAAGGCAGTTGAAAAACTTAATTTCAAAATTACTGGTAAAAAAGATAATGAAAAAGATTTCTCTATTAATAATCAAATAACTCTAAATTTATTTGATATAAATTATGATGATTATAAAGAAGCAGATTATAATATTTTTTATTTTCCTGAATGAACTTCTGCTTATTATAATAGTGTTTTTAAAGAAAATGAAAATAGAGGAGTTCCAATAGGAATCGAAGATAAATTATCTTTTGATGAATATCTTGATTTTAATTGAAATAAATATTGAAAAAATGAGTATGAATCACTTGCAGACCTTGGAATGGATTCTTTTCAATTAAGAATTGATGATAGCTGAAATACTAATTGAGATGATGAAAGAGAGTTTCATAATCTTTGAAAAGTAAGAAGAAAATCTTTAAACTTTACTCCGTGAAGATATAAAGGAGATTTTAATACAATTAATTCTAAAGAAGAATTTATTACTATTGAAGACATTCAAGATGATCTTTATATTGATGAAAGTGATTGAGAAACTTTTGATACATATTTAAATCTTTTAGCTGACGCTGGAATGAAACATGGTTTTGTTAACTCAACAAAATCTGGTTGAACTACAGATAATAAAACTCTTAACATTTATAATGAAAAAGAAGAGGAATATTTTTATGTTAATGGTTCTTTAAATTATAGTGTAGGACAAGGTTTTATGAATTGATGATTTAAGGAATTTAAAAAACACGTAGATAATAAAAAACCAAAATGAGCTAATGAAATAAAATTATATTATTATTTAGATGAAATAAATTCTGGTGAAGTTATAAAAACTAATGAATGACTAAAAAAAGTTGATCCAAATAAAGATTACTTAGGAATGGCTTTTTCAGATTGAGAAAGAGATATTGATTATAAAAATATTGAAAGTTATGATCACATTGATTATGCTTGAACTCATTTGCTAGATATTTATAATGAGAAAAACAAGAACTATAATAATTTTAAAAATTTTAGAAACAAAAATAATTTAAAAAGTGGTGAATACTTTTTAGACTCAGATAGTACTTTTAGTTTAACAAGAGCAGAACCTGGAATATTAGGTTATATACAATCTTCACTTTATAAGCAAGGTGAACCACATTATATGAAATATATATTAAATGGATGAGAAGAGGGTCATTCTGCTTGATCATCTGATTTTAATGATTATAGTTTTATAGATATAAGTTATGTCTCTGGAGATACATTATTTACTTATCCACAATATGATACACAAAAAGATAAGCAAAAAATAATTGAAACTGCAGATATTAATTCTGATGAGGACTTTAAATTTATGCCTTCAACTAGACTTTTACAATTAGCTGTAGGAACAAATAATGTTAATAAAATTAATTATTTAATTGATAAAAATTATTTTTCAGAAGAATATTTATACAAAAATATAGCACAAACTCTTAAATTAGGTAAAAAACTTAGTGGTACAAAATTTGATTTAAATTATAATAAAACTTTATTTGATAAAAATATCATGTCAAATAAAACAAATCTTGAAAAATATATATCAAGTAAAAAAGGATATGATGAAATTCAGGGTTATAAAAATATTATTAATAAATTAAAAATAGAAACTAGAAGATATTGAGGGGATAGATAAAATGATTGAGTGATATATGATTATTTTAGAACTTATTGGCTATATGTCCTTATTATTTGTTATTGTAACTTTAGGTTGATTTATTTTTGGTTATACTATTTTTTTAGTAAATAAGAAAAAAACTAAAATAAATTGAATATTTCTATCAATTAATATTTTTATTTTTTTACTAATAATAGTTTTATCAATAATATGGGGGATTAGTCTAAGAGCACCAGAATTATTAAATGGATTTGATAATACAAATGAAAAGTCCAAATTATTATTAGTTAAGATGACAGTTACTTATACTACTTTTTCTATAATTTGCTTTATATATGCTTTTAGTTTTTCAAAGTTTTTTGGAAAACTAATTATAGAAGATAAAACTTATTTTTTTGGGAAATTAGTTTTAAAGGACAAAAAAGCAATTAAAGAAGAAGCATTTAATAAAGATTAATTTAAAAAAATAAAAATCAATAGATACTAATCTATTGATTTTTATTTTATCAAATTTTAATTCTTTTTGATTTTTCAAGATACATTTTGTCTTCTGGTTTTGTTTCATAAGCACTATGAAATTCATCGATATTTATTAAAACTCCATTACATCTAAATTCCTCAGGTGAGTGAGGGTCTATTAAAAGACGAGTATTTTTTAATTCGTCAGTAGACTTTCTCATTCAAATAGTTGCATAATTTTCAAAGAATAGTTTTATATCTTCTTTACATTGAGCCTTACAAATATCTAGGGCTGCTGCAACTCCACTTAGATCTCCAATATTTTCACCTAATGTTAATTTTCCATTAACATTAGTTCCATTAATTTCATATGAGTTATATTGCTCAACCAATTTTTGAGTTCTTAAGTTATATTGTTTATAATCTTCTTCGGTTCATCAGTTTTCAAAATTCCCATTTTTATCAAATTTACTTCCTTCATCATCAAATCCATGACTTACTTCATGACCAATTACAGCACCAATACCACCTAAATTTTTAGCTCTTGGTTCTTTAATATCGTAAAATGGTTTTTGTAATATTCCGGCTGGAAAACAAATTTCATTTGAGGTTGGATTATAGTAAGCATTAACAGTTTGAGGATTCATATATCATTTTGTTTTATCAACAGGAAGATTTATTTCATTTAACTCTTTTTCAATAAAGTGTTTTGAAAGATTTCTAATGTTTTCAAATAGATTCCCGCCTTGTTCGTAGCTTCTAATTTCAATTTTTGAGTAGTCTTCAAATTTATCTGGAAAACCAATTTTTACTGTAAACGAGTTCAATTTATCAATTGCTTTTGTTTTTGTAGTTTTACTCATTCATTCTAAATTATTTATTCTTTTTGAATAGACTTTAATTAAGTCCTTTACAATTCCTAGAACATCTTCTTTTGCTTCTTGTGAAAAGTGTTTTTTTACATATTCTTTTCCTAATAATTCTCCCAATCTTGAATTTGTAAATTCAACAGCTCTATCAATTTCAGGTTTCATTTCTTTAACACCACTAAAGATACTTGAATAATTAAAATTTATTTGATATAAATCTAAACTTAATATAGATGAGAAGGCAATTAAAGTTTTTATTTTTAAGAAATCCTTTAATTCATCTAATTCAAATTTATTAAGCATTTCATTTAATTTTTCTAAAAATTTAGGTTCAGATAATATTAATATTTCAGCTTTTCCATATTTTGTTTGAGTTAAATACTTATCTCAATTAATAAATGAACAGTATTTGTTTAAATCACTTATTTTAACAACATTATAAATATTTTCAGGACTTCTCAATTCTTCTTGTTTTAACATACTTTGAGATATTTCTTTTTCAAAGTTATAAACTAAATTAAAAATACTTTTTGTCTTAAATTGTAATTTTGAAGCCTTTGAAATATCTTCCAAATATATTTTATAAGCAGCTTTAATATCTTTATGTCTTGGGTGATTTTCATCATAAAAATCTCTATCTGACATACCTAAACCCATTGAACCTATCATTAAGGCTCTTTTATTACTATCTTTAAAATCAGAGTCTATTCCTTTTGAATGAAAAAAAGATATATTAAATCTTTTAAAAGACTCTATTAAAAAATCAGTAAAGTTTTCCTTTGAATTTAATGAATCAATTAATTCTATAATCTCCATTATTGGAGTAATTCCTTGCTCATTTCTTTTTTTTACATTTAAGTAATTTTCAAAAATATTAGTTATTTTTTCTTGATCATCTTTTAAATCTGACTTTTTAGTTTTAAACTCTAAAATTAATTCTTTAATATCATCCATTGATTTTTTATGTAACATCTCAAAACTACCTCATGATGGATATCCACTTGGCAATTCAGTTTTATCAATTCATTCCTTATTCATATAGTCAAAGAAATTATCTTGTGCTCTTATTTTTTTTGACATAAATACATCTCCTTTATACAATTTAGATTATAGACTAATAAGGAAATAAACAATACAAAAGAGCTAAAAGTAGATTTAGATAATTTTGTTATAATTATTTATATAAGGGGTATTCAAAATGAATCGCGATATTATTTTATTAAGAACTGTTGAAGTAGCTGCAATTGCTTCATATAAATATATTGGTAAAAAAAACAAAAACTTAGTAGATCAAGCTGCAGTTGAAGCCTTTCAAGTAATGTTAAAAAATGAAAAGGGATTTAAATTAAAAGTAGTAAATGGAGAAGGAGAGTTAGATGAAGCTCCTATGCTATTTGTAGGTCAAATACTTGGTGATTTAGAAGATCCTAGCGTTTTAACATATGATGTTAGTGTAGACCCTGTCGAGGGGACTCATCCAGCGGCATATAATTATGCTGGAAGTATCTCAACAATTGCCTTTTCAAGAGAAAATACAATGTTGCAACTTCCCGAAATGTATATGGAAAAACTTTTTGTTAGCACAGAATTTAAGGAGAGCATTAATTTATCCAAAGGAGTAGTCTATTCGATTGAAGCAATGCAAATTCAAGCTAAAAGAAAAGATTTGAAGTGTATTATTTTAGATAAACCACGTCATCAAGAAATTATAAGAAAAATGAATGATATGGGAATAATCGTAAGACTTATCCAAGATGGAGATGTATTGGCAGCAATTGATGTTGTGAATGGAGAAGCTGATTTTGTTTATGGAATTGGGGGAGCACCGGAGGGATCACTAATGGCAGCTCTTGCAATTTCAGCTGACTGTAAAATGCAATCAAGACTTGTAAGATACGAAGAAGTTTGACCAAATGAGTTAGAAACATTTGAGAGACAAAACAAAGAAGGTGCTTGATTAGAAAAGTATAATCTTGATTTTGATTCAATATTACATGATTTAGATTTGATTGATGATCATAAAGTTCGTTTTTTTGCCGCAGGATTAACTGCAGGGGGAACTTTAAAACCAGTAGACTATAAAAATGGTAAATTCTATGTAAATGCTTTCATGTCTTCCCATGGAATAGTTAGAAACTTTAATAGTATTTATGATGTAAAAAAAGTAAATTCATTAAAACCGGAAATTAAATTTTTATTTGACAAATATAAAAGATAGTATTTTAAAGTTATATAATTATTTTAAAGAAAGGTGAACTTATGGACTCTTTAAATAAGATACTTTTAATTGCATTGGGATTATCATTAATTTCTTTAATAACTATAAGAATTTTTAATACTTTTAGTTTAAATAAAATAATAATCCATGAGATAAATACAGCAGATAGCAATATTTCAAGTTCAAAAATTGATTCAATAATCTCTAAATTTAAGGTATATTTGAGAGCAGAAGAATTAAATGTTATTTATGGTGAAACTGAAAGCTATTCAAGAATTAATCAAATGATAAATAAAAGAAAAAAACAGATAGTAATACCAAAATGAATAATGCCAAGCGTTGGATATGAATTGGATTATATATTAGCAAGTATTTGATTTAATACTAAGCTTTATCAAAAAGATAAAGATATAAAAAAATTTCAATTAATAGTTAAGTGAATACCTTTATTTCTATATACTATTTATTATTCAACTTTAATTATTGCAATAGTTTTTTCTTTTTTAGATAAGACATCAATCATTAAAGAAAATCCTTCCAAATTTTTAATTTTCATTTTTGAAAAACCAATATTTGAATTTATTTCTATTAGTTCATTTTTATTTATTGTTACTTTAATGTTTTTTTCAAATAGTTTAAAAAATGGCTTAGAGGAAAAATATGAAATGGAAATTATTCAATTTGTAAAAAACGAATGTGAAAGTTATAAAAAAGATATTTCGATAGCAAGAATTTATGCAAAAGAGTTTAATAAAATAGATTTTAAAGTCTTTAGATTTAATTCAAAAACCTCAAATTTAAAATTTGTTGGACCATTCACATTACTTTAAAAATAAAAAAATGAGATAAATAGAGTGAACCAAAATTGTATCCACTTTATAATCTCATTTTTTATTTCTTATCCTTGGCCTAAACCTTTTTGTTTTCATTCAGCCATAATTTCTTCTTTGCCACCAGGTTTAGAATATCTATCCTTGTATTGAATATATCTTTCTTTACATTCTTTTAATTCATTCATAGCTTCTTTTGCAGAACCTCAACCATTAATTTTCACTTCTTTTTTTTGTAATGCTTTATACTGTAAAAAGAAATTTTCAATTTCATCTTTCAAGTGTTGAGGAACATCTTCTATTTTTTTATATGAATCAAATCTTCTATCATCTGCAAATACACCAAATAGTTTAGTGTCAATTTCACCAGCATCAATCATTTTGATTGATCCTAAGATTCTAACATTAACTCCAACCCCAGGAAGTGTAGGGTATGTTACAAGACTTATAACATCTAATGGGTCTCCATCTCAATCAAGAGTTTCAGGAACAAATCCATACTCTCCTGGATAAAAATTAGCTCCGTATAAAACTCTATCTAAACTAATTTCATTAGTATTAATATCATATTCATATTTATTTGAACTACCTTTTGGTATTTCAACAATCATCTTAATTACATTTTTTTCCATCATTAAGTTCTCCTTTATAAAATTATTTTATATTAAATTATTTCAAGTATAGCAATACTTTCTAAAATAAATGTTTATTGATATGAGTAATAAGCGATTATGTCCCTACATATTAACAAGCGACTTTGTCCTCCTTTATAATCAATAAATGGAGGTTTTATGAAAGGATTACTATTAAATACCATGAAACAAGAACAACTAAGATTAATTAAGGAATTATCTTTAAAAAAAGAATCTATTAAAAATACAGCCTTTAAGTTAGGTTATAGTGTTAGACACACAAGAAGAAAACTTAAAGAATATCAAGAGATTGGAGCAAAAGTTTTTATTCATAAAAATACCAATAAAATACCTGTAAATAAAATTCAACAAATATTTAAAGATGAAATAATTGAATTATTTCAAGCAAAATATTATGACTTTAGTATTAAACATTATTGAGAACTAAATTGAAAAAAGAGAATAAGTTACTCTGCAATTAGGCACATATTAATAGAAGAAAATATTTTAATTGAGACTCTTAACAGAAAAACAAAAAAAGATATTCGTAAAAATTTAAAGGCCGCAAACCAAGAAAATTTAACAAGCGAGTATCTTTCAAAATCAATTATAACAAGCAAACCCCATCCTACGCAAAAGAAAATTGTAAAATTTGGAGAAATTTATGAAACTGATGCTTCAAATCATCAATGGATTAAAAACTTAAAATGTCATTTGCATATTGTAATTGATAAAGCTAGTAAAAGGATTTTGGCAGGTTATTTCAGTGAACAAGAAACTACTGAAAGTTATTACAATATCTATAAAAAAGTCTTTAAACATTACGGTTTACCAAAATTAAATGTTAGTGATAATAGAAATGTTTTTAGTAGTAAAAATAATCGTGATCACTTTGGTGATAGCGTTTCAAATACACAATTACAATTTATTTTTCACTCTCTTGGAGTAAATACAAAAACAACTTCAATCCCCCAAGAAAAAGCATTAGTTGAAAGAACTTTTGGAACATTGCAAAGAAGATGACCTCAAATAATTAGACTCTTAGATTTAAAAAATATTGAACAATTAAATAATTATTTACCCTATCTTATTCAAGAATACAATCAAGATTTTTCAATACCTTTAGACCAATTAGAATCAGTAACTAGAAAATTTGATCAAGATGAAGACATTGTTTTCTCTTATCGAAGTGAAAGAATTATTGATAATGGTCACAGTATTAGTTTTAAAAAAGATAAGTGATTTATATGTAAGGGCTTTACTCCAATTTACTTTAAACCAAAGTTAAAAGTAATGATTATGGAAACAATAAATAAAAAAAATTATGCATTAATTGGAAATGACATTTACAATCTTATTCAAGTTGAAGATGAACGCTTACATGGAAATGTTAAAACAATATCTAATGAAGAATTTGAAACTACTAAAGTACCCAAAATTGACTCTCCTTGAAAAGCAACTAACTGATATTTTTTTGATAGAAAAAGAAAAAATACAAGATCTATTTATTAGATAAATCTTGTATTTTGGGACATAATCGCTTATTATCTACACAATACTTTCTAAAATAAATGTTTATTGATAAGTTTAACAAGTAATTTAGTAGTCAATAAAAAAATAATTAGATTAACTGCTAACTTGGCAATTGAAACTCCAAATCCTGTTCATAACAAAATATTTCACCCATAACTATTCTTTTCAGGAACAATACCAGGATATAAAACTTCATATCATTCAAAAATAAAATTTTGATTACAAATAAGAGAAATAAATGCAGAAATCATAATTGCAAAAGTTCCTGATATAGCTATCAATAATAGATATCATTTCATTTGATTCTCTCTTTTAATTTTAAATAGTATAATTTTCTTTAATAGAAAAAATGTTATTGCAAAAGATATTATAAATGTTAAATCAGAGATAGTCATTGCTAGGACACCAACGTAATTACTTGGAAGAGGTAAAACCATTCTAAGTGAATTTGCTGCAATATTAAATATGGCAGCGTAGAAAACATTTGTCGTTAGATATATAAATAAAATTCCAATTAAAGATATTTCTATTGTAAAAGCTTCTGCTATTGCTAAACCACCAACAGTGTACTTACTTATAATAGTAAAAAGTATTTCAATTGCAAAAAGCATAGCCAATAAAGATATTCTTTTTATATCTAGAACAAAATTATCTTTTAGTACCATTCTTCAGTTGTATCTATTTATTTCTGCAAAGTCATATTTATGACCTCAGAAATTATAAGTATTTTCCATTTTAACTCCTTTGAAATAAAAAGCCCTTACTATTAAAAAAAGAAAAGGGCACTTAGTATACAACAAAAATACAAACTAAAAAGTTTATAAAAATGCTATGGTATTTTCTCTCATCCGGACTTTACCGTCGGTTTCAGAATTTCACTGAATCAACTCTTTTACAAGTTCATGGACTATTACCATCGGTAAGGAATCTCACCTTGCCCCGAAAATACACACATTATTATTATAAACAACAAATAAAAAAAGTAAAAATTATAAAAATTATAATTTTTAATTATAATTTTTATAATTTAATATATAATATTTTTGAATAATAAAAGGAGAAAAAATATGGAAAATAAAAAACATGAAATTCCAGATCATGATGATGTAAAAGAGGGTAAAAAAGACCATTATCATGATGAACACCACTTTGATTCTCTAGGTAACCACGATGATATAAATGACGCTGATTTTCATTGAAAAAATAGCTTATTTACAAGTCGTAGAAATTTAACATTTAAAATAACTCTAACAGGAGTTTTCTTAGCATTAGCTGTAGCGTTGTCAGCATTCGAAATGTTGTATGAGCAGTTTTTAGATAAAATGCCATTATTTGGTGTGTCAATTCCATTTAGAATATTAGATATTTTAGTTATAACATTATCGCTTGCAGCACTTGGACCAATATTTTCAGGGCTAATAGCATTTATAGTACCATTTATTCATTTAATTGATGCTCACAATCCATTAACTTTAGTAATTGATAGTTTTGGATACTTTGCATCAATTTGATTGATGTGATTTGTATATTACTTTATTTTTAGAAACTCAAGTATTCATAAACATCCAATTAAAAGTGTTGATAGATTTAAAAGATGAACACCAATAGTTATCTATGTACCTGTAATAACAATAATTTACACACTATTAGTATTTTTAATGTTATACATTACAACAAATAGTGATCACGGTCATACTCATAATCATTTTGCAACAGGAATTATTATTTCGTATCATGAAACTCATTCAGAAGAATGAACAAGTATAAAAGAAAATTTAGGAATATTTATAGGTGTTATTTCAGCAATAGAATTAGTTAGATTTTCAATTTGCTATACATTATTTGCAGTAATAGAACCTCAAGTTAAAAAAATTAATCACTTTTACAAGTAAAAATAAATTTTTTGAATTTTTGACCTTTTATTTGATAGAATGTATATGAAAGTTGAAAATAGTGAGGTAAATAAAAAAATGGCAGGAAAAAAACCAGTATTTGTTTCTATGGACTTAGGAACAGCATATACATTAGTTTATATTGAGGGAAACGGAATAGTTTATAATGAACCTTCAATAGTAGCTTACAAAATTAAGGAAAATAAAATTGTAGCAGTTGGAGCAGAAGCATACAAAATGATTGGTAAAGGAAATAAAAACCTAAGAATTGTTAGACCAATGGTTGATGGTGTTATTACTGATATCAAAGCTACTCAAGCTCAATTAAATTATATTTTTGCAAGACTTAGATTAGAAAAAGCTCTTAAAAATTGTGTAATGTTATTAGCTTGTCCTTCAGCAATTACACAATTAGAAAAAACAGCGCTTAAAAAAATTGCAATTAGTTTAGGTGCTGGAGAAGTATTTATTGAAGAAGAAGTAAAAATGGCTGCTTTAGGTGGGGGAGTTAATATTAATGCTCCTACAGGAAGACTTGTTGTTGACATGGGTGGTGGAACAACTGACGTTGCAGTTATTTCATCTGGAGATATAGTTATTTCAAAATCTATTAAAATAGCAGGTAACTATTTAAATGAAGAAATTCTAAAATTCATAAGAGCACAATATGGAATGGAAATTGGAATTAAAACAGCAGAGATAATCAAAATTAATATTGGTTCACTTGCTAAATTTATTGATGAAAAATCAATGAAAGTTTATGGACGTGATGTTGTTTCTGGATTACCAAGAGAAATCGAAATTACACCAGAAGAATTAAGAGAAGTATTAAAAGTTCCTTTATCAAGAGTTATTGAATTAGTAGTTCAAGTTCTTGAAATGACACCTCCAGAATTAGCTGGAGATATCTTCAGAAACGGAATTGTTTTATGTGGTGGAACAGCATTAATTAATGGTATTGCAAAATATGTTGGAGATACTTTACAATTACCAACTAAAGTTGGAGAACAACCTTTATTAGCTGTTATTAATGGAACAAAAAAATATCAATCAGAAGTATTTGATCAATTAAGAAGAGTAAAAGAAGAAATAAGTTATTAATAAATAAATCCTATTATTAGGGTTTTTTTATTTCACTTATAGTGGAAAAAATTCTAAATTATAATTAAAAATTATAATATTTTTTTAACTATGATATAATAATTTTGAAATTATAAGAAATTATAATTTCACATTATCAAAAAAATAAGAAAAGATATTAGACTGTCCAAAAGGCTAATTATTTTATAGTTGTAATAAATAAATTTAATAGACTATTAATGAGTGAGTTTTATTAAATAAGTTATTATTATAAAATATTAATAAATAAATGAATAAAAAAAAATTCTCTTTTGAGAATTTTTTTATTCATCACCAATTTTAACTGCGCCTGTAGGACAAACCATTTGGCATTCAACTAATTCTAGATCATTTTCGTTTGCTTCAGCGAAACCATCATCATCCATGAAAAGAGTCTCAGTTTCATCAATTTGCACACATGCCATACATCCTATACACATTGATTTATCAATTCAAGTTTTCTTCATAAAAACCATCTCCTTTTCTTTAATATAATAACAATAATTTCAATTATTTCCATATTTAATTTATAATATATAAGTTAATGGGGTGAAAAAAAGATGAACCTAACAAGAATGGAACGTAATAAGCCAATTCATGAAAAAGTGAAAAAGGAAATAGCTTATAAAAAAAATATACAAGATGAAAAATCAGTAATACATTCAACTTTTGAAAAACTGAAAATGATAGATTTAGATTTTTTTAAAGAAAAGTTATCAATTTTTGATGCAAAACACGAATTTGAGAAACCTTATCTAGATAGAGATAAGTCATCAAGTTTATTTCCTGAAGATTTAAAATATGAAATGAAATTGGAAATATCAGAACTTAAAAAAATTGGTTTAAATCAAGTTAATAAAAATTTTATTAGTGAAGTTGAAGAAGATGAAAGTTCACTTAACCTAAGAAATGATAAGTATGTGAATTTGTATAATAGCTTACAAGCAAACGATAAAAATTTTCAAAGAAATATTGATAAATTAAAAGAAAAACAAGCTTGATTAAAAACTAATCCTCAAGACATTTCAATGACAACCGTTCAACAAGTAAGAAGTAAAGATAATAGAAGTACTCAACAAATGATAATAGAGGTTAGTGAAAAAAATGAAAAGGGTTTAAATAGAGTTTTGAAAACCTGAAAATTACAAGAAAAAAAATATCGATTTAAATGAGTTTTACCAATTTTAATTGTTTTAACAGTATTAATGTTTTTAGCAATAATAATTCCAATATTTGTAATAGGAGGATAATGTAATTGAAATATATTAATATTGCAGTAGACGGTACAGCAGGTTCTGGTAAAAGTTCAGTTATGAAAAGAATAGCTGTAAAGTTGAAAATGAATTTTATAGATACTGGAGTTATGTATAGAGCTTTTACAAAATTTTGTTTAGATAATAAAGTTGATTTTTTAAATGATGCTGAGATTGAAAAACAAATTAAAAACTTTAATTTTGAATATATAAATGAAAAATCTATATTAGTAAATAATATAGATTATGGAAAAAGTATTTTTGACTATGATGTTGCAGAAAATATTAAATATGTAGCAAAAAATAATAAGGTAAGAGAATTTATGGTTTTGGCTCAAAGAAAAATGACCCAAAATAAAAACAATATTGTCATTGGAAGAGACATTACTACAGTTGTTCTTCCAGAAGCAGAATTAAAAATATATTTTGATTGCTCAGTTGAATCAAGAGCAGAGAGAAGATTTAATCAAAATAAGAGAAAAAAAATAAAACCAAATGTTTATGAAGATATTTTAAGACAAATTCAACAAAGAGATGATTATGATAAAAAAAGAGAAATGGGCGCACTTAAAATAGCGCCTGATGCTTGATATTTAGATACAAGTAAATTAAACATAAATAAAGTAATTAGATTAATTTTAAACAAAATAGAAAAACTTAAATAGTAATTACTTTTTAAGGAGGTGTAGTTTATGGCAAGAAAAGGAATTGTAGCAGTTGTTGGAAGACCCAATGTTGGTAAATCTACACTTTTTAATAGAATAATCAGAGAAAAAAAAGCTATTGTTGAAGATAAACCTGGAGTCACTAGAGATAGAATGTATGGTAAAGCTGAATGACTAACTTTACCTTTTATTGTAGTTGACACGGGTGGAATAACTTTACAAGATAGTCCATTTTCAAAAGAGATAAGAATGCAAGCAGAAATTGCAATTAAAGAAGCAGATGTTATTGTTTTTGCAATTAATTATAAAGATGGAATAACTCAAGAAGATGAAGCAGTTGCTAAGATACTTTATAAGACTCATAAACCTGTAATTCTTGCTGTCAATAAATATGATAAAAAAGATCAATTTGATGAGTCCTTTACTTTTATGACTTTAGGTTTTGGTGAGCCATTTATGATATCTTCTACTCACGGTATTGGAATAGGAGATTTACTAGATAAAATAATTGAAAGTTTTCCAAAGTTTGATGAAAGTCAGGAAAGTGATGAGCTTAAACTAGCAATTGTTGGAAGACCCAATGTTGGTAAATCAAGTTTAGTAAATTCATTAGTTGGTGAAGATAGAATGATAGTCTCTGAAATTGCAGGAACAACAGTTGATGCAGTGGATAGTAAAATAAAATATAATGGAAATAGTTATACAATTATAGACACTGCTGGTATGAGAAAAAAAGGTAAGATTTATGAAAATCTTGAAAAATATAGTTACTTAAGATCAATAAGTACTATTAATAAGTCAGATATTGTTTTATTAATTTTAGACTCGAGTGAAAATATTAAAGATCATGATACAAATATTGGAGGTTTTGCTTTTGAAGAAAATAAACCTATAATAATTATTGGTAACAAATGAGATTTAGTTAAAGATAAAGAAACCAATACTATGAAAAGAAAAGAAGAAGAAATTAAGGCTTATTTCAAGTATTTAAATTATGCAAAGGTTTTATTTATTTCGGCAAAAGAAAATAAGAGAATACATAAGATATTTGATATTGTGGATTTAGTTCAAAAAAATATTAAAAAAAGAATTAGAACCAGTTTATTAAATGAAGTTTTCAATAAGGCTCAATTAATTAATCCTGCTCCAAATCATAATGGAGGTAGATTGAAAATATTCTATGCTTCTCAAGTTGAAGCATACTTACCAACATTTGTTTTATTTGTAAATAATCCTGAATTTGTTCACTTTTCATATAAAAGATTTTTAGAGAATCAAATTCGTTCACAATTTGATTTTAGTGGTGTACCAATAACTATAATTTTTAGAGAAAGGAAATAATAATATGCAAAAAGAAAAAATAGCAATAATAGGGACTGGAGCTTATGGAACAGTTTTAGCTAATGTTTTAGCAGACAATGGTCATGATGTAATTATGTATGGAATTGAAGAAACTCAAGTTGAAGATATTAATAATAATCATTTGAACTCTAAATTCTTTCAGGACTTATTAATTAATTCAAATATAAAGGCAACAACAGATTTTGCAGCAGCCATGGAAAAAGCAAATATTGTAATTTTAAGTGTACCAACTTTTGCTTTAGATAATGCAATTGAAAATGTAATAAAATTTGGAAAGCGTGAAATGCATATAATAAATGTAGCCAAAGGTTTAGATGAAGAAAATCTTGATTTATTAAGTAAAAAAATTAGAAAAAGATTTCAAGGTAAAGATGTTATGAAATCTTATGGTGCAATTTATGGACCTTCTGTTGCAATTGAAGTAATTATGAGAAAACCAACTTGTGTTATGAGTTGTAATGAAGATGAAAAAACTGCTATATATATTGCAAATTTATTTTCTAATGAATATTTTATTGTAAAGCCCACAACGGATGTAGTTGGGTGTGAAGTTGCAGCAGCATTAAAAAATAGTGTTGCAATTGCTGCAGGATTGTTGCATGGTTTTTCAGCAGCAGATAATTCAAAAGCATCATTAATTACAATTGGAAATACAGAAATATATACTATAGCAAAACACTTTGGAGCTAAAATAGAAACATTTATGAATTTTGCAACACTTGGTGATTTGATCCTAACTGCTTCATCATTAAAATCAAGAAACTTTTCATTAGGAGTTCAAATTGCTCAAAAAGATGATGCAAAGACTGTTTTAATTTCTCATAAGAATACTGTTGAAGGAGTTTTATCTTGTAAGTTAGCTTATGAGATAAGCCAGAAATATAAAATTAAAGTACCAATGTTTGAAATACTATATAAAATACTATACAATAATCATAAGCCTAGTGCGTTAGTAAATGATTTTTTCCAACATGCTAAGGTAGTATAGAGATAGGGGTGTATAGCCATGACAAAAAAAGAATTATCAGAAAAAATTTCATTAGAATTTGGTAATACAAAAGCTGATGCTGAAAAAATGATTAACTTCGTATTTGACGAAATTGTAAATGCTCTAGTTAATAAAGAAGAAGTTGCAATAGCAGGATTTGGTAAATTTGTTACTGCTGAAAGAGCAGCACGTGAAGGTGTTAACCCAGCAACTGGAGCAAAAATCCAAATTGCTGCAACAACAGTAACAAAATTTAAAGTAGCTAAACAATTAAAAGAAGCAGTAGCTAAATAATAAGAACAAAATTTAAAAGACTTGCAAATAGCAAGTTTTAATTTTGTAAAAAAATATGTTTGAACTTTTTAAAACAGGGTTAATAAGCAAAAAAACTCTTTTAATTTTAAATTATTCAAAAATTAAAATTAATGAAAATCAATTAGCTATTTTACTAATAATTATGGAGTTATCAAATGATGACCAAAAAAACTTTACACCTTCACAAATAGCAGAACATATGATGCTTTCAAAAGAAGAAATTGAAAAAGAAATATCTTTGCTATTAAAAAATCGAATTATTAAATTGGAGCAAAAAGGTAAAAAAACTATCCTTGATCTTACACCTTTATTTAATAGGTTGCTCGTAGAGTTAGAAGAAAAACATTCTAAATTAAGAAATGATAATACATATAACTTTATTGAGAAATTGTTTGACTATAAACTTACAGATAATGAAATAGATAAAATCGAAAATTTTATTGAACTTGGTATTTCAAAACCAAAGATTATGTCAATAATTGATGAATGTAAAATTAATAATATTAAAGATTTGTTGAAGAAACTAGAAGATAAGTCAAAAGAAACTTCTGTAAAAATAACTATGTATAATTGATTAAATGATTAAAAATATCATTAAAATTAAAACTAATACCTGAAAAACTTATTTCTAAGAAATTATCTTTGAAATACTGATAGGGTATTTTTTTACTTTTTATATTCTCTAATTCATTTATATGAATAATATATATTTTTTCATATAAATGAAAATATATTAATAGAAAAGCTGAACCATAATTTTTATTTACTAATCTTAATTTTTCAAATTGTTGTGAAGAAAGATTATTCAAATTAAAATAGTCCTTCTCAGATTCTTTGGCTTCAAATTCTAAATAAGTTCCTTTTCATAAACCAATATAATCACAAAAATAGTTCTTATTTAATCTTGCTGTGATGATATTATCTTTAATTGAAATAATATTATTATTAATTGGCATTTTATAAATGAAACCATTATTTTCTTCAATAGTACTTATACTATTATTTATAATAGTTTCTAGATACATTCCCTTATTTTTTAATATCAAAATCTCACCCAAATATATTAGTCGATATATATTTACAAAAAATTATAAAATGAGATACAATTAGACTAAATGGGGGCATAAAAAATGGCAGATTTTATAAAATTAACTAAACAAGAAATTATTGATAAAGATTTTGAAGTTGAATATAAAGGTTATAAAGTAGAAGAAGTTGATGCTTTTTTAGATATGATAGCAGAAGATTATAAATTTTTTGAAGAAAAAAATATTAAAAAAGAAAAGGAAATAGCAACTTTAAAAGAAAATATTAATAGATTATCAAATGAATTAACAGAAACATTGGCAACTTTAAAATTAAGTGAAAGTCAAATGGAAGCATTAGCAAGAGCAGGATTAAATAGTTCAGATCTTATTAAGAGAATTTCTAATTTAGAAAAAGAGAGATATAATAAGTAATTTAGTATAAAATAAACAATGAGATTAACTTTGAATCAACTGCTATATTTGAAAAATAATATAGAGGAAACTCCACGCTTGCACATTCTGAGATGAATGTAGTGTTTGTGCTAGAGAAAAAAATAACTTTAGGTACCAATTTATTGGTAACGACTTAAGTATAGTCTAAGGGCATTTATGCCTATGATAAGCTTTTTAAAGTGCCACAGAGACGATTAGCTAGAAATAGTGAAATGGAACGGGTAAACTCCACAAGCAAGAAACTCAAATTTTGGTAGAGGAGCTTAAGGGCGAGGAATTCAACAAGCCTTTGGGATCGCATGCATAAGCGATAGATAGATAGTTGATGCACGTAAGTGTTACAAAACGTGGGTTATGATAATTTAATCTCACTATATTTTTTAAGGATTTGTATATGAAAAAATTATTTGAATATTTAAAATTAAATAATTTAACATTATCTACTTGTGAGTCATTTACAGGGGGATATTTTGCAAATCAAATAACAAATATCTCTGGAGCTAGTGAATATTTCAAGGGCTCATTTATTTGTTATTCAGATGATTTTAAAACAAAAATTTTAGGAATAGATATAGAAGTAATTAAAAAATATAGTGTTGTTTCAAAAGAAGTTCTAGCTTTAATGTTAGAAAAAACTAGTGAAAAAATAAGTTCAGATATTGTTATTGGTTTTACAGGTTATGCTCCACCAAAATATGAAGATAACAAATCTGGTTTAAGTTTTATTGGGTTTAGATTTAAAAATAAGAATTTTATTTATAAATTTCTTATTAAAGAAGATATTCCAAGAGAAGAGTATAAACTTAGAGCAAGTGAATTCATTATTAATAAAATTTTAGAAATTTAATTTTATTTCCTTATTGTCGATAATGATAATTGAGGAGGAAAATATATGATAGAAAAAATATTAGAAAAAAATACAAATGAGGTGCTTTTAAATATGAGTGATAATAATATTTATGATGATCCTGCTTTTAAAAGTGTATTAAAAGATATTGAAAAAACTTTTGGAAAAGGATCAATTATGAAATTAGGAGATGCAGCTAATTCAGCAATTGAAGTTATTCCAACAGGTAGTTTTTTACTTGACAGAGCTATTGGTGTAGGAGGATATCCTAAGGGTAGAATTATAGAAATTTATGGACCAGAATCAAGTGGTAAAACAACACTTTCTTTACATGCAATTTGTGAAGCACAAAAAAATAATGGTAGGGCAGCTTTTATTGATGCAGAGCATGCATTAGATCCAAAGTATGCTCAAAATATTGGTATAGATATTAAAAATTTAGTGGTGGCTCAACCTGACTCAGGTGAACAAGCTTTAGACATTTTAGAAATGTTAATTAAATCAAATACTATTGATATAGTTGTAGTTGATTCTGTTGCTGCTTTAGTTCCTAAAGCAGAACTAGATGGTGAAATGTCAGACCAACAAATTGGTTTACAAGCAAGATTGATGTCCAAAGCTTTAAGAAAAATTAATGGTATTGTTTCTAAAACTAACACTACAGTAATTTTTATTAATCAATTGAGAGAAAAAGTTGGTGTAATATTTGGAAGTCCTGAAATAACTCCTGGTGGAAGAGCTTTAAGATTTTATTCATCTATAAGATTAGAAGTAAGAAAAGGAGAAACAATATCTACAAATGGTGAGGCAACCGCAAATAAAGTTAAAATTAAAGTTGTAAAAAATAAAGTAGCGCCACCTTTTAAAACTTGTCAAATTACTATTGCATATAATAAAGGTGTAGAAAAAGATCTTGAAATTATTGAAATGGCTACAATATATAATATTTTAAATAAAGCTGGAGTTTGATATTCATATGGCGATGAAAAAATTGGTCAAGGAAAAGAATCAGTGAGGGAATGATTTAATAACAATCCAGAAAAACATTTGGAGATTCAAGCTAAACTTAAAGAAAGTATTGAATAAATTTATAACTGTATTTAATACAGTTTTTTTTATTTTAAAATTTTTTATAGAATTTAAATTATTTTTATTTATAAAAATTATAAATAAAAATAATGAATCTAATTTATAATTTTTATATCTAATAAAATATTAGAAATAGAAATTAGAGGAAAAAATATATGAAAAAAATCTTAACTTTATTGGGATCATTTGGACTTATTAGTACAGCTAGCACAAGTGTTATTGCTTGTAATAATGTAAACTCTATTGAAAATACAGTAAAAAATTTGCAGAGAGTTTTAAATAAAGTAGTTGTTGAAACAGAAGAGGAAGCAATTAATGCAATTCAAGAAGCTGCAAAAAAGGTTGAAAATGTAATTATGGATGAGTCAATTTTACCTACAAAAAACTTTGAAATTTTATTTGTTAGTGCAATAAAAGAAGAGAATGAAAATAGCTCATTTAGTTTTAATGAAAATATAATTTCTAAAGCAGAACATTCACATCAACATATTCACTATATTATTACATATAAAAAAGCCCAATCAATTAATGAGAATTCTTCTTTTAATTGATCAGCTGAGAGTTTTACTTTTGAAGTTGAACTACATGTTGGATAATATTTTAAAATAAATAAAAATTATTCTAATTTTTATTTATTTTATTTATTTGTAAAATCTTGTCGGGTATTTATACTATTTTTATTAATTAATGTAAAATAATAAAGTTGCATAAGGCAACGCCACGCTTTTCTAGGATTGGAGAACAATGCTAGTTATGAACGATGATTTAGTACATGTGTATATTGCGATAATATCTTTTTTAATAGTGCTTTTAATTGTATTAGGTACAGTTATAGTATATTTAATTAAGTCTCGTCAGCGCAAATACATTTTCAAAAAAACATTAGACGAGTCAAAAGAAGTTAAAATGAAAATTCTAGCGGAAGCAAAAGCAGATGCAGCTTTAATAAAACTTAATGCTGAAAATGATGCTGAATATATCCGAGAAGAAATTTTAATGGAAACTAAAAATTTGAAACAAAAAAAAGAAAAATTCTTTGAAGAAGTAGAAATTTTGAATAAGAAAGAAGAAGAACTAATTCAAGACAAAATTAATACAAATAAAATAAAAAATGAATTAGCCATTCAAAAAAAGAAATTTCAGTTAGCTCTTGAAAATATTTCAAACTTAACTGAAGATCAAATAAAAACAGAGTTATTTAATATTGTAGAAAATAAATATTTAAATGAGCTTTCAAATAAAATTAAAGATTATGAAAATAAATTAAAAGTTAGAGCTGAAAAAAAAGCTTCTGATATATTAATTGATGCAATGCAAAGTTGTCATATTGAAATCACTTCTGAAAAAAATACAACTTTTTTTGAGATTGAAAATGATTCTTGAAAAGGGAAAATTATTGGTAAAGAGGGAAGAAATATAAAAACATTTCAATCTTATGGAGGTGTTGATTTAATTATTGATGATACTCCAAATAGGGTAACAATATCTTCTTTTAATCCAATAAGAAGAGAAATTGCATATTTAACTTTAAGCGAACTTATAAAAACAGCAAGAATTCATCCTGCTACAATTGAAGAGCAATTAATAATTCAAGAAGAAAAATTGGATAAACATTGTTTGGAAATTGGAAATGAAGTCCTATTAAATTTAAATATTGATGATTTACCTGAAGAAATAGTTAAAATGCTAGGTAAATTAAAATTTAGACATAGTTACGGTCAGAACGCTTTGCAGCATTCAATTGAAGTTGCAAAGATATCTAGAAAAATTGCTTTAGAGATGGGTCTTGATGAAAAAATAGGACTTAAATCTGGTCTTTTACATGACATTGGAAAAGCTGTGGACTTCGAGCAAGAAGGAAGTCATGTAAAATTAGGAGTAGATATTCTAAAAAAATATAATTTAGAATCTGAAATAATTAATGCAGTTGAATCACATCATAATGATGTTGAAAAAGAAACATACTATGCAGAAATTGTAGCTATAGCAGATACTATGAGTGCTGCAAGACCAGGAGCTAGAAATAATGATGCAGATCAATATTTTATAAGAATGCAAGAACTTGAAGATATTTGTTTACAACAAGAAGGTGTTCTTAAAGTTTATGTTCTTAAAGCAGGAAGAGAAATAAGAGTTATGGTAAATCCATCTGTTGTAGATGATTATAGTATGAAAAAAATATCTTTAAATTTAAAAGAAAACATTCAAAAAATAAATAAGACTCCAGGAGACATTTATATGACTATAATTCGTGAAAAACGAGAAGTTATAAGATTATAAAATAATGTTAAATAAGGAAATTAAATTCCTGTCTTAAAATTTATAGCGCTAGTTTCAACTAGCGTTTTTAAATTTAAATTTATAGAAACTTTAATTTTATTTAATTTGCACTATTACTTTTTAGAAAATTATAATTATTTTTTGGCATGTAGATAATAAGCGATTATGTCCCAAAATACAAGATTTATCTAATAAATAGATCTTGTATTTTTTCTTTTTCTATCAAAAAAATATTAGTTAGTTGCTTTCCAAGGAGAGTCAATTTTGGGTACTTTAGTAGTTTCAAATTCTTCATTAGATAGTGTTTTAATATTTCCATGTAAGCGTTCATCTTCAACTTGAATAAGATTGTAAATGTCATTTCCAATTAATGCATAATGTTTTTTATTTATTGTTTCCATAATCATTACTTTTAATTTTGGTTTAAAGTAAATTGGAGTATAACCCTTACATATAAATCACTTATCTTTTTTAAAACTAATACTATGACCATTATCAATAATTCTTTCACTTCGATAAGAGAAAACAATATCTTCATCTTGATCAAACTTTCTAGTTACTGATTCTAATTGGTCTAAAGGTATTGAAAAATCTTGATTGTATTCTTGAATAAGATAGGGTAAATAATCATTTAACTGATCAATATTTTTTAAATCTAAGAGTCTAATTATTTGAGGTCATCTTCTTTGTAATGTTCCAAAAGTTCTTTCAACTAATGCTTTTCCTTGGGGAATTGAAGTTGTTTTTGTATTTACTCCTAAAGAGTGAAAAATAAATTGTAATTGTGTATTTGAAACACTATCACCAAAGTGATCACGATTATTTTTACTACTAAAAACATTTCGATTATCACTAACATTTAATTTTGGTAAACCATAATGTTTAAAGGCTTTTTTATAGATATTATAATAACTTTCAGTAGTTTCTTGTTCGCTGAAATAGCCTGCCAAAATTCTTTTACTAGCTTTATCAATTACAATATGCAAATGACATTTTAAATTTTTAATTCACTGATGATTTGAAGCATCAGTTTCAAATATCTCTCCAAATTTTACAATTTTCTTTTGCGTAGGATGGGGTTTGCTTGTTATAATTGATTTTGAAAGATACTCGCTTGTTAAATTTTCTTGGTTTCCGGCCTTTAAATTTTTACGAATATCTTTTTTTGTTTTTCTGTTAAGAGTCTCAATTAAAATATTTTCTTCTATTAATATGTGCCTAATTGCAGAGTAACTTATTTTCTTTTTTCAAGTTAGTTCTCAATAATGTTTAATACTAAAGTCATAATACTTTGTTTGAAATAGTTCAATTATTTCATCTTTAAATAACTGTGAAATTTTATTTATAGGTATTTTATTTGTATTTTTATGAATAAAAGCTTTTGCTCCAATTTCTTGATATTCCTTAAGTTTTCTTCTTGTGTGTCTAACACTATAACCTAATTTAAAGGCTGTATTTTTAATAGAGTCTTTTCTTAAAGATAATTGTTTAATTAATCTTAGTTGTTCTTGTTTCATGGTATTTAATAGTAGTCCTTTCATAAAACCTCCATTTATTGATTATAAAGGAGGACAAAGTCGCTTGTTAATATGTAGGGACATAATCGCTTATTACTCATATTTTAGAAAATTATAATTATTTTTTGGCATTTCAAAAATGGTGTTTTTTGTTATAATTAATTGAGATTGGAGTGAAACTATGGGATTTGGAGATTTTTTAGCCAATAGAATGAAAAAGTCTATTGAAAAGAATTTAAAAAAAACTACTTTAAATAGTGATAATGTAAAAGATGTATTAAGAGAAATTAGATTAGCTCTTTTAGAAGCAGACGTTAATATTGATGTAGTTAAAAAGTTTATAGCAAACATTGAAGAAAAAGCTCAAGGTGTGTTTATTGAACAAGGTGTTAGAGCAGATCAACAAATGGTTAAAATAGTTCACGCAGAACTAGTTGAAATTTTAGGAAAAACAAATAAACCATTAGAAATAGATAAAAAGCCATCAATTATTATGATGGTTGGTTTGCAAGGTGCTGGTAAAACAACAACAGTTGGTAAACTTTCCCATTTAATTACCAAAAAAAATAAAAAGAAAACATTAATGGTAGGTTTAGATATTTATAGACCAGGAGCTATTGATCAATTAGTTGAATTAGGTCAAAAAAATAATCTAGATGTTTTTGAACAAGGTAAACAAAGCCCTGTTAAAACTGCAAAACAAGCAGTTGATTATGCTCAAAAAAATGGGTATGAAGTAATAATTTTAGATACTGCTGGTCGTCTGCAAATTGATAAACAATTAATGGATGAACTTAATGAAATTAGAAAAGCTGTTTCTCCTCAGGAAATAATTCTTACTGTTGATGGAATGACTGGGCAAGATATTATAAACGTGTCACAAGAATTTAATAATTTATTAAAATTAACAGGAGTTATTGTTACAAAACTTGATGGAGATGCTCGAGGGGGAGCAACATTCTCAATAACTGATATTACAAAATTGCCAATTAAATTTATTGGAGAAGGTGAGGGAATTGGAGCTCTTGCTGAATTTTACCCAAAAAGAATGGCTGATAGAATTCTTGGAATGGGTGATGTTGAGACATTATTTGAAAAAGCAGCTGATGTTGTTGACCAAAGAACAATGGAAAAAACAATGAAAAGAATGTTTGCAGGTCAATTTGATTTAGAAGATTTAAGAAATCAAATGGAGCAAGTTGCAAAAATGGGAAATCTTGGAGGAATTATGAAAATGGTTCCAGGATTAAATGGTAAAGTTAGTGAAACACAAATTAATCAAGCTCAACAAAAACTTTGAGTTGCAAATATTTTAATGACCTCTATGACATTAAAAGAACGAAGAGAACCAAGACTTCTAAAAGCTATAACTAGAAAGCAAAGAATTTTAAAAGGTTCAGGTAGAACAGAAAAAGAATTTAATGAGCTTTTAAATCAATTTGATAAAGGTAAAAAGCAAGTTATTGAATTAACTAAATCACTTAAATCTGGAAAAATGCCAAATCTTGGAGGAATGAAATTTTAAAATAAAAAAACTCCCTATATATTTTAATAAGTTTTCTTTTATTAAAATACCTTAGAGAGTTTTATTTAGTTTCAATTTTCTTTATCTCTTTTTCTCTTTTAGAAATAGCTTGTAATTTTTTATTAGCTTCTTCAATTGTTTTTTGAGTACTTTCTAATTCTAATCTTCTTTTTTCAATATCTTTCATTTTCTTTCACACACCAGTTTTCATTGCGTCTGACATTAATAAGACTGAAAGTAAAGTTATATTAAAGATATCATTAATAATTTTAGATACATGTTTTTTTTCTTTTGCAGATAAATTCTCTGCTTTATAAGCCTCTAAACTTTTAACATCTTTAAAATAATTTTCTGCAAAATATTTTCCAAACTTTTGATAAATTAATGCTTCACCCTCATGAGCGAAAAGAGAAATGCTTTTAAATAATATTAATTTCATTTCAACTTCATCTTCACCAGTAGATCTAAATTGTTCTATAACATAGTTTAATCTATCATCATGAAATTCATCTACTAATTCTTCAACAACAATTCTTGAAGGTTGTCCAACTAATTTTAGAATTGGTTTTTTACCTGCAGTTTCATACTCTATAAATTCATAATTCATTGCCTTAATATATTTTTTAATACGTAAAGGTAATATATACATATCATATGCAATATACTCAGAATACCTTCATTTTCTTGCAATGATTTGTGTAATAATATTATAAACCATTTCTAAAATAGTTAAGTTTAATGCTCTTTCACTAACTTTAAATTCTAATTTATTTAATCTCAATAATTGATAGTATTCATATCCATAATATTCAAGTGAAATCATATTAAAATATGTTTGAATAGTTGAATTATTCATAATAGCAGAATAAGAAAATTGAATATCAGGCACAAGTGCATCAACTATGTTTTCAAATTGTGGTCTGTAGTCTAAAATTGAATAAAATTTATTTTTTTCAGCCATAAAATATCCTCCAAAATATAGTTATATTTTATCATATTTCCTTTTGAATAAATATGTAAGTGTATAATTATAGGGGTTTTAGGAGTAAATATGAAAATAAAAATAATTTGTTTTAACAAAGTTAATAAAGAATATAGAGAAGTATATGAAGCATACATTGATAAGCTTAAAATGCATTGTATTTTAGAGATGATTGAAATTAATGAATTCGATCATGGTGATATAAAATCTAATATGGTAAAAAATGAGCAAAATATTAATTTAAAATTACAAGAAAGTAAAGATTATGAAATCTTTTTATTAGATATTAACTCTAAACAATATAGTTCTGAATTAATTGCTGAAACTATAGAGGAAAATCAAAATTATAAAAATGGTAAAATATGTTTTATAATTGGTCCAAGTGATGGATTTAGTCAAGAGTTTAGAGAAATTCATAATAATAAAATTAGTTTTGGCTTAATCACTTTACCTTATAATTTGGTAAGAATAATTTTATTGGAACAAATTTATAGAGGGTTTAAAATAAATAAGAACCAAAAGTATCATAAATAATTAAAAAATAAATTAGATTTTTTAATAATTAAACTATAAAATGATACTATCACTGAGGAGGTAATCCTATGAATGATGAAAAATCAAGTTTTAATTGATTCCCAGGTCATATGAATAAAAGTATTAAAGAAATTGAACAAAAGATTTCTATAGTAGATCTTGTTATGGAAATTGTTGATGCAAGAGCACCTTTTTCAACACAAAATCCATTATTAAGAAAAGTTCTAAACACTAGACCAAGGTTAATAATTTTAACTAAATTTGACTTATCAGATAAAGAGATAACTAATCAATGGACTGAATATTTTAAATCCATTGGAAATATAACATACATTGTAAAAGATAAACAAGCTGATATTTATAGTGATGTTTTAAAGCTTATAAATGAAATGACAAAAGAATCACAATTAAAACAAAAAAAACGGGGAATAGAAAAACCACAACTTAATGTTTTAGTTGTTGGTATTCCAAATGTTGGAAAATCAACTGTTATTTCAAAGCTCTCAAGAGGTAAGACTTTAAAAATAGGTAATAAGCCAGGAGTAACAAGGGGAATGCAAAGAATTGTAATGACAAACAATATTACATTGATTGATACTCCTGGAATTTTACCTGCAAAGTTTGAAAATGAAACCGTAGCTTGTAATTGCGCTGCTACTAATTCAATTAGATTGGATGTCATTCCAAAAGAGAGGATGGCAACTAAATTAATGAGATATATTTATAATTCATATCCATCATTAATTGAAAACACTTATAAAATTAATAAGCATGTATTAAGACCAATAGATTATGATGATACATTCACTATCTTTGAAGAAATTGCTAAAAGAAATAAATTTACAATTCTTGATGAAATAGCTGATGTTGAAAGAGCTATTGAGTTATTTATTCATGACATCATTAAAAATAATTTGGGAAAAATCTCATTTGAAAAACCAATTGAAATTAAGGAAATATCAAAACAATCAATTAAGGAAAATGATTTAGATTCAACAGTAGTAAGTGATTTAACAGTGGAATGATAGAAAACTCAAGATACTTATTTGATCAAAAAATAAGAGAAGAAAATAAGGTTAATTTAATTTCTGGAAGTGATGAGGTTGGTAGGGGAGCAATGGCAGGTCCAATTGTTGTAGCAACTGTAATTTTAAAACCTGAGTATAACAACTTTAAAATTAAAGATTCTAAATTATTAAATGAAAAGCAAAGAGAAGAATTGTTTGATGAAATTAAAAAAAATTGTATTGACTATAGCATTTGTGAATATGATTCAAAATTTGTGGATGAATTTAATCCAAAGAAAGCAAGTCAGATAGGAATGGTAGATTCTATTAAAAAATTAAAAATTAAGCCAGAAGTTTGCTTAATTGATGGAGAAAATATAGAATTAGATTTGTGTAAAACCATAAAAATTATTAAGGGAGATAACTTGAGCATTACTATAGGAGCTGCAAGCATTTTAGCAAAAGTTTATAGAGATAGGATAATGAATAATTATCATTTAAAATATCCGCAATATAACTTTATAAAAAATAAGGGATATTGTACAATTGATCACCAAAATAGAGTTAAAGAGTTTGGTGTTTTGGATATTCATAGATTTTCTTATAAACCAATAAAATTTCTAAAGGAGAAAAAACATGAATTTTAATAAAAATAATGAAGTCTATCAGGAGTGATTGAAATCTAATCACTTAGATGAAAATTTAAAAGAGGAATTATTAAAAGCTAGTGATGATGAATTAAATGCTGCATTTAATATACAATTAGAATTTGGAACTGCTGGTATAAGAGGTATTCTTGGTGCCGGACCAGGTAGATTTAATTTATACACAATTAAAAAAGTGACAATGAGTTATGCAAAATTATTGTTATCAAAATATGGAGATGTTTTAAATAGAGGTGTTGTTATTGGTCATGATAATAGAAAGTTCTCAAAAGAATTTTCTCAATTAGCTGCTGAGATTTTAACAAGTTTTGGAATTAAAGCATATTTATTTAAAGATAATATTATGAAACCAACTCCAGTAGTTTCTTTTGCAACAAAGCAATTAAATGCAATTGGAGGAATTGTAATTACTGCAAGTCATAATCCTGCAGTTTATAATGGATATAAAATTTATGATGAATTTGGATGTCAATTAATTGATGAAGATACAAAAATAATTGCTGAATATATGGAAGAAATAAGTGATATTTTAAATTGAAATTATAAGTTTGATAAAACTCTTTTAGAAGTTGTTCCTCAAAATGTATTAAAAAAATATAAAGAAATGATTGAAAATTTACAATTTTATAAGAATGAATCAAGAGATAAATTTAAAATGATTTATTCAGCTGTTAATGGAACAGGAACTGAATTTACTCCACCATTATTGAGAAGTTTTGGTTATGAAGTAATAGAAGTAAAAGAACATGCATTTGAAGATGCAACGTTTAAAAATGTTGGTAATCCAAATCCAGAATTTGAACCTGCTTGAAAAATCCCTTTAGAATATGGAGAAAAACATAAAGATGCTTCAATTATAATTATTCAAGATCCAGATGCAGATAGAATTGGTTGTGCTGTTAATCATAAGGGAAAATGAATTAGAATTGATGGTAATCAAACTGGTCCATTATTAATTGAATGAAAATTAAGTCAAATGAAAAAACATAAGTTAACTCCTAAAAATCCAGCTATGTACTCAAGTTTTGTTACAAGTGATTTAGGTGATAGAATAGCAAATGAAACTTATAATGTTAAAGTTATAAAAACTCTAACAGGTTTTAAATGAATGGGTTCAGAAATTTTAAAAGAGCCTGAAAGAGATCTAAATTTTGTATTTGCATACGAAGAAAGTTATGGATATGTTCTTGATTCATCAACAAGAGATAAAGATGGAATTCAAGCAACAACAATGTTAGTTGAAGCAGCATGATATTATAAACAAAAAGGTAAAACTTTAATAGATGTATTAAATGATCTATATGCTAAATATGGATATTATTATACATACACTGAAAACTTAAATTTTAAGCCGGAAGAAATTAAATCAAAAGTAGAGCCTATTATGAAAAAGCTTAGAGAAGAAGAGTTTTCATCAATGGGTGGCTTAAAGTTAAATTATGTTGAAGATTATATTGACGGTTTATTCAATATGCCTGGACAAAATTTAATGAAGTTTTACTTTGAAGATGGAAGTTGATTTGCAGTAAGGCCTTCGGGAACTGAACCAAAAATAAAAATATATTTCATTTGTGTAAGTAATAATGAAGAGGCTGCAATGTCTAAATGTGAATTATTATTTAAAGATTTGAAAAAATTCTTAGAAATATAAAAAAATAATGCTTGTCATTATTTTTTTATATTTAAAATGAAAAAAGCGAACTTAGTACTTATAATAATATTGGCATTAATATATTGCAAGCCAAAGGTAAGGAGAAAAATGAAGACATTAATTATTGGCGGTAGTGCAACTGGAATGGGTGTTGCTGCTAGACTTAAGAGAAATGATCCTAGTATAGAAATAACTGTTATACAAGAAAAGGATTACGTTTCTCTTGGAGCATGTGGACTTCCATATTTTGTTGCAAATAATTTTGAAGATAAAAATATTTTAATAGCAAGAACAAAAGAAGAGTTTGAAAAAACAGGTATTAAAATTATATCTAATACAAAAGTAGATTCAGTTGACTTCAAAAATAAAAAAGTATTTTTTAATGGTCAATTTGAAGATTACGATAATTTAGTTTTAGCAGTAGGGGCAAAGCCTATTAAGCCAAATGTTAGTGGTGTTGATGGAGAAAATGTTTTTTCTCTTACAACATTAGAAGATGGAGTTTTATTAAAGGAAAAAATAATTAATAATGACAAAATCAAAAAAATTGTTGTTGTTGGAGCTGGTTTTATTGGATTAGAAATGACAGAAAGCCTTACTGAATTGAATAAACAAGTATATTTATTGGAAATGGAGTCAAAAGTTATGAAAAAGGCTTTTGATGAAGAAATTTCTAATTTAATAGAAGAAAAATTAATTGATAAAAAAATTAATACTTTACTTGGAGAACAATTAGTAGAAATAAAATTGAAAAATAAAAAGGTTAGTTCAATTTTATTAAAAAGTGGTAAAGAAATTAAAGCAGATGCAGTTTTACTTTCTGTTGGTTTTCAACCAAATACTTTATTCTTAAAAAATAGTGAGTTAAAAATGAATGACAGAGGAACAATTATTGTTAATCAAAAGGGTGAAACAAATGTTAAGGGTGTTTATGCAGCTGGCGATTGTGCAACCTCTAAGGATTATATTAATAATGAAGATATTTATTCACCATTAGCTACAGTTGCAAGTAAATTTGCAAAAGTGATAGCAGATAATATTTCTGGAAAAAAAGCAAAGTTTGTTGGTTCTATTCAAAGTTCAATGTTAAGAATTTTTGATTTAGAGATAGCAAGAGCTGGAATAACAGAACAAATGGCATTAAAAAATAATATGAATATAAAATCTGTTTTTATTAAAGATAAGGATCACACAAACTATACTCCAAATCAAAAAGACTTATATCTTAAATTGATAATTAATGAAAATACAAAAGAAATAGTGGGAGCTCAAATGGCTGGAAGTAATAGTTCTGTTTTAAGAATTTATGCTTTGGCAGCTTTAATTTGGCAAAAGGCAAAAGTAAATTCTGATTTAGAACAAATTGACTTGCCTTATGCTCCACCATTTTCAAGAACTGTCGATATTATTCATATCGCTTTATCTAAGTTAAACAAATAAAAAAAGGAGAGATTATATGCAATTCTTAGCAGAAGAACAAGGTCATAATTTACTTAGAGATTTTGTAGCTATTAGTACATGACAATCACTTGTATCTATAACTATATTTATTTCTTTACAAGTAGGTTTATGATTCTTTTTAAAGAAATATAAATTTGCATTTATGTACAGAGTTATACTCGGAATGTCAATTGGGTTAATATTTGGTATTGTTTTACAATCCATTGTTGGTTTTCCTAATTCAGATTCATTTGAAGAAATTTCCAAACCTTGAAGTGAATTATATTGAATTTATGAGTTAAATATCTGAGCTTCATTCTTTAAAAATATATTTATAAATGGAGTTTACTTATTAACAGTGCCAATTGTATTTATTGCAATATTTAAAATAACATCTAAACCTGGAGAAACTGGTTTAGGAAGAATTACAGCAAAGGGGATTGCTCTATTATTATTTAATGTGGCTGTAATGTTTACAATAACTTTCTTTATAGGATTATTAGTAAAAGTAGGAAAAGGATTTGAATTAACACCTGATTCTTCTGTTACAGGTAAAGATAATGTACCATTGCCACAAATAATTTGAGATTATATTCCCAACAATATTGTAGGAGCTCTATCTAAAAACACAATTATTCCTGTAATGGTAGTTGGGGCTTTAGCTGGTGGAAGTGTAAAAATTCTATCAAAAAGAAAACATGTTGAAATGGAAGCAATTAGAAAAGCTATGGATACTGGATGAGATGTCATGATGTCAATTTTAATGACATTTATGAAAATAATGCCATTGGCTGTTATGTCTATGATTACTGTTTCAATTACTTCAAGACCAATTGGGGCATTAGTTTCAATTGGTAAAATTATAGGAGTAGGTTATTTAGGAGTAGCAATTGCTTTAGGTCTTTTAACACTAGAAATTTTCTTAAGTGGAATCAAAGTTGGGGCTTGATGAAAAAATGCTTGAAAACCTTTAATACAAGGTTTCTCTACTCAATCTTCCAATGCATCCTTGCCAATTGCAATGGAAACATTAACACAAGATATGAAAGTAAATGGAAGAGCTGCTAATACAATTCAACCAATTTCTACAACTATGGGATTGATTGCCTGTGCTGGAGTTCAATCAGGATTAGCTACAAGTATTCTATGAACAGGAACTGGTTCAGGAAGCGCTGTTCATGATATGGGATTATTTACATTCTTCATAATGGCTCTATTTGTTACTGTTATTGCATCACTTGGGATAGCTGGTGTTCCTGGAACTGCAACAGTTGTTACTGTTGGGGTATTAGGAGGAATTGGATTTGGTGGCTATGCAGGAAGTGTTCTACAACTAATTGCACCCTTAGATGGATTATTTGATATGGGAAGAACAGGGGCAAATGTTGTTGGAGGTGTAGCTGTTGCAACAATTGTTGCAAAAACAGAGGGACTTATTGAAGAAGGATCAAATCTTTTAAGTGAAAAGGGTCTTAAATCCCAACAAAGAATTCTTGAAAATAAAGGTTTAAAGGATGAACATACTAATAAAATTATTACTTTAAACTCTTCCACAATGAAAGAACTTAGAAATAAAGACTTAACAAAAGAAGAAAAAGAAAAATTAAAACTTAAATTAAAAGATGATTTAAAACAAGAAAAAGAAGTATATAAAGAAAAAAAATAGTTTTAAAAGACAAAAATAATGAAAAAGGAGATAAAAAATAATGAAAAAAATATTATCTATTTTATCAACCACTTCATTAGTTATCTCGTCTTCAAGTTTAGTTATTGCATGTAATGAAAATATTAAGGAATTTAAAACAATTGATTTTGAAAAACCACCAGAAACTATAAAGGAGTTTGAATCAATTAAATTAAAAATAAAAAATAGAAGTAAAATTAATGCTCTTAAAATTGAAAGTTCATCAAATCTTAATGTTGAACTAGTGGGAGAAATGAATGATGAGATTATAATAAAAGCTGGTTCTATTAATAAAACAGACGAAAACCATAAAAAAGAATGAATAAAATTAACTGCAAAAAATGCATATACAGAATTAATAGAGTTTGAAATTGTTAAAAATCTAGAGGGTTACAAAAATATTAAAGTTGAGGGTTTAAATGAAGACAATAGTTTAGATTTAAAAGCTGGTTCTAAATCTACAATTGTAATTTTAAATTATGAAGAATTAATTAATTTTAAAATTGATTCAAGTAGTACTGAATCAATCAATTATATACAAAATGGAGATAATATAATTGTAAATGCAAAGGAAAATGCTGAAATTGGATTCAATTTAAAATTGTTTTTATCTGCTGACAATGTTGAAAAAGATTTTGAAGCTAATATTAAAATTATTTAAAAATAATTGATTAATCAATTATTTTTTTTATTTTTATGTCGATATTAATAGTAGGAGGAGTATTGATATGAATAATGTAACTATTATTGGCCAAATGGAGGGTGAACCTCAAGTTGTCTTTGATTCTAAAGATGGTCAAAAAAAATTATATAAATTTGTTTTAAAAGTACCAAGAAATTATAAAACCAAATCGGGAGAAACTATTGATGATTTTATAAATGTAAAAGTTTGATCCAATATCTTAGGTGAGGAATATGAATATTTTGATCAATCCTATATTGGTGTGGAAGGAAGAATTGTTTCTTTTGGAAATGCAGAAAATAATAAATATGGAAATGAATTAGTTGCAAATAAAATTTTTCAATTAAATTAATGGAAAATGTATTATTATATTTTTCAATAAAATATAATGGTGATTGAGATCAAATCTATAATGCTTTGGATATAAAAGAAAAAATAACTCATAAAGATTTGGATGAAGTTTCAAATAAGATTGATTGCAATTTTATAACTATATTAAGTCCGCTATATCCAAATTACTTAAAAAATACCCATAAACCACCATTTGTGATATTTTACAAAGGTGATATATCTCTTATGTCTAAGCATAATAAAACAATTGCTTTGGTTGGAGGAGAAGAAATTAATGATTATGGAGTCAAAAGTACACAAACATTTATGAGAGACTTAAATGAAGAGGGTACTGTATTTTCAACAATTGAAAATATTGGCGTTAATAATGAGGTATTGGATACTGGATTAAAAAATGATTATAAATTAATTAAAATAATTGAAGAAAGCATGAAAGATTATCTTAGAAAAACAATTGATGTACCAGAAAGAAAAAATTTATTGGCAATTACAGAAGTATATGAATCTAATAGTAATATTATTAATCTTATGGGAGACTATGCAAATAGAATGATTTGTGGTATCTCAAAAGCAATTCTTTTCATTCAGTTTAAAGAAAAAGATATTATAAAAAAATTATTCTCATTTTCAATAAATGAAGGTAAAGAGGTTTTTGCAATTCCCGATAGTATCTATTCTAGGAATTCTACAAATAAACTAATAAAAGACGGGGCAAAATTAGTAGAAAATGCAAAAGATATATTAAATCAAATCTAATAATGATATAATGAATTTGTGATAGAGATATCACACTTGTAAGGCTTAGGCCTAAAAAAACTAAGTATAAATTAACTAATCATTTTATTCCCGACACACAAATGATAAAAGTTATTTAATTCAAAGAGAGATTTATCTCTCTTTTTTTTGCTTTTTAATGTATAATTTTTAAGAAAAAGGTGAAGAAATGTCAAATAAAAATATTACTGAAGAATTAATTTCAGAAGAAAAAACAAAAAAAACTAATAATAATGATTTTAAAAAGAAAAAAAGTGGAAAAGCATTTTTTGCAATTATTTTTCATTATTTAAAAAGACATCCTATAGTTGGTATTTTTTTAGTTATACTGACACTTGCTTCTTCAGTTGCAGGAGTTTTAAGTCCTAAAATTATTCAAAATATTATGATAATATTAGTTCCTCCACGTGAAGGTCAGGGAGAACCAATTACTACTACACCATTATTTGGTTTTAATTTAACTTGAGTAGATTGAATTTATGTGCAACTTGGATTATTTGCATCATTAGCAATATTTACTTTTGCTTCAAATTACTTAGCAGGAATAATGGGAAAAAATGTAGAAATTGAATTAAGAAATAAAACTCTAGAAAAATTAGTAAAACAAGATATGAGTTATTATTCTGATAAAAAAATTGGAGAGATTTTAACAAAAATTGTTTCAGATACACAAATTATTGGAGATCAAGCACAACAAATCCCAGTAACAATGTTAAATGCATCATTTACATTTTTTGGAGCATTAATTATGATGTTTACAATAGATACTTATTTAACAATAGTTGTAATAATAACAATGATTGTAATTGTAACATCAATTTTTTCAAGTTTTGGAATTGTAAAAAAGGCTGCTTTTAAAACAAGAGATTCTATAACATCAATTAATGGAGATGTAACAGATAGAATTGCTACAGTTAGACTTATTAAAGCTTCTGGAACTGAAAATTATGAAACTGAAAGATTTAAAGAAATTCATAAAGATTACTTTAAAAAATCAAGTAGCTTAATTAAGTTACAATCTACAATAGTAACTATTTTAGTGGCAGGAATAAGTTCAATTCAGATGATAATTGTTATTGCAGCTGCAATAAAATGACATGATGATCCAACAACAATTTCTGTTGTTTTAACATCATTTATATCATCTGTTGGAACAATGGTTGGACCAGTTATGCAAGTAGCGAGGTTACAAATAGGATTAATTCAAGCTTCAACTTCAGCTGTAAGAATTGATGAAATTATAACTTCAAAATCAAGAATTGATCCACATTATAATCCTGAAGAAGGAATTAAAATTGAAAATATTGATAAAGAAATTATTTTTAAAGATGTTGAATTTAGATACCCAGAAAAACCAGAAAAAGTTATTATTCCAAAATTTTCATTTACATTTGAGCATGGTAAATCATATGCTTTTGTTGGTGAAACTGGAGCTGGAAAATCAACAATTGCAAAACTCTTATTAAGATTCTATGATCCATTTAAAGGTCAAATTTTAATAAATGGAACTAATGATTTAAGAGATGTAAATTTATCAAGTTACTTAGACAAAGTTGGTTATGTTGAACAAGAACCTCAAATTTTATTTGGAGATGTTCTTGACAATATAAAATATGGACGTTTTGATGCAAGTGATGAAGAAGCAATAGAGGCAGCAAAATTAGCTGAATTACATGATTTAGTAATGACATGACCAGAAGGCTATAATACTATTCTTGGTGAGCGTGGATTTATGTTGTCTGGTGGACAAAAACAAAGATTAGTAATTGCAAGAATGTTCTTAAAAGACCCTCAATTATTAATTTTAGATGAAGCAACAAGTGCTTTAGATAATATAGTTGAAAAAGAAATTCAATCTAAATTAGATAGTCTAATGAAGGGGAGAACAACTGTTACAATTGCACATAGATTAAGTACAATAAAAAATGTTGATACAATTATAGTATTAGCTCCAGAAAAAGGAATTGCTCAAGTTGGAAGTTTTAGTGAATTAAAAAGTAAAACTGGACACTTTAAAAATCTATATGATGCAGGTCTAATGGGTTAAATTTGTTCAAAAGATATTAAAAAACCTCTTATTCTAATAAGTAAGCATATTATGTCAAGTATAGAATAGCTTTTTTATTCTATTTAGAACACCATGTTTCTCATGGTGTTTTTTCATGCTTTACCATTATTCTTTTGAAATTATAAAATTGAATATACTCCAAAACATTATTGTATACTTCTTGAAAAGAGTTCAAGTTCTTTTGATATCACTCTGTTTTTAAAGAAGAAAAAAAAGTTTCACAAGCAGCATTATCTAGTGAGTTTCCAGGTCTACTTAAAGATATAGAGATTTTATTCATCTTACAATACATCTGACTAAAAATTGATGTATATTGAAAGCCATTATCTGAGTGAATTATTAAGTTCTTATTTTTTAGCATATAGCCTTCAGCCATTTTCAATGTTCTAAAATAAATTTTATTATCATTTCTCATAGATATATCATATCCAACTATAAAGCCAGTATTAACATCTTTCATAATACTCAAATATGCAAACTTATTATAACCATAAGGCAAATATGTAACATCCGTTACAAATAATTCACCTTTATCAAAACTATTTCATTGCCTATTAACAATATTAGGGTATTTAGAATTTCTAACTTTGATCTCTTTTGGTTTTATATTTCTCTTTATTCTAATTTTTGATCTTATTCCCAAAAGTTTCATATATTTATAAACTAATTTATTTGAAACATTGATATTATAAAAGCGCTTTAAAACTATATTGATTCTAGGATAACCATAAATATGATTATAATAATTAAATATCTCTAAAATATAATCGGCTAAAACCTCATCAAACTTATAATTAAATGAGGGCCTTTCTTTTTTTACTCACCTGTAATAACTTGATTGTGTTGTTTTAAGTGCTTTACATAAAAAAATAATTGATCAATCAGATTTATTTTTCTCAATATAGTTATACTTTAATTGTTGTTTTTTTCTCAATCCTCCAGGAACTGATTGAACTTTTTTAGTATCTCATTCTCCATTTCTAAAAGTTTATTTTTCTTTTTAAGTTCCAGAATCTCTTTTCTAAATGGGTTATTTTTTAGCTCTATATCAATTTTTTTAATTCCTGCGGTTTGTCCCTTTCTTGAAGAAATCTTCTTGAGATATTCAATTCCATATTCTTCATATCCTAAAGCTCATTTTCTTGCAGCAGAATATGAAACATTATGTTTTTTTGCTAATTTCTTTCAACTTTGTTGATTAATTGCTCAATCCTTTGCAACTTCTATTTTAGTTTCCAAAGATACCATATTTGATTTATTTCCTTTAAAATTTGCCATATAAAAAATCCTCTTCTATATAGATTATATTAGAATTTTTTTATTCTAACTCTATACATAGAGGATTATATTCACTTATTCTAATAAGAGGTTTTTTAATATCTATAATTATGATAAAGGACTAATTTTAGCTCAATTAATTATTGAATTTATACTCTTTTTGCTTTTTGATGTTAATACTTTTTGTGTATTAGCATCGTTCATATTTGCTTCATATTCTTCAATAGACTCTGTTGGTTGTTCTCCTTGTAAAAATCATAAAGCCTTAACCATATAAGCAAAAGTTCATGTCGCCTCAATCAAAGTTTCTTGATATTTTGTACTTTTAAGAGCTCAATTAATTGCTTCTTTTTCAGTTTGAAAATCGGGCATTTCATTTTGAATTTCAGCTTTAAGCTTTTTATATTTTTCTTCATGAATATCTGCTTGTGCTTGTGCTTCTTCATATGATTTTGGCTGTTCTGGCAATTCAATATCATTTGTACATGAAACAACATTAGCAGTTGCTAAAAATCCAGTACCACTCAATCCAAACGCTGATAATATCGATAGTATTTTTTTTCATTATTTTTCTCCCTTTGTGTTTTTCAACATTATTATTTTATTAAAAAAAATCAGTATTTATAAAATATTTTTTGGTTTTTATTATTAATGTAGATAATAAGCGATTATGTCTCAAAATACAAGATTTATCTAATAAATAGATCTTGTATTTTTTCTTTTTCTATCAAAAAAAATATCAGTTAGTTGCTTTTCAAGGAGATTCAATTTTGGGTATTTTGGTAGTTTCAAATTCTTTATCAGATAGTGTTTTCATACTTCCATGTAAACGTTCATCTTCAACTTGAATAAGATTGTAAATGTCATTTCCAATTAATGCATAATACTTTTTATTTACAGTTTCCATAACCATTACTTTTAACTTTGGCTTAAAGTAAATTGGAGTAAAGCCCTTACATATAAATCACTTATTTTTTTTAAAACTAATACTATGACCATTATCAATAATTCTTTCACTTCGATAAGAGAAAACAATATCTTCATCTTGATCAAATTCTCTAGTTACTGATTCTAATTGGTCTAAAGGGATTGAAAAATCTTGATTGTATTCTTGAATAAGATGAGGTAAATAATTATTTAACTGATCAATATTTTTTAAATTTAAGAGTCTAATTATTTGAGGTCATCTTCTTTGCAATGTTCCAAAAGTTCTTTCAACTAATGCTTTTTCTTGGGGGATTGAAGTTGTTTTTGTATTTACTCCAAGAGAGTGAAAAATAAATTGTAATTGTGTATTTGAAACGCTATCACCAAAGTGATCACGATTATTTTTACTACTAAAAACATTTCTATTATCACTAACATTTAATTTTGGTAAACCGTAATGTTTAAAGGCTTTTTTATAGATATTGTAATAGCTTTCAGTAGTTTCTTGTTCACTGAAATAGCCTGCCAAAATCCTTTTACTAGCTTTATCAATTACAATATGCAAATGACATTTTAAGTTTTTAATCCATTGATGATTTGAAGCATCAGTTTCATAGATTTCTCCAAACTTTACAATTTTCTTTTGAGTAGGATGGGGTTTGCTTGTTATAATTGATTTTGAAAGATACTCGCTTGTTAAATTTTCTTGGTTTGCTGCCTTTAAATTTTTACGAATATCTTTTTTTGTTTTTCTGTTAAGAGTATCAATTAAAATATTTTCTTCTATTAATATGTGTCTAATTGCAGAATAGCTTATTTTGCTTTTTCAATTTCTTTCTCAATAATGTTTAATACTAAAGTCATAATATTTAGTTTGAAATAATTCAATTATTTCATCTTTAAATAACTGTGAAATTTTATTTATAGGTATTTTATTGGTATTTTTATGAATAAAAGCTTTTGCTCCAATCTCTTGATATTCTTTAAGTTTTCTTCTTGTGTGTCTAACACTATAACCTAATTTATAGGCTGTATTTTTAATAGATTCTTTTCTTAAAGATAAGTCTTTAATTAATCTTAGTTGTTCTTGTTTCATGGTATTTAATATTAGTCCTTTCATAAAACCTCCATTTATTGATTATAAAGGAGGACAAAGTCGCTTGTTAATATGTAGGGACATAATCGCTTATTACTCATAATAAAATATTTTTTAGTTTTTATTATTAAATTAAAACTAAAATAATGGTATTATACTTATTGAGTCTAAAATTTAAATGAGAGGAATAATTATGATAGAAAAAGAGCAAATAAACAAAAAAGAATTGGGTATTGACGAAACAATCCCTCTAATTGAGATCACTAATATTACAAAAACTTATAAAAATAAAAATGCATTAGATGATGTTAGTTTAGTGATAAATCCAGGAGATAGAATCGGTATTATTGGTCCTAATGGTGGGGGAAAATCGACTTTGAGTGAAATACTTGGAGGTATTAGAAAACCAACTTTAGGTAAAATTAAAAGACAAGAAAATATGACAATTGGATTACAATTCCAAGAATCAAAATATCCAATTGGAATTACAGTTTTGGATATGATTAAGTATTATTTAGAAACTTTTAATATACCAATGACTCAGGGGAAATTAATTGAAATCCTAAGAAAATTTCAAATTGAAAATTTTAAAAATAAATTTTTAGAGGGTTTAAGTGGTGGTCAACAACAAAGAGTAAATATACTTCTAAGTTTAATTCACAATCCTGATTTAGTTATCTTTGACGAAATTTCAACAGGATTAGATATTGAAGTTAGAAGTGAAATCTTTGATGTTATTAAAGAAAATGTTGTAAGTAAAAATAAAGCTATGATTTTGGTAACACATATGATGAGTGAAATTGAAGAGCTTTGTGATAAATATATCTATATTCATAATGGAAAAATTAGAGAACAAGGACTTGTTAAAGATTTAGTAAAACAATATGGGTCAGTTCATAATTTTACTTGAAAAAAATTTAAAGAAGAAAAATCAGCTGATTTAAAAAAAGATATTGAAAAATCAGATAAGGAAAATAAAAATAAATTAGATAGAATTATTAATAGTGAAAAAAATAAAGGGAAAAACCTTCCTTTAATAAAACTTTTAATGAAATACTATGCAAAAGGTTTTGCAGTTCCATTCTTCTTATTTTTCTTCCCATTGATTCTTCTATTTCTTGAAGGGTTTGTTTTCAAAACAATGGAAATGCCCGGATCAAGTGGTCAACCTAAATATGCTTTATTACATAACTTAATAGGATCATTAGCAATAATGCAAATAATTTCTGTGGGAGTTTTTATAATTCCACAAACAATTTTAGAATTTAAAAATAGTGTTCTTATGAAAAGAATTGGTGCAACAAATATAAAACCGATATTCTTTATACTAACTGTTGTAGCAATGGGAATTGTTTTCATGCTTATGGGATTCTTATGAACTTTACTTTGAGCTGGAATAATGTTTGGTGGCGAGTTTGGATGAGCAAATGTTGCTTTACCAGTACAATTTGGAGAATCAATTCCATTTTTATTGTTGACATTAGTTCAAGCAGTCGCAATGGGAATGCTATTGGCAAGTATATTTAAATCAACAACAACTTATATTGCAGTTTCAAATATTATATATATGCCAATTGCTTTTTTAGGTGGTTCATTCTTACCAATTGATTTAATTATGAATAGTCCAGTTCTAAAATATGCAACTTATTTAAATATATTTAAATATTGCATGGAACCATTTACAAATGCTTGAGCAGGAAGATTTATATTTGATTTAGAGACTGGAATTTATTTAGCAGTTTCAATAGCATTGGTAAGTGCCTTTACAGTGACAGCTTCATTTAAATTAAAATGAGAATCTTAAAATATTTTATGCACAATGTTATATTGTGCATTTTTTAATATTAGAGATTTCTATTTTATTTATCTAAGAAATAAAAAGATAACTTCTTTAAAGATACAAAAAATAAAAAATAGAGAAATAAGACGAAATTAAGATATTTAAATTAAATAGTTAATAATGTAAAAAAAAAAAAAAAAGTAATTCTACTTCTTTATGCAAATAAAGGATGAATCTTAAAAAGAGTCAAGATATTAATAATAGGTTTTTAACTGCTTATTTAGTAATAATTTATCAAGATAATTAATTTAGATAAATTGATATTTACCTTTTATTTTTAAGTCGCTTTTTTTGTTATAATTAAACAATGAAAAGAATAGTTAATATTATTGGAGCTGGATTATCAGGTTGTGAAGCAGCTTACCAATTGTCAAAAAGAAATATCAAAGTTAAATTATATGAAAAAAAGACCCTAAAAAGAAATCCAGTACAAAAATTGGATTATTTTGCTGAATTAGTATGTTCAAATACTTTGAGATCAAGTGATTTAAAAAATGCGGTAGGAACTTTAAAAGAAGAAATGAGAATGTTTGATTCATTAATAATTAAAGCTGCTGAATTTGCTCAAATACCAGCAGGAGGTAGTCTTGCAGTAGATCGTGAATTATTTTCAAAATACATTACTGATGAAATGAAAAATAATAAAAATATTGAAGTAATTGAAGAGGAATTTAAAAAAATAGATGAAACTCAAATAACTTTAATTGCCTCAGGTCCATTAACTAGTGAAACATTACAGTCAGAGATTTCGAAGTTAATTGGACAAGATTATTTTTATTTCTTTGATGCAGTTGCACCAATAATAACCAAGGATTCAATAAACATGGATATAGCATTTAGAAAGAATCGTTATGAAAAAGGAGAAACTCAAGATTATATTAATTGTCCTATGAACAGAGAGCAATATGAGTTATTTTATAAGGAGTTAGTATCTGCTAAATTAGCTCCTGTACATTTAGAATCGGAACAAAATTTAAAATACTTTGAAGGTTGTATGCCATTAGAAGTAATGGCAAAAAGGGGATTTGAAACTTTAACTTTTGGCCCTCTTAAACCAGCAGGTTTAAGAAATTTTGATGGAACAAATAATTTTGCTGTAGTTCAATTAAGACAGGATAATGCTGCAGATAATCTTTATAACTTTGTAGGATTTCAAACAAATCTAACATGACCAGAACAAAAAAGAGTTTTTAGATTAATTCCTGGTTTAGAAAAAGCCAACTTTATAAGATATGGTGTTATGCACCAAAACAACTTTATAAATTCTCCAACTGTTTTAAATGAATTCAATCAATTAAAATCAAATAATAATATATTCTTTGCAGGACAAATTACAGGTGTAGAGGGTTATGTTGAATCAACTTCATCAGGTATCATAGCTGCTATAAATATTGCAAGATTATTAAATCAACAAGAGCTTATGAAATTTCCAATAAATACTGTAATGGGTGGATTACAAAATTATATTATTTCAACAAGTTCAAAAAATTTTCAACCTATGAAAGCAAATTGAAGTATTGTTGAAAATTTAGAAATTAAGTCTAAAATTAAAAAAGAAGAAAAAAAAGATATGTATTCAAATAGAGCTTTAAATTCAATGAAGCAATTTATTAAAACATTAGTATAAATAGCGAAAGGTTAATATGAGAGAAATTGATAAACAAAGTATTTTTTGGTATGGTTTACATAATTTGGTACACGAAAATGCACAACTTAAATACTATATTACAACTCAAAAGGAACTTATTTATAATTTATATCCAGTAGTTTATTTAGGAGTTATTCAATATTCTTTATATCGAGGAATTGTTTTAACAGAAATTCCATTGGAGGAAAATAACTCATATACAGAATATATTTTAGAAAGATATGAAGAAATCTATAAAATTAGATATAGATTTGTAAAGGACAAACCGAGAAAAGCAAATTTAAAGGATGAGGAAACTTATGAATTATGTTGAGATATAATCTCAAATCTATTATTACCTTATATTAATGAATATTGTTTTAGAACATATGAAATGTGAAAAAATTTATCTCAAGCTTATATCAGAGAATTAGTAATTAACTATGAGTATGACATTAATTATGAAGCTGATGATGGTAAAATAAAAGCTTCAACAATTTATCCATTTGTTTTCACTTTAAGTTTAATAGGTATTCAAGAAAAACAGGGTTTATATCAGAGAATTGAAAAATGTTATCAAAGAGATGTTCTATTAAGAAAATTTAATTCTGGAAGAGAATGAAGAGAAAAAGAGTTAGATTATTTAAATGAAACTTATGAATTGATTCAAAGTGATGAAGAGTGACTTTTCTTTTTAAGTAATTTTTCATCATCTAAATGAAATAGTTTTGATTTAAAAGAACGCTTTAAAGCTCTTTTCCAATTAACAAAATTAACAACTATTCTTATGAAAGAAGAAATTAGTGCAGTTACTATGCTTGATGATGGTGAGGAGTTATTTGATCAATTAAAAAACTATCTGCCTTTATTTATATCTGATGATAAGTATATTAATGAAAATGGTGAAATAAAGAATGAATTAAAAAAATCAAATATTAAAATCTTATCACCTTTTGCAAATCAAAATATTAATATAGAAGTTTTAATTCCTTATATTGAATCAAAAAAGGAAAGATTTATTTCATATAATCAAGAAGCTCTTTTTAGAACTTCTGAAATAATATATACAGTACTTGCAAAATTAAGATTAATTTTATTAATTCACGAGTATTTACCAAATTTAATAGATTCAAGAATAAAACCAAAGAAAAAGCTTTTTGTTGATGTTTTAAATCTTTTTGAAGAAACTAAAGAAGATAAATTTAAAAGAAAATTAGATGTTGAAAATCTATTAGAATTTGACTTTTTAATTTCTGAAGATGATATCAATGAAGTTTTAGAATTAAAATATACAAAACTTGATGACTTTTATGATAAAAAATGCTTTTATAAAATTGGAAAAATAATGAGTTTATTGCTTGGAGTTGAAAATACAACAGCTTCAAAAATGAATTATGACTTATTTGAACTTTTTAAAAACATTCTTATTTTAATGGGCCCTCATCCTTTAGATCACACTGTTCAAACACAAGAACTAGTAAAAAAACTTTATTCAAAATTTGAAAATATGTGTAAAGAATATGAAAATTTATTAAGCAAAGACTTTGAAAAATCTAAAATGTATATTTCAAATTTGGAACTTCCTTTAAAATTATTAAGATGAAAAAAATAGATTAGTTATAATATAAATTCTTTATTTTTAAATGTTCAATCTTAGAACAATTTTAGTTAAGTTAAAATAAAGTTATTTATTTGTCTGTTTAAATCCTATGAGTGTTTTAAACAGAAAATATTTTATAAGTACTTAGTAGGCATATTTTTAAAGACTAAATAATATTTTTATTGCCTTTTATATATTTTAATGTTAATTTTTAATATATATACTTTTAAAAATAAAAGTAATTGAGAAATAATATCAAATGATTACTCTACTAGTTTTACTTTGCATATTAAAGTTTTAAGATAGACTAAAATTAGAATATTTAAATAAATGATTTTATAAAAAGCAAACCTTACCTATAAAAAATAAAAAAACTCATAAATCTAATAAATTTGGTAAAAAAGTAAAATAATTTAAATTTTAGAATAGTTATAAAACTATATTTTTATAACCAAAGAGATAAAATTGTAGCATTCTTGTCTAAAATTTGCTATTATTATTTTGTCTTATTTTGCCCACGTAGCTCAGTAGGATAGAGCATGCGCCTTCTAAGCGTAGGGTCAGAAGTTCGAATCTTCTCGTGGGCGCCAATTTTAAAAAATACATGCCAGCTTTTGCTAGCATTTTTTTTATTTTTTTGTAAAATAAGTGTGTTGAGGTTTAGAGGTAATAAAAATGGAATTCAAATATAAATCAAAAATATCAGAAGTAAAAAAATATGACACAATTGCAAAAGTTTATTTAAGTTATTATGTTGATCCAGTCAATAATGAAATTAACAAGTTAGAAATAAATGAGCATGAATTATTATCTTTTAATGATCATCCAACCTCAATTATAAAGAAAAATTGAGATTATAATTTTAAGGGACTTAATGAAATTAAAAAGTATAGTCCAAAGTTTGTAACTAATTTTACAAATAAAGCTTATCAAAAGCAAAAACTAATTAATGAAATTAAGTTTAAGATTAATTATCAATTTATGTCGCTTAATTTAAAAAATTTACAAAAGTATGAAAAATATAGTGTTAAAAAGGCTGAATTTATAAAAGTTGATACTAAAGAGCAATTAGATAATTTTGTAAAGATAGTTGGAACAATATTTTCAGATGAAGTAACAGATTCTAAAAAATTTTATGGAATTTTTGAAGAGTATCAAAAGGTAAGCGAGCTTTACATTATAAAATATGATGGTCAATATGTAGGAACAGGTCATTTAACTCACTTTGATGAAAATATAACTGTTATTGATGATATTGCAATGTTAGAAGTTGCAAGAGGAAAAGGTCTTGCCACTTTTTTAATGAAGTCATTAATAAATAGATGTTTAGAAAAGGGCCAAAAGGAAGCATGTCTATTTGGTAGTAAAATGGCTTTTAATATTTATAAAAAATTAGGTTTTACAGAAGAAAATTTCTGATTAGAACAATTTAAGTTAGTTTACTAACAAAAGAATATAGGTGATTTTATTAAAAAATTTAGTATACAGTTAGTTTTTATATGTTTTTTATTTTTTATGTATTATTTTTATAGTGCTTGAGTTAATAATTTAAAGGATAAAGGTGAAGGAGAATTGATGTTTCAATTATTTGATCCTTTTAAATTAATTCTTTTAGGTACAATATTTACAATTATTTATGGAGCAATTAAAAGTCTATTATTTTCAAGATTTGTAAATCTTAAAACTTATAGAAAAAATTTGAGAGATAATATTCTTTTTCAATTTGAAAATACTATTATTTATATTGATAATTTAAAAAAAATTATTGCAGCAAATGATTTAAATGGAGCTAAAAAAGCTTTAAAGGATTTTAAATCTATTAGTTATATACCAAATTATTTATCAGATTTTATTGATAAATTAGCAAATAACTTATTATTAGAAAAGGATATAAAAGTATTTTCTGAGGCAATAGAAGTAATTTCAAATAATGTCAAAGAAACTTTTAATATTGAAAGAGAAAGAACACTTAAAAATCAAAGGGGATTACAAGAATTAAAAATGTCAGAAGCTTATTATACAAATACAAGTTGAGATTCAATTAAGTATAATTTAGCTCTAAATAATTTAGATAATAGTCATGCAAGTAGATGAAAAATATCTAGCTTATATATTTCTAAATTTAAAAATTCTTTATTTATGGCATTTTTATTAAATATGACTATTTTTGTAATTGCCGGAGTTATAATGTCTTTAAATAGTATTAAAATAAACAATTACTTTTTTGCTGGTTTTGCATTAGCAATGTTAATAGTTGCTATGATTCATTACAATATCTCAATTATTGTTTCTTCAAAAAAATTGAATATTAAAATATATTGGTTGCATCTACTAGTTTATTACGTAATTATTTCAATAATATTTGCAAATATTATACTTAATGTTATTTTCTTTCCAGATGTATCAACAAATAATGGTTCAGAAGAGCCAGCTTGATATAATTCAGAGCTTCTTAATCTATTAAAAAGTATTTTATATATTGTATTTTCAACAATGTTATTAACATATGTATTTGGTGGTCTTTTAGAACTTTTAGAACAATCTAAATTCAATTTAATAAACTCAATTGAAACGTTTATAGTGCCATTGATAATATTTATTACTACTTTAGTAATAAATATATTATCAATATCTAAAGATCAAAATACATACTATATTATTAATTTTACTATTCTTATAATGTTTTGAATATTTATAGGTTTATGAAATAAATTTTTTGCAAGATAGATTTTAAAATCTTTTTATATTTCTAAATTCTAATATTATATAAAATTTAAAATATTATATGTTATATTACTTTTAATATTATGTTATATGAAAAGAAATATACACGCTAAAATTTGCTATAAATGCAAGATACGAATTTCAGATGGAGATGTCTATGAGCATTTTGAAGAAGAGGACATATTTTCAAATAGAGTAATATTTTATGCTCATAATAAGTGCTTAAAATAAGTTTGTTAAGTAATTTAACTGTCAATAACAAATGAAAATGTCTCAAAATCGTAGATTTATTAAACTGTAAATCTACGATTTTTATATTGTTCCTTTCATGTTTTAGAAAAGTAAATATAATTTGTATATTTAAAGTGATTAGATGGAACACTAGGTTTTTTAATTTTAGACTCAGTTTTTTTAACTTCATTAACCTGACCAACTGGTGTATTTTTAGTTTTGACTTCCACTAATCTATAGAACTTATCTGTATAATTTGCATAGAGCTCATTATCATATGTTTCAGTTATTAGTAATTTTGTTTTACTTGCAAAAGTTGTTATATCGTATCCATCATATGTTAAATATGTTTTTGTTTTATATTTAATTATTCCACCTTTATGAACTTGTCTTTCTTCTCTTCTAGCTAAAACAAAATTAATATCCGTATTTTTATTTCAAATTTTCATTTTATTTTTGTTATTATCAATTTGAGTAGAGAACTTGTGATTAAAATTAGGTATGAAAACATTAATTAAGTAATCATTGGCCTGCTCAATAGTTTTGATATTGAATTGTCTTAGTTCTTGGGGAAGTCGTTTTTGAAAAGAACCTCAAAGACGTTCAATCTTGCCTTTGGTTTGCGCGCAACTAGTACTTGTTAGCTTAATTCCAAGTTGTTGACACGTAAAGGCATACTGTATATTAGAGTCTGTTTCAGTAGACTCTTTTTCTTTTGTCTTATAATAAAATACTGTTCTTTTATCTGTAAGTATTTCCTCAGGAGTTCCATAATTTGGAAACATTTGTTTTGTAGCTGTATAATATCCAAATAATGTTTCTTGATAATCAAAATAACCTGCTAATACTTTTCCTGTTGAGTCATCAATGAAAGCATGTAGCGATCATTTTTCATTGGTTACTCAATTATGGCTACATGCGTCTGTTTGAATTCTTTCTCCAAAATATTCCTTTCTATTTTGCATGGGTCTACATTCTTCTAAACTAATAATCTTATCTTTAAAAAACTCTTGTTCCTTATTTGTTAATTTATTTTCTAAGGACTTTTGTCTTAATTGTCTAATTAATTCTTTTCTAGTTGATCTGTGCATATAAGGGGAGTAAACCTCATTTTTAAATAATAAATCTCTTAAGTAAGTGTAACTAACTTTTAAATCTTCATATTCTTCTAAGGATTCTTTGAAATGAACTAGATTATAGTCATGATATTTTTCATTTCTCAAATTTAATATTTTTTGTTCAATTTCATAGGGTGTAGATCTATTTGATAATTTACCTCAGTTTTTATGTATAAATGCAGATATACCTTCATTTGATAATCTTTTAATATTTCTATTAATTGTTCTTCGTGTGCAGTTAAGAATTTGCTCTGCTCTCATTTTTGTTATTTCCCCAGAAATAACTTTTTTAATTGTTTTATATTTTAAATTCTCCATATAACTTAATTTCCTTTTTAATTTCATAATTTGTTACCTCTAATACTTAATTGTAATTGGAGGATATCAATATTTATATAAATATTGGGACATTTCTATTTGTTATACATTGAGACATTATCATATGTTATTTACACTTAAAATAAGTTTGTTAAGTAATTTAACTTGACAAACTTTTTTTTTAGTTTAATATTAATAATGTTCTTAAATAGAAAAAAGGAGGATAAAAATGGTTAAATTAAGATTAAAAAGAGCTGGTAAAAAAAGAGCTGCATTTTATAGAATTGTAGCTTCAGATGCCCGTGTTAAACGTGATGGAGAATACATCGAATTAATTGGTACATACAATCCAATTAATGGAGAAGTAAGTCTTAAAAAGGAAATAGTTTTAAAATGACTTCAACAAGGTGCTCAACCAACTGATACTGTAAGAAATATTCTTTCAAAAGAAGGAGTTATGACTGATTTACACAATGCTAAATTGGAAAGTAAAAAAGCTCAACCAAAAGCTAGTAAAAAAGTAGCAAAACCAAAAGTTACAACTGCTGCTAAAACTGCAAAGGCACCAACTAAAAAAGTTACTGAAACAAAAGAAAATAATTCAGATAAATAGTGATGCAAGATGTTTTTAAGACATTTGAAAGAATTTTAAAAGACATTATTCCAAAAGACATATTATATGTTTTAAAGCAAAAATACGAAACTGATAAAACTTATGAATTTATTCTTGTAATTGAAGAAAAGAATGAAGATTTTTTTAAAAACAAAAAAAATGAGGGTTTTATAGAAGCAATTACTAATTTATGTAATTCTGAAGTATCTATTTTTTCTAAGAAAATTATTATAGATTTAGAGGTTTTTGAACTACATGTTTAATAATTTACAAAAAATAGGAAAAATTGTTGCAACCCATGGTTTAAAAGGTGAAGTAAAATTTAAGTTGGAAGGTAATTTAATTCTTGTTAAAGATATAAAAAAGGAGCAATTCTTTTTAGAAAGTAGTTCTAAAAACTTAGATGTTTTTGAAGTTGAAAAATCTTACTTTTTAAATAAAAAACACATAATTGCTTTAGAAAATATTAAAGATATTGAAAGTGCTCAAAAATTAATTAATAGTTTGGTCTATGTAAAAAAAGAATCTGAGATTGTTGAAGAGGAATTTAGCTATATTGGATTTGAATGTTTTTATCAAAAAAATTCTTATGGAAAAGTTATTGATGAAATGTTTAATGGTGCACATGACTTGATAAAAGTTGAAATAGACAATAAGCAAATTTGGGTTCCTTGCGTTGAATTCTATTTGGAAAAAATAGATATTGAAAGTAAGAAAATATATATGAAGCAAATTGAGGTTTTATTATAATGAAATTTTCAATTATAACTTTATTTCCCAACTTAATTAATTCTTATATATCAGAGTCAATAATTAAGAGAGCAATCGAAAAAAATAGCATTGATGTTGAAATTATTGATCTTAGAAATCACACAACCCTTAAACATAATCAAGTTGATGATTATCAACTTGGTGGTGGAAAAGGAATGGTTTTAATGGTAGAACCAGTCGTTAATGCAATTGAAAGTTGTAAAAAGGAAAATAGTTTGGTAGTTTTAACAAGTCCTCAAGGTCAAACTTGAAATCAAAATTTGGCAAAACAGTATTCTTTAAAATATGAGCATATAATATTAATATGTGGTCATTATGAAGGTTTTGACGAAAGAATTCTAGATTATGTTGATTTAGAATTATCTATTGGCGATTATGTTTTAACTGGTGGTGAAATAGCAAGTATAGTTATTTTAGATTCTATAACTAGATTATTAGATGGTGTAATTGCAAAAGATTCACATATAAATGATAGTTTTGAAAATAACTTATTAGATCATCCAGTCTATACAAAGCCAATTGATTTTAGAGGTAAAAAAGCTCCAGAGGTTTTAACAAGTGGACATCATGCAAATGTTGAAAAATATCGTCAAGAAGGTAGATTAAGAAATACTTTTAATAAAAGACCAGATCTTTTAGAAAAGAGTGAATTAAGCAAATTAGATTTAGAATTTATAGAAAAATTAAAAAAAATGAAAGGAGATAAATAATTATGAATATGTTAACAAAAAACACAAAAGCATTAATTGATGAACAATTGAATACTAATCTTCCAAATTTTACATCAGGAGATACTATCAAAGTTAATGTAAAAATTAAAGAGGGAGAAAAATTCCGTATCCAAGCATTTGAAGGTGTAGTTATTAAAACTCAAGGAAGTGGAATTTCATATTCAGTTTGTGTAAGAAAAAACTCAAATGGAGTTTTTGTTGAAAGAACTTTCCCAGTTCATTCACCAATTATTGAAAATATTGAAATAATTAAACGTGGACGTGTAAGAAGAGCTAGAATTTACTATATTAGAAAATTAACTGGAAAAGCTGCACGTATTAAAGAAGTTATTAATAATAAAACAAAAGATGCTTCAGCAGTTAAAAAAGCAGTTAAAAAATAATTATTTAATTTTAAATCTTTCATACATTTGAAAGATTTTTTTGTTTCTATTTATTTAATTCTTAAAAAAGGTAAAATATTAGATATTAAGAGGTACTTTTATGAAAAATTATTATGAAGAAATAATGCAAAAAATTAGTGAAGCAATGGCTAAAAATGATTATGATCAGGCTTTTAAAATTGTTTGTGAGGAATTAAATGCTCCATATGTACCTCAAGATTTTGAAAAGCAATTGGAACAAATGCAAAGAAAAATAATGGAAAAACTTAATTTTAATGAAAAAAATTTTATAAATTGAACAACAGATAAAGTTGTTGATATTATGTCCAAAAAATTAGATCAAGAATCTCATTTAATGGCTTTTGATGCTTTGAGGGGATTAAATGCTAGATTAATTCTAGAAGAAATTAAAGTTTATTTATTAGATGGTGAGATAAAAGCAGAATATAAAACATTTTTAATTATGGTTTTAATTGAACAATTAGTAGATCAAGAAATATTTATTGAAAAAAATGGTTCTACTATATCTATAAATCCTTCAAAATTTAATTTAAGAGAAGCACAAGAAATTTTAAAAGATATTGAATTAAAAATAGAGCAAACTATTTATGATTCAAATCCAAGTTTATTTACAATTTGTCAACACATTGCAAACTCATATTTTTACAATGTTTTTCCAATTTTAAATTTTGATAACTTTACATTAAATGATTTAGCAATGGCAATTATTATGAAGGCTTGTGATTCATTAGGAATTAGTTTAGAAGAGGGTTTAGAATTAAAAATAGATTTTAATAAGGAAAATACAATGTTATTATTAAGTGAGTTAAATAATATCATTTAAAGAAAAGAGGTAAAAATTATGATAAAAACAACTTTCACAGAAGAGGATTTTGTAAAATTTAATGACCCAAAAAATGTAATGATGCAATTATTTGGAGTTACTTGTTCAGTTTGTGGTATTGATGAAATAGATTTTATAGATGAAAAAGCACCAAAAACATTTGGCCAAATTGCAAAGGAAATATTGGATGAAAATCCTGAAATTGACGATGATGAGTTAAATGACATGATAGAGCCTCAAATTGAAGCATGGCAAGAGTTAGATGATTATAATGCTTCAATTGGTATGCCAACATTTTTATGTCATAATTGTTATACTCAATTGATCAATGGTGAAATATCAATATCAATGAATAGTGATAGTTTAGAATAGTATATAAAAGAGGAGAACTTAGTTCATGAAATTTGTAGATTTAGCGCATTTTAATATTAAATCAGGTAAAGGTGGCGATGGAGCTGTTTCTTTTCGTCATGAACTATATGTAGCAAATGGAGGACCCAATGGTGGTGATGGTGGAAAAGGTGGTGATATTATTTTCATAGCAGATGAAGGTAAATCATCATTATTAGACTTAAAATTACAAAAATTTTACAGTGCAGAAGATGGTTTTAAAGGCGATATTAAAAATATGCATGGTAAAAATGGTAAGGATACTTACATCAAAGTCCCCGTAGGAACAATTATTTATAATAATGATACAAAGGAATTATTATTTGATTTTATTAGTGATGGACAACAAGAAGTTTTGGCTCAAGGTGGTAAAGGTGGCAGAGGAAATGCAAGATTTGCAAATTCAAGAAATAAAGCTCCAACAATTTTTGAAGCAGGAGACCCAGGACAAGAAGTAAATATTAAAGCGGAATTAAAAGTATTAGCAGATGTTGGATTTGTTGGACTTCCAAATGCTGGAAAATCTACTTTATTAAGAGCTATTTCAAACTCTAAACCTCAGATTGCAGATTATCCTTTTACAACCTTAAATCCACAATTAGGAGTAAGTAGAGATAAAAGCGGAAGAACTTTTACTGTAGCAGATTTGCCAGGACTAATTGAGGGAGCTAGTTTAGGAAAAGGTTTAGGTCATGAATTTTTAAGACACATTGAAAGATGTAAAATAATTTGTCATGTTATTGATATGTCAGGAAATTATGCAACAGAAGATGTTGTAAAAAATTATGAATTGATTAGAAAAGAACTTATTGAATATAATTTTAATTTAGAAAAAAGAGTTGAAATTATTGTAGCTAATAAAATTGATATTGATGAAGCTAAAATAAATCTTTTATACTTTAAGGAAAAATATAAAGATAAAAAAATTATTGAAGTTTCTGGATTGACTAAAATTAATATTGATCAATTATTATTAGAAATAGGTTCTACTTTAGAAATAGTAAAAGATATTCCTTTATGAGAAATAAAAGATGAAAATCCTCAAGATTATAAAGTTTATAACTTTGAATCTGACTTAAAAGATATTCAAGTCAAAAATCTTGGAAATGGTAGATGAAGAATTGAAGGTGAGGATGTTTATAAAGCGTATCAAAAAACTCCAATCTCAACTTATGATAATTTACTACTGTTTAATGAAAAACTTAAACATTTAGGTGTTTATAATATCTTAAGAGAAAAAGGAGCCCAACGTGGTGATGTAGTTAAAGTTTTTGATATAGAATTGGAGTGAATGGATTAGTATGCAATTAAAAGAATATTTAGATTATTTAGTAAATTGATTACAACAAGAAGTTAAAAAAGCAAATCAAAAAGGTGTTATTGTAGGAATTAGTGGTGGTATTGATTCAGCTGTTGTTGCAGCTCTTGCAAAAAAAGCATTTCCAAATGATTATGTGACTGTTTGAATGCCATGTAAATCAAGTGAGTTAGATGAAAAATGCAAATTAGAATTAATTAATAAGCTTAATTTAAAAAATGTATCAGTTGATTTATCTAAAACATTTGAGGTTCTATCAGATTCATTAAATAAATCTGGAATTGAACAATCAAAAATAGCTCTTGCAAATTCTAAAGCAAGATTAAGAATGACAACACTTTATTCAATGGCTCAAACTCATAATTATTTAGTTTTGGGAACTGATAATGCTGATGAATGACATATTGGTTATTTTACAAAGTTTGGTGATGGAGGAGTGGATTTATTACCAATTGTTCATCTTTTAAAAAGAGAGGTTAGAGAAGCTGCAAAAATTTTAGGTGTGCCTGAATCAATTATAAATAGAGTTCCAACTGCAAGTTTATGAGAAGATCAAACAGATGAATCTGAAATAGGTTTTAGTTATGATTTAATCGATGATTATATTAGTGGTAAATTAGTGGATATTCAAGTAAAAGAAAGAGTTGATTATTTGCACAAAATTTCAGAACATAAAAGAAAACCTGCTCCAGCTCCAAAAAATATTAGATAGTACTTTAAAGTTTTAAACTTTAAAGTTTTTTTTATTTAAAAAAATAACACTTATTTAATTATTTTTTGATAAAATGAATTTGAAAGGAGAAGTAAATAATGAATATAATAAAAAAGTATAATGTGGTGAATAATAAATAGATTTATTTAAATTTTTAAATTGAGATTATTTTATGTATTTAATTCTAAAAAGTTTGAATTTAGTTTATACATATTAAATTTTGTTTTATATTAAGTAACTAGTATTTAAAAACTTTAGTAAGAATAATAGGTGGGAAAATGCATATTAATTTTGATTTTTTTAAAGAGCATATTAAAAATGCAAAGTCATGAATAATATTAATTTCACTGACTTTAATATATTTTTTAATTTTTAATATAGCCTTTTTTACATATAAATCAAATTTATCGTATAATTCAAAAAGCTCAGCTGATGAAAATAAATTAATCCTTATAAATGTTTTAGTTTATTATGTTGATTGATTTATTTATTTTTGCATAATTCCCTTTATATCATTTGTAATTATAAATTATTTAAAAAAAGTAAAAATTCTTAACTATTTCTTTCAAAGTGTACTGTTCCTTTTTTTCGGACACCTATATTTTATAACTAACTCTATTAGTATTATAAAAATATTGATACATTTTCAAATTATAAATATATTCATTTACAACATTGTATTTATAACCTTCCTTGATTGCTTCTCTTTTAAGAGTGCTTCAAAAACCTTCAATATATCCATTGTCCGTTGATCTGCCTATTCTAGACATACTTAAACCAAAATCAAATCACATTGTAGCTAAACGATATTGATAAGATTTAAATTCTGAACCGTTATCAGAGTGAATAATTGAGTTTGGTTTAAATGTTCCAAACTCATTAACCATATTAAAAAATGACTCTAATACTAATTTCATACCTTTAATATTTTTAGTTACCAAACCATAAACTTTTTTAGTGTTTACATGATAAAAGGCGCAAGTATATAGTTTGCATCCTGCTATTATTTTCTCTGTAATATCTACAGAGAAAATATCTCCATAATTTTTCAAATCTGTTTGATATTTAAATAATCTAGGATACTTACCAATTTTTTCTGGAGTAACTGATTTATTCTTTTGTATTTTATAGTTATTAGGTTTTAACTTTAGAAACTTCATTATTCGCAGAACTTTTTTATGACTACAATTTAAATTTAAATACTTCAATAATCTTCTAGATCCATAGATTTTAACTTCATTTTTATAAACATCATTAATTCTCAAAACCAAATCTCAATTAATAGCCTTAATTTTTGGTTTACCTTTTGATATTCAATCATAGTAAGTACTTTTTGCTAGATCAATTAGTCTACAAAGTCTTCTAATTGCAATATTTGGGTTTTTAATTGCAAAGTTATAAACTACTTTTGATTTAAATGTGTTTAACTCTCACTTATTTACTTCTTTCTATCAATCAATTCTCTTAATTCTTTAAACATTTCATCTCTTAATTTTAAATCTTCACTTTCTCTTTTTGATTTTTTAAGCCCTTTTTTTAAATTTATAATCTCCTCATTATTTGCTTTAAAGGACTTTTTGAAGCCACTTCTTCCATTTTCATCATAGGTTTTTATTCAGTTTTTTAATCTTGATTTATCAATTCCTACTGCTTTTGAATATTGTGATAATAACAAATTTGATTTATAAAAATTTAATACTAATTCAATTTTTTGATCGATTGAATACTTAGTCAAAATAAAACCTCTCTTCGTTCACAAATATTTTATATCAATATATAAAGTATTTTTAAAATGTGTCCGAAAAAAGGTTACACTACACTATTTCTTTCAAAGAGATGCATATAGAAATTTATATATTTTTAGATATATTTGTCTATGATTATTGAGTAGTTTTATTATTTTATTAATTGTAACTTCTTCTATTCACTCAATATTTATTTTATTTCACTTTTGAATAATAGGATTTAATAATATTGGTTTTGTTTTTAAAGTATTTCTTATAAAAGAACTCTTATTAATATTGTATATTCCATTTTGTTTTTTAATTATTTCAGGAGTAATGATAATTTCAAATAAAGTATCGAGTATAATTTTTAGCTCTTTATTTGTAATTTTATCTTTAATGAATATTTTACATTTAACAATTGTTCAAAAAAATATTTCAGAAAGAAGAGTTTCTTATGAAATAGTAGATGAAGTTTCAAAAAATAAGAAAAAATTAAATTTTTCCTTTGAAGATATTAATTTAATTGCTGCAGCTTTAAATAATCCTATTCATAATATAAATTTTAAAAATTTAAATATTATTAATTATAAAAATGAAGTCATTTTTGATGAATATACTAAATATATGCTTAATTTTTGTGAGGGTTATAATACTGAAATTGTATATGTAAATAAAGAAATATATCCGGTTTGTAATGTATATGATTATAAAATTAACAATGAATATAACAAAAGTGACGGAATAAATTTAATTTGAAAAAATTTAATGAAATCTGAGGATTTTGAAAAAATAATGTCTAATATAACAGTTTGATTTAAAGAATCAAGCAATTTTTATAGAGGTTTAGAAAAATTTAATCAAACACTAAAAAATAATTATTTATGAGATGATCAAAAAATTAATGAACTAAAATTCTTGGTCTCTCAACTGGACTTTAAAAATGGCAAACTTATATTAAAAATTAATAACGCAAGCGATTTTCAAATAGGTCTTATTAACAATTTTTATAAAGATATATTTTATTTTTATCTTATAAATTATATTAGTAATCCCTTAGAAATTGATGAAATAACTGAAAGAAGTTATATCGAGGTTTTTCAAAGTTTTTTATACTTTAAAGAATATGAAATGGATTACTGATTAAATGTCATAAATTCTTTTTTATGAAAGGATATTAAAAACATAGATATTGAAGATAATGAACTTAGATATATTTATAAAGATTTTAAAAGATATGGATTTAATTATTTTTTTAAGACAAATATTGAGCCTTCAATTTACTTTAATATTATTAATACAATAGGCATTGATAAAGAAATAGCTTATGAATATAATCTAAGTTTTAAAAAAATAAGAACGTATAAGTTGCTAGATATTTCTAGTTATAATTCAACTATTTTTAAAAGTATAATTAATATTAATCAATATCAAAAAACATTATTTAAAAATATTCAAAATAATAGATTAATGATAAGTGAATTAACTCAATATAATAATATTAAATTTAATATTAAGAGCAATTCAGCAACTATTAATGAAATTGCAAAAAATAATAGTTCAATTATTATTATTTTCATATTAGTAGTATTTATGTTAAATATTTCAATAATATTTTTTACTGAATTTATTTCATACATAAAATTCAGAATCATTAATAATCAATTTAGCATTCAAAAATTTTTAAAAGATATTTTTAAATACATTAAAAAATAATAGAGAGGGTGAGAAGTATTAAAAAGATACTAACAATATTAGTACACTATCTATTGGAGCAAGTTCTGCATCAATGGTAGTAGCATGTAGTCGTAACATTGATGAAAATGGTGATTGAAAAAATCCTAACAATAATTTATATTATCAATTATTTGGAGAAAAATTTGACTCAAAAATGGAGGCTATCGACTATTTTTTATATAATAAAGAAAGTGGAGTAAAGTCTCAAAAATATCAAGATGTTTATAATCAATTAATTCTTGGTGAAAATAAATTTGAAACTTTTGAAGAGGTTTTTGATTATATTGAAAACTCTTATGAAATAAAAGAAACAAAAACAAATAAAAATGTAGATGATTATGTAATGGATTCGCTAGGACAACTATATCCTGAGGTTTTAGCTGATTCAAATGATGAAACAATAGTTTATAAAGATGCAAATGGTAAAGCTATTTCTGAATCTAATGAACAAATTGCAAAAGAAGCAGTTGAAAAAAGTTATCTTGATAAAATAGAAAAAGTTTACTATTCAAATGGTAAGGAATATGAAAATAAATCTGATTTAGAAGAGGATTATTACTCAAATTTTTTAAACAATAATTCCCTTCCAAGTAAAGATTTATATAATTATGGAAATTTAGCATATACAAAAGAAGGTTTGAAACAACAAATAGAAAACTCATTAGAATTAGAATATACAACTAAAAGTGGAGATAAGTTTTTAGATAGTCAAGTTAATGATTTATCAGTTATAAATCCAACTGAAGTTGATAAGGCAAAAATTGATAAGATTTATAACTCCCCAGGACTTTATCATCTGGAACAAATTGATGAAAAAGATGGTGTCTATACAGGTGATTCAATAATTGAATCAACTTCAGATATACAAAATATTATTTTAAATAAAAATAATTGAGAGTTAGTAAGCTCTGAAACAGGGAGTGCAAAAGAAGCCTTATTTAATTTAATAAGCTCTACAATTGTTTATTTGGTAGAACAATTAATGTTTTTAGTGACAATGAATGTCAATTCAATTGTAGATTTAGGTATTTTAGAACATAGATTTGGAAGTTTAGAAAACTTTACTGTGAATACTGTTTTTGAAGGATTTAAGGCGGAAAGGGAACTATCTGACTTTAAATATTTAATAACAAAAAATGGCCTTATTGGAGAATCCAATGCAGCTGTTAATAGTCTAAAAAATATTAAAAGTATGGATTTTTTCAACATTATGTTCAATTTATCTATATCAAATGAAGGAGGCTTTTAGATTTACAAATATCACACAAGAGGATAATTCTAATGCTCTCTAAAATTTATTATAATTTCTTTTTAAAATTTGATACAAGAAAAGAATGAAAAGATTTTGTAGAAAAAATTGGTATTGAAGATGCAACTTATATAACAGACTTTTTAGTCAATAAAAAGGAATTTAGTAAGTTCAATAACTCAAGAAAAGATTCAAATGAAATAAAAAAATATTCTTAAACATCTTGCAGATAAGAGTATAGATTTTGCTGAGAGTAAATTTAATGATTTAGTTTCAGATATTCAAAAAAAAAGTAGCCCAAAATAATGGAGTTTTTGAAAGATATGTAACAAAGGTATTGGATTTATCTGTTAAGGCACAAAAGGCTTTAATTATAACTTCAATTGTTATTGAGATTCTAGATTTTATACCTATAAGTAGTACAAAAACTTATCAATTATTAATACCAGATACTCATCAAAGATTAGAATATCAAATGACAAATTTTATTCTTTCATCAAAAAAATTTGATCCTTCAAAAATCTTTAGAGTGACCCAATTAAAAAAACCTATTAAAAATGATATATATTTATATCAGGAAAGATACTTTCCAACTTATGATGATGCTATTATTCAATTAAAAAGAGATATTATTAATGAGACTTTAATGAATGGAAAAAAAGTTTATTTCTCTTCTAAAGACAAAAACTATAAAAATGAAAATAAGGATGATCTTGTAAATATTTTATTAGAGGAATATTTTAATTAGTGGAAAAATTGGCGAAAGATATACAGATTTTTTTGGAGGCAGATTTGATAATGAACAAATGGCTCTTCAAAGCATGCTAGAAAAATTTGGAAAAAGAAGAATATCAAATTTTCTATAAATATTCATTTGAACAAAAACGAATATAGATACTTTACAAAATTTGAAGAAGCAAAGGAATATGTATTATCAACATTTACTTATACCAAGTAAAAAGGTTTTATTTTCAGAATTAGTACAAGGTAAAAATAACTATGATGAGTTGTATAGTTTAGATTTTGAAGAGACAACTATTTATTATTTTGATTTTTATGGAATAAAATACTATTTTAAAGACAAAACTAATTTAATGTATTACATTATGAAATTATTAAATTTTAGAAATAATTTAATTGAGATTGAAGTTGAACAATTTTGACTAAATGATAAATTTTTCTCAAATAGAGCTGAATATATAGATTACTTATATTCAAACATTAAAGAAATTGATAATTCAAATACAAGGGGGATAAATTAATGAAAGCAAAGTTTCTACTATCTATGGCAGCTCTTTTTTCAACTACTGCTCCATTATTAACAAACAGTTTTGAACAAAATACAAGAAAGAGTTTTAATGAAAAGGCTGAATTGCAAATTAGTGAAATTGAAAAGGATTTAAAACTTAATTCTAAAATAATAGGTTCTGAAGTACTTTATAACTACCAAGGAGAGCAATATAGGGATAAGAACTCTATACTTTCTCAAGAATTTCTGAAAAACCCAATTTTACAAGAGACAACGTCTTCAAATCCAAATAAAATTATTAAAAACTATTCAACAAATGAACTTGATCCAGATAGACTATATGGAGTCAATTCTAATGACTTTGTAAAAGTATATAAAAATGCACTAGGAAAAGTAACTCTTCCAAGTTGTTTACCTGGTCAAAACTCAGGATGTTATCAAGACCCAATTAATAAGGAAACAAAATCAGCTCAAGAAAGAGCT